>NZ_JBHSMI010000052.1:65692-734984 GCF_042655525.1 Cohnella soli
AACGACAAGAACAAGTCGTAAAAACGCCAAAAACTTGCACAACTGGTCGTTCTATCAATTGCAACGATTTATCGCATACAAAGCGGCATTAGCAAGTATTCGGGTGATAGAAGTAAATCCTGCCTATACCTCGCAAACATGCCCGATATGCGGGAAGCGAAACAAAGCGATTGACCGAATGTACAGGTGTTCATGCGGGTTTCATGCGCACCGTGATCGGGTTGGCGCGATCAATATCATGCGACAACCTGTGGCAGATGGTAACAGTCTGTCAGCCTAGGATGCTATATGCACTGTTCTAGGATGGGCTGATGGCACAGCCATGAACTTGGGAGTTGCATGAAGCAGAAATGAACGGAGTGCGCTAACTACCTAAGAATCCCACGGCTTTAGCCGTGTGGAGTGTCAAGCCTTCATTGTACCCTCTGAGAGATTCAATAATCTCATCATCAATAAAGAAGTTCTCAATCATTAGATTCAGGAATGCAATGAAGTAAATTATGCGGAATCGAATGATGGGCCATCTATGAATCCTACTATACACAATGGAGATAGAATGGTAGTGAATACGGCTATATCTGACGGTATTCTCAAGGGAGACATTGTTGTATTTGAGATGCAGGGGAAATCTTTTTGAGATGACAATCTAACAGCTCGTAAGATTCAGCTAACAAAAAATGAATACTACGTAATAGGAGACAACGTGGATAACAGCAACGATAGTAGAGTCTATGGCCCAATTAAGTTTAATCAGATGATTGGGAAGGTAACAAAGATATTGCATGCGGATTGACGACATTCATCCCGTCAAAGACGTCCATTATTCTTCATCTATTCTAAAAGAATGATGATCCATATCAGGAAGCACCCTTTCTGAATGGATTGTCGCCGCACAATAAGCAAATGGCCTCCAACTGTAAGACCATTTGCTTAGCGAGTTACTTCTTGTTTGCAATCACCCTGTCCAGAAAAAGATCCGCGTCACTGTTGAATTTCCAAGAGACCCCAAATTTATCGACCAGCATGCCAAAGCAAGAGGACCAGGGCACATCGCCTAACGGCATGATCACTTGGCCGCCATCGGACAAATGGTTGAAGTATTCCTGCAGTTTTTGTTTATCATCCATGACCAGAGAAATTAGCACGTTATTGCCGTGAACCACTTCCCCTGTGATCCTCTTCATCGAAGGTAAGACATCCGACATCATGATCTTTCCGCCCTCGAATGCTAAAGCAGACTCCATAATCATGTTCAACTCATTTTCCGGCAACGGATAGTTCGGATCTTGAGGAATATCGTTAAATTTCACCTTTTTCACTTCACTTGTGCTTAAAGCCTCCGAATAAAACTCAATCGCTTGTTCTGCAACGCCATCGAAATTCAAATACACAACAGCCGCCATAAAATGAATACCTCCTTCTTGTGATATCTGGAGTATAATTCACTAAAGGTGACAACTGTTTGTCACCGTTTCAATAATAAATCTGAGGAATAGAGGAAAACTTGTGGACAAGGTAGAACGACTGATTTCGATCATCATGATATTGCTGAAAAAAGAGGTCGTCGCTGCAACAGAATTCGCGCAATTATTTGATGTTTCCAAAAGAACAATCATTCGCGATATGGAAACGCTGAGCTTGTCCAACATCCCAATCTACGCGATCAACGGCGTTCATGGCGGGTACGGTATTATGGATGCATACAAGGTGGATAAAAGGCTTCTAAGCAACTCCGATCTGGAGAATATATTAACGGCGCTCAGCGGATTGGAACAAATACTTATTAGCGAGGAGGTTGAAGTGACGATTAAAAAAATAGAGGCAATGGTCAGCCCATTGTCCCGGACAAGTTCCATTCAGCTGTCTTTCTATGATTGGGAGGGACGGACTGAGATTGCACACACTTTGAAGATATGTCAAGATGCCATATCGACGAGAAGGTTCATTTCATTCGATTATATCGATAAGAATGGTGCCGTGACGACTCGAATCGTCGAGCCGTATCAGCTTCAATTCAGCGAATCTAGTTGGTACTTGAGAGGATACTGTTTGCAGCGCTTGAGCTATAGAACGTTTAAATTGTCGCGAATCGATAACCTTCATATGGACGATAAAACTTTCGACCCTAGAGAGAATGCTGTAGAACAAGAACTCAACGCCAGATATCAACCGGAATTAGTCACTATCAAGGTATTGATTTCACCAAGCGTTAAAGATCAATTTATTGAACGTTACGGCCGAAAGTGTATTGAAAACTACAGTTCTGAATATTTGTTAGCAACCATTGATGTCCCGCATAACAGCACAGGATTTCAATTCCTGGCCAGTTTCGGTACAAATCTCGAAATCCTAGAGCCGAAAAACTATGTTAAAGACTTTCGAAATCATTTAACAAAAATGCTGGATAAATATTCTTGAAACTTAGTAGATTTGAACTATTAAAGGGGGACGGTAAAAATGATGCTACAGTCGTTCCAGTTGATTGTGAAACAAAACATTGAAGTGAATGAAACGATTGCCGACATTCATCCCGTCAAAAATAAAGAAAATACCTTTCTTATTCTAACTGGAAACAGGCGAGTGCTTGAATTGAATTCGAGATCAGGAGCTTGTATCGAGTTGTTCCGCATCGATGATGAGGCAATCCTTTTTGATCAACAAGTTTCTGTTCTGGCATCCGAAAGAGCAGAATTAGTTGCGGTTTTTAATACATACGGCAGGAACGGCATTATTATCGAATCGCGGACCCAAACGGTCGTAATGCAATTTAATCGTGATGATTATCATTTCGAACAAACCATTTTCCCTATCGCATTTGTTCCCCGCGGCGATCAGACCTTACTGATCCACGGAACGAAATGGAATCGATTGGACATCACCAATCCGATTACTGGAGAAGTTCTCACTAACCGATCTGATCCGACATTCCAGATGATTGATTACGAGCCGGTAAGCTCTGAACATTACTTGGATTACTTCCGTGGACAGCTCCTTGTTTCTCCGGACAATCGATGGATTGTCGATAACGGGTGGGAGTGGCATCCTGTCGGGTGCGTTACGGGGTGGAATATTCCTCAATGGCTAGAGAATGAATGGGAATCAGAGGACGGGGTAAGCAAAAAAGAATTGTGGGGGCTCAAAGAAGACTGGAATGATCCCATGTGCTGGATAAGTAGAAATGAGATCGGACTAGTAGGCAGACATAATTCAGATATGCTTGAAGAAGATGAACCTTATGATGCTAGGTTTCATTTTAGAAGGGTGAACGTGGAGACAGGGGCTATAGCAATAGAGTTTCCAATCTCGCGAGGTCATCTGATTTATGACGACTACCTCTTCGTATCCTCCCAAGAAATCGGGTTTCAAGTCTATAATCTGCAGACAGGTGAACTACAATTCGAGAACAGAGAAATATCGATAGACAATTACCACCACAAGTCAAAAGAGTTCATAAGATGTGATAACGATAAAATAGTGATCTATCAATTAATCACAGGGTGATCGCCCACTCCGCAAAAACGATCCCGCATGGCAGTTGTTGCCCGTGCGGGATCGTTTTTTTGAAAAAGCGTCAATCCTGACGGAGAAATCAGTTAAAGCTCGTATAGAAAGTCGTACGCGTACGTCTATAATATTATTTCGACTGACGGATACATTCCGATCGACGGCATGATGGAACACGCGGAGATCTGTTTGCAGGCGATTTACGAATTATCCAAAGCTTGAACCGGATAATCCATTCGTTTTAGACTTTCTTTTCGTTATGCTTGTAAACATACATTAAGGTTATGCGAAAAGGGAGCGACAGGGATGAGCGAGTTTACGGTGCGGCAAGCTACGATGGCGGATTTGAATGAACTGGCCGCCTTGTTCAACGGCTATAGGCAATTTTATGGGCAACGATCGGATGAGGACGGCGCGAGGCGGTTTCTGAGGGATCGGCTGGTCCATCGACAATCGATTCTATTCGCGGCGCGCGAACGCGTGAGCGGGCAGCTTGTCGGTTTTACTCAGCTATACCCGACGTTCTCGTCGATCTCCATGCAGGAATCGTTCGTGCTGAACGATCTGTTCATCGAAGAAAGCTGTCGGGGACAAGGCGTGTCGCATTTGCTTATGCAAGCGGCGGAGCAATACGCGAAGGCGACAGAGGCGAAGGGAATCGCGCTGGAGACGGCAAACGATAACGCGAGAGCCCGCCATCTATATGAGAAGCGAGGGTTCCGTCTGGAAACGACGTATTTATCTTATTACTGGACGACGCCGCAGAAATGAGCGGTTTCAGCTGCCGGAACGAAAGAGCCGGGCAGACGTTATTCCCCTGAGCGGGGAGCGTCTTGCTCGGCTTTTTGCCTTGCGCGGAAACGGCGTACTTTCATCAAGTTGCCGCATAGTTTGTCGTCGCAGTACCGTTTGGACCGGTTGCGCGTGTCGTCGTGGTATACCCAGCGACAATTCGGGTTGTCGCATATGCGAATTCGGGAAGGATCGCCTTCGGCCATCGTCTCAGCGAACGATGCGGCAATGATGGCTTCAATGCTTCGCCATTCGCGGACGGCGGCTGTATAGACCAGTTTGTAGCCGTTCCCGTTGGACGTCAGTTGGCGGATAACGGGGCTTTCCACCATAACGGCGTTGAGCCCGTCGACATCGGCGTCGGACGGAAAGTGGCCGCCCGCGAATACTTCAGCCATGCGCTGCAGTAGTTCGCGCAGTCTTTTCAAAGAAGCCATTTCCTTCCCGTTCGGCAGTCGTTCGGGGTTCAAGCGTTCGGATGCGAACCACTCGCGCAGCCAAGCCTCGTCGTCAAGCTTGTCCGTGGCGGTTCCGTCTCCTCGCCAGTCGCGATGCACAGAATTCAGAAAATCGTCCCAAAGCATGATGCGGCAGCCTCCTTCGAATTCGTTTTATTGTAACAGTTTAAGTGATATTTAGCTAGTTACTTGAACAATGTGGCGAACGATGCTACAATTTTTGTTGTAACCACCAAATATAATTTAAATAGTTACACAACCTATCGGGGAGGAAACACAAAATGATGAATCAACAAGGGCTCCTGATCGGCTGGGATGCCGCATATGATAAGGAAGATTGGTATCCGCCGCTAGTCGACGCCTTGAAGAATGTCACGGCGGAGCAAGCGTCATGGAGACCGGAAGGCGGCCATGTCAACACGATTTGGGAAACGCTGCAGCATCTCGTTTATTACAAGGAACGTTTGCTTAAGCGATTAACGGGAGAAGAGCAAGATTACCCGTCCGATGTGACCAACGATGATACGTTTGCCATCCCCGCAGCGACGGAGGCTGAATGGCAGAGCTCCGTCGATCGTGCGTGCGAAGTTCATCTTGGGTTGCGAGAGAAGTTGGCAGCGATGACGGACGAACGATTGGATATGAAGCTTCCTCATCGTGAAGTCGGCTTATGGCTGCAGCAATTGATCGACCATGACGCGTACCATATCGGGCAAATTATTTTTCTGCGTAAGCTGCAAAGAAGCTGGCCGGAACGTCGTGCATTTGAATAAACTCTAATGAGAAAAAATTAATTTTTTCTTTGTTGACGGTGAAACTTTATCCGGGGGAACTCCGTCTAATAAGTATAAGCAATATGCGGCACGCAAGGCCGCCCCTTAGAAGGAGTGACTCCCGTCATGTGGAACAAATTACTGATCAGCTTCACCGCCGTATTGTTCGGGTTTATGTCACTCGGCTTTATTCAAGCGAACACGCAAGATTACACGCCGGTGCCGAAATCGCCGGACACGCATGTCGCTTACATCGATCGCATCTACACGGAAAACGGCACGCTGTACATCGACGCCGATTATATCTCCTGGTACGAAGGCGAAGAAGCGAACAAAATGTTTCTTGAACGGGAGCCAGACTCGGGGCTGACTGAAGTGCCGGACGGCTACTACATCGTCAACGACGACAACGCGATTACGAAGCTGCCCGTATCGCCGAATGCCGAAGTCCTCATGCAAATTTACAATCGCACCGGTAACGTCGAAGAAGCGACAACGAACTGGAATGAGAAAATCGATCTGAACAAGTTTGTTTCTCTGTTTGCGGACGATACCGATATGAATATGAAAGACTATCCGTACCATCTTGAAGTCGAGAATGGCAAGATCGTGAAGATCACGCAGCAATTCATTCCTTAAGCGAATCTATACCGTAAGGCTTTAGTCCCAACTTCGCTTATTTCAGCAACCTATCCGCCTCCAAGGCGTCTAACTCCATGCAGCGCTTCATGCGCCAGGATTAGACCTTGGAGGTTTTATTATTGACACGGGCTTTATATCGGACAACTTTTCTTTTGCTATCTTTCGTTATCTATCTCGCCTCGGTCGGCGTCTCGGAGGCTAATGCCGCCACGCCATCAGTTATTACGATTTATTTGGACGGGAAGAAGATCGTAACAGACGTCCCTCCTTACATCGTACCCAAAGTCAACGTGACGATGGTGCCCATCAGTGTCATCGGGCAGAATTTGAAAGCATCCGTCTCATGGACGCCCAAAACAAAGACGGCAACGATCAAGAAATCCGGCACGACGATTGAGTTGAAAGCCGGGCAGAAGTATGCAACCGTGAACGGCGAGAAAGTGGCGCTTAACTATTCTGTTCAGTTGGTGAACGGGAGAACGATGGTGCCTCTTCGTTTCGTCAGCGATCAGCTTAAAGTTGTTGTGACATGGTATCAGTCTGCGCAGACGATCAAGCTGCAGTCTCCGGAAGGACTGGCGGACGACACGCTCAAAGGAGCGTGGGTGTCGACGGTGTATAATCTGGACTGGCCTTCGAAAGCATCTTACGGGGATTCCGCTCGACAGCAGCAAGAGTATGGGCAAATGCTCGACGAGCTTCAGGCGATGGGGATTAACGCGGTATTCGTACAAGTAAGATCGGCTGCCGACAGCTTGTACCCGTCCCAATACGCGCCATGGTCCAAATATTTGACGGGTACGCAAGGTCTGGCGCCGGATTATGATCCGCTTGCGTTTATGATTCAAGAGACGCATCGGCGGGGTATGGCTTTCCATGCGTGGTTTAATCCGTTCCGCGCGAATACCGGGGAGACGGTCGAGACGCTTGCTTCGAGCCATGTGGCTGTTCAGCATCCGGAGTGGATCGTTAAGACGGGCAAGGCGGAAAGCCCGAAAATGTACATCAATCCGGGCATTCCGGAAGCGCGTCAGCATATCATCGACGCCATTATGGAAACGGTAAAAGGCTACGAAATCGACGGCGTGCACCTGGACGATTATTTCTATCCTTCGGATGGCGTGTTCCCTGACGATGAGACTTTTGCGTCGTATAATGCCGGGGGCATTACGACGAAAGAAGAGTGGAGGCGCGACAACATTAACGCCTTTGTACGCGATCTCGATCAGGCGATTCATAAAACGAAGCCTGGCGTTCAGTTCGGTATCAGCCCGTTCGGCGTTTGGCGGAACCAAGCCCAAGACCCGACAGGCTCGAACACGACGGCTGGCGTAACCGCATACGACAGCATGAGCGCCGATGTCCGAACGTGGATTCGCCAAGGATGGGTCGATTACGTCGTTCCGCAAATTTACTGGAGTCTATCGTTCAAGGCAGCCAAATACGACACGTTGGTCGATTGGTGGGCGAACGAAGTGCGCGGCACGGACGTTAAGCTGTATATCGGCCATGCGCCATACAAGCTCGGCACGACGGAGGCGGGATGGAACGCGGCGCAGGAAATCATTGATCAACTCGTCTATAACCGCCAATATTTCGAAGTTAAAGGGGACATTTTCTTCAGCGCCAAAGAGTTGAGAAAGAATCCGCTTGGCCTTGTGCCACTGCTGCAATCTTTCTACAAAGTCACACGTTCTTAACTGTTCAGAGTTATTCGCGATTGAGCTCATCCCGAAAGCTTTCGGGTGTCGGAATGAACTGCCGCCTGTTATAATTGGCGTAGATATCGAACCGAGTTTATTCCGATAAACCGTACGGAGGCCGAAGGATGGACAATAAATATTGGGTGCCCGCGATCGAGAAGGCAGATGCCGTGCTGGCGGACATTGCCCGCGAGCCAGGAAAGCTGAGATTGATCGACTTGTCGAAGCGAACCGGCATTAACAAGAGCTCCCTATTTTCCTTACTGAATACACTTGAGAAATTAAATTGGATTCGCAAGGATAAAGACGATACGTTCCGAATTGGTCCGGGTCTTGGCACGTTTGCGGGCGGATATTTCAAGGAACACAATTTGATCGCTTCATTTCGGTTGGAGGCTCCCGGCACGGCTGCTGCCGTCGAAGAGTCGATCCAACTCGCGGAGCTTGTCGGGAGCGATGTGCTTTACCTCGCGAAGGAAGAATTCCCGGGGTTAGTCCGGTTAACGACAGAACCAGGCATGAGATTACCCGCGCATACGACTGCACTCGGTAAAGTGTTATTGTCGTTTTTGACGGACGAGAAGATAAAGGGATTATATTCTTCAGTGTCTTTTCAACTCGCTACGCCCAATACGATTTCGAATTTATCTATGCTCATAGAAGCGTTGCATCAAGTACGAGAGGCGGGAGTCGGCGAAGACAATGAAGAAGCGGTGCAAGGGATTTGCTGTATCGCAATGCCGATCATTCGAGGCGGGCAAGCTGTCGCAGCCGTGAGTTGTTCGATGCTCAAACACCGCTGGGAAACGAAAAAGGAGCTCGTGCTGCAGGAACTGAAAGCGCTAGCCGCTCGACTTTCGTAGCTAATTAAATACAAAATTGTTACCTCCATACGCCATCGATGTCTTTCGGACGCCGATGGCGTATTTGCATCTTGCCCAACCGGCTTCAAAGTTGTAATATTTATTATATGGAACTAAGTTTATTATATAAAACCGAATGAAAGCTTTTATTCGAAAGGAGATCTCGCCATGAGACTGCAAGGGAAAGTTATCATGATTACAGGTGCGGGTTCGGGCATTGGCAAGTGCTCGGCGCAATTGTTCGCTAGGGAAGGCGCGACGGTTATCGTAAATGACGTGGACAAAGCCAAAGGCGAAGAAACGGTAACCGAAATCATCGAAGCAGGCGGGGAGGCGACCTTCCTGTATGCGGACGTCACGAATGCCGAATCGGCGAAGGCGATGGTGGAAGCTGCGCTCGAGAAGTACGGGAAGATCGACGTTCTGTTCAATAACGCCGGTATCAGCGGCGTTGGCGCATTACACGAAGTCGAGCCGGACGCGTGGGACCGAGTCATGAACGTGAATATTCGCGGTGTTTACTTGCCGAGCAAATATGTTTTGCCATCGATGATGGCAAGCAAATCGGGCGTCATCATTAACATGTCGTCGTGCGTAGCGGAGATTGGACTCGCGAGACGTGCGTCTTATGCTGCTACTAAAGGCGCGGTGCTTGCACTGACGAAGTCGATGCAGGTCGATTATGCATCATACGGAATTAGAGTTAACGCCCTCCTTCCGGGCACGATTTTTACGCCATTCGTAGAAAATTATTTGAAAAATTCTTATGACGATCCGGAAGCGGCTATCGCATCGATCAAGAAACGGCAATTAAGCGGCGAGCTTGGCCGGCCGGAAGATGTCGCGCAGGCAGCGCTGTTCCTTGCATCGGACGAATCGAAATTTATGATGGGCTCGCCGCTATATATCGACGGTGGCGCCGTATTCGGGAAAGACGCATAGCAGAGAGGAGATCGGCATATGAAGTTGCTCACAATCATCGAAGAGGGTCGTTATCGGCTCGGGGTTAGCCTGGAAGAAGGCGTGTTGGATATCGAGAATGCGGTGCGACAGGAGGGGGCGAGTAACGTCCCGGTGACGGTCCAGGAAGTCATTGATGGCGGGGATACGGCAATCGCTGCGTTGACCGCTTTCGTTAGCAGCACGCGTCAATCTTCCCGTTATTTGTCCTATATCCGCGAGCAAGCGGCGCTTACGCTCGGTCCGTGTGTGACGCATCCGAACAAAATCATTTGCGTCGGCCTGAATTATCGTAAACACGCGGAAGAGACGAACTCTCCGTTGCCTGAATATCCGATTCTGTTCAACAAGTTCAACAATACGTTAGCTGGGCATCTGGAGGAGATACCGTTGCCGCACGTATCCTCCAAAGTCGATTACGAAGCGGAGCTTGTTGTCGTCATCGGCAAGAAAGCCAAGTACGTCAGCGAAGCCGATGCGTTATCCCATGTGTTCGGCTACTGCAACGTCAATGACTTGTCCGCCCGCGATTTGCAATTGCGGACACCTCAATGGATGGCGGGCAAGTGCTGCGACAAGTTCTCTCCGCTTGGCCCTTATCTCGTCACAGCGGACGAAGTCGGCGATCCGAACCAGCTGTCCATCAAGTGCACGGTAAACGGAGAAGTCCGTCAGCTCTCGAATACGTCCGACATGATCTTCTCCTGCGCACAAATCGTCAGCTACGTGTCACAGCATATGACGCTTGTGCCGGGAGACATCATTATAACTGGCACGCCGGAAGGCGTCGTGCTAGGCAAGCCGGTCGAACAGCAGGTGTACTTGAAGCCGGGAGACGTCGTGACGATTGAAATCGAGAAGCTTGGCGCTCTGACGAACACGATGGTAAGCGAGTCGTAATTCGGAATAAGGCATAGTGGGAGGCTCTTTCCCGTAAAGAGCCTCCCTTTATGTTTCCAGTCGTCGGGCGAGCCAGTCGCGCACGACTTCGAATACGTCCTCGCGTCCGATCTCGTTATGGAGTTCATGCTTGTAGCTCGGCCATTCTCGCCACGTGACAAGCGCAGGCGGTGCCGCCTCGGCGAAGCGTTTGCTTGCCGGAAGCGAAGTGACTTTGTCGTCTCCGCCATGCATGAGGAGAATCGGCACGGAAAGTTCATTCGCATGGTCGAGCGCCCACAACCCGGCAGCTTGCACGCCGAAGAAAAACCGCGCGGTAATATGGCCGTGACCGAGTTTGTCTGTCACGTATCGTTCAACCATGATCGGATCCGTAGTCAGGTTAGCGGCATTGATCGGCCTGTTGTTCGAGTAGCTCGGATACACTTTCTCGATGACTTTGCCAATTACAGCTTGGAGCGATGGGGGCTTAAACGCCAGCTTCAGCCATGGCCCGGATACGACCGCTCCCGCGATGTCCGGCTTGCGGCGAAGCAAGTAATTAAGCGTGACGTTGCCGCCCATGCTATGGCCGTACAGGAATACCGGTACATCGGGGTAACGGGAACGAGCTTCCGCAAGCAGCTTGTCGACGCCTTCGAGCAAAGCTTCATAATGAGGGACGTGACCGCGCTTGCCGACCGTGTGGCCGTGGCCTCTCTGGTCGAACCCGAGCACGGCGTAACCGGCAGCGGTCAACATCTCGGCAACATGCGCATAACGCCCCATATGCTCGCCCATGCCGTGAACGAGCCCAATGACGGCGGGAACGTCTGTTGCATTTTCCGGAAGCCATTCGCAGGCGTACATCGTCGTGCCGTCGGAGCATCTCCATTCCTTCTCGCTAAAGCTCATGGGAACCCTCCTGTCGGTCGCAGACTCAGTTATGCTTATAGAGTTATCATATACGATAATTGCATTCCGCAACGCATTTTCGACAAAGAAAATCGGACGAATTTGGTATGGAGGCGGGAATGCATTACAATAGCGATAGCAGCGTTATTAGGCGCACATGGGAGGAGATTAATGATGGCCGATTCTCATTCGTCGCAGCTTGCGACTTTCGCGGGCGGTTGTTTCTGGTGTATGGTCACGCCGTTCGAGGAGATGCCAGGCATACTTGGCGTCGTATCGGGGTATACGGGAGGTCACACGGAAAATCCGACATACGAAGAAGTGTGTTCCGAAACGACGGGGCATGCGGAGGCGGTGCAGATTATGTTTGATCCCGGCTTGTTTCCTTATCGCAAGCTCCTTGATATTTATTGGAAATCCGTCGATCCGACGGACGCAGGCGGACAATTCCACGATCGCGGTTCATCTTACCGGCCGGCGATTTTCTACCATAATGAAGATCAGCGCAAGGAAGCCGAGGCTTCCAAAGCGGCGTTGCAGGAAAGCGGTCGTTTCGGTGACAAGCCGATCGCAGTAGAGATCGTTCCGGCTTCTACGTTCTATCCAGCGGAAGAGTATCATCAGGACTATCATCACAAAAATCCGCTGCGTTACAAATATTACCGTCAAGGCTCGGGGAGGGACGCGTTTATCGAACGGCATTGGAACACGGCGAAAGACAAGGAAGAACTGCGCAAGCGGCTAACGCCGATGCAGTTCGAAGTGACCCAGAACAGTGCGACGGAACCGCCTTTCCGCAATGAGTTCCACGACTTCAAGGGCGAAGGGCTGTACGTCGATATCGTTTCCGGCGAGCCGCTGTTCAGCTCCCGTGACAAGTTCGATTCGGGGTGCGGCTGGCCGAGCTTCACGAAGCCGCTGCACGGCGGCAGCATCCAGGAGCACCAGGACTTCTCGCACGGCATGTTCCGCGTGGAAGTGCGCAGCCGCGAAGCGGATTCGCATCTCGGCCACGTATTCGACGACGGACCGCAAGATCGAGGCGGTCTTCGCTATTGCATCAACTCTGCTTCGCTCCGCTTCATCCCGAAGGAGAAGCTGGAGGAGGAAGGTTACGGCCGTTATCTGGCTGAACTGGAGTAAGCGGTTCGCTTCGTGATCAAAATCGGGCTTTTGGAACTGCTTCAGTTCAGATCAAGTTCAAAAAGTTCGGTTTTCAGCACCGAGAAGGTTGGATGATGCACGGGAATGAGGATCGGAGCGTAGGCAAACCTACGTGAGAACCGGAAGTCCCGTGCTACATTCAAGATTCGACGTCGAAAAGCTCCCCGAGCTACATCGTGATCAAAATCGGGCTTTTTGAACATCTTCTAGTAAAGCACTCGCCACAAGTAGAAAGTCGCATAGGCCTCCCACCCTTCCCAACCGACCGCCAGCTCCCGAATACGGGCTACGGTCGGTTTTTCGTCCATGCCTAGCACGGCTTTGATGGCATTGTGCAAGCCGACATCGTCGATCGGGAAGGCGGACGGATAACGGAGGCAGCGCATCAGCACGTAATTCGCTGTCCACGGACCGATTCCGCGAATGGCGACGAGACTTTTCTCCGCCGTTTTGAAGCTATCTGATGCAAGCAGTGAATGTTTGCCGATCGAGCCGTCAACGATCAAGCGGGCGACACCGATCAAATATTCAGCTTTACGCCCGGTTAGCTTCAGCGCTGCCAATTCGGCGACATCAAGTTCTGCGATTCGTTCCGGCGTCGGAAACAGCCAGACTTCCACGCCTTGACTTGATACTAGCGTACCGTATGTCTCTACAAACCTGCGCTTTAACGTATAGGCGAACGATAAAGTGATTTGCTGGCCGATAATGCCCCAACATAAAGCCTCGAACAGGTCCGGAATGCCCATGTTGCGCAAGCCGTACAGCCGCTTTACGACATCACTTAAAACCGGGTCGCCACTCGCCATCGAATAGAACGGGGCCAGGTCCAGGCCAAGATCAAACCATTCTTTCACATACTCTTTAATTTCTTCGGACGTATCGGCCGGCCACTCTTCTTCATCCAGCGATCGGACGAGCAGAACGCCCGGCATATCACCTCTCACTTCGAACAGACGGGGCTTTCCTTGCGACACGAAGGCCTTGTACAACTTCCCGTCTTGGATACGATATAAGCTTTCGTCCGGCGAACGGGACAAGTAATGCAAATTTGCTCCGAAATCAAACTCCTGCGGTACTGTTATTTTCAACGGACTAACCATATCAAGCATCCCCTTTGTCTCATTTGCTTGTCTAGCATGCAATCTCTTATTTAGTTGTACCATACCCCGAATCGAACTTCTTTGGTAATCTTGCGTTTTCATTCAAAATAGCTAACACGATTACGACAGACACGTTATACTAAGTGGCAAGAGGTGATGCGACATGGTCAAAGTGATGGACAATGACATCATAAGCGACGAGATGTGGCGGGCGATTGTGTTATGCGATGCTAGTTATGATGGCAAGTTTTATTATGCGGTGAAGACGACCGGCATTTACTGCCGCCCTTCGTGCAAGTCGCGCGTTCCTTCAAGAGCAAATGTGAAGGTGTTCGCGAACGGCGAGCAGGCGGCTGCCGAGCAGTTCAGACCGTGCAAAAGGTGCAAGCCGGACGGAGGGAGAATGCCGACGGAAGAGTGGGTTGCCCTCATTGCCGACGAGATTGAAAAGAAGTATGCAGAACCGCTGACGCTGACTTCGCTGTCGGATCGTTTTCACGCTAGTCCGTTTCATCTGCAACGCATGTTCAAAAAACTGAAAGGCGTCTCACCTGCGGAATACGTGACAATTGTGCGTATCGAGAAAGCGAAGGAATTGCTCGCAGGTACAAACCTGTCCGTCTCGGAAGTCGGGCTGGCGGTCGGCATTGGCAACGCCGCGCATTTCTCAACACAGTTCGCATCTCATGCGGGAATGACGCCTTCACATTTTCGCAAAACCAAACGGAATACCGACGAGCGTGCCAATAAAGGAGGATGAATAAAATGAAACTAGAGCAGACGGAATACGTGGTAGATTGGTCTTATACAGAAGAGGGCGGCAAAAAACTGGTCGTCGCGGCGACGGAAGAAGAGGGGCTTGTATACGTCGGCGGGTGGGATGAGCCATGGGACGAGTTCGGCAATTGGGCGAAACGAAGTTATGGCAAAGACGTCATCTTGCAGGAAAAGCCTGAAGCTGTTGCCGCTTATGCGACGGAACTGCTTGAATATTTCGCTGGACAGAGAAAGAGCTTCACGAAAAGATTTGCTCTTCGCGGGACGGCGTTTCAACGCGACGTCTGGGAGGCGATGAACCGCATCCCGTATGGACAGATAGCGAGTTATGCGGATATTGCTTCCGCGCTTGGCAAGCCGCAGGCTTCGCGAGCCGTTGGTACGGCGATTGGGCAGAATCCGGTTCTTATCCTCGCGCCATGTCATCGCATAATAGGCAAGAATGGATCGTTAACCGGGTATCGTGGAGGGCTGTCGATGAAAAGGCAACTGTTGGAACTCGAAGGCGCTCTTCCAATTCACGTAAGCCTATCGGAATAAATGTTGATTTCCTTGATCTTGGAACTCTGTTTGAGGTATACTTTTGCTTGCCAATATAATAGATGAGGAGCAAGATCATGAGCAAAGTATTGATTTTCGGCCATAAAAATCCGGATACGGATACGATTTGTTCGGCTATCGCTTACGCGGACTTGAAAACGCAACTCGGAGAACAAGTGGAAGCGGTTCGTCTCGGCGCTGTCAGCGGCGAAACGCAGTACGCGCTTACCCAATTCGGCTTCGAGGCGCCACGCCTTGTCGAGACGGTTGCGAACGAAACGAAAGGCGTCATTCTTGTCGATCATAACGAACGTCAACAAAGCGTGTCCGATATCGATCAAGTGACAGTTCTGGAAGTCATCGATCACCACCGCATCGCGAACTTTGAGACGAGCGCGCCTTTGTACTACCGCGCCGAGCCAGTCGGCTGCACGGCGACGATCTTGCTCAAATTGTATAAAGAACACGGAAAATCGGTGCCAAAGAACATCGCCGGTTTGATGCTTTCGGCGATCGTCTCCGATTCGCTGCTGTTCAAGTCCCCGACTTGCACGGCGCAAGACGTTGCAGCGGCTCGCGAACTTGCCGAGATCGCCGGCGTGGACGCGGACGTCTACGGCCTTAACATGCTGAAAGCGGGAGCGGATTTGAGCGACAAGACGATCGCACAACTGATCTCTCTCGATGCGAAAGAATTCTCTATGGGTTCCGCGAAAGTCGAAATCGCGCAAGTAAACGCAGTCGACGTGAACGACGTGCTGTCCAAGCAAGCGGAGATCGAAGATGCGCTGACGAACATCATCAACGAGAAGGGCCTCGACCTGTTCCTGTTTGTCGTCACTGATATCTTGAACAACGACTCCGTCGGCCTTGCGCTCGGACGCGCTACCGACGCCGTCGAAGCTGCATATAACGTCAAGCTTTCCAACAATACGGCTGTTCTGAAAGGCGTCGTATCCCGTAAGTCGCAGATCGTTCCTGTATTGACGGACGTGTTTAACAAGCGCTAAACTCAAACCGAAGCCCGCGTAATGCGGGCTTTTTTTACTACGGTCGCGCAATCGACGAACAAACGGCGTATGAGCGAAATTTCGTACAAGTCGGTGCGCGAGGTGGTCCGTCGGCAAACGTTTGTGCGAAATTTCGCACAAAGCGGTGCGCGCAGTAGTCCGTCGGAGGGCGTTTGTGCGAAATTTCGTACAGAGCGGTGCACGAGGTAGTTTGTCGGCAGAATTTTGTTCGAAATTTCGTACAAAGCAATGCGCGAGGCAGTCCGTCGGCGGGTGTTTGTGCGAAATTTCGTACAAAGAGGTGCGCGAGGCAGTCCTTCGGCAGGCGGTTGTTCGAAATTTCGTACAAGTCGGTGCGCGGAGCAGTCCGTCGGAGGACATACATGATTGTTTGTTCGTTGAGCCGCCGTAGTTTTTTATACTGGTTACCTGGAGAGGAGGCTTCCCTGCGATGAAACTTAGTGTGCTCGACCATTCGCACGTCAACGAAGGCAGAACCGTAAGCGACGCCCTTCGCGAAACAGTCGCGCTTGCTCAAGCGACGGAGGCGCTCGGTTATCATCGATACTGGCTGTCCGAACATCACGGCTCCAGGGCGCTCGCTTCGTCCAGCCCGGAGGTTCTTATCGCCCATATTGCGGCGAATACGCAGCGCATTCGGGTCGGATCGGGCGGTATCATGCTACCTCATTACAGCGCTTATAAAGTCGCGGAAAACTTCAAACTGCTCGAAGCGCTGTACCCAGGACGGATCGATGTGGGCCTCGGTCGCGCGCCGGGCGGATTCCCGTTGTCGACCCGCGCCTTACAAGAGCATAAACAGATGGACATCGATCTGTACCCTCAACAAGTGGCTGACTTGAGCGGATACTTGCACGAAGACCTGCCTCCGGACCATCGGTTTGCGAACCTTCGCGCCTATCCGGAGACGGAAGCAACGCCGGAGCTATGGTTGCTCGGCTCAAGCGACGGATCGGCCCGAATCGCCGCCCAGCAGGGGAGGGCCTACGCTTTCGCTCAGTTTTTCGGTGCGGCAGGCGATGAACCGCTTCATCTGTATCACGCGTATTTCAAACCTTCGGCGCATGAGCCGCAGCCGAGGGCGCTGGCCGCCGTCATGGCGATCTGCGCCGGGACGGCCGAGGAAGCGAAGCAGCTCGCCAAGAGCAACGAGCTGTTTTTCTTGAAGCTGCTGAGTGGACATGAGCTTGGATATTTACCGTCGGTGCAGACGGCGGTCGATTATCCGTATTCGCCGATGGAACGACAGTTGATCGAGCAGATGAGAACGAGGCGGTTCGTCGGCACGCCGGGCCAGGTGAAGGAAGGGTTGAAGCGGTACGCTGATCGCATGCATCTGGACGAGCTGATGATCGTCTCGCATATTCACGATTTCAGTAAGCGGGTCGAGTCGTACCGGTTGATCGCGGAAGCTTTTGATACCCCATAAAACAAGAAGACCAATGCCCCTGAGCGAAAGGGATATCGGTCTTCTTTTTGCGTATTAACGTATGGCTGCCAAATATCTTTCTGCCAACACATTCATGTGGTGTATTTCATGACCGGCGATAATGTACGCCCAAGCTCTTGCGGTCGACTCGTTCCCGTTGACAATGCCGCTTCTGGACCAGGCTTCCTCGGAAAGGCTCTGGAGCAGCGTTAACGTCGACTTGCGAACGAGCGTATAATCTTCGAGCAGCAAACCGAACGGGCATTCGTCGAAGTTCGCGCCCGGCACCAATACGTCCTGGTCGTAGCCGGACAGCGGAGTGCGGTCTCCACGCGCAATTCGGAGCAATCGGTACGCCATAATTCGCTCGTTGTCCGTAATATGCCCGAGCACTTCTTTAATGCTCCACTTGTCCGGTGCGTAACGTAAGCCTGCTTGCGCTTCGGTTAACGGAGAGAGGGTACCGAGCGTGCTCGTCAAAGATCTCGAGAGTGTCTCCCGGATATCCCCTTGCGGAACAAGCTTCACATAGCCGTGAAAATGTTCGTTGTATTCCGCTTGCGTCGGTTGGTGATTCATTGCGAATCAAGCTCCTTTCAAGTTGCGATAACGAGGTTAGTTCAGTTTTTCTTCGAAAATGACTTGGCCGTTGCTGTCCAAGCCGCGAATCGCTTCCCATTCCCTGTGTCCATTCTTATCTTGCCAAAGGAATATAAACATTCTATCATGTAGCAGCGATTCGCGGAGAGGGGCTTTTTTGCCTGTTACGGAATCTGTCTTCAATAGTTCCACTGTTGAGATTCTGTCGTCGGGCACATAACCGAAAAATTTGTACCGCATCATGGAACTTCCGCCGGAGTTTCCTTCCCAACTGTAGCTGAGCGGTTTATTGGGATCGATTTTCATACCGCCTACGCTTCCGTTTCCTGGGCCCCATCCCGTTGCTCTTTTTACGACGGAAGGAGCGGAGAACCAATCCTTGTACCTGCTCAGAAAGACTACCTGATTGCGAGTGTCGGGTTCGTTGATTTTCCGTATGATTTCCGATGGGCCGTAATGGAAAGACTTCTCCGAATCGCGGAAAGCTTCCTCGGCGCTCAAGCTCCCGATCGGCAGCATTCTTTCCTGCACCAGCAACAACAACAGAACGGCAACAAGCAACCACTCTGCGACCGTCCATATGGTTTTCCTTCTCATTTCGATTCACCTGCCTTCGTTAGCGGCAGCTCAAGTTCGGCGTGGCGATCGTACAAGTCATAAACGAGTTTCGCAGTCGAAGGGAGGGCACCAGTATGGTCGAATGTGATATAACCGCGTTGCCCATCGTTCATTCCGCTGCTGCCTCCTCCGCCTGGACTCCACTGCCGTCCGGCCGGCATTATCAGCTTCAGACTCATCGCAGGGAAGGACCATTTCGATATGCTGCGGGATCGATAAGAATAGGTGATCAGCACGGTTTGGGAAGAGAGGTAAACTTCATCAACCGTGAACGTGTCCTCATCGACGTTGAACGACCGCCCGACCTTGATTTTAGTCACCGGACCGTCTCCTTTAAGTTCCGATAAGGGTGCGTTGATGCCGCGACGGTCGTTCTTCCATTGATCGGAAAAATGCATAATGAGCATGAAACCGAGCAGGACGATTATCGTTCTTCGGATAAAGACTTGTGCATAGTTTAGTTTGGACATCGAGGTATTCCTCCTTTGCTCCTTAAACTATAACGTTTGAAATCGTAAATGGTTACGCTTCCCAGTAAAAGAAATCGTTGAGGCGTTGCCTCCACTGTTGCTAAACTCTATGATGAAGCTATAATTGAAACCCGAATCGGGGTGCTGAGCTATGAAAGTGGTCGTTGTGTCCGATACGCATATGCCTAGAATGAACAAGAAGCTGCCAGACAGGTTGCTGCGGGAATTAAAAGATGCGGATGCGATTTTACATGCAGGCGATTGGACTAAGCTGTCTGTATTCGAGGAACTGTCCGCATTCGCGCCAACTTATGGCGTTGCAGGCAATAATGACGGCAGCGATATCGTGAAGCGATTTGGTCCGAGTAGAATCGTCTCGCTTGACGGTTGCCGAATCGGTATCGCGCACGGGCACGGCGAGCTGAAGAGAGCGGCGACGGAAGCGCATGCGATTTCTTTTTTCAAAGGAGAGAAGCTGGATGCGATCGTCTACGGGCATTCGCATATTCCCGTACTGAAGAAGCCTACGAATGGCGGCGCGCTTATCTTTAACCCAGGTTCCCCGACCGACAAACGCAGGCAGGAACGGTATTCTTTTGGCATATTCCACATCGTGAACGGGACGCTCTCTGCGAAACACGTCTTCTATGAGGACAAAAGCTAATTCCCGCCGTATCCGTTATGTTATAATAAAGAATCATTCAATAGGCAACGCGCGGAATGGAGTATCGAACTTGAGAACATTCAAGAAATTTTATATCGAGATTACGAGCATCTGCAACTTGGCTTGCAGTTTCTGCCCGCCGACCAAACGACAGGCGAACTTCATTAAAGTCGACGCCTTCACGCATACGCTCGATCAGATCAAAGGCCATGCAGACCACATTTATTTTCACGTCAAGGGAGAGCCGTTGCTCCATCCGAAAATCGACGAGCTGCTCGATCTGAGCCACGAGAGAGGGTTCAAGGTCAACTTGACGACGAACGGAACGTTGCTGCACAAGGCCGGACCGAAAATCATTCGCAAACCCGCGCTCCGGCAAATCAACTTCTCGCTGCACAGCTTCGACGGCCACGAAGGGTCCGTAGATAAGGAAGGGTACGTGCGGAGCGTCGTTGATTTCGCCAAGGAGGCAGTAGCCACGTCCGACATCCGCATCTCATTCCGGTTGTGGAATTTGACGCAGGACAACGAGACGAACGTGCAGAACGACCGCAACCGGGAAATTCTCGGCCAACTCGAAGAGGCGTTCGGGCTCGATTACCGGATCGAGGAGCGTTTTGTCAGAGGCAAGGGCATCAAGCTCGCTGAAAGGATTTATTTGAATCACGAGGAAGAGTTTAAATGGCCGGACTTGAAAGAGGAAGAAGACCTTAGCAAAGGCTTCTGCCATGCGCTTCGCAATCAGGCGGGCGTACTCGTGGACGGAACGGTCATTCCGTGCTGCCTCGACGGAGAAGGCGTCATTAACCTCGGTAACATTCATCAACAGCAATTTGGCGATATCATTGAAGGCGAGCGCGCGACGAAGCTATACGATGGATTTTCCCGCCGTGAAGTCGTTGAGGAACTATGTCGCAAGTGTGGGTACCGCCAGCGGTTTAATGCTTAAATTGTTTTGATGAAAAGCCATCCCGGCAGATGAGTTCATTCATCTGTTTCGGGGTGGCTTTTTAGAAATTGGACGTTTACATTAACGATCAGTATTATGATAGTGTGACGATCGAAGTGAAGCAGGACTAGAGGATAACCTATACAGAAGCAGAAGGGGATTATAGCATGACTACACCGCTGAACCCGCAATTGAACCGGGACTATACGTTGAATATTTTGCAGAAGCTGCTCGCGACGCCGAGTCCGAGCGGCTTCTGCATGGATATTATGGAGCTTGTTCGCGAAGAGGTCGCTAAGCTTGGCTTCAAGCTCGAGATGACGCTTAAAGGTAATGCCATCATTACAATTCCTGGAGCGGACGGCGCGAATGAGCAGGGCACGTTGGGATTGACGGCGCACGTCGATACGCTCGGCGCGATGGTTCGTTCGGTGAAGCCTAACGGCATGCTGCGCTTTACGTCGGTTGGCGGTTATTCTATGCACACGGTGGAAGGCGAATACTGTCTCGTCCACACGCGCGATGGGCGCGTCTACGAAGGAACTGTACTGTCGACGAAGCCGTCCGTTCACGTCTATGCAGATATGCGCGATCTGAAGCGCGAAGAAGCGAACATGGAAATTCGTCTCGATGAACTGACGTCTTCGAAGGAAGAGACGGAGTCGCTAGGCATCGCGCCAGGGGATTTCATCTCTTGGGACCCTCGCACCCGGGTGATCCCGAACGGGTGGATCAAGTCCCGCCACTTGGATGATAAGGCGAGCGTAGCGGCGCTATTCGGCGTCATGGAATGGTTGAAGCGCGAAGGGCGGCAACCGATCCGCAACGTGAAAATGATTTTGTCTACCTACGAAGAAGTCGGACATGGCAGTTCGTACATTCCGTCCGATGTCGAAGAATTCATCGCCGTCGATATGGGCGCGATTGGTGATGATCTGTCGACGACAGAAAAAGATGTCTCGATCTGCGCGAAAGACTCGTCGGGTCCTTACGATTACGGCATGACGTCCAAGCTGATCGAGCTTGCGAAGCGGGAGAGCCTTCCGTACGCGGTTGATATTTATCCGCATTATGGCTCGGATGCATCGGCGGCGCTACGAGGCGGCGGCAACATCCGCGCCGCGCTTATTGGACCGGGCGTACACTCGTCGCACGGCATGGAAAGAACCCATGCGGAAGCGGTCGTAAACACGGCGGCGTTGTTGCTCGCTTATATGTTCGAATAACGGTTAATCGTCGCTCCAATGAGCGGCGTTTTTCTGTCTTGGGCGTGATTGCGTGGTTTTCTTCTTGGCGGCTTTGCGTCCGGCCGCTGCTACAGAGGCATTGTCTTTGCGCGCGATTCGAGCCAGTTCTCGCGACGTCTTGTGATAGTTCGCCAGACGCTGCGCATCCAACTCGCCGTTAGCGACGGCGGCATTCACCTCGCATCCAGTATCGTTCTCGTGACGGCAATCCCGGTAACGGCATAACAGTGCCAGTTCTTCGATGTCGGAGAACGCAGATTGCAAGCCTTCGTTCGCTTCCCATAGCTGAAGCTCCCGCATACCGGGCGTATCCATCATGAGCGCGCCATCGCTGAGCAGAAACAGCTCGCGATGCGTTGTCGTATGGCGACCTCGTGCGTCGTCTTCGCGGATGCCTTGCGTTTCCTGGCGGTCGTCGCCGGCGAACCAGTTCAGCAGCGTGGACTTGCCGACGCCGGAAGAGCCGGTGACGCCGATTGTCGTTCCCGGACGCATGAAGGGGGCCAAGCTCTCTTTGCCTTGATTTCTAATCGCGCTGACTGCGTGGACAGGGACGCCTGGCGCGATGTTTTCAACTTCGGAGATGAAAACATCCGGATCGTCGCAAAGATCGGCTTTCGTCAGCAGCACGACCGGTTGAGCCCCGCTTTCCCATGCCGCGATCAAGTAACGCTCGATTTTGCGCAAGTTAAAGTCTTGGTTAAGTGCATTGACGATAAAAAGGACATCCAGATTGGCGCCGATGATCTGGTCTTCAACGACGTTGCCCGCGACTTTGCGCACCATGGCGGTGCGTCGGGGTAAAACGGCGTGAATGACGGAGCGACGCTCGTTCGGGAGCGGTTCTGCGAGCACCCAGTCGCCGACGGCCGGGAAGTCCCCGCGCATGGCGGCGTTGTATTCGAACTTGCCCGTGACGACGGCGTTATGTTCACCGGCTTCGGTCATGATGTTGTAAGAGTGGGAGAACTGCGCGATGACGCGAGCAGGGACAAGACGTTCGTTTGCAGGGAAATGTCGCACCAGAACATCGTCCCAGTAATCATTCCAACCATAGGCTTGCAATAATTCATTATTCGTGTGAAGGTTCAAGTGTAAACTCCTTTAGATTGGGTTAGTGAGGTGAAGTGAATCATGAAAAAACACCCCGCAGGAACTTCCTGCGGGGTGTTGGCATGCGCGAACAAACGTCGCGCGGCAACAAAAAAACCGCCGGAAACCGTGATGGTCTCGGGCGGCTCGTTCGCGAAACGGAAAGGAAAAGGGGCATCGCCCGATCGCCGATTCCGTTAACGAATGCTGATCTTGCACCGTAGAGACCTGTCGTTATGAACTGGGAAAACCATCGAAACAATCAATAAGTTTGCCATATAACATCAGCCTCCTTGTTTGTAATAGACGTAAGTATATGATGGAGCACGAGGTTTTGTCAAATGTATCCTGATGGAGAAGCAACCGAACGACCGTTTGTCGCGTTTAATAAGCAAGGGCAACCAATATTTTCTACATAAGGGGAATACGGATGAAAAAAGCAAAGACTGCGCTGGTAGCGGCTCTAACGCTCGGACTACTTCTTTCGGGTTGCATGGAAAAGCGAGCGGTTATGGACGAGACGACGGTGCACGATCTCCCCATCATCGATACACTGCAACCGAATCAAAGGCTCCACAAGATGAATAACGATGCAATGGCCGGGGCGAAACAGTTCGCTGCTTCCACAGTCGTCGTTGATTTGGCTGCGTACGATCGCAAATCGATCGCCAGAGGGGACGTCGTCTACTATGAGACGGATGCGGGGAATCCGTTAAGCGGGTTCGACGTGGGTAGAGTCGTTGGTTTGCCGGGTGAAAAAGTCAAAATTCGCGACGGGCGCATCTCGATCGATGGTTGCAAGCTGGATACGCCTTACGGGTCAGGGCCACAGTTTTCTAATACGGATATTCAAGCGGAATTTGATCGTAACATCAGCGTTCCGGATAACAACTATTTCATCATTGGCGACGTATGGGACAGAAATTTCAGCGGTGGTTTCGTTGAAGGAACGATTCCATCAAGTAGAGTACATGGACAAGTCATCGGCTGGTTAGGGAGCACCTTAGATGACGTAGTACCGCCGCTCGATGCGGTACAATTCGAATCCGTAACTTCGTGGCATTCACTAAATTCGAATTTGGCTAAGCTGGACGCCATTTTGAAATATGTTGCCCAAATCAATTGGCACGCTTTTGGCCAAGAGAATGCTTTGGAGCTGCTGACGTTTCTGTACAATAACCGTGACGCGATCAGCGCAACCGGGAAAATCCAATTGATGAGGGCGACCGACGGACTTGACGGCGCATTATCGGAAACGTATGCGGCAATTGTCGGAGAATGGTATTCGAGCGATCGGCCACATATGATACAGTCGCTCGCGGTGCTTCCGACTGACCAGAGGAGCATGGTCGCAGCGTATATTGCGAAACAAAGCGGTTACGGCAATCTCGAACAAACGATTACCGAGACGAATGCACTGTTGGATGCAGAATGGATTAACCCTCCCGAGAAGTCGGTCGTGGAAGGTTTGCTGGCGGCTTTTGAGAAGGAGCGCAATGAACGATTGCAAGGATCCGATGTGAAATTAAGCAAAGAAGCACCAACGAAGTTCGATGAGCAATCGGCGCAAAGTGACGTGGATGATTTTATTGCTGTTTTGAAGGCCGACAATGCCGACGCTCTTGATCGATTGCTCTCTCATTCGAAAGCTTACGCGGATTACGGGCTCGAGGAAGCGAAAGAGATCATCCGAGGTTTTCGCGAGAACTTTGATTTGCCGAAATTGATAGCGGTGCCGAACCCGAGCGGTCCTTCTCAAGATCCGGGTATCGGTCAATTCGAATTTCAGTTGGATGATGGACGCATCAAAGGGGATAAAAGCTCGTCGGAAGCTGATAAATCCCGCGTGCTAACGTTGAGGTACGGCGAGGACGGTGCGGCCGTATTCGGCAATCCATATGTTCATTACTTCCCTTTTGCAGAGCGGATGGCGCAGCAATATCTCGAACTGGTTCGAGGGAATAAGGCGGAAGAGCTAGCGGGTTTTCTGAACCCCGACGATCTGGAAATTCCGGTTGAAGTCGCGAAGCGGACGATCGGCAGTTATGGGGATGCCGTTGAACTGAAGTCCGCCGTAGTTCGTTATGTCCGCGGATTCGATTTCGTCGTCAAAGACAAGAAAGGAGCTTCCCACTCTTTTTCAATCGTTTACGGGGATGGTCTCATGGGTATAAAGGACGAATTTGTCGAATATCCGGGCTGATCGCATGATCCCGACTGCTTCGTACGCGCGTCGAATTGATGATTCCAATGTCGAATGTTATATTGATGAGACGTGGAATTTATCGATGAAGAGGGTTATTTTATGCGTAGTAAAAATATCGCGGGGTTATCGCTAGTCGTTATGGGAGCCGGATTCGCGGCTACGATGTTGCTGCCGGACCTTCCCGGGACGGAGCTGCTGAAAGGCGGGTTCGAAGCGGGACTCGTCGGAGGGTTTGCCGATTGGTTTGCGGTGACAGCGTTGTTTCGCCATCCGATGGGCATTCCAATCCCGCACACGTCTTTGCTTCTGAAAAACCGGGACCGTATTGCCAAATCGCTGATATCGGCATTCGAGAATGAGTTGCTGAATAAAGAAAGCGTCACGCGTAGATTGCAGCAATTGTCGCTGCTAAAGCTGACAGGCTCAGCCGTAACGAGATTTGCAGGCAAGCGCCGTAATCGCGTCGGCGTATTAAACGGCTTGCAAACACTTTTGGCCAAACTTCCTCTCGAATCGTTCGTGCCCGCCATTCAATCTGCCATCGTCTCTATCGTTCGCGACGTCAACGAACGGGAGCTTGTCGGCAAGCTGATTGCCTCGGCAGAGCAGAATAAATGGGATGAGAAGTTACTAGACTTTGCTCTTGATCGCGGACGTTCATGGGTCAGTTCTCCGCAAGCCGGACATATGATGGGCTCTCTGGCGCTTCAGAAGCTACGAGAGGCAAAAGCCGGCGGTATGTTAGGCTTCGCGGTACAGGCGTTCGCAGGATTCATGAGCGAAGACAAACTGGGCGGCATGATCCAGCAATTGCTGTTGTCCGCCATTCAGGATCTCGTGCAGCCGGGGCATCCAAACCGTGAGTTTGTACTCGCCGAAATCCGCAAACAATTGCGTGACGCTGTCGAAGACGGCGCATTGTTGGAGCGTGGCAAGGCATGGCTCATCGACAAAGCAGCGAGCCCGGAAGGCCAAGCGTTCTTGTCCGAGAAGCTGGAACAAGCGCGAGATAAGCTTATGGCTATGTTGGAAGAGGAGAAAAACCGCGGAGGACGAAAGCTCGTCGGTGCGTGGCGATTCCTCGTCCGGAAACTGCAGGCAGAGCCAGAGCTTGCCGAACGCATTGACCGGAAAGCGATCGGTATGATTGTGGATGCTGTAGAAGCGAACCATTACAGGCTCGGAGCTCTCTTGAAGGACAACATCGACAAGATGGATGACAAAGCGCTTGTCGGAATGCTGGAAGAGAAGGTCGGCGGTGACTTGCAGTGGATTCGGGTGAACGGGGCAGTATGCGGCTTCCTGATCGGACTTGTCCTCTCGGGAATCCGACTGGCGGTCGGATAATTGCCAAAACACAGGCCTCAAGCTGAAATAAGCCGGTTTTACCGGCTTACAGGCTGCCGCCGAGGCGAAATCGGCAAAATAAGCCGGTTTTACCGGCTTACAGGCTGCCGCCGAGGCAAAATCGGCGAAATAAGCCGGTTTTACCGGCTTACAGGCTGCTGCCACCGAGGCAAAATCGGCGAAATAAGCCGGTATTACCGGCTTACAGGCTGCCGTCGAAGCAAAATCGGCGAAATAAGCCGGTATTACCGGCTTACAGGCTGTCGCCGGGGCAAAATTGGATGTAGACTAAAAAGTAGACACGCTGTAACAGCGACCTGGTACAATAAACCAAACGAGAGAGAGGTTCGGTGTATCATGGGAGATCAGCGTCAGCATTTCGACGAGGCATTTAAACGTGAAACCATCAAACACATGATGGAGACAGGCAAAACCCCTGCCGAAGTATCCAAAGAGATCGATGTGCCGGTAAGCAGCATCCGCTCGTGGAAACAGCAGTACGGCAACACAGGTGAAAAGTCAAAGTTGTTTGTGGATATGGAACGTCTCAAACAACTGGAGCTACAGAATCGAGAACTCCAGGAGGAGAACGAAATTCTAAAAAAGGCGATGCACTTCTTCACCAAAAACCGAGACTGATCTACCCGTTTATTTATAAACACCGCTTCCAGTTTCGTGTTGAGAAGATGTGCCGCGTCATGCAAGTTACCCGAAGCGGCTATTACAAGTGGGTGAATGCCCGCCATAAGCCTAGCGAGCAATTGAAACGACGGAAGAAGCTGATGAAGCGAATTGAGCATCACTTCAAAGGCTTCAAGCAGCGCTACGGCAGTCCGAAAATCGCACACAAGCTCCGCGAAGAAGGCTGGAAGATCGCCACCAAGACGGTTGCCAAGCTCATGAAAGAGATGGGGCTGCGTTCTGTTGTCGTCAAGAAATATAAGGCGACAACCAACTCCAAGCATAGCCAGCCCGTGTATGACAATGTCCTGAATCGTCAGTTCCGTGCAGCGGCGCCGAATAAGGCGTGGGTCACGGATATTACTTACGTCGCCACCAAGCAGGGTTGGGTGTATTTGGCGAGTGTAATGGATTTGTTTTCACGCAAGATTGTCGGGTGGTCAATGGGAAGCCGGATGACCAAAGAACTTGTGCTGGACGCTTTAGACATGGCTTGCAGGCGCCAGAAGCCCGAGCCTGGACTGGTGCATCATTCAGACCGTGGCTCGCAGTATGCATCAACCGAATACCGTGAGCGTTTAGCCTACTACGAAATGATTGGCAGCATGAGCCGAAAAGGGAATTGTTACGACAATGCGTGCATTGAGTCTTTTCACAGCGTGATCAAGAAGGAACTCGTTTATTTGACAACGTTTAAGACGCGTCAACAGGCCTACAATGCGATTAACTCGTATATTGAGCTCGAATACAATCGTATCCGTATCCATTCGGCCATTGGTTACTTAACCCCGCACACATGCGAAAAAAGGTACTACGAGCAAAAACAGGTCGCTTAATTTGTGTCTACTTTCTTGACAGAAGTCCAAAATCGGCGAAATAAGCCGGTATTACCGGCTTACAGGCTGCCGCCGAGGCAAAATCGGCGAAATAAGCCGGTTTTACCGGCTTGCAGGCTGCCTCCGAGGCAAAATCGGCGAAATAAGCCGGTTTTACCGGCTTGCAGGCTGCCTCCGAGGCGAAATCGGCTTACATGTTGACTGTCTGGGCCAAATTGCCTTGTCATCCATCATACTTTCGTATAAGCTTAAAGGTGTGTCTTTCAGTAGGCACACCTAATAATAGCCAACTTCATAACGAGATTACCGGAGGAGCCTGCCAACAGAGGGCTCTTTTTGCGTTTTTTCGGGACTCGTCTGTGGCTTTTCGGGAATTGGACATGATGAAGGAAGGCGACTTCGACAGGGGGAGCACAAGATGGAACAACAAGCTTACTGGGCAATCGGAATTTTTCTTGTCATTTATGCCATTATCGTCTCGGAGAAAATCCACCGAACGATCGCGGCCATGCTCGGCGGCATACTGATGATTGCGTTCGGCATCGTAGACCAAAGTACGGCGATGCATCATGTAGATTTTAATACGCTTGGCCTTCTCGTCGGCATGATGATTATCGTGAGCGTGACGGCAGACACAGGGTTATTCCGCTATATCGCGGTGTACGCGGCCAAGAAAGTTAAAGGGGAACCCGTTCGCATACTGATCGCATTGACATTGATTACGGCTGTCGGCTCCGCGTTTCTTGACAACGTGACGACGGTGCTGCTGATGGTGCCCGTTACTTTCAGCATCGCAAGACAGCTTCGGATCAATCCGGTACCTTACTTGATCACGCAAATTATCGCGTCCAACGTGGGCGGCACGGCGACGCTGATTGGTGACCCTCCGAACATTATGATCGGCAGCGCTGTGAAGGAGCTTTCGTTCATGGACTTCATCTGGAATCTTGCTCCTGTCGCACTTATCGTCATGCTGGTATACATTCCGATATTCGTCTGGTTGTTCCACAAAGGCTTGAAGACGACCGAAGCGTTAAAACAAGGCATCATGGAGATGGATGAGAAACAACTGTTAACCGACAGACCACTACTGACGAAATGTTTGGTGGCGCTAGGAGTTACACTCGTCGGCTTTTTTACCCACCAGATGTTCCATCTTGAATCCGCGACAGTGGCGCTGGCGGGCGCATTTCTGCTTCTGCTTCTGACAGGAGAGCACAAGATGGAGAACGCGCTGACTAAAGTAGAATGGACGACGATTTTTTTCTTCATCGGTCTGTTCGCTCTTGTATCGGGGCTTGTAGAGACTGGCGTTATCTCCGAACTGGCGCAGCGAGCGATCGAATGGACGGGCGGCGACTTGACTGCAACCTCGATGCTTATTCTATGGCTGAGCGCAATCGCGTCTGCTTTCCTCGATAACATCCCGTTCGTAGCGACAATGATTCCGCTTATACAGGAAATGGGCTTAATGGGGATCGATAACCTCGAACCGCTATGGTGGAGCCTGGCGCTTGGCGCTTGTCTCGGCGGGAATGGCGCGTTGATTGGCGCGAGCGCCAATTTGATCGTTGCCGGACTGTCCGCGAAAGAGGGGCATCCGATTTCTTTTATGGCGTACTTGAAATACGGATTCCCGCTAATGCTTTTGTCCATCGTGATCTCGAGCGGTTACATTTACATCCGTTATTTGACTTAGGGCATATTCAGACACGCCCTAATCAAGCGGCGGCGGACGATTCTCGCGGGATCGGTTGTTCTTTCTCGGCCCTCATGTACACAAGTAATCCGATAATGATAAACGCGCCGCCGGCGAGTTGAAATCCGCTCAAAAATTCATTGAACAGGACGATGCCGAGCAAGCTGGAGCCGACGGGTTCCGCAAGAACCGAGATGGAGATCGTCGCCGGCTTGACGTATTGCAGCAGCCAATTAAAGACCATATGACCGAGCACCGTAGGAACGATGGCAAGAAGCAGGAAAAGAAACCACTCCCTGCCCGAATATGCCGTCATGCCAATGCCCGCACCGACATTGTAGAAAGCGAAGCACAAGGCGGATACCGCGAACACGATCAGGCTGTATAAGTAGGAGGAGACGCGTTCAAGTATTTTTTTGGCGATGAGCATGTTGACGACTACGGCAAGAGTGCCGAATAGCGACAGTAAATCGCCTTTGAAAGCGCTGGCGGACAATGAAATATCACCGGAACCAACGATGACGACGCCAGCCAGAGCAACGATTACGCCGACCAAAGCAAACGTGCTAAGGCGGTCTTTAAAAAGAAAATAAGCGCCGATCATGACGAATACGGGTTCAAGTGATAAAATGATCGTGGAGCTCGCTATCGAAGTATAATTCAGCGATTCCATCCACAATAGGAAATGGATCGCGAGGAAGACACCCGCGACGACAAGAAGCATCCAGTTTTTCGCGGATATGTTTTTCAGCCCGGGAAGTTGACGTTTGCCGAGCGGAAGCATGAGCAATACGGTAAACAGCATCCGGTACAGTCCCTGAACGGATACGGGAGCATCCGAATATCGGACAAGTATTGGGGCGAACGAGATGGCGATCATACCAACGATAAGCGGTACGATCGGCGCAATAAACGGTTTGTTGCGAGTCATTGGTTGCAAATCCTTCCCGGTAACGTTTCCTACAAGCAATATGCAATTGTACTGCCGAACAGCACAAAGATCAACCGGAATTTCCCGGGGAAGAGCAGGTGAACTAAATGAATACGACAATGTTGCTAATTGTTACAGTGATCGTCATGGTGGGAGCTGTCGTCTGGACCGTAATCGTCGGTTCGTCGTTAGCCCGCAAGGAAGCGACAAGTACGTACTCCGTCAATCCGGCGCGCAAGCTTGGCCGGCTTCTGGCGATGTATATCGTCGTCATCGTTGCCGTCATCATCATTTTCCTGGCGATTAAGAATCGCTAGATACAAAGGAGGTCGTGATCGAATGTTGAGAATCGCCGTACTCGTCGGAAGTCTCAGACAAGGCTCCTACAACATGCAACTGGCTCATACGATGAAGGAGCGGTACATAAACAAATTGGATCTGGAAATTGCAGATATTCGATCACTTCCGTTCTTCGATCAGGATATCGAACTAAATCCGCCGCACGTCGTGACTGACCTGATGCGCAAAGTCGCATCGGCGGATGGCGTCTTCTTCGTTACCCCCGAATATAATTGGTCGGTACCAGGTGTGTTGAAGAACGCGATCGACTGGCTCTCCCGAGTGGACAAAGTGCTGATCGGCAAACCGGCTCTGACGGCAGGTGTCTCGCCGGGCATGATGGGGACGATTCGGTGCCAGCAGCATTTAAGAGAAATTTTGGCAAGCCCTGGCGTTCAAGTTCGGCTTCTTCCGCCGGCAGGCAACGAAATTTATATTAGCTCTGCCGCGCTCAAATTCGACGAATCGACGCAGCGACTTGTCGACGAATCAACGCTCCGTACGATCGATCGCGTTATCGATCACTATATTGATTTCGCTCGTTCGTAAGAGCGATTGTCGGCTATTCAGCAAAAGTTCGCTTTCGAGCGGGCTTTTTTTTATTTCGCTCGGGCAGATTAGCTTATATGTTCGAAATGACATATGTAACTGTTGACATAATGATAAAAAGAGCGTATTTTATTTCGTATGCGAAATATTCTGTTGCGAACAATATAGGGAAAGGAGGCGCGATCTCCGTGTACGACGACCGCAACGAAGACCAGCAGAAACTTCGGGTTCAACAGTTGTTCGCTTCGTTCCGGGAAGTGAATCAAGTGCTTCACCAATCAATGATCAGATGGACTCAGCGATTCGGCATAACGCCGGTTCAATATTTCGTGCTCAAGTCCGTTCTGGAATGTCCAGGCATCGGTCTTGGCGAGTTGGCGGACAAAATACATTCCGTGACGAGCACGACGAGTGGCATCGTGGACAGGCTTGTTAAAGCAGGGTGGGTCCATCGGGAGCGTCCGGAACAAGATCGCCGCTCGATCAAGTTGTCGCTGACGACCGAAGGGGAGGCGTTCATCCTCCAATTGACAGAGCTCAGGTTGACGAACTTGGCAATCGCGCTCGAACAGCTGCCCGAGGAAGACGCTGAAGACCTTCAACGGATTCATAGCGAGATCGTTCGCATTTTACACAGACAGAGAGAGGGAGAGAACGATGAGTAACACCACTACCACGTTAAAAAGAGGTCCGATCGTCGCATCGCTGTTGGTCGCGGCATTCGTCGCCATTTTGGCGCAGACGCTGCTGAACATCGCTTTGCCGAAAATGATGGAAGATTTGAACATCGGGGCCAATACGATTCAGTGGCTATCGACCGGCTATTTGCTTGTTAATGGCGTCTTGATCCCGGTTAGCGCTTATTTAATCAGTCGATTTACGACGCGTAAGCTGTTTGTCGTTGCTGTCAGTCTGTTTACAGCCGGTACGATATTGGGGGCAATTGCCCCCTCATTCGAAGTTGTGCTGATTGGTCGCCTCGTTCAAGCAGCCGGCGCGGGCATTCTGATGCCGTTGATGTCGGTCATTTTCCTGACGATTTTCCCGATTGAAGAACGCGGCAAAGCGATGGGGATGATGGGTCTGGCGATGATTTTTGCGCCAGCGGTCGGTCCAACCTTGTCCGGTTATATCGTCGAGCATTACGACTGGCGTGTCCTGTTCTACATTTTGCTTCCGATCTCGTTCTTCGCATTAATCTATGGCGCCATTGCGATGAAGAACGTGACGAAGACAACCAATCCGAAGCTGGATATGTTCGGCATTATATTGTCGACAGTCGGTTTCGGCGGTATTCTGTATGGTTTCAGCGATGCGGGCAACGACGGCTGGGATAGCGCGCGGGTCGTGACGAGCCTAGTTGTCGGCGCGATCTCCCTTGTCCTGTTCTTCATTCGAGAAATCAAGGTCGAAAAGCCGATTCTGGAATTCCGCGTGTTCAAGTATGGTATGTTCAGCTTGACGACAGTTATTAACGTCATCATTACGATGTCCATGTACTCCGGGATGATTCTGCTGCCGATCTATTTGCAGAGCATTCGCGGATTTACGCCGATTGAAGCGGGGCTGCTTCTGTTGCCGGGAGCGATTCTTATGGGGATCATGTCTCCGATTACTGGCATTATTTTCGATAAAATCGGCGCGCGCTGGTTGGCGGTGACCGGCTTGATCGTTACGCTCGTAACGACGTACGAATTCAGCCAATTAACTGCCGATACGACTTATTCGCATTTGATCTGGATGTACACGCTGCGGATGTTCGGGATGTCGATGTTGATGATGCCGATTCAGACAGCGGGCATGAACCAGTTGCCACAGACGCTAAATGCCCATGGCTCGGCGATGCAGCAGACGCTGCGTAACGTCGCGGGCGCACTCGGAACGGCGTTCCTTGTGACAGTGATGACGAACGCAGCGGCGGATAAAGTAAAAGATCTCGTCATCGCCGGCAAAATCGCTGCGACGGACAAAGTCGGAATGGGCGCAGCCAAAATCGAAGGTACGATATTCGGCATCAACCATGCATTCGTATATGCGACATGGATGACGGTTGCCGCACTCGCTCTCGCCTTCTTTATTAAGCGGGTTAAGCCGCACTCCGAGAAGGTCGCGGATGTCAAACTCGAGAAGCAACCGAGCTGACACGGCATTCGGCACAGTTCTTGAACGCCCTAAGGCATCAAGTCCGGAACCGGTCTTCCAAGTGAAGATCGGTTCTGCTCCGTTTATGTTCACTGGACGTTCGGATGCGTGAATGCTTGCAGTCGTGGTATGCTATAGAAAGTGGGGAACGAGGAGAGCCGGCTATGCGAGTTCTGACATCCGGAGGAACATCACTATGCGCAGACAACGTCGGCTACGCAAGATATGGCATCAGCATACGCTGGTCACAAGTGCTCGAATCCCGCTTATTGCGGCAGTATGCCTATTCGTTATTTACAACTCGTCTTCCTCTTCATTGGCGGGGGTTCCTTCACCGCAGACCGAAGAGCACCCTCTCGCGATTGGTCATCGCGGAGCGTCGGGCTATGCCCCCGAGAATACGCTTGCGTCGTATCGGATCGCTGTAAGCTTGCATGCGGACTACATTGAAATCGATTTGCAAATGACCGAGGACGGCGAATTGGTCGCCATGCACGATGATACGGTTGACAGAACAACGAATGGCTCCGGCAAAGTAAGGCACATGACGTTGGCGGAGGTTAAGGCGCTTGACGCGGGATCGAAATTTAACGCATTGAACCCTGCTTATGCAAAGGCGGAATTCGTTGGAGAGAAAGTGCCCACTCTGAGGGAAATTTTCGATGCGTTCGGCGATTCGACAAAATACATGCTGGAGACGAAAATCCCTTCGGACAATCCGGGACTTGAAGACAAACTGTGGGCGCTCGTTCGTTCACGCGGGCTCGAGAACCGCATAGCCGTGCAATCGTTCAGCAAAGCGAGTTTGCTTCGTATGAGGTCGTTTGACAACGACGTTCCGTTGTACCAACTGCTCTGGTATACCCGGCGAGCGGCACCGCTCTCCGGCAGGACATTGTCCGACATCGCGTCTTACGCGGACGGCGTTGGCGCCAACTTCTCGCGCATCGACGAGAAATATATATGGAAAGTCCGGAGGGCAGGCTTGAAAATGCTTCCGTATACGATCAATACCCGTTCGGGCATGAGGAGAGCGCTTGCCTGGGGTGCGAGCGGCTTGCACACCGATTATCCGGATCGGCTCAAGGAAGTCGCACCATAGAAAAAAAGAGATGGCGGGAGGAAGGAGCATAGGCAATGTCGAACAAAAAAGGACAGCCGCTTCGACGTCCGCATGGCGGGTCGTACAAGGAAAAGCTTGACTCTGCCGGTGAGGACAAGCCGGTAACGTTAAAGGAACGGCTCGGTGCCGGCGTGATTGCCAAGCTGAAGGAACAGGCGGAACTGCTGAAGCAGGAGGAGGCCGACAGCGCTCGACGCAAGCGGCAAGAGCACGAGGAAGCGCGCCAAGCCGAGCGGAAACGCAACGAGAACGACTTCTCCTATTTGCTGAATAACAGTTCCCAGGATTGGAAGAAGTTTAAGTAGAAGAGAGGGATTAATCTTATGAGCGATTTCACGAACGTCATTAAAGCAGGGCCAGAACATACGCAAGATGTCATGCAATTGCTTGTGAGCACGGCCGAATGGCTGCTGAGCAGAGGATCCTCCCAATGGAACGCTTTGCTAAGAGGGGAAGATTCTCACAATACGCCCGAGGCCATTAATCGCGGAGAAGTGTACTTGTTTAAGGAAGACAATAGAACGGCTGGCATGGTCATGCTGCTAGACAGCCCGAATGCATGGGATCTCGATATGTGGGGAGACCGCACGAATGACGGAGCCGCCACGTACGTGCATCGACTAACGGTCAATCGCAAATTTGCGGGCAAAGGCGTCGGCAACCGGATGATGCAATGGGTGGAGCAGAACACGCCTAACCTGGACAGAACGGTCATTCGGCTTGACTGTCTTGCCAGCAACGAAGTACTGAATCGTTTTTACGCGAATCTTGGTTACGAACTGGTCGGTCAAGCGACCAACGAATACGGATTATTCAGCAAATACGAGAAATCTTTACTGCACCTGTAAGAACAAATCCGACAACAAGATGGGGCTTACTTTAGAGGAGGATTCACGCATGAATGATCCCGCGATGATGATGCGTCGGCTAAGAGCGAGGCGCAAAGCGGAAGGGGTATGTATTTACTGCGGAGGTTCGCTCCTTACGACAACGATGTGCGAGCGGTGCGCCGACAAGAAAAGAACCGTATCCGTGGAAGCCGTCATGAGGGAGAAGCGCAGATACCCGATCTATCGCAAGAAGAAAAAGTCGCCTGCGGAATAAATCACCGGGCAGAAGGAAAGTTATGCATACGTTACGGTTATACCTACGTTTCGTTAAGCCTTACAGATGGCTCGTTGCTTTTACGCTGTTGATCGGTATGCTGAAGTTTGCGATCCCGATGGTGACGCCGCTTTTCCTGCAGTATGCAATCGACGATATACTGCTCGCGGAACTGAGCCGAGACGATAAGCTGACACGGCTCTTATGGCTGGTCGGCTTATCGTTTATATTATTTGTTGTTATCCGCTATCCGATCGAATATTTCCGCCAGTATTTCGCCCAACTGACGACAAGCCGAATTTTGTTCGATCTACGCAACAAGCTGTATGCGCATCTGCAACGGCTTTCTTTGCGTTTCTACCAGGAGCGCAAATCCGGCGAGATCATATCCCGAATGATCAACGACGCAGAACAGACGAAGTCGATCGTTGAGACCGGCATGATGAACGTCTGGCTTGACTTGTTCACGCTTACGATTGCCCTCGGTATTATGCTAAGCATGAATGTCGTCCTGACGCTGTTGTCGATTGCCATTCTCCCTTTCTACGGCGTTGCCGTCGTTAAGTTATACCGAAGGCTCAGAAGTTACGCGCGCTCGCGTTCGGCGGCTCTTGCCGATATGCAAGGGTATTTGAACGAACATGTCGTCGGCATTCCCGTCGTCAAGAGCTTTACGCTCGAGAACTACGAGCAGAAGCAATTCGGCATTCGCAACGGCAAATTTCTTGAGAGGGCGCTCGCGCTCACGAGATGGAACGCGTTGACGAATGGCATTGTCAATACGCTAACGGAAGTCGCCCCCTTGATCGTATTGCTGTGCGGCGGTTATTACGTCATCGAAGGCGACTTGACCATCGGAGCGTTTATTGCTTTCTACAGTTATTTGGACCGTATGTATACGCCGCTTCGCCGCCTCGTGAACGCTTCGACGGAACTGACTCAAGCTTCGGCGTCGCTGGAACGAGTCATGGAGCTGCTGAACGAACCGCTTCACGTGAAGGACACGAAAGACGCAGGTACGCTCGCATTGACAAGGGGGCGTATCGAATATCGCAACGTCAGCTTCCGCTATAAGGACGAGACGGAAGACGTACTCCGCCAGATCGACTTGACGATTGAACCCGGACAAACGGTCGCGTTTGTCGGCGCCAGCGGAGGCGGGAAGTCGTCACTCATCGGCTTACTGCCGCGGTTTTACGATATTCAGGAAGGTGAAATTCTCATAGACGGGCAGAACATTGCCCAAGTGACCCAGACGAGCCTTCGCGCCAATATCGGCATGGTGCTTCAGGACAATATTCTTTTTAGCGGCAGCGTGAGGGAGAATGTCCTGCTTGGCGACCCGGATGCTTCTGAGGAGCAGATGATCGAAGCCACGATCAAGGCGAATGCGCATGACTTCATCATGAGTCTTCCTTCCGGTTACGATACGGAAATCGGCGAACGGGGAGTTAAGCTGTCCGGCGGACAGAAGCAGCGAATTGCGATTGCTCGCGTCTTCCTGAAAAACCCGCCGATTCTCGTCTTGGACGAAGCGACATCCGCGCTTGATCTTGAATCGGAGCATCTGATCCAGGAATCGCTAAGCTCGTTATCCGACAATCGGACAACGCTTGTCGTCGCCCATCGTTTGTCAACCATCACGCACGCCGATCAGATTCTCGTCGTCGAACGAGGGGAGATCGTCGAGCGCGGTACGCATGATCAACTTATGGGGCAAGAAGGCGCTTATGCGAGATTGTATAACGTTCAGAATCTGTAGGCGCACGTGCAGATGAATTCGATGACGATCGCGCGGTGCACCTGCATCGCGGCAAGAGAAAGGAGCCGTGTCGCGTGAAGAAGAGCCAGCCAGCAATTCCGTTTCATCCGTTAATCGCGGAATGGTTCGAAGCATCGTTCGGCGAACCGACCAACGTGCAGAGAGAAGCGTGGCACGCGATCGGCGAGGGCAGTCATACGTTAATCGCAGCTCCTACGGGATCGGGCAAAACGCTTGCCGCTTTGCTTCCGTGTTTGGACAGACTAGCAAGGGGAGAGCGGCCGGACAAGCCTGGCGTCAGCGTCGTGTACATATCGCCGCTTAAGGCGTTGAATAACGATATTCATCATCACGCAATCGGTTTCGTCGACGAGCTTCAGAAGCTGGCCGCCAGCAAAGATGTGACTTGGGAAGACATTCGCAGCGCTGTGCGCACCGGAGATACGACGGCTTCTGCGCGAGCTGCCATGATTCGCAAGCCGCCGGATTTGCTTGTGACAACACCGGAATCGCTATATTTGCTGCTGACGTCGGAGAAGGGCAGAGACATGCTGTCGACCGTTCGGCATGTCATCATTGACGAGATTCACGATTTGGCTGCCGACAAGCGGGGCGCCCATCTGGCTTTGTCGCTCGAGAGGCTCGGTCGTCTCGCCGAGAAGCAACCGCAACGAATCGGCGTCTCGGCGACGCAGAAGCCGCTCGAGAAAGTAGCCCGTTTCCTTGCGGGCTGGGAGACAGCGCCGGAATCGGGGACGGCAGCCACACCGCGTGCCGTCGCGATCGTCGAGAGTGCGATGAACAAACGCATAGACGTTCGCGTAACGATGCCGGACCAAGATCGCCCGGCAACAAGTCGCGAGGCGGTGTGGCTGCCGTTGCTCGATCGGATCGTTCAAGAGATGGAAGGCTGTCGCGCCGTTATCTTGTTCGTGAACAGCAGGCGTCTGAGCGAACGATTATGCTTGAGGTTAAACGATCATGTCGGATACGAGATGGCTCGTTCCCACCACGGGAGCCTGTCGAAGGAACTACGTCTCGACGTCGAGAAACAGCTGAAGGAAGGTCAACTCCGCTGCATCGTGGCAACGTCTTCGCTTGAGCTTGGCATCGACGTTGGTCATATCGATAAAGTCATCCAGATCGATTCTCCGCAAGAAGCCGCCCGTGGCATCCAGCGTATCGGCCGAGCTGGTCACGCCGTCGGAGAGTCCAGCCATGGGGTGCTGATCGCCCGAGTGAAGGCGGCGCTCCCCGAAATGGCGGTCCTCGCCCGGCAAGTGGCGCTCCGTCAGATCGAAGAAATCCGCATACCGCATAGCCCGATGGATGTGCTATCTCAACATATCGTGTCGATGGCTTCCTCTGCCGCATGGCCGGTCGAAGAGTTGCACCGGTTCATTCAAGGATGCGACAGCTACAACGATTTCCCTTATGCGAGACTGGAGCAAATGCTGCTTGTATTATCGGGATTTTATCCTTTCGCCAAGCCGCTGCTCGATTGGGATCGACAGTCGAACGCGATATCGGCCAGAAGCAATACGGCAATGGCGGCGATTACCGGCGTCGGAACGATCCCACAGACGGGCAATTACCCGGTGCATCATCTCGACAGTCGTGCCCATCTTGGGGAACTGGACGAGGAATACATCCAGGAAAGCCGCGTCGGCGATGTTTTTCAGCTGGGCACGAGCTCGTGGATGATTCGGGAAATTTCCAACGATCGGGTGTACGTGAGCGAATCGGGCAACCGTTTCAGTGAAATTCCGTTCTGGCGTAACGAAGCGGGGAGCCGGTCTTTCGAAGTGGGGATGGCGACAGGGGCGTTTTTGCACGAATTGTCCGTCAAGCTGGAATTGGACGAAGCAGGCGGATCGGTGCCTGCTGCGACCGAAATTCCCGCGGAGACGGCGCGGGAAATAGAACTCGACAAGTTGGCGACGGAATGGCTTATCTCCCAATATGCACTTGATGGATTGGCTTCGTCTGAGCTGATCAGTTTCGTCCGTGCGCAGCACCGGGCGTGTGCCATCCCGACGGACAAAACGATTGTGGTGGAGCAATACCGCGACATCATGAACCAGACGCGTATTATCATTCATAGCTTATTCGGAAGAACGGTCAATCGAGCGTGGCTGCTGGCGATCAAGCGGCAGTTCGAGCAACTGAGACCTTACCGGCCTTATGGCAACGCCAAAGACGGCGGCATTGAAATCGTGATGCCGGAATGGGACTCGTCATGGATGCAAGTAGTTTTACAAGTGACGGCAGAAAACATTGAATTGCTTTTGACGGAAGCGATCTCGGGCTCACCGTTGCTCGGCATTGCTTTCCGGAGAATTGCCGAGAACTCGTTGTTGCTGTCGCGAAGTTTCACGCGTACGCCGCTTTGGCAGAAGAGATTCCGGAGTGAAGAGCTGCTGCGCGGGGCATTGCCGTATGCAGATGATTTTCCATATTTGCATGAGGCCATGAAGGAATGCTTGCGAGATGAGCTGCGGATTGAAGATTTGAAGCTGCTGCTTGGTCGAATCGCAACGGGCGAACTGAAAATTGTATTTAAGGAGACGCCATATCCTTCGCCGCTCGCCGCGCAGTTCATTGCAGAATATGCCAATATGAAAGTGTACGAAGGAGATGGTTTGGACGAGACGACCAAACTCCATCTGTTGAGCGTCAGCAAAGAAATGGCTTCCCGCTTGTTCGATACGGATGCTTATGCGGCATCGACCGGACAAGAGGCGCTCGCCCATGAACGCGAACGCCTCAGCGAACCTGAACGTAAGCCGGAAAGCGCGGAAGAGCTGGCTTCATTGCTTAAAGCAAGAGGGGATATGACGTCAGCCGAGATTACGAAGCTGGCTGGCGAACAGTCGCTTGGCTGGCTTCGCGAACTCCAGCGAAAGGGAAGAGCGGCGACGGTCGATCCTGCGGGAGATGGGGAGTACCGTTGGATCGCTTCGGACGAGAAAGACGTGTATGCGAAGTTCCCTGCCGACCGGCGTTCGGCCGCATTTGTTGTTGGCCGGTACGCTGAACGAGTGTTATCCTTCACCGAAGCGGAGCTGTGCGACCGTTATCCTTCGATGACGCTGGCACAGGCGAGAATCACAGTCGACGACCTTGTCGGCCAGGGCATTATCGAGCGGGCTCCCCATGCGGTGGACGAGAACGAGAGGTTATGGTCGAGCGTCAAGATCGCCTCGCGTATTGTCCGTTCGACGATTCGGATTGCGAGGAGCAAGGCGGAACCGATCGATCCTGCCGCTTGGTGCAGTCGAATAGCTTTTATGCAGCACGCTTTGAACGGGACTCAGCAGCAAGGTGGCGAAGGTCTGCTATCCGTTATCGAACGGCTGCAAGGGATCTACTTGCCGCTCTCCCATTGGGAGACGATCATTTTTCCGTCGAGGATCGCTGCGTACAAGAAGGAACAGCTTGATCTGTTATGCGCAACGGGGGAAATCGTATGGTTGGGGCGGAAGGAGGATAACGAAGCGGAAGGGAAAATTGCCTTTTTCCTCGCCGGTTCCCGTGCTCTCTATCTGCCGCTTGTCGCACCGAACGACGACACTTCCTCGACGAAATTTCCCGAATTGCTGGGGCTGTTGCGCAAAAGCGGGGCGAGTTTCCTGACACGATTAAGCCGGGACACGGGACGTCAGCCTTCCGAATTGGTCGGCGAATTAATCGAACTTGTCTGGGAAGGGCGGGTGTCGAACGACCAGTTCGCGCCGCTAAGACTTCATGATAGCACAAAGCATGGCCAATGGGCGAAAACTGGCTCGGGTCTAGGGCGTTGGTACGCGACAAGCTTGCTATGCGACGAAGAGAGCGGGAGCGACGGCGAGCCTGTCCGCGATCAGGGTAGCGTCAGGAACGCTAAGCTCGAGCCGACGTTGAGTTCTACGGAGGGAGAGCAGGGCAATGCGGAACAGTCTCCGGTTCTCGGCTGGACGCGTCATTTGCTGCAATCGTTCGGCCTCGTGAACAAGGAGCTTGTCGCGAAGCTTGCGCCTTACCCATGGGACGTCTTCTACCCCGTGCTGAAAAAGCTGGAAGAGTGGGGCGCGATTACAAGAGGCGCCTTCATTCAAGGCATGTCCGCCGTCCAGTTCACGACGCGCGAGCTTGCCGAAGCGGTACGTCAGCCGCTTCCGGTGATGACGGCCGCAAGCGTCACTGTGCTCTCGTCCGTTGATCCTGCCAACCCGTACGGCTTGCTTGTTGATTGGCCGCAATCGCAATCGTTGCAAGCCGGGCCATCGTCCTATTCGCGTAAGCCGGGCAACTTCCTCGTGCTGCAAGGAAGCCGCTGGCTGTTCTGGGTTGAAGGCAACGGAAAGAAGATTTACTCACTTGCCGAAGAGATGCCGCTATCTGATCAGACGGAAGTCGTACAGTTGTCGCTTCAGACGATTATGCGCAGACGTAATCTCGTTAAGGTGAAAGTCGATGCCTGGAATGATGCCCCGATTGCAGGGACAGAAGCCGGCGAACGGCTCAAGCAACTCGGCGGTGAGCGGGATAGGCAGTCTCTCGTATTTTGGTTGAGATAATCCGACCATTCTCGTGTACAATGGAGGGAAGAACTCATACGATAAGGGAGCTGTCGCGATGTTGAACGAGAACGTCTTGTGGGAAGGCAAACCGTTTAACTACGGGATTCCTAGTTTTACCCGCTATCAGATTACGGAGCGGAGAATCATCGTGGAACGCGGCATTCTCACGAAGAGACGCGAAGAAATTCAGTTATACCGCGTCCGAGACATTTCCGTGAAGCGTAACCTGTGGGAGCGAATGTTAAGGTTCGGCGACATCACGGTGCAATCCACCGATACGACGAGTCCGACTTACACGTTGCGCAATATTCGAGGTAGCGTGGATGTGGCAGACTTGCTCAGCCAAGCTGCGGAAGCCGCGAGAATCAAAAACAGGGCGCAGGAACTGACCGAAGTTCAAGCGTAAGCGCTTGGTGCATATTTCGAGCCCTTAAAAGTATTTCAACCGGCTTTCCCTGTCAGCCCGGCCAAGTGGTCGGGCTTTTTGATTCGTTGTCGTCGTAGACAACCGAATCGCTCTCGCTTATGCTAGGTTCATCCGAATTTCCGGATTCCGTACCAAAGCTAATTTGCATGAGGAAGGGAGTTAAAGTGGAAATGGCACCCGTTAGAGCGTCAGTTAGATCGATATGGAAAATGTCCATTTTCGGTCGAATGGTCATTACGTTTCTCCTCGTTATTGTCCCCTTATACTTCCTGAGCATCGAAATTTATCGATGGGCCGTGCAAACGCAAAAACAAGACATTTCCAATACGATGCTCTCTCAGGTCGACTTCTACATGGAGAACTTGGAAAAGGAAGTCCAAAGAATTAAGCTCCTTCTCTATTACGGCACGGAAGACGTGAATCTGCATCAGCTTGCTTTCGTTCCGGAATCACTGGACGACTACGGGAAAGCGCAAACGATCCTGCAATTGCAGCTGCAATTGAAATCCATCGCGAGCAGTAGTTCTTATATCACAAACGCAAGCGCTTACATCCCCTCTCTGAATCGAGTAGTCTCTTCGAGCACTTTCGAAAGTTCCATCCCGAAGGAAGAAATGATCATGCTGGATATCAATTCCCATCATGCGAAAGATGCGCAAACGATTTATTGGCATAACAGGCTTTTCTTGAGCATTTCCAATCTCTCCAACTTCCCGGCCGATTCCGTAAGCAATAAGAAGCCGGCATACATCCTATCCGTGGAACTGGACTTGCGTGCGCTCGAAGGTGCGATAAAGCAGTTTAATAACTACAACGACGGAGGAGCATTGCTCATCGATCTCCGCAATCATTTCGTATTGAACAGCACGAGCAACGTCCAAGAAAACGCCATAGTCGCAGATTACGTGAAGGCTGCTGTCGCGACCGCGAGAAGCGGCTCCGGGAGTATTGAAATCAATGGCAAATCGTACTGGGCGATCTATACAAAGTCCGATTATTTGGGGATCGCGTTGTCCAAATTCGTTCCGGAAAATGAAGTGCTGAAAGCGTTCCGGAAATACTCGAACTGGTTTTGGATTTTTACGGCAACGGCTGTTCTACTCATTCTTATCTATTCTTTCTCGACCTACCGGTTGATTTACAAACCGTTATCGCTGCTCGTGAAATCGTTCCGCAAGATGGAGAAGGGCGATTTGAACATCTCCATTTCTCATAAATCCGATAATGAATTCAAATATTTGTACGATGCTTTCAATAAGATGGTCGATAAATTCGGCACGTTAATCGAACAGGAGTACAAGCAGAAAATTTTTGCGCAGAACGCGCAGTTGAAGCAGCTTCAGACGCAGATTGTTCCGCACTTCCTCTACAACAGCTACTTTATTTTGCATCGGATGGTCATCGATGAAGATCACGAGAACGCGGCGCGTTTCTCGCAACAGCTCGGACAGTATCTCAAGTTCATCACGCGGAGCGGGGCCGACGAGGTGGCGTTAGGCAGCGAAATCGAGCATGCGCGCATTTACGCGGAAATATTGAGCATGCGTCATGCAAGCAGAATGCATATTGAATTCGAGGAGACTCCGGAGAGTTATAAGAACATCAGGGTGCCTCGTCTGATCATCCAGCCTATCATCGAGAACGCGCTCGAGCACAGTCTCGAGAATATGGCCGGAGGCGGCATCTTAAGCGTATCGTTCAGGGAGGAAGATCAAGCTTTGAACGTAGTCGTCGAAGATAACGGCAACGCTCTGAACGACCAGGAGCTGGAGGAACTGCAGAAATCTGTCGACGGGAAAGATCAAATCGATGTGGTGGAAACGACCGGTATCAAAAATATACACAGAAGACTTCAGTACAAATTTGGCAACGACAGCGGATTGCAATTTTCCAGGAGCGTTCTGGGAGGGCTAAAGGTTGTCATCCGATTCGAAGTGCGCCTGACAAATCACGAATTGAAGGAGCGGTACGATGTATAGATTATTGATCGTGGATGACGAACAGATGATCGTCGATTGGTTGTACAGACTTTTCGGGGGACTGTCGCATCTAGAACTCGATCTCTACAAGGCTTATACGGGGGAGCAAGCTTTGGGCTGGCTGAATCGAACGAAAATCGACATCGTCCTGACGGATATCCATATGCCGGGGATGAACGGAATCCAGCTCCTCGAGAACATCAAGACCAGGTGGCCCGATTGCAAAGTCGTCTTCCTGACCGGATACGACCATTTCGATTACGTGTACGCGGCCATCAAACACGAAGGCGTCAGTTATTTGCTGAAAACGGAAAACGATACGGAAATTATCCATACGGTGGAAAAAGCGATTAGCGAGATTGAGAACCGTTACCGGAACACGGAATTGCTCAGCAGGGCCAGACAACAAGCGAGCAAGGCGCTTCCGCTGCTCCAGAAAGAATATTTGGCGACGCTGCTTCGGGGCGAGAAATCCGCCCTTCCGGTGAAGCAGCGGCATCTGGTTGAGCTGGAGATTTCATTAAATGCCGATCTTCCCGTATTAATGCTGCTCGGAACGATGGATAACCAGTCCAAGAAGCTTGCCCAGGCCGAGCGAACCCGTCTTGTCTATACCGTGAAGAACATCGTGGAAGAGTACTGGTTCGAGAACGTCTCTTCCGCGTTTATCGTGCATGAAGAATCGTATTCCGTGTGGTTTATTCAGCCTGCCGATCCCTTGTCGCCATGGGATAAGACCGGCTTGTTTATTAAGGAGATGCTGGAGACTGCGCAGAGGGCGTGTGCGGAATCGCTACACGTCAGCATGTCGTTCGCGATCGCCAAGGAATCGATCGGCTGGGAGACGGTATCGGAGAAATATTACGGCTTAAAGCAGCTGCTGAACGATCGCATCGGTTCCAAGAGCGGAATCGTCATGACGGAGAACGATGCCGACACCGCAGATCGGCAAGGGCCTGACTCAAACCGGGTGAATGTAAGCTTGCGCACCTATCCGAATAAGATCGACAGGCTGGAGAACTGTTTGGAGCGGGGGCAGAAGCAAGATTTTTTCGAAATCTACGCAGACATCGCGGAATTTCTTGCAGGCATACCCAGCATGCACGACATTCCCGCGTTGGAAATCTATCTCTCCTTATCGTTGAAGTTGCTGTCGTATATCAATCGCAGAGGGCTGACGGAGAAGCGGGGGTTCCATGCAAGCCTGAGCAAGCTGAGCCGTATCGACGAGTTCGATAATTGGGCGGATGCCGCCGACTATTTGGGCCGGATTGCGGACGACGTCTTTACGTTACAGGAACGCGACCAGGAAATGCGGGAACGGGACATCATCGTGCTCGTACAGCAATATATTAACGAGCATTTGTCGGACGATATTTCACTGGTCAAGCTGGGCGAGCTGACCTACTTCAACCCGTCGTACTTGTCGCGATTGTTTAAGCAGATTACAGGCACGAACATCTCAGATCACATTCACCTGGCCAGGCTAAACAAAGCGAAGGAACTTCTGGCGGGGACAAGCTTAAAAATTCACGAAGTCGCCTTACAGGTCGGCTTCGATTCACCTGCCTATTTCGCCAAGTTTTTCAAAAAATCGACGGGAATGACGCCTCAGGAGTACCGCGATTCATTCATCATGAAGTAAATAGAACGCTCAAAAGTAAAGATTGTCATATATAAAACGCTTTCATTCGCTGTTTATAATGAATCCAGAGGCCTCGCTCAAACCGAATTAGATAATGGAGGGTTGACATGAAACAACGCATTTACTTAAAGATTGTTTCTTTCGCACTTGTATCTTCCTTGATTTTAACGGTCGCCGCATGTAGTTCTTCGAACAATAAACAAAACGATAATGCATCCGGATCCTCAAATCCGCCATCCGGCGCTTCGGCGTCTACCCAAAATTCGGAAAATTCCGAAAATTTCAATCCGATGGCCAAATTCGATCCGCCTATTACGGTAACAAGCATTAGACCGGATCTGGGCACCAACTATAAATATGACGAAGGCGAAACGATCGACAATAACGTGTGGACGAAAGCGTATTTGGATGATCTGGGCATCAAGATTAAATACAATTGGGTCGTTCCAGGAGACCAATATGCGCAAAAGTTTGGCGTAGCCATCGCTTCTGACGACTTGCCTGATGTATTTGATGTCGATATTAAAAATCTCAAGTTGTTGCTCGAGAATGACGCCATCGCCGATTTGACAGACGTATACGAGAAGTATGCCACACCTCTAACGAAAAGCGTAATCGAAGGCGATGGCGGCTTGATGCTCGGTACAGCCAAATTCAACGGTAAACTGATGGCGATTCCCGAGACGCAATCGATGCTGGACAATGTCGAAATGATCTGGATCCGTAACGATTGGTTAAAAAAACTCGGTTTACCGATCCCACAGACAATGGACGAATTGATCAAAACGGCTGAAGCGTTCGTCACGGAAGATCCCGACGGCAACGGAAAACCCGATACGCTCGGCTTTGCGATCAATAAAGATGCAGTAAGCGGAGGAGTTACCGGCTGGGCAGACATCGCTCCAATCTTCTATGCTTATCATGCTTATCCAGGCGGATGGATCAAAGATGCCTCGGGTAATCTGGTCTACGGCACGATCCAACCCGAAGTCAAGACGGCGCTCGCCGTGCTGCAGGACATGTACAAGAAAAATCTGATCGATCGCGAATTCGGCGTGAAAGACGGCACGAAAGTCGCCGAGTCGACGACCGCAGGCAAAACAGGCATCGCTTTCGGTGCGATGTGGAACTCGATATGGCCGCTGAATTCGAGCAAAGAGAACGACAAGGATCCCGGAGACTGGATCGCGATCCCGCTTGTCCCTGCGGATGATAAGCCTGTATTGTCTTTGGTCGCGTCCCCTGTTGGAACCTACCATGTCGTCAACAAAAATTTCGACCATCCCGAAGCGCTGATGAAAATGGTTAACGAATGGGTAGAGAACACGATCGGCCCGAAAGCCGACAACAATAAATACGGTACGAACCTCGAAGGCAAAGAACTTTTCAAGATGTCCATGTTCCGCGTATGGAAGCCGAAACAGAATCTCGAAAGTTACCAGGCCGTACAAGCGGCGTTACAAAGCAAAGATCCTTCGCAACTGAATACGACCGACAAATCCAACTACGACAAGACGCTCGCTTATCAAGGCGGAGATGTCAAGGCGTGGGGGTACGCGGCCGTATTCGGACCAGGGGGTTCGCAATCGATTCTGGAGCAAGTGGACAAAAACAACCAGTGGATATTTAACGAGTACTATGGTGCACCGACGCAAACCCAAGCGGATAAAGGCGCAACGCTGACCAAAATTCAGAACGAAACGTTCCTCAAGATCATTATGGGAAAAGCGCCGATCGATGAATTCGATAAGTTCGTTGAGCAGTGGAAAAAGCTGGGCGGCGATCAGATCACGAAGGAAGTTAACGAATGGTATAAGTCGAAATAACGTTCTCGGGCGCAGAGGGGAAAGGGAGTTGGCGCGACTGACTTCCTTTTTCCTCAACCGATAGGCAATTCGACAACGGAGGAATCGGCATGGAGGCAAACAGATCAAAGTGGAAAAAGTGGGTCCACGAATCGCCGCTGCACCTGATGATGGTGCCGGGGATTATCCTGCTGCTTATTTTCAGCTACGGTCCGATGGTCGGAATGGTCATGGCATTCGAAAGATTTAACGTGACCAAAGGGTTCTTCCGTTCGAAATGGATCGGACTCGATAACTTCGAGTTTGTTTTGCAAATTCCCGATGTTCGTCAAGTGTTCTGGAACACGATATTCATTGCCCTGATGAAGATCGTCGCCAGTTTGATCGTGCCCGTCTGCTTGGCGCTTCTGCTGAACGAATTGCGGGCCAAGTATGTCAAAAGAGGCATCCAAACGATTATTTATCTTCCCTACTTTTTATCTTGGGTTCTCCTTGCAGGCATTCTGATCGACATTTTGTCTCCTTCTGGCGGCATTGTCAATCAAGCGCTCGGCGTATTTAGCATCAAACCTGTATTTTTCCTGGGCAACGAGAAGCTGTTTCCTTATTTGCTGGTCGTGACGCATGTGTGGAAGGAAGCCGGGTTCGGAACGATTATTTATCTCGCCGCATTGACGGGAATCGATCCGACCTTATACGAAGCGGCGATCGTGGATGGAGCTAGCCGCTGGAGGCAAACTTGGCACATCACTTTGCCCGGAATCATTCCTATCGTCATTCTCATGACCGTATTGAGCCTCGGCGGCATTTTGAACGCGGGGTTCGACCAAGTGTTTAATCTATATAACCCGCTCGTATACAGTACCGGAGACATTATCGATACGATGGTTTACCGGATGGGCTTGATCGACAACCAGTATAGCATTGCCTCGGCCGTCGGCCTGTTCAAATCCGTCGTTTCCGTCATCTTGATACTGGTATCTTACAAATTGGCCGATAAATACGCGGGATATAAAGTTTTATGATCCTTTGGAGGAAACCTATGAAGCCTAATACTTCAATTGGAGGAATGGTTTTTCCGGTTATCAATTATACGGTTCTTATTGTTTTTGCTTTGCTATGCCTGCTTCCGATGGTTCACGTGTTGGCCATTTCGTTCAGCGGCGGTACGGCGGCGGCCGCGGGTTACGTTACGCTGTGGCCTGTCGACTTCACGTTCAAAGCTTACGAGTTTGTCGCTAACAAACCGGAATTCATCCGATCGATGATCGTTTCATTCGAAAGAGTGTTGCTCGGCGTGCCGATCGATTTGCTCTTGATTATTATGATCGCCTATCCTCTTTCCAAAGATGGAAGAATGCTGTCGTTCCGCAAAGCGTATATCGTCTTCTTCATGACGACCATTCTTTTCGGGGGCGGATTGATTCCTTGGTACATGGTCATCAAAATGACCGGGCTGATCGATACTATTTTCGCGCTGATATTGCCCGGGGCCGTTCCTGTATTCAGCGTCATTCTCTTGCTTAATTTTTTTCGGAATTTGCCCAAGGAGATCGAAGAGGCGGCCTTTATCGACGGTGCCAGTCATTGGTATACCTTGTGGAAAATATACGTTCCGCTGTCTATGCCGGCGATTGCCACATTGATTTTGTTTTCCTCCGTAGGGCACTGGAATAGCTGGTTCGACGGCATTATTCTGATGAACAGGACGGAGCATTATCCGTTGCAAAGTTATCTTCAGACCGTCGTCGTTCAGCAAGGGTTGGAAAAAATGGTTACTCTTCAAGACACGCAAACTTTCCTCGAGGTATCCAACCGAACGAACAAGGCGGCACAAATTTTTATAGGCGCTTTGCCGATTTTGCTCGTATACCCGTTCCTGCAGAGGTATTTCATGAGCGGGATCGTATTAGGGAGCGTCAAGGGTTAAACGGGGAGGAAAAGTCGATCAAGACGAGGGGCAGTTCAATAAGGTCGTATTAGCGATCTTATTGGACTGCCCCTGTTTCGTTTAAAGTCGCAGCTTAAAAGTTGTTTTCAGTATCGGGTACAACCATTTGACGCCGCTCGGCGTAAGCGTATCCGCGATCAGGTGTGAAGCGTATCCGGCGAGTGCAACAGTCATAACGCCTTCCGTACCGAGATCGGATTCAAGTCCTGCGCCGATTGCTCCCCAAGCCGCGAGCGCCCAAAGGGTATGCGTCATGCCGCGGTGGGCAAGCCAAGGAGCGATGGCGATGTATACGCCGAGGCCGATTAACCAGTTTGCGCTTTCGGACACGCCAGCATAGAGCAGTGCGGCTCCGATCAAGCTGACGAGCGCGTTGCGGATCGCCCCTTCCTTGGCGATGAGGCCGAGCAGGAAGATGGCCACTGACACAATCCCCTGTTCCGGATACGCCTTCTCCTGGAATACGTAGAAATACCCGCAGGCTAGCGCTGCAACCAATCCTCCCCATATAGCCGTTTCGCGCAGTAGTTTGGACAATCGATTGATCCGCAGCTTTCCATTGATCAGATTCGGACCGTCCAAATCCGGGCTGAGCGCGGATAAGCAGGCAACCGACATGTAAGTGAGCGCGCCGGTCGGCGAGAACGGATAATACAACATAGCGGCGATCCCGATAGCGCCTCCGATGGCAAGATGCGTAGAACCTTTCATGGTTAATGTCCTCCGGTTTCTGGATGTTCGAACAAATGGATGATGGCTAGGTGTAGCCTATTACTCGGCATGCAAACGCACGTTCGTCTATCATCGTTGATTATAAGCGGAAATGCAAGTCAAAAGAGCGAATAGATTTGGCGACTTGCCATGCCTATACGCTCTTTCTTCTATTATAAAACAACCTCTTCCGCGTCTGTCGGGCGCAAAATGAGAAAATATTAATGTTCACTCTGCCCATATCGACAAAAACACAACTTTTCTTCAACGAAAGAATGACAAGCTTCTCGCTCGCATATATGTACAATCATACCAACGTTATTGCGAGTCACTTCACCATTTCCGGAAAGAGGTGTCGTTATGCGTAGTCAATCATTTCGTTCATCGCTCTTCTACGGGCTCGTCCTGGCACTGTTTGTCAACCTTGGCGTGAGAGCCCATCCGGCGGATATGGCCACTTCCGCATATGCCGCTCCCCGAACTGTCCAACCCCTTCCATCTATCGCAATTATAAGTTCTCCGCAAGACGTTCCGGCACTATCCGAACGCGAAGCTGTCGCTCCTGCCGCATCTTCGTCCAACGTCGCTCAGTCTGCAGACATTCCTAAAAACGCGAAAGAAGAAGTGAGGCTTTCATCCGTCGCCGCTTCTCCGACACTGTCTCCGTCTCCGCAATCGCAAATGCAGTCTCAGTCGCGTTCGCAGTCGCCTTCGCATCGTACATATGTGGTTACGGCTTTTTACTTAAATGTCAGGGCTAGCGCAAACTCGTCGTCCGAAGTGCTGAAGGTCGTCAAGAAGGGGACTAAGCTTGAGGTCGACGTCGAGAAGTCGAATGAATGGCTCGCTTTAAAAGAAGGAGGGTTCGTGCACGGCGGGTACGCCGAACCGATATCCCCAATGGAGTCGGCGCAACCTGCAATGCCCATGCAGCAAGGCGCCGTTGCAGGTGCAGCGCAAGCGCTCGTGAATTCAGCCGACTCCGAAACAGCCCAAGCCAGAGATGACGCTCCGAATCGGCCGACGTCGAAAGTCGAGAGCGATTCCGGCTTAAGCGAAGCAGACATTGAGACGATATTTGAGGGGACCGCACTGGCTGGTCATGGGCTGGAGCAGACGGTGCTGGAAGTCGAAGAGAAGTACGGCATTAACGCATTGTTCACGATCGCCGTCATGAAGCTGGAAAGCGGCAATGGCAGAAGCAAACTCGCCAAGAAGAAAAACAATCTATTCGGATTAAACGCGATCACGGGGGACGCCCACAATAAAGCGTACGCATTCGAGACGAAAGGGGACAGCGTTCGGAAATTCGGACAACTATTATCCGCGAGTTATGTGGACAAAGGGTATACGACGATCGAGAAGATCGCCGGCAAATACTGTCCTGCGAACTCCAAGTGGCCGGGCCTCGTCAAATCAATTATGAAGAAGGATTTCCAGAAAATAAGCGACGCTTGATGTCAGAGCATAACCGTTGAAAAGAGGATATTGGTTGGGCGTGTCTAATTTGAATAGGAGCAGAGACAACATTGTGCAACCCGGGGGCTATTCTTGTGACGATCAAAGCCAAACTATCCCTTCTCATTTCGATTTTTGTGACTCTTATATTAGGATTGAATATTTCGATCTATTATTATTCCTCCCAATCGGGCTTGCGCGACAATGCCGAGAAGCAAATGCAGACGATTGCCAAACAGATCGGATCGAGTCTTGACGCGGCGGAGAAGTCGAAGCGCTATATGGAAGAGACGCTTGGAGAGAAGCTGCGCGCGGTTGCGCTCGCGGCACAGGGGGAGCTCGACCCGCATGTCGACCATGTCTCCAATGAGCAACTGGCAAAGCTCAGCAAGAAGCTCGGCGTCGACCATATCTCTTTATGGCAGCGTACCGCCGACGATATCGTCGTCAAGAAATCGTCCGATCCGAACGAGGTCGGCATAGGATCGAAGACATGGGATTACTGGTATACTGCATATAACGAATTGTTTGATTTGAAAAAAGTAACAGTGTCCCAAGGGTTGAAGCTGCCCCATTATTGGTCGGGACCTTACCAATACGCGACTTCCGATCCGACGCATATAAACAAATGGGGCAATTATTACGACGGCACGACTGATTACATGATCAATCCATACGTGAACGCGCAAGTGTTCCTTGATTATGAGAATAACGCAGGGACGGAAGCGCTGATTCGCCGGCTGCTTCAGGATAACGAGGATATTATCGAGATTGCCGGAATCGATCCGGAGTTTTTCGGCAAGCCGGAAATCGTGAAAATCAAAAAAGGAGTCGCTGTACATAATCTCGACGTGCGAGCGGTACCTTTCGGGGTATACGAACTTAAAAACGAGGCGGAGGATGTCGAGCTTGTCCGTCGAGCCGCTGCTACAGGCAAAGCTGAAATTACGAAAACGACGATCCGCGGCAAAGAAGTGATGAGAAGTTTCGTGCCGATCGGCGGAGAGAAGCCGCTTGTCGTCGGCATCAGCTTCGATTACGGAACGGTTCGGGCGAGCCTGATCGATCAGTTATGGTTACATGCTTCCATCTCGCTTGGCCTTGTCGTCGTGTCGTGGTTCGCTAGTTATGTGTTGTCCGGATTTCTTATTCGGCCGCTCCGTTCGATTCTGGATAGCGTCAACGCGATGGCCGGAGGCAGGTTCGGCAGTCCGATCGAGATTCGCAGTCGAGATGAACTCGGCATGTTGTCCGAGAGCGTGAATGTCATGGCGGACAATTTGCAATCGTATATGGGCCGATTAAAAGCGTCCGCCGAGGAACTGAGAAGCACGAAAGAATATTTGGAATCGTTCGTCACCAATACGTCGGATGCGATCGTCGTAACGGATCTGGACGGGATAGTCATACAGGCGAATAACGCCTTCGAAGCGATGTTCGGATGGAATCGGCAAGAGGCGATGAATCGCCCGCTCGGACACGTGCCAGAGAGCCGTGCTGAAGAGTACGCCGCTCTCCGGGACATCATTATGCGCGGTGATTCCGTCGCCGACTTCGAGACCGTGCGGGAGAGAACAAACGGACAGCCGATCGATGTCAGCATTACCGTTTCGCCCATTCGCGGCGAGAACGATGAAGTGGTGGCGATTGCCGAGATATGTCGTAATATTACGGCTCGTAAGCAATCCGAAGAAGTCATTATACGCACGGAGAAGCTGTCGGTTATCGGTCAACTTGCGGCCGGCGTCGCGCATGAGATCCGCAATCCGCTGACGACGCTTCGAGGATTCGTGCAGTTGAACAAACAGCAGGGCGGATTGTCCGGCGAGTACCTGGACATCATGCTGTCGGAGCTGGATCGGATCAACTTTATCGTCAGCGAGTTGCTCGTGCTTGCCAAACCGCAAATTCATCGTTACGAAGAGCTCGATGCAGGGCAATTGCTCCATGACATGATTTCGTTGCTCGATACTCAGGCGGGATTATCGAACGTCGTCATCGAGACATCGTTCGGCAACGATGTGCCGAAAATGATCGGCGATTCGATCCAACTCAAGCAAGTGTTTCTGAACATCATGAAAAACAGCATCGAAGCGATGGATCATGGAGGCACGCTCTCCATCGAACTAGACGTAGAACCGTCGCGCGACACGATTCTCCTCCGGTTCATCGACGAAGGAAAAGGGATCTCCGATGAAGATCTCGCTCGCCTCGGCGAACCGTTCTTCACACGTAAAGTATCCGGAAACGGCCTCGGCCTTATGGTGAGCCAGCGAATCATTACGAATCATAAGGGCACAATGAATGTGAGCAGCAAACTCGGAGAAGGCACGTGCGTGGAGATTCGGTTTCCGGTGGCCGGTGGTCCCCGCATAGTGTTTGCATAACAGGGGAACGTCCCTATTCACACATGAAAGGACCTCAATTTCCACTTCTACAAAGTGGGGGCTGAGGTCCTTTCTACGACGGTACAATCGACGAACAACCGACGATTGCTTCGAATGAGCGTCGAACGATTAACAACTGGACGAGCGAGCATATATGGATGAGAATTCACACAAAATCGGGCAGATCGGCAACCGGACGAGCGTATGTGTATGAAAATTCATTACTACTTAGGGCGACCTGAATAGGTGTTGTCCGCGTAATGCGGAATGCACCCTGAAACTGATCGCTTGGAATTCCGTGTTTCGCCGAAATAACGGTGCCACGCGCGGCTAATCACTTGGAATGTCGAGTAGATCGACAACGGATGAGGGATGCGGACGAGAAACACGTGGGGCACAAAAGATCGCAAATTGGCTTAGGGGACATCCTCTTTTTGGTTAATTAATACGATTCCGCGGAAAAAAGGTTTGACAAATATACCTGACGGGGGTATATTTGAGTTGTGAGAAATACCCCGGCAGGGTATAACGGACGAAGGAACAGGAGGAAAACGATATGTCGGATGACGCAGGTTGCATGACGGGAGCCGGACATTGCGATAGTACGGGCACGGGCACGGGCGAAGTCGAGGCCGCAAGGCAAAGCCATCACTCGGACAAAATGAAGTCGAACCTGATTTCCCGCTTGAACCGCATCGAAGGTCAAATTCGCGGAATCAAAGGGCTTATTGATAAAGATACGTATTGCGACGACGTGCTGAATCAAATCGCTGCCGCACAATCGGCGCTGAACAGCGTCGGGAGGTTGTTGCTCGAAGGGCACATGAAAAGCTGCGTTATCGATCGTATACAATCCGGAGACCAGGCCGTTATAGACGAATTGCTCGTAACGGTTAACAAATTAATGAAATAAAAAACAAACAAATTTCCTTTGGAGGGATTAGATATGACACAACTTACGTTAAAAGTGGAAGGCATGTCTTGCGGACATTGCGTCAATTCGGTGGAAGGCGCGCTGAAACAGCTCGGCGCGAGCGCCAAAGTCGATCTTGGCAACGGCTCGGTTACGGTAGATTTCGACGCGGCTCGTTTGTCGGTCGATGCGATCAAAACAGCCATCGAAGACCAAGGATACGACGTGGTATAAGAGAACGGCGAACGAAGCGATGGGGTCATCTCGCGATGGCCCCTTTATCGGAATTGAAATATACCCCCCACTAGTATATGGTCGTTAAAAAATGCAGACAATATTCGAAGGACGAAGGTGAAGCGAGATGGCGACAACGACGACTAGCATTTCGGCAGAAGCGCTGGAACAAAAAGAGCAAGCTTCTTTATTCATAACGGGCATGACTTGCGCAGCTTGCGCGAACCGGATCGAGAAAGGGCTGAACAAACTCGACGGCGTCTCGCAAGCAACCGTGAACTTGGCGCTCGAGACGGCGCAAGTACAATTTCGCTCGGAAGCCGTATCGGTAGACGATTTGATTCGTAAAGTCGAGCAACTCGGCTACGGCGCCCGGCCGAAGGAAGAAAAAGCAGAACGAGCCGCGGAAGAGCGCGGTGAAGAGCGCAAGCGCGCGGTGCGTCGATATACGATCAAACTGGTGGCGTCAGCCGCGCTGTCATTGCCGCTGCTCTGGGCAATGGTCGGGCACTTCTCCTTCACTTCGGGCATTTGGGTGCCGGAACTGTTCATGAACGCGTGGTTCCAACTCGCGCTTGCGACTCCGGTACAGTTTATTGTCGGATGGCCATTCTATGTCGGCGCCTATAAGGCGCTTCGTAACGGCAGCGCCAACATGGATGTTCTTGTCGCTTTGGGGACGTCAGCGGCATACTTCTACAGCTTATATTTAACGATCGAATCGATCGGCGCGCACGCTCACGGCGGCGAACCTGGCGTTCAGCTTTATTACGAGACGAGCGCCGTGCTCATAACGTTGATTTTGCTCGGCAAGTTGTTCGAAACGCTCGCCAAAGGACGTTCGTCCGAGGCGATCAAGTCCCTGATGGGTTTGCGCGCGAAATCTGCGCTTGTTATTAGAGACGGCGCGGAAATCAGCATTCCGCTCGAGGAAGTACGGACGGGCGACATCGTGCTTGTCAAACCAGGCGAGAAAATCCCGGTTGACGGAGATGTATTGGAAGGCGTATCGTCCGTCGACGAATCGATGATCACAGGCGAAAGCATTCCCGTCGAGAAGAGAGCGGGAGATCGGGTCATCGGCGCGACGGTTAATACGAACGGCATGCTGCGCATTCGGGCGACGCAAGTCGGCGGAGAGACGGTATTGTCTCAAATCATTCGTGTCGTCGAAGAAGCGCAAGGCTCCAAAGCGCCGATCCAGCGTGTCGCGGACGTCATCTCCGGCATTTTCGTACCGATCGTCGTCGGCATCGCGATTATTGTATTCCTCGTCTGGATGTTCGCCGTCGATAACGGCAACTTCTCCGGTGCATTGGAGAAAGCGATCGCCGTGCTCGTTATCGCCTGCCCTTGCGCCCTGGGGCTAGCGACGCCGACTTCCATTATGGCGGGATCGGGTCGTTCGGCCGAACTCGGTATATTGTTCAAAGGCGGCGAACATCTGGAAGCAACGCATCGCGTTAACGTTGTTGTGCTCGACAAAACGGGAACGGTCACGAAAGGCAAACCGGAGCTGACCGACATCGAGATCGCGAACGACGCGGACGGCAGACTGCTGGCACGAATCGCGGCGGCGGAACGACGCTCCGAACATCCGCTGGCGGAGGCGATCGTCTCCGGTCTCGCGGCCAGAGGCGTAACCGCGCCAGAGGCGGAGGCATTCCAAGCGATTCCAGGGTACGGCGTGCAAGCGACTGTGGAAGGACGCGAACTGCTTGTGGGGACGCGTAAGCTGATGGCTGAACGAGGCGTCGATATCTCTGCGGTGGAATCGCGGATGTTCGAACTGGAGCAGCAAGGCAAGACAGCCATGCTCGCGGCGGTCGACGGGCGTTATGCGGCGATGGTCGCCGTTGCGGACACGATCAAGGAAACGTCGAAAGAAGCGGTCGCCAAACTGCTTGCCTCCGGTGTTCGCGTCGTTATGATGACAGGCGACAATGAGCGGACTGCGCAAGCGATCGCTCGTCAAGCCGGAATCTCCGAAGTGGTGGCGGAAGTGTTGCCGGAGGGCAAAGCGAACGAAGTGAAAAAACTTCAGCAAGCGGGCAATGTCGTCGCAATGGTAGGAGACGGCATCAATGACGCCCCGGCGCTTGCGACTGCCGACATCGGCATGGCGGTAGGCACGGGAACGGACGTGGCGATGGAAGCGGCGGACGTGACGCTCATGCGGGGGGACTTAAACGCGATATCGGATGCGATCGGGATGAGCCGCAGAACAATGCGCAATATTAAACAAAACTTGTTCTGGGCGCTTGCTTATAACGTTGTCGGTATTCCCGTCGCGGCCAGCGGTTTCCTGGAGCCTTGGCTGGCCGGCGCGGCAATGGCGCTCAGCTCGGTGTCGGTCGTGCTCAACGCGCTCAGGCTGCAACGAGTGAAGCTGTAAAAAAGTCAAATGATCGATTCGAATAGAGTGGGGGAACTACAGTTGAGAAAACTACTATTTGCAGGTATGGCATTTGTATTGTCGGCAACACTGCTTGCCGGCTGTGGGAAGAAAGCGGATCATGAAGCAATGGGGCAGGACAGCATGGCATCGGAATCCGCTGGCGGCCACGGTGGGCACGGCGCAATGGACGGCAAGGAAAGCGGGGAAACCGAGGCGGCGACAACAGCGGCCTGGAAATGGGAGGAAACTGGCTTGAAGCCGGGGGCGGACGTGAAACTATCGATCGCGATTCAAGACAAGAACGGGGCGGCGGTAGAAGCTTTTAAGCTCAACCACGAGAAAAAAATGCATCTGATCGTCGTTAGCAACGACTTGTCGTTCTTTAACCACATTCACCCGGAATATAAAGGTGACGGACAGTTCGAAGTGACGACGAAATTCCCCGCAGCAGGTACTTACAAGATGTTCGCGGACTACATTCCCGAAGGCGGGAGCGCGACGACCCGGAGCGAACGTTTGACCGTGAAAGGCGAAGAACCGGCGACGAACGCAATTAAGCCGGATACTGAGCTGGTGAAGGAAACCGAAGGCGTCAAAGTGGAACTTGCTCTAAACGGCGCAGTCGTGGGCAAAGAAATAAAACTGAATTTCCATATCACGGATGAGAAATCGGGCGATCCGGTTACTGATCTGCAGCCCGTGCTCGGAGCGGTCGGACACGTCGTCATTCTCGACTCGAACGCCGAACATTACTTGCACGTCCACCCTGTTGTGGAAGATGCAAAAGGGCCGGACGCCGAGTTCATGACAACATTCCCGGTCGCGGGCGTCTACAAAATTTGGGGTCAGTTCAAACGCGGAGGCAAAGATTTTATCGTTCCGTTCGTCGTGCAGGTGAAATAAGAAGAAAACGAATAAAGAGAGTGCGATCGACATCCATCGATCACGCTCTCTTTTTACGTACCCGCTAGGCTTCGATCCCCGCGAATGCTTCCTGTAGGTCGAGAATGATATCGTCCACGCTTTCGAGTCCGATGTACAAACGAACGAGCGTCCTTGCTGGACCTGGACGGCTCCTCGGTACCGGATGTACCGTAACGAGGCTCTCGTAGCCTCCCCAACTGACCCCGATTCGAAAATAGCGAAGCCGCTCCGCCCAACGACGCATCGTTTCGATCGGAACAGTTGTCTCAAAGGAAAACAAACTGCCGGTGCCCGACATAAGCTTCGCCGCCAACTCGTAATGTGGGTGCGAGGGCAGTCCCGGATGGTTCATTTTGGTCACGCGCGGATGTTTCTCCAGCCATGATGCAACTTCCAGACCTTGCTGTTGATACTTCTCCATCCGTAGAGGCAACGTTCGAAGGCCGCGCATCATGAGATTGGCGTTCGCCGGTGTCATAATGCCCCCTAGCAGCATGAATTCGCCTTTAATGAGAGGCTTCATGAACTCGGAACGCCCGATGACGGCGCCCCCTAGCGCATCGCTATGTCCGCCGATATACTTGGTCAGCGAATGCACGACTAGGTCGACACCCATTTCAAGCGGCCGTTGGTAGCAGGGGGTAGCCCAAGTGTTGTCGATGATCGTTCTCGCACCGATTCGTTTGGCGACTCCGACAATGGCCGGAATATCGAGAATGCTGAAGAACAAACTCGTTGGGCTTTCCAGATAAATCAGTTTTGTATTTTCGCGGATGGCCGCTTCGATCGCGCCGAGATCCGTACCGTCGACGAAAGTGGTTTCGATTTGGAATCGGGTCAAGTAGGTTCCCATGAACTGAACGGCAGGACCATAAGCTTCGTTCACGCAAACAATATGATCTCCTGCTCCGACGGCGGACAGGATGGACGCAGAGATCGCGGCCATGCCGGAAGCAAAACAACGAGCTTCTTCTCCGCCTTCCAGCTTCGCGAGTCGATGCTCCAGCTCCTTAACCGTGGGGTTCGTTCCCCGGGTATAGATGCTAGTGCCTATTTCATCTTGCATCGCTTCAAGGAAACGATCGTAAGAATTGAAGGTGAACAAGCTATTCTGATAGATCGGTTGCGTAACCGCTCCGTAATGCCTTTCGTCATGGGGATCGTGCGCTACGATCGTTTGCGCATCGGTTAAGCGATTATTTTCCATTCTGTTAATCCTACTTTCCATCACCTGATTGAATCGTATTTGTCCGTTTCGAATTAACCTTTCTCAGCGCCTTGCGTCAAACCTTGGACGATCAGTTTCTGACAAAGCGCGAACAGAATCAGCGTCGGGATGACCGACAGCACCGTGGCTGCGGACATCGAGCCCCAATCGACGTCGAACTTCGTAATGAAGCTGTTCATCGCTACCGGAATCGTCTTTAACTTCTCGCTGTCGATAACCATGACGGAGAAGAACAATTCATTCCAGTTCTGAACGAAGGAGAAAATAAAGGTGGCCGAAAGTCCAGGAAGCATGACCGGCAAAATCACCCGAACGAGTGCCCCGAGACGAGAGCAGCCATCGATCTGCGCAGCTTCCTCCAGGCTGGAAGGCACTCGCTGGAAGAAGCCTTTAAGCATAATCGTACTGAATGGAATCGCCATTACCGTGTAGACGAGCGCAAGACCAGGCAAGCTGTTGACCAGGTGCAGCTTAGACATCATCAAATACAGCGGTGCGAAGCCGATAAAAGCCGGAATGACTTGCGTCAAGAAAAAGAAGAACATCACCTGATTGCTGCCGCGAAATTTGAATCTTGCAAGCACGTAGCTGCTTAGCGTCGAGACAGCCAGCACGACTAGCGCAGCTCCGAGGGAGACGATCACGCTGTTCATAATGTAAATATGGAACTTCGTAATTTTGAATATATTCTCGTAGTTTTGGAACGTAATTGTTTTCGGCCAGTAGTGAATCGGCAAGCTAAAAATGTCTTTCTTCGGCTTTAGCGACGTAATGAGCATCCAGTATAGCGGGAACACTACGACAACAAGATGCACCGCCATAACGAGAATCCGGACGAGATGCTCTCCGATCGATCGTTTTTTCACCATCAGAAATCACCTGCCTTCTCCTGTTTAGAGGCGGCGAAGTAGAAGAACATGAACAGCACGAGAAGCAGCATCATGATGATGCCAACCGCTGCCGCTTTGCCGTACTCGCCGCCGAAAAGAATCTTGTCCATCATAAACGTTGCGAGAATGTGCGTACTGCCCGCAGGGCCTCCGTTGGTCATCGAGTAGATGATATCGGGGAAGTTCATAATCCAGATGACCCGAAGCATGACTGTCGTCAAAATCGTCGGCATGATGTACGGAACCGTAATCAGGAACAGTTTCTGCAGCCGGTTAGTGCCGTCGACTTCTGCCGCCTCGTAAATTTCTTCTGGGACGGACTGCAACGCTGCCAGCAGCATAATTGCGAAGAAAGCGATGCCGTACCAGACGTTGGCGACGATCACGGCGAACATCCCCCATGAAGGCGAGGAGAGGAAAGCAATCGGAGAGTCGATCAGACCGATCTTCAAGAGCAAGTCGTTAATGACGCCGATCTGACCGTTGAACAGCCAGCGCCAGATGAGACCGATCAGGAAGCCGGACATCGCCCAAGGGAAGAAGATCATCCCCTGATAAACGCCTCTGCCGAAAAACTGCCTGCGGAGCAACAGAGCGATGCCGAATCCGAGGACGAATTGGAGCACCAACGACACGACGACCCAATAGAGGCTGTTCTTCAAAGCGAGCATGAAGCTATCGCTCTTCAGCACTTCTTTGAAATTGTCGAAGCCGATATAGTGCACGTTCGTCAAATCAAACAGCGTATAATTCTGAAAGGCCATCACGATGCCGCGGAGCATCGGATAATACGTGAACCCAATAACCAGCAAGATGGCCGGGGCCAGGCAGCCTGCGATGAACCATAACGCGGACACCGGCTTGCGGGACGAGTTGCTCTTGGCAATTTGCGTTGACATCGAGGTTCACCTCCAAGTAGAGTCGGGGGACAAAAGGACGGATGAGCAGCGCCGAAGCTCTGCTCATCCGCGTAACGTTATGATTGTCGGGGGCGAAGGTGCTAATTAGCCTTTGGCGTTCGCTTTTTCCTTCTTCCAGAACTCATCGAAAGCTTTGGCGAAGTCGGCTGCGGAAGTGCGACCGAAGAGGAACGCTTGCCCTTTTTCCGTGCCATCCTTCTTATAGACGGCATAACCTTGATAGTTGGTGAACGGTTTGACTCCGACATATTTCTCCGGTTGTTTGCCCATCTCGATATAAGGTGCGTAGGCGCCGGTTTTGAAAAATTCGTCGTCGGCCGCTGTCGTATGAATCGGGATGACACCGGATGTCTTCGCGAATTTCAAGTTTTGTTCAGGCGAGGACAAGAAGGCGATCAATTTCCAAGCTTCTTCTTTGTGCTCGGAATATTGCGTCATTCCCCATCCGGCTGCACCTAGCACGAAGTGGGAGACGCCGCTAGGGCCGGTCGGCAACGGTGCCGTTCCCCATTGGCTTGCATCCAGGCTGGTGGCGACCGTATCAATCGTGTCCGGATCCTGGATCAGCATAGCCGTCGTGCCGCTCGTAAACCCTTGAACCTGTTCGGCGAACGCCCAGTTCGCCGAGTCGGGAGGGGAGACCTCTTTAAAGATCTTCTTGTACATTTCCAATGCATCGACCGCGCCTGGCGTCGAGAAAATGCTCGATCCGTCATTGTTGAAGACCGAATCTTTCGGATTGACGTTGCTGCCGTTGTAATCTTGCACGATTTGCGTGATGTACTGTTCGCCGCCTGCGCCGCCGCGGAAAGAGTAGCCGTATTTGTTTTTCGCAGGGTCGGTCAGCTTCTTGCCAACTTCGTAAAGCTCTTCCCAAGTTTTCGGCACTTCCAATCCTTTCTCGGCGAAGAGATCTTTCCGGTAGAACAGTTGACGCTGGTAAATCCCGTACGGGATGTAGTAGGCTTTGTTGTCAACGTCTTTCGCCATCGTCAGCGCATTGGGCGTCAGTGTTCCATAGTCCGGCCATTGCGAAGCATAAGTGTCCAGGCTTTCCAAATAGCCATTGTTGACGAATTGTTTAACCGTTACGTCGCGAACCTCGAGAACGTCGAGCGTCTGTTTCGCGTTAAGCATCGTATTGATTTTGTTGTCTGCGCTTTCAAGCGGAGGCGTAATCAATTCAACCGTGATGTTCGGATTTTGCGCTTCGAACTCCTTAATCGACTGTTGCAGGAATTCGGTGCGTTTCGGGCTGGACAAGCTCTCGATCATCGTCAGTTTGACTTTTTGCCCTCCATTGGAGGCGCTTTCTTTTTCGGCATTGCTGTTACTGTCGTTTCCGCCGCAAGCTGCCAGCATGGAAACAAGAACCGGGATCGTTACGAGACCTGCTGCTTTCTTCATGTTCAACATGAATGATTCCCCCTAAAAATAATGGTGCGCAATCTAGCTGTCTACCCGTCATCCTATCAACCTATCTGACAGCATGATACTAACATAGACGAAAAAAATCTGTCAAGAAAGGCAACGGCCTTTCTGACAGATTTTTTTTAATAATGGCGTGTGAAATTCGTATATTCGTATGGAGCAGGGCTAAAAATGAAAGCGTTTTAGATCTTTTGCGCAGTCGCGTTACGTATTCCTTGCTCGATCAGATCCATAAGGATGTTGAATTCGGTTCGAGCCTTTGCGGCATCCTTGTTCTTGATCGCCTCTCCCAGCGTGAAGTGAAATTCATACGTATCTTCGAAGATGTCGGCTTTGCCGAAAGGGTACTGCCAGAAGTGCTCCATCATTTCCCACATCGAACCGATCACGCTCTCCAGAACCGGATTTCCGGAAGCCTTGTAGATCGTTTGGTGAAATTTCATATCGATTTGCGACTTGTCGCCATTGATCGCTTTCAGCCGCTTCATCTCATCGAGGCAATAATCCATCTCCGCGATATTGTCGGGGGTCGCCCGGGACGCCGCGAGCTCGACACATTGCCCCTCGATCGCCCGTCGCACCTCGCACACATGAAGCAGCATCGTTTCGAAATCTTCTACTTTGACTTTGGCATAAAGCCGATAAGTCTCGACATCGCGTACGTAGATGCCCTTACCGTTCAAAATCTCGATCATATCCAGCGCTTCCAAATAACGAAGCGCTTCGCGCATGGACGATCTGCCGACCTGCATCATCTCGCACAATTCCTCGAGCGGCGGCAGCTTTTCTCCGGCTTTCAAACCGGCCTCCATAATATAAGATTGAAGCTCTCTGGCCGCGAGTTCATGCACGAGTTCCCGCTTAATCGGTTTCATCCTAGGCACTTGTCCTTTCTGCGTGGGCTCAGATAGGTAAATGATAGTAGATCAATCATCGCACTGTCAATTAAAGCAAAGCAGACAGTCCTCGTCCTGAATATGCTTCGTCCAAAGCGCTTCGATCTTTCGTTCGTCGCCCGAGCGGAGTACGGACAATAACTGCGCATGGTCGTCGGCGACTTTTCCGAGATCATCGAAACGGCTCGTATTTTTAATAAAATGCAGCCTCAAACGATTGACGATGCCGGACCAAATTTGCAGCGTATAGGAAGAATCATCCAGCGCAAGCACAAGCTCGTGAAACAAAATATCTTCCTCTACCAAAGCGGGCAAGTCTCCGTCGGTCGCGAATTTTTTCATTTTGGCGACGCTCGTCTCCAGGTGCTCGTAGAACTCCTCGTTCCGCTTGGCGACGCTATGCTTCAAGGCGAATAGTTCCAGCTTCAGCCGGATCGGAATGAGCAGTTCGGTCACCTCTTCCTTACGAACATCTGCGACCGTCGTCTCACGGTAGGGGGAACTGACTACAAGCCCGAGTGCTTCCAAGTCGCGCAAAGCTTCCCGGATTGGCCCTCTGCTGATCGACATTTGCTTGGAAATATCCAATTCCTTCAACTTGTCGCCCGGTTTTAGGTGCCCTTTAATAATCGCGTTTCGAATATCGCTCATGACCCGCTGACGCAGGGACAGGTTTTCTTGGCTTTTGAATTGAAAAGTATCCATCATTAATCTCCTTTGGCTAATTGTTGCATCCTCCGAACATTGCCTTTCATTACGGTCATTATAGTGGAATCCGAAAAATCGTTCAACTGATGATTGTTAGAAATCGATTGTTGACAATCAACACAACTAATTTTATGATGGGTTCAAATAGGTAGAAGGAGGCAAATGGTTTATGAATGTTCTGGCAATATGCGCGCATCCGGATGACGTTGAAATCTGGGCCGGCGGAACGTTGGCGAAGTATGCCGCTCGCGGCGACCGTGTGACGATTGCGATCGCGACGAATGGAGAGGTAGGATCTCCAACACTGCCGAAAGAAGAAATTGCTGCTATCCGACATCAAGAGGCAATCGCAGCAGCCAAACATATTGGCGCGGAGCTGATCTGGATGGGTTATCCGGACGAGTTCTTGTTCGATACGGAAGGAACGCGCCTCGCGTTCATCGAAGCGATGCGCGCTAGCGGCGCGGAAGTTGTCATCACCCATTGGCCGGACGACCTGTACAATCCCGATCATACGATTACCGGACGGGTGGCCAATGACGTGGCCATTATGACGACTGTACCGAATATCGTTACGGCCAGCCCCAAGCTCGACAAAATTCCAATCGTTTATTTTATGGACAGCGTTGCCGGTCTTGGGTTCCAGCCGGAGGAGTACGTCGACATTACGGAGACGTTCGAGACGAAGAAAAAGATGCTGGCTGAGCACGTCAGCCAAGTCGGCGACTGGCTCCAGGAGCAATACGGGTCCAATGCGATGGAGATGATCGAGGTTACTTCTCGTTTCCGCGGCATTCAGAGCGGGGTTTGTTATGCGGAAGGTTTCATCCGGGCAAAAGCGTACCCGCGCAACATTACAGGGACTTTGCTGCCATGAAGCGTTTCGAGGATCGGACGGTTATCGTTACAGGCGGCGCAACGGGTATCGGTTTCGCTACCGCCAAGCTGTTCGCCGCCGAAGGGGCAAGAGTCGTCATCGCCGGGCGCAATGCAGCGAATGGAGCGCAAGCCGTCGAGCGATTGAAGAAAATCGGAGGAAGGCCGTTATTCGTACGGACCGACATTTCCAATGAGGATGACGTCAGGCGCATGATCGATGCGGCTGTCGCGCATACGGGACGGATCGACGTTTTGGTTAACAATGCGGCGATGTTCTATGAAAGCGATTTTCTGAACGAGACGACAGAACGGTGGCGCGCGGTGTTCGACACGATCGTTAACGGGTCTTACTGGTGCTCTAAATATGTTGCGAATGCGATGATCGCGTCCAGCACCCATGGGGCGATCGTGAACGTGTCGTCGATTAACGGGTATCGGGCGTTAAACCAATCAAGCCATTATAACGCGGCCAAGGGGGCGCTTGATCAGTTGACCCGGTGCACGGCGCTCGAGCTGGCCATGCACGGCATTCGCGTGAACGGTGTCGCCCCGGGGTTCATTGAGACGGAGCTGTCGGTCGTCGGAGGCGTAAACGAACTGGAGACCGATTGGTTCAAAAATTATTACGTCGGCATGAGGAAAATCCCGCAAGCCCGCGCCGGGCATGTCGATGAAGTCGCCGAAGTGATCGCGTTTCTTGCTTCCGACGCCGCATCGTACATTCAAGGAACGACCATCCCGGTAGACGGAGGATTATCGACTACTTTTTGAGCGGTTGATCAAACAGCTACGTTGGCTTTGCCTACGTTCAGATCTTTCGTTTCTCAAGACTGCAAATGTGCAGCTTTTGATCCATTTTACCTTTGTACGGGGACATATTCCTGCGAAAATGCATCTTTTTCATCTGACTGCACATTAAATCACCTCAGCCAGTATAAAAAACTGCATTATTGCAGGCGCTAGTTGGAATTCATCATATTCAGACGAATAAAACTGCACTTTTGCATGAATTGCACACCTGTTACAATCATTGGTTCAACTTAAGGAGGCGGCAGCGTGTCGTATGCAGGGGAGTGGCAGCAAATTTCACCGGAAATTCGCCGGAAAATATTGCCGCCGGGCGAGTCGATGATGAGCATGCTGATCGAGTTTAAGCAAGGCGGCTTCGGGCCCGAGCATGCGCACCCGCACGAACAGCTCGGCTTTGTTGTGAAAGGGAAAATTCAAATGCTGATCGACGGCGTTGAAGTCGTTGCATCAGAGGGGGATCAAGTTTGTGTGCCAGGCAATGCTCGTCATTCCGTACTGGCGCTCGAAAATTCCCTCGTACTGGAGACGTTCACGCCATTGCGCGAAGATTTGCTTGCAACGTTGCAAGCACCAACCGAAACGGAGATGAGAAAATGAAAATTACCGAAGTTGAAGCGATCCACCTCAGACTGCCCGACCTGGACGCCGAACAGTGCGACGGCACGCAAGATACGCTTGTCATCCGAATTCATACCGACGAAGGAATCGTCGGCGTAGGCGAGGTCGACTCCTCCCCGTTAGTCGCGAAAGCCGTCGTTGACGCCCGAGCTTCCCATTCCATCGCGGTTGGCTTGCGCAGCTTGCTCATTGGGGAAAATCCGATCGAAATCGAACGGTTATGGGACAAGATGTACCGGGGAACGATCTATTTCGGACGTACCGGTCCGGCGCTGCATGCGATCAGCGGGGTGGACATTGCGCTGTGGGATATTTTCGGCAAAGCGATGAACCGTCCTGTATGCGAGATGATGGGTGGTATTTTCAATCGCAAATTGAAAGCTTATGCCAGTGCGCTCATGCCTGAAACGATCGAAGAAGCGGCGCGAATGGCGGAGCGATACGCGAAGCAAGGCTACAAAGCGATGAAATTCGGATGGGGGCCGATCGGCCGCGATCCGAAGTTCGACGAAGCGCAAGTGAAGGCGATTCGTCAAGCGGTCGGAGATGAGGTCGATATCATGATCGACGCGGGGCTTGCATGGGATTTGAAAGGCGCGCTGCGCATGGCGGAAGTATATGAGAAATACGGCGTATATTGGCTCGAAGAGCCGGTTCATTCCAACGATATTGCCGGATACCGCGAATTAGCGGATCGGACGAGAATTTCGATCGCCGGCGGCGAACAGGAAAGCGGAAGACTCGCGTTCCAACGACTGTTGGACGAGGGCCACCTGGACATTATCCAGCCCGATCTGGCAAGAGTAGGCGGTTTGACCGAAGGGAAAAGAATTGCGTATTTGGCGTACGACCGTCATAAGAAAGTCGTGCCGCATGCATTCAAGACAGGCATTCTCGTTGCGGCGAGTACTCATTTCGCAGCTGCCATCCCGAACGGATTCATGATTGAATACACCGTATCGAATTCACCATTGGCGCGCGATTTGGTCAGCCGCGAAGTTGAATTCAAGGACGGATATGTGACGGTGCCTGTCGATCGCCCTGGATTGGGCATCGAGATAAATGAGACTGTATTGAACCGTTACCGGGTCGACTGAGGAGGGGAAATATGGCTGCAGAGATGCGTGCGCTTGTATACGAAGGACCTAAGACGATGAACATTCGGAACGTCCCCGTGCCAGTGCCAGGGGAAAATGATGTGCTTGTCCGGGTTGAGAGAGTAGGTATATGCGGATCAGAGCTGGGAGGATTTCTCGGACACAATTCGTTGCGGGTACCGCCTCTTGTGATGGGCCATGAATTTTCCGGCGTCATAGCGCAGACGGGAAGCGGAGCGGTAAAATTCCGGGTGGGCGATAGAGTAACCGTTAATCCGCTCGGAACGTGCGGCGAATGCGAGGAATGCCTCGGCGGGAACGAGCAGCTTTGCGAGAGTCGCAAATTGCTAGGTGCTCACGCCCCGGGGGCGTTCGCCGAGTATGTATTCGTTCCGGAGAAAGATGTATATCTACTACCGGATTCCGTTTCATTCGATCAGGCGGCGTTCACGGAACCATTCGCTTGTGCGGTTCATTTGTGCAGAATGTTGTCGCTGAAGCCGGAAGAGCGCTTGCTTGTTCTCGGAGCCGGGCCGATCGGTTTGTTTGCCCTTGCAGCTGCACGTACACTTGGTTTGCAAAATATTGTCGTTGCGGACTTGAATGCCGATCGGCTGCGTATCGCTGCGAAGCTTGGCGGTATTCCGGCGCGTGGGGACGAGGAGATCGCCGCTCTGAAGCCGTCAAAAGGATTCCATGCGGCAGTCGACGCCGTCGGAGCAGCTGCCACTCGCCTGCGTTGCGTGGAGTCCGTTCGCCGTGGCGGGAGAGTGGGGCTTACCGGCCTTCATGAAGCCGAGACGACGCTGCCGATTAACGCAATCATTCGCGAAGAGGTAAAGCTATTCGGAGCGTTCGCCTACTCGCGTAATGACTTCGAAACTGCACTGCAATGGATCGCCGAGGGGCGAATCGATCTGCTGCCATGGACGGAGCATCTGCCATTGGAGGAAGGACAGGCGAGCTTCGAGAAGCTCGTGTCCGGGCCGGGATCTATTGCGAAAATTATGCTCCATCCGAACAAATAGAAGGAGGGTTATCGTTGAAGCTTGTTACGATCGACAACAATGGGAAATGGACGCTCGGCGTTCGAACAGATCGCGGTATCCTGGATATCTCGAAAGCAGCTGAAGTGTACGGGGCTGGCGAAGCTTCCCTGCCTCTCGACGTGATGGCAGTCATTCAAGGCGGCGCTTCGTCGCTTGACTCGCTGCAGTCGTTCCTGACGTCATTACCGACAGACTTGGAACCTTCCATCCTGCGGAATGAAGAAGAAGTGATCTACGGTCCATGCGTAACAAACCCGCAGAAATTGATCTGCGTTGGCTTGAACTATCGCAGGCATGCCGAAGAAACGAATTCGCCGATTCCCGAGTATCCGATCTTATTTAATAAATTCAATAATGCGCTATCAGGTCATCAGGCTTCAATCTCCATCCCAAATGCAACGAACAAGCTCGATTACGAAGCGGAGCTTGCCATCGTCATCGGACGGCGAGCGAAGAACGTGGCCAAAGAAGAGGCGCTGAATTACGTATTCGGTTATACGACCGTCAACGATCTTTCCGCAAGGGATTTACAGCTTCGTACGCCGCAATGGCTGCTCGGCAAAAGCTGTGACGGGTTTGCTCCGCTGGGGCCGAACCTCGTAACAGCGGACGAAGTCGGCGACCCGAACCAGTTGGTCATTCAATCCTACGTGAATGGGGAAATCCGGCAAAACTCGAATACGGCCGATATGATCTTTGCTTGCGACGAGATTGTCAGCTATATTTCCCAGCATATGACGTTGGAACCGGGCGATGTGATTTTGACGGGGACGCCAGAAGGCGTCGTGCTCGGATTGCCTGCGGATCAACAAGTGTACTTAAAACCCGGAGACGAGGTCAGCATTTACATCGAGAAAATCGGCACTCTGACGAACCGTATCATTGCGGACGCTTAAAGGGATTATTTTGTAAGGGATTATTGTGTAATTGCGTGTCAGGTCCAATTGTGATATGATCCAAACAAATGATAACAAACGGTCGTAAAGCATACGCCGTCTAATTCTCCCGGGAGGGAGGATTGGACGGCGTTTTGTTTTTTCGGGACTCGGGAGGGAAACGATTGAGAAAGAAAAACAAGCAAGGTGAGCAAGAGGAAAAGAAAACGATAACCCAGCACGACGAGGCGTTCAAGAAGCTGCTGCAGACGTTTTTCGCAGAGTTTATCGCTTTATTTTTCCCGGAACTGGACAAGCTGCTGGACCATACACACACGAGGCTGCTCATGCAAGAGCTGCTTGTCGATATTGTCGGTCAAGAGTCGCGCAGCCTCGACTTGATCATTGAATTCCGCTTCTTTAAGGTGGAGTTAAGGCGGCAAAATTGGCGGGAGTTTATAACTTCGGACAACCCAATAGCTGCTGCGCTACTTGCGAAGATGGGCTATAATAAGACAGAAGAACGAGAAGTGAGAGCAGCCTATTTGCGCATGATATTGAGAATACGAAAAAAATTGGACGATGCGAAATTGGCGCTGATTATGTCTGTTGCGGACTTATATTTTGAACCGAATGATGCGCAGGATTTTGCGTGAAATACAAAATGAATATCCGGAGGAAGGAGACAATGTTATGGAATTAATGCCAGCGTGGATGCGAACGGGGTATGAGAAGGGGATCAAAGAAGGTGTCGAGAAAGGCATCGAGGAAGGAATAGAAAAAGGTGAAGAGAAAAGCAAGAAGTTAATCATTCAGAAGTTTCTAGGCAAAGGATTTTCGCCTGAACAGCTAGCGGAGACGTTGGAGATTCCCGTCGAAGAAGTGATGAACCTTGGGAAGAATTAGGCACGTCTATGGCGCGATGTGATATAGTAGGTTGTTGCTAAAAGCACAAAGCAGCGGAAAAAAGGAGATCGGATAACCCTTAAGGGGGATTCCGGTCTCCTTTTTTTTGATGCGTATGGGGCAATGCACGGTTCAGCGCTCTAGGAGGACACCGTCGGCTTCTCCGGCGACGCGTCCGGTCGGTCGTCGAGCTTCTCACCCATCTCCGCATCCTCCTGATCGTACAGCCCGGACTTTCTTCTGAACCATTGGAACAAGTGGGTCGTGATGACTTTGAGAATAGCGTAACCCGGAACGGCTAAAATGATCCCGACAAGGCCGAACAGATTGCCCGCCGTCAAAATCGCGAAGATGATCGTAATCGGATGCACTTTCATCGCTTTTCCCATCACTTGCGGCGAGATGACTTTCCCTTCTATGACTTGCACGATCGTCCAGATTATCGCCATTTTCAACAACATAATAGGCGACGTAACCATAGCGACGATGAGTGCAGGCATAATGGCGATAGCCGGACCAACGTAAGGGACGACGCTTGTGCAGGCGGCGATGACGGCAAGCACGAGCGAATAGTCGAGGCCAATGATCAAGTATCCTATGTACAACAGCAATCCGACGCAGAAGCTGACGAGAATCTGGCCGCGGATGTACGAGCTAATCTGTTGGTTCATCTCGAGCATGACGCGCAAGGCGCGTCCGCGGAGCGCCGTCGGTGCGAAATCGAGCACGTAAGGGGTCAGTTTTTTGCGGTCGCGGAGCAAATAAAACAAAATTAACGGCACGGTGATGATCGAGAGAATCGTATGCGTGACGCGGCTGACGAGTCCGCCAATGCCGGACCAGGCGTTGTTCAGCACAGACGACACTTGACCGGAGAAGTCGTGCGCAAGCTTCGACGTATCAATGCCTAGCGTGCTCTGGATTTGGTTAAACGAGTCGCTGCCGACCCATTCCTCGAACTTGGCTTGCGCGTCCTGACTGTAATCCGGGAACGAAGAGACAAGTCCGGAAATTTGATCGCCGAGCAATGGCACGACACGCATGACGATAACGGTAATCGCAGTCGCGATAATCAAGTACAATACGGCGATCGTATAGCCGCGGGAGAGGTGGCGCCGCTCCATGAAATCTACGATCGGATTGAGCAAGTAGAAACCGACGCCCGTGAGCAGGAACGGCAGGAACACCGTCTCCAACACGACGATCACCGGATGGAATATGTATGAGATTTTGTCCAGAACAAAAATATTTAAGCTGATCAATAAAATGACGACCAGGATAAGAACGACTTGCTGGTTCAGCAATATCCACTTCACCCTATCCGACCATTTCCGCTTTGCCGTTTCCACAAAACCCCTCCTAACACTACTCCTATTTTAACCGACGGCGGCCGCGAACACCAATGGACCTCAGTCGGGTATACGTTCTAGACGCTTTTTGGGATGATACGATTTGTTTCATTGAAAACCGACAAAGCTTCCCTCATTCCTCGCTGACCGTTTGACATGCTTCTCGCGAGCGTCCCGGTACACTCTATCTAACTTGCCATTCGGAGGGGAAAGATAGCATGTATCGCGGAATTAAGAGACTCATTTTCGTTCTAGTATTCGCCGTTTCGTCGCAGCAACTCGTTAGTGCCGGAAGTCTCTTTACGCATGAATGGAACCGAACGCCGGCACAGTCCGAAGCGTTCCCCTCGACCTATTCGTATGCGGAAGGCGTGCTGACATTCCGCGGGACGAATGAAAGAAACGCGCCGTCTTTCGGAAGCGTAGAGATGAAGACGTTTCAACCTGCCATCGCGTGGACGAAAAAAACAAAGTCGAGCTCATGGGGCGGGGGCGCGGGATGGACAGGCCAACCGGCAATCGTGAGATGGTCGCCGGAAGTGCTGCGGACGATGAACGTGAAGCCGAAGTTCCAGACAAAGCCGGGCTTAACGGAAGTGATCTATGCCTCGCTCGACGGTTATGTGTATTTCCTCGATCTGGATACGGGCGAAGAGACGCGTAATCCGATTCGCATCGGCAATCCAATTAAAGGGAGCGTGTCGGTCGACGCACGGGGGTATCCGCTCTTGTACGTCGGTGAAGGCATCCCGGAGAACAAAACGATCGGCTTTAATCTGTACAGCCTTATCGATCAGAAAAGGCTGCTGCGCGTGAACGGTTACGACGCTTTTGCTTATCGCAAAGGCTGGGGTGCATTCGACAGTTCGGCGGTATTTAATCGGCTAGATGATACGCTGACGGTCGGCGGGGAGAATGGCATCGTGTATCATTTGAAGCTGAATACGAAGTTCGAACCGGATCGCAAGAAGCTCACAATAGATCCGGTCATCAGCAAGTTCCGCTACAAAATCGCGGGCAACGCTTACCAAGGGATCGAGAACTCCATCGCGACGTTCGGAGATTATGCTTATTTTGCGGACAACGGCGGCAGTCTGCAGGCTTTAAATGTCAAGACGCATTCTCCTGTCTGGCAGCTTGCCCCGATCGATGATACAGACGCGTCAATCGTTGTCGAATCGGAGGGCGGCGTACCGTTTCTATATACGGGAACAGAGGTCGACAAGCAGGGAAAAAAAGGCTTTGCCCATATTCGCAAAATTAACGGCCTGACAGGAGCAGTCATCTGGGAGCAAATATACGCCAGCTTCTCGCAGCTCGGTGCCCATCCGGTTAACGGCGGCGTTCTCGCGACTCCGGTGCTTGGGAAGAAGTCGATCGCGAATCTCGTCATCTTTACCATCGCCAGATACGGCACTTTTAGCGGTGGTCTCATGGTCGCGTTAAATAAAGATACAGGAAAAGAAGCATGGCGGCTGCCGATGAAAAACTACGCATGGTCTTCCCCAGTGGACGTGTACGACGAGGCGGGCAACGCATATTTGTTGCAAGCGAATTCCGTCGGTCTTGTCTCCGTTATCGATGCGAAGAGCGGTCAAGTGCGCGGCTCATTAAATATCGGCACGAATATCGAGGCCTCTCCCGCAGTGTTTAACGACATGGCTGTCGTCGCGTCGCGCGGGGGGATCATTTACGGGATCAAGTTGCATTAATCCTGCCTTCGTTTGTTTTTGGTGGAGCGGGACCTCGACTCGGGAAGCGTCGTCTCGACGATCCGCCAAGACGACTGCGCTGTTTCTCTTTTGAAGGCAAAGTGAAATAGGCCTGTACGTGCTGCCCCACCGACACTGTACACGGTAACGGGCAAATCGATAACCGCTTCGAGCGCATCCGCGGCGATTGAATCGGCGTGCTCCGGCTGTTTGCGAAGCGCAGTCGCCTGCACTCTGATCGACTTGAGCGTGCGCATTCGCGCTACATAATGATCTTGCGTTGTCTGCGGCATATTCGACCACACTTGCGCAAGAAGTTCCGGGTCGCGCTGGTGAAGCGCTTCGATGAAGCTGGCGGCAAGCGTAAAAGGCGAAGCTTGGTCCAGATAAGGTCGCAGAGTTCCTGCGGCCTTATTCACCATGAGTTGGTGCGACGGGTCGGGGTGTTCGGATTTGTGCGACGAACTGCCGAGAAAATGAATACACGAATGGCCTTTGAAGTCGTTATCCGGAATTCCGTCCCCGCCATGGGGCATGCCGTTCATCGAAGCGGCAATCCGATGTCCGTCTTCCGTCATGACGAGAACGGCGCGACGATCCCAGCTCCATTCGCCGCCATAGATCGTCTTCATCACACGAGAATCTTCTTTGGTAATAGGCTGCACGTCCGCATGATCGCTGCCGGCCCTTCTTTGCACGCGGAACGATAAGCCGGTTTCGAGGTCGACGACTGTGAAAATGCTCTTGCGCGGAACGACCGAACGCGCTTCGTTCCAGGGCAGCAATCGACCGTAATGAGCGTTCCTTGCCGCTTCTGCATAGATAAGAAGTCGCGAAGCGATCGCTTGAGGTAAGGCGATTACGCGGGACGTTGCCTTATCGAGCAGATTACCGGAGCCGTCGATACGGTAAGTGCCGGACTGCTTGGATGAAGCTGAATGGAGGACGACTTCGACGTCGGGCCAATTGGCGGAACCTGAAGCAGAATTGATCTGCGCTTCAGGCACTCTGTTGATCGCTTTCGCTAGGGCAGGATTGTCTATGCTTAATGTCGTTAACAATTCTGAATGGGAGCTTGATCTGACGATTATCTGCACTGTGACCGGCATCGATTGTGCGGCCGATCGCGGCTTGGCGGCGGATATTATCGGCGCTGACATCATATCCGATGCCGCGGAGACGCTAGTTAATAACGCTATGGCGAGACAAATGATTTTCATTTCGCTAACCTCCGTTCCTGAGTTTATTCTCGACGGAAGCAGCGCCAATTATGTCGGGTAATCGGGATAATCCGGGAAAGGTTGACGAAGCTTATAAAGAGGGTGCTTTGTGGAGCAAAGGAAAAAAATTCGGAGGCGATACGATTGGGTTGGCATTCGATGACCGGCATCGCGCTATTGCTGGGACAGTTGGGACAGCTAGGCCCGACGCAAGCGCAGAAGATGCCGGAACGATTGACGATTACGCAAGAAGGTGCCGCCATCGCTAAAGTGAATCGTGCGGAATACGAGTTGCCCCCAGGCGGCATGCCGTTCGTTGACATCGACCGACTCGACCGCCTATCGGACAAGCTCGATAAGCTTGTCAACCGCCCTCCTGAGAATGCCGGCCTTGATGCAGGCATGGGCATCATCCCCGAAAAGATGGGTTATCGGTTCGATCGTCGTCAATTCACGGAGCGATTTATGCGTTTCATGACCGGGGAGGCCGCGGACACTCTCGAAGCGCCACAGAAGGCGGTCTATCCTCGGGTGGACAGTGAAATGTTACTGACACTAAAGGAAAAGCAGATCGGACAGTACTCGACCTATTTTAATTCGAGTAACAAAAATAGAACGAACAACATCGTTCTGGCCGCGAAAGCGATCAACAATCAATACGTGTTTCCGGGCGAGACTTTTTCTTTTAATCAAAGGGTAGGCTTCCGTTCGGCGTCTAAAGGTTACGCCAGGGCGAAAATCATCGTCAGGGGAGAAGTGTCTGAAGGGATCGGCGGCGGCATCTGCCAGCTTTCTTCGACGTTGTTTAACGCGGCAGACCGGGCAGGCCTCGAAATCGTACAGCGTTATTCTCACAGCCGCAACGTTTCTTATGTACCGCCGGGTCGCGATGCGACGGTCAGTTGGTATGGACCGGACTTCGTGTTCCGCAACAAATACAGCGTGCCGATACTCGTGCGAGCGGTTGTACATGGTGGAACGGTGTCAGTAACGTTGTATTCCGCGGAGACGATAGCGTTAAAGAAACGGAGCGTCCCGAGCGCGTCCGAGCAGTTGCCGGAAGAAGTGCCGGCAGATCGGGATGTGCAAGAGACAGATAAGTTCGGATGGCCTGACAAAGCCGGCGCTTTGCGAAGCGAAGACGAATAGTAACGATAATCGGAGGGAACGTATGGCATTCTGGTCGATATTCCGCAAATCGTTCGCTAACTTCATGTCGAAGCCGATGTTTATCGTGTCTCTCGTCGCGGTGAGCTTCATTCCGATTTTATACAGCGGCTTCTTGATCAAGGGGACGTGGGATCCATATGGGCAATTAAACGAGTTGCCAGTCGCAATCGTGAACCTCGACCGCGGTGCAGTTTCTGAGGGTGAGGCGAAAAACATCGGTAACGATTTCGTCAACGAGCTCAAAAAAAACGAAAGCTTCGATTGGCACTTCGTAAACGAGGAAGAAGCGCGACAAGGTATGCTGGGCAATCGTTATTACGCGCAAATTACAATTCCCGCAGACTTCTCGGAGAAAGCGGTATCGCTGGCAGGAGACAAGCCGAGACAGGCGGAGCTTGTGTTCGAATCGAACAGCTACTACAACTTCGTCGCGGGTCAGATCAGCGAGAACGCAACGAAAGAGCTAAAGGAAAAGCTGTCTCATAGCTTGACGGAAGCTTATTCGCGCGGCATTTTCGGTAAGCTTGAGACACTGGCGAGCGGCATCCGCGATGCAAGCGAAGGGGCAAGGAAGCTTAGAGACGGCGCATTGGATCTGAACAACGGCGCCTCGAAGCTGAACGGGGGATTAGCGACGTTGTCGGAAGGTGCGAACAAGCTGAACGGCGGAGCAGGTTCGCTTGTTTCCGGTGCGAAGAAGCTGGCAGACGGGGCGAAGGAGGCGTCGAAAGGCGCGACGGATTTGACGTCGGGCGCGCGTAAACTTGCCGATGCAGGAGGCAAACTTGTTGCTGGCGCGAAGAAAGCCGAGCAGGGCTCGTCAACGCTTGCCGCCGGGATGAAATCATCGAAACAAGGCGCGGACGAACTGACGGCAGGGCTGACGGCGACGGTCGACGGCAGCAAATCGCTAAGGGATGGGCTTGCGCAAAGCGCCGACGGTAGCGACGGTGTCGCGGCAGGCAGCGTGAAAGTCGCGGAAGGGTTAAAAAAAGCGATGGCGGCGAATGATGCGCTAGCGTCTGATCCGCAGCTTAAAGAACTGCTAGCCGCAAGCGAGGCGACGGCGGATGCCGCGAAGAAGGTCGCGGCCGCGAACAAGAGTTTGCTCGCAGGCAGCAAATCGCTCGTCTCGGGACAGCAGAAGCTGTTGGACGGCAGCCGCGTTTTAAGTGCCGGTCAGAGTAAGCTGCTTCAAGGCGCGACGGACCTGCAAGCGGGCCAGCGGCAACTAAGCGATGGGCTGAGTCAAGTAAACACCGGGTTAAATGTACTAGCCGACGGAGGGAGTCGACTGTCTTCAGGCACGAATGCGTTGTCGTCGGGTGCAAATTCGCTTCTCAGCGGTGCAGAACAAGCGGCGAAAGCGATCGGGAGCGTCGATTCAGGGGCCGCAACGTTGCATGCCGGCGCTGGCACGTTGGCGAACGGGGCGTCATCGTTATCTTCGGGCGCTGGGGAATTGGCGACAAAGCTGGGTGAAGCAGCGGATGCTACGAGCAAAATTCGCGCAGACGATGAACTGATCAGGCTGCTAGCTCAGCCGGTTGCCATCCGCCCGAACGAGGAGCGGAAAGTGACCGTGTACGGCGCAGGCATCGCGCCTTACTTCATCTCTATGGCGCTGTTTGCTGGCGCACTCGTTTTTACGACCATCGTCTCGGCGAGACGGACGTTGTCGGACGATGTAAAAGGCGTCCCTGTCTTCCTGACAAAGCTGATTTTATTCGGCGGCGTTAGTCTGGCGCAATCGCTGATCGTTGTCACGATACTCGTGTTCGCGTTAGGACTGGAGACGCAAAGTATCCCCTTGTTTTACTTGTACACCGTAATCGTAGGTTTGACGTTTATGTTTATCATCCAGGCTTTCGTCACGTGGCTGGACTTGCCTGGTCGATTCGTCGTCCTGCTGTTGATGATATTCCAGCTCGCTTCCAGCGCCGGGACGTTCCCATTGGAACTGTTGCCGGGCTGGGCGAAAGCGATGAACCCATGGCTGCCGATGACTTACAGTATACGCGGATTTCGCGATGTTATCTCCAGCGGTGATTACGACGACATGTGGAAGCAAGTGACGCGGCTTGCCTTGTACATGATCGCTTTTCTTATCCTTACGCTCGTTTATTTCCTCATCCCGCGCAAGGATAAGGAAGAGGAGCAACTGTTGCCGGTTAACGTGTAACGGCAGCCGTTTTGCCGGAAGCGTCGGTCGGGGACGGAATGGCCGCGATGAATGCAGTGAGCGCTCGGCTCATAGCCGCATCTTTGCGGGTAACAAACGTAGTCTGCATATTGGTGAAGCCGGGAGGCAGCGGGAACGTTCGCAATACGCCGCTTTCTTCCTGTTTGTCGCTGACGGACCTCGGCATAATCGAGATGCCGAGGCCGGCGCCTACGCTGCCGATGATAGCTTCGATCGTGCCGAACTCCATTGTCGCCGTACGGTCGGGGCTAGTCGTCTTGAGCCATTTTTCCAGAACGTCGCGGTAAGAGCAGCCGGCGCTGACGACGAGCACCGGCTTCTTCAGCGCGTCCGACAAATCCCGAACGGAGGGAGGGGCAATGATGACGAGTTGTTCGTCGAATGCAGGCACTGCGCGAAGTTCGGGATGGATGTGCGGACTACTGATAAAGGCACCGTCCAGTTCGTAACGAAGCACTTTGTCGACCAGTTGCTGAGTATGGCTTGTCATCAGAGAAAGATTGACTTCCGGATATTCGCGATGGAACGCAGCAAGCAGCTTCGGCAGGCGAACGGCTGCCGCCGTTTGAGTCGAGCCGATCGCGAGCGGTCCGCCGGGTTTATCGATCCAGCGCACGGCTTTTGTCGCTTCATCCAGCAAACCGACGATTTTGTCGGCATAATTGAGCAGAGACTTGCCTGCCGAGCTTAACACCATGCCCCGATTATGGCGGTGAAATAAGGGTGTGCCAAGCTCTGCCTCCAGCTGCCTGATTCTTGCCGTCACGTTGGATTGCACGTATCCGAGCTTCTCCGCTGCTTTCGTTATCGTTCCTTCGCGCGCTACTGCTTGAAAAATACGCAATTCGCCGCTTTCCATCCGATCGCCTCCCCTATGGATTGACTATCACTATTTGTGATGTTAATTATCGATAACAATCATTATACATCATAGATAACCTCCTTTACACTAGGGACACAGACGAGAAAATGGAGGGAAACGTGATGAACAATTACAAATACGCAGGGCTTGTCATCTTAACGACGTTATTGATGGGGCTCAGTTTTCCAGTCGGCAAAATCGCGATGGAGTATGCCCCGCCTTTTTTTCTGATGGGCATCCGTTTCGTTATAGCAGGCGGCATATTGGCGGCTGTCGTCGGGAACAAAGGCAGACCCCGTAAGGCTTATGATTGGATGAGAGCTAATCTGATTGGCTTTTTTCAGTCCGCTGGCGTAATGGGTTGCGCGTATTACAGTATGAACTGGGTGTCGTCCGGAGAATCATCTATTCTGACTTCGTTAAGCCCGCTGTTTGTTATCATGCTTAGTTCGATGCTGCATCGTATCCGCTACCGAATCAGTCAGTGGGCGGGCGTTGCGATCGGTTTCGTCGGCATATTGACGGCGTTTGGTTTCCGCGTCGATTTCGAACCTGGCACTTGGATCGGCCTCGGAGGAGCGTTTAGTTTCGCGGTAGCGACGTTGATGACGAAAAAATGGGGCGGCGACTTCGGCACCAAGGCGCTTGCAGGTTATCAAATGTTATTCGGCGGAATCCTATTGCTTGTTCTTGGCTTGGCAACCGAACAACCGAGATTCGAAGTCGCTACAGCCTCCATAATCGCCCTGCTATGGCTCGTCTTTCTTAGCTCGATCGCGACATTTTTACTTTGGTATTATTTGCTCAGCTATGGAGATGCAGCGAAGACAAGCGCATTTTTGTTTCTGATGCCGCTATTCGGCTTGCTGACCAGTTGGCTGCTGCTTGACGAGCGTGTACATGCTGCCGTCTACGTGGGCGGAGCACTTGTCTGCATCGGCATTTATCTCGTAAACCGGGAACCGGCGGCGGGAGGAAAGTCGATGCGGAACATGCTACAATGGAGGGAGACAAAGAAGATGATCGGATAAGGAGAGGAACCGCGATGGATGTGAAACTGTTCACGGTGGAAGAGGCGAACGGGATGTTGCCCGATCTGATCGCAGACTTGAAAGTTTTGCAGAAGCTGGCCGACGACATCGAAGAGAAGCAGCGGGAATTGCTGCGGGCGAAGGCTAGACAACGCTCGTCCGGGGCGAGCGACGGAGAGGACCCGTTCTTCGAAGCGGAGAGCATGATCGATTTTCTGAAAATGGAAGGCGAACTGTTGGTCGGCAATTTTGCGCGCAAAGGCGTACAATTGAAGATGATCCACCCGGGCTTGATCGATTTTCCGGCGATGATCGACGGGGAGAACGTGCTCCTCTGTTGGCGCGAAGGGGAAGAGCGCGTCATGCATTACCATACGTGGCACGATGGATTCCAGGGCCGCAAGCCGCTCGCATAATGTTGTCGTATGCGGGGCTTTCGCCTGTTGGGCGGTATCGCCTATTGACAGTCGATGAGTTGGCGTGCCATAATCGACCCTGTTGAACTGTTGAATAAACAATACCCACTATTTCGTATAACCTCACGATTGCAGGGTGGGGGTATCTACAGGAAGCCTTAACTTCCTTGCTACGAATCGGAGATCGGCTATAGCGCCGAAGGCTCCGCTTTCGCAGCAGGAAGTTTTTTTGTTTTCCGGGAGTGAAACAAGGAGGAATGACAAATGAAATATAGATTGTCCGTGCTTTTGGGCGCGATGTGTTATGGGATTCTGTCGACGATCGTCGTCAAAGCGTACGGGGCGGGATACGGGCTCGGCGAAGTCGTCGGCAGCCAGCTTCTCGTCGGTTGCGTGCTGGCGTGGGCACTAGTCGGAGCCTTGAAAGCATTCGGGATGAAGCGGGAATCCGCCGCTCCGCGAGATGCGGGCGAAGCGTTGACCGGAAGCTTGCCGCCGAAAGTGCTGATGACTTGGAAGCAACGCCTAATCTTGATGGCCGCGGGCATGCCGACGGCCGTTACGGGATTGCTGTACTATCAGTCGCTGCGCTACATTCCGAACTCGCTTGCCATCTTACTGCTGTTCCAATTCACGTGGATCGGCGTGCTTGTCCAGGCGGTCATGCAGCGCAAAAAGCCGAGCGGTACGGTGCTTCTCGCACTGGCGATACTGTTCGGAGGAACGCTGCTCGCTGCGGGCGTCTTCCAAGAAGGCTTGTCGCGCTTCGACTGGATCGGCGTCGCTTTCGGACTTATGTCCGCAGTCAGCTATTCGCTGTTTATTATAGTCAGCGGCAAAGCGGTACCGAGCGCCCCTCCCGCCATTCGAAGCGGATGGATGGTGACGGGCGGCATGTTGCTCGTCTTCGCGCTGTTCCCGCCGACGTTCCTGTTCGACGGTCAGCTCTGGGGCAGCCTTCTCGGCTTCGGCGCATTGCTCGGCATCTTCGGCGCGTTCCTGCCGCCGGTGCTGTACGCGATCGGCGTACCGCATATCGGCGAAGGCTTGACCGGCATTCTCGGGGCGTCGGAACTTCCGGTCGCCGTCATGCTGGCCGCGGTCGTGCTGCACGAACAGGTCACCGTATTGCAATGGGTGGGTGTCGCGCTCGTGCTCGCGGGCGTCGCCTTGCCGGAACTGGTCAAGCATTTCAAGCAGGCATCGGAACGGCCGCTTGCCGGACAACGGTTGGGGATGTAAGGCGGTTTTGACAGGTGAAGGGCTGTCTTTCGAAGGTCATGAATTGATCTGTGGGGCAGCTCCTTCTGCCGTAAAGCCCCTCATTAGCACTAAATGCTCGAAATTTTCGAACAACTCCTTGCTCGGAGGCCCATCGGAGAGCCAGATGCTCGAAATTTTCGAACAACTCCCTGCTCGGAGACCCATCGAAGAGCCAGATGCTCGAAATTTTCGAGCAACTCCCTGCTCGGAGACCCTTTGGAGGGCCAGATGCTCGAAATTTTCGAACAACTCCTTGCTCGGAGGCCCATCGGAGAGCCAGATGCTCGAAATTTTCGAACAACTCCCTGCTCGGAGACCCTTCGGAGGGCAAGATGCTCGAAATTTTCGAGCATATCTTCATGCATAACCCCTCCCGAGCGCTTGGTTGTCTCAAGAGGTGACCTATTGGGCAACCATATTTCAACTTTGTAATGGCGGTATAGGGATAGCTCCCGCACGCCGTCATTTTCAAGTCCACAGCCTAATTCCGCTCTTCGCCTCTAATCTGCACGAAAACTCCACCTCCCACACCAGACGAATAGACGCATATGCGACCAAACGACTAATGTGCGCCTGAGCCAAAGGGATATCGGTAAAAGATCGTTCAGATCAAAGCCGAATCGATGTTCGTTCCGGGGCTAAGAGTCAAGAAAAGATAAAACCTAAGTAAAAAAAATATAAAAAAATAGCGCGAGCGATGCCTGTATAATGAGTTTAGAAACCGCTTACCGACTCAAAGAACGGAGTGACCGCGTGCGCCATCTTTTCCATAATCGCAGCTTATTGTCGTTCGGTTTGTTCCACAAGATATGTCTTGCTTTCTTCGTCGCGATCATTCCGATTCTGACGGTAGGATACTTGATCGTAATTAACGGGGAGAGAACGATCCGCCATGAGATCGAGAGCTCGCTGCTTTCGCGCGTTCATTTCTATCTGAACGAGCTGACTTTGGAACTTGAACATATCGTTAATCTGAAAAGGGAATATATTTTCGATCAGGATATTCAGCGGTTAAGCGTTCTGTCGTCGGCGATGACGGATTACGAGCGCAGGGTTGCGATTTTCGGCATTCAGAAAAAAGTGCAAACGTTGAAATCGTCTAGCTCTTACATCGAGGACGTCAGGCTTTACATGGTGTCCGAGGACAAAATCGTGCAGCCGACCCAAATTTTGTTCCACATTTCCGACGCGCAGAAAAGCATTCACGGATCGCTAGGCTTGAAGGAATATCCGATCGTTCAACGGAACGATCAATTGATTATGGTCGAACGCTTTCCGACGGGCAATTATTCGGATGGCAGCTTGCCGGTATATTGGATGGAAATTGTGCTTAACCGCTCCAAGATCGAGTCCGCCCTCTCGCAAATGTTGTCCGAGAATGGCGCAGGCGCGATTTTGTCCGATATTAGGCATAAGTGGAGCTTGTTCGGGGACAACGGCGACGACACGCTGTCCAAGGAAATGACCCGTGCAATCGACAGAGCCGACGGCTCGTCCGAATCCGGTCAGCGATTGCTGAAAATTCGTAACGATTCGTATATCGTGGCCGATGAACAGTCCCCGTCCTATGGCGTCGCGCTTACGGTCTACGTGCCGGAGAAAGTCGTGCTGGAGCCTCTTGCCCTCTACCAGAAATGGTTCCGGATTTTGATCGCGACTGCGATGGTCATCGTGGTGTTATTCGCCTATTGGATCTATTTATTTCTGCAGAGACCGTTGCAGCGTTTGATCCGGGCGTTCCGCAAAGTGAAGGACGGCGCCTTCGACGTCCAGTTGATCCATAAGAACCCGGATGAAATCCAATATTTGTACGATCAGTTCAATCAGATGGTCGGAACGATCCAGTCGTTGATTCGCGACGTTTACGAGCAAGGGATCCGTTCCCAACGATCGGAGCTCCGCCATTTGCAAGCGCAGATCAACCCGCATTTTCTGTATAACACTTATTATCGCCTGCACCGGCTCGTTCAGGACGAAGACATCGAGAACATGAAAGTGTACACGCGGTTGCTTGGAGATTATCTCAAATATATTACGAGGAATGGGCAGGATGAAGCGACGCTGGGCATGGAAATCGATCACTCTCGCACTTACGCGGATATTTTGAAGATGAGATTTCGCAATAAACTGGAGCTCGAGTGGGAAGATCTTCCGGACGATTTGGCGGCAATTCCAATTCCTCGGCTCATCGTGCAACCGGTCGTCGAAAACGCGTTCGAGCATGCGCTGGAGGAAATGGAAGACGTCGGTCGACTGCGATTCGCGATTTTCCGGGATGACGAATACGTAACGATTCGTATCGAAGATAACGGAGATCGGCTGACGAACCGTAAACTGGACGAACTCAAGGAACGTTTGCAGTCTACTCGCGAAGATATGGAAACGACAGGGATCCTGAACGTACATCGCAGGCTGCAGTTGAAATTCGGAGAGGCATTCGGAATCGGAATCGCCAGAAGCGAGTTAGGTGGCTTGCGCGTCGAGATTCGCATACCGCATACGCATAAGGAAGGTGATCATACGAATGTATCGGCTATTGATCGTGGATAACGAAGATTACGTCGTAGAAGGTCTGATAAATGTCTTTCATCAACTGACTCATCTGGATCTGGAAGTGATCGGCGCTTATTCCGGCAAGGAAGCTTTGGAGCGGCTGCAACGAACGAAAATCGATATCGTCGTATCGGACATCCGTATGCCCGGCATGGACGGCATGACGCTGCAGCATGAGATTTGCCGGTTGTGGCCGAGCTGCCAAATGATTTTCTTGTCCGGCTTCAACGATTTCGATTACGTCCAGAAAGCGATCCGCAAAGGCGCCGTCGACTATGTTCTTAAGACGGATGGAGACGAAGTCGTCATTGCCGCTGTGGAGAAGGCGATTCAGAAGCTGGAAGCCGCGATCGAGATCGAACAATTGATTGCCAAATCCAAAAGCCAGATGCAGATGGCGATGGCTGCGCTGCAGAAAGAGTTCTTCAGCAATCTCCTGCAGGGCGACCGGATCGGAGAAAGTATTATCGTTAGGCAATTCGAGGAGCTTCAAATTCCGTTGAATCCGTCGTTGCCCGCGCTGCAGGTCGTAGGAAGAGTAGATGAATGGGCGGAGGGGATCAGTTATTACGATCGTTATTTGCTGATGTACTCCATTCGGAACATCGCGAGCGAGTATTTGGACACGACGGTAGACCAAGTATCTATTGTATACGACCGTTTTAACCTGATTTGGTTCATTCAGCCGAAAGAACTGCATCCGAGCGCAGTTAACAGAGTCCAAGAAGAGACGTGGAGCATGGTCGGCCGTTTCGTTCAAGGGACGTTCGAGCGAATTCAAATGGCATGCAAAGAGTTGATCAAGCTGAAACTGTCCGTCGTTCTCGCGAATCGTCCGATCGAGTGGAAACTTTCGGCCCGCAAATTCGCCGAAATAAAGTCCAAACTTTCTTGGGGACTCGGCTCCGGCCAGGAGCTTTTGATCGTCGACCAAGAAGAGACGGGGCGGGAAGCCTCGAATTTTACGACGGCGCAGGATACGGTTCATCGGTTGAATCGGTTGGAGCAATGTTTGGAAAACAATCTGAAATCCGAATTCATGGCCATCCTCCGGGAACTATTTCAAAAAGAAACCTACGACAAAAACTATTATATGGTCGTCTCTTTGCTTTTTTCGCTGCAAGCGGGGGAACGCTCCCGAGCCGCCGAGATCCCTTTGGAATGGGACAGGCTTGCCCGCCCGGACTTGCATGAATCATGGAATGAAGCGGTCGAATATCTCGTTCATTGTGCCGAGGCAATATTCGATTACAAAGACCGTATTCTTCATGAAGAAGAGGACGAGCTGGTCGGAAAGGTGAAGAAGCTCATCGCGGACAACTTGGCGAACGAGCTCTCGTTAACCGTCATCGCGGATAAAGTGAAGCATAATTCTTCCTATCTTTCCCGGTTGTTCAAGCAGAAAAACGGAATCGGCGTGTCCGAGTACATATCCGATTTTCGCATCCAGAAAACGAAAGAACTGCTGGCCGACCCGAGCCGGAAGATCAACGATATCGCAACTGCGGCCGGCTTCGCTTCCGTGCAATACTTTTATCGCGTATTCAAGAAAGCAACCCAAATGACGCCGCAGGAATTCAGGGACCGATCTGCGGGGAAGTAAATAAAAGGCAACGGCGAGCGAGCGATCGTGCAATCAAAAAACTGCAACGGGAAGTAAAATCTTTAGAATAGAGTTTCCGTTTGCAGTGTTGCTACAATGAGATTAGGAAGCGCTTTCAACCCTAAATCGCAGGAGGTGCAACAGATGCCGCATTTCAGCTCATCAACGATTATTTTATTGATTATCGCCGCTCTGCTCTTATTCGGCCCCAATAGACTTCCGGAACTGGGACGGGCAATCGGCAAAACGTTTCGGGAATTCAAGAATGGAACGAAGGAATTGATCGAGGACCCGCCTTCGGATCCGCTGTCCCAGCAGCGAAAAGAAGTTCGCACCGAAGAATCGAAAAATCTCGAACTGACATCCCCGCCTTTGTCGGAATCCAAACCTTAAGCGTAAGTCGAAGGATGGGACAAGCCTATGCAACAACATCAAATGTCGCTTATCGATCACTTGGGAGAAATACGTAAACGGATGATCTGGATTTTGGCTGCAATGGCTGTCGCCATGATCGTCGGATTTATAGTCGCGAAGCCGATTTTGCGTTATTTTAAGGGCGTAGAGCCCGCTTCCGGCATCGAATGGAACGCGTTTACCCCTTGGGACGGTTTGCGGGTATACATGCAAGTGGCTTTTCTTCTCTCCTTCGCCGTAACCGCTCCGTTTACGCTTTACCATCTTTGGGCTTTCGCTAAGCCCGGCTTGAACGTTGAGGAACGGAAAGCCGCTTTGCGATATATTCCTTACTCCGTCGCTCTATTCGCTGCGGGATTAAGCTTCGCTTATTTCGTCGTGTTTCCCTTAACGTTCAAGTTTACTTCCGGCTTTAATGAAAGCCTCGAGCTTAAGGACGTCTACGGAATCACGCAATACTTTTCCTTTATGCTCAATATATTGCTGCCTATTTCTTTGTTGTTCGAAATGCCGCTCATCGTCATGTTCCTGACTAGGATTCGTCTATTGAATCCGTCGCGGCTGAAAAAAATTCGTCGATATGCTTACATGGCGCAATTGTTCATTTCGACGCTAATTACGCCGCCCGACATCCTATCCGTGCTGATCGTGGCGGTTCCTTTAATCGTTCTGTATGAAGTCGGCGTCATTTTGTCGGAATACGTCTATCGCAAAACAAACCAAACATGATTGAACCATCCATCGGATCGGAAAGGAAGGATCGCAATGGCAATGGCAACGGAAAACACGGCTGTTGTTCAATCTCGCGAAACGGCGGTCGAGGATAGATTGGCTCGGACATCCGCCGCGAATGATTTCCTAACGAAACCTTTGCCTCGGCGCGCTTTCATGCGCGGTTCGTTTTTGGCCATTTTGATGCTGGTGCTTGGACCTTATCTTTACCGCTTGCTGATAAAGGAACTGGATGCCGACCGCGGAAGCATGAAAATTTCCCTGAACGAGCAGGACGAGGGACTTTCTGAAACATCGGCGAATATCGATCCATTCATGAAGGGCCGTCCTTCCCTCATGAACCTGAAAGGAATCGCCGTGCCCAGCTTAACCGGAAACGGCAAACGGCTTTACAAGGGGAAACTGGGATAACCGAGAGGAGCAATTCGGATGTTAGTGACGTCGAGATACACGATAACGAATCCTTATTTATACGTTTCCGGCATCAACGGGGTCATCGACGCCATCTCGGTCGATCCGGCCGGGACGGGCAGCTACAAAGGCAATATAATCAAAAGCGGCGGTTCGTTTTATATGAGCCTTTATAAGGATGGGGGAGAAATTACGTGTTATAGTGCGCTGGGGACGTGGGCGATAAGCGGGAGCACGCTCACGATCAGCGATGTTCCTTTCGGCTCGACGGCGATCAAAGGCGATTGGACGATCGCCCTGAGCGGGAATACGCTCCAATGCAACTACGTCATCAAGAATAGCGGCTCGTCGGCCGTACTGTTTACCAGTCCCGGGTTTAAGCTGGTCACGCCGTTCGAACGGGACGGTTACGACGTAAGCGACCCGACGAAAATCTATTTCAGCAAATTCATTACCGAGAAGGACCAGTATATCGACATCCGCAACTACAAGCGGATAACGGAAGACGACGCGTTGGACTTGTATGGAAACTGGATGCATGCATTCGGTATGAATGGGTACGATTTACGATTTACATCGGATAGCGGCGTTATGAGTCCCCATAATGAAATCGATAGTCAGACGATGCGATTTACGAAAATCAATACAGCCAACCCCTCCCGGCTTAACCCGAGTCAACAATTGGCGAAAACGCTGAATATCGAGGTCTATGCTCTCGGCGCATATACGAAGCCTGACAGTTATCCGACCTTTAGGGCATCCGATGCCGGGGTAGCCGACTCCTTGAACGCCATGTTCTATGAACGCTGCTTTAGTTGGCCGGGCGCTTGGGCGCCTCCTTCCATCTGGAAGGAGTTGACGATGATCGAGAAATCATTCTTGAAAAGCTACGTGCGGGATCAAGAAAGAGAGTCGCTGCTGAACATGCAATTGGATGCGGACGGCACGGTGTTTACATGGGGCAGCCAGAAAAACTACGCGACGGGCACGAATCATGCTTTGTTCGCTAACGCTAATTTCATCAACGGAAGCTCCAGATACTTCATGGCGACGGGGGATACCGATTTTCTCGGATTGATCATGCCGAAGTTAAGGGCGGCCATGGACAAGCTATTAACCTATTACTCCGCTGCGGATAAAATTTTCATCCTGAACGACGGCATCCATTTGGGCAGCTCCTATCAGAACGGTTCTTCCAATCTATGGGACGGTTTTCCGTTCGGGTACAAGGACGCGTACGACAATATTTATTGTTACGCCGCGCTCAATCGCATGGGCGATTTGGAGTCGATCGTAGGAAACGCCTCAAGGGCCTCTCAGCTTACGAGCTACGCAGCGGATGTTCGTACGGGGTACAACACGATCTTCTGGGACGGCAACAAATTCATTCAATGCATCGATATCACGGGCGCCGTGCATGATTACGACATGACGGGCGTGAATCTGGAAGCGATCGCGAACGGGCTCGTGGATCCGGCAAGGGCAAGCTCGATTATCGATTATTTCACGAATAAAATAACGCCTTCCGGTTCCGCCGACGTGTTCACGAGATGGGCGGTCGGACCGAGGCTGCTCGCCACGGACAATCCCGTCAAAGCTTCGGGCGGTTGGTGGGTCTATCAATATGATCCGTCGCTCGGGTACGACAACGTAATCGAAGCCGGAGGGACGACGCTGTGGCTTGGATATTACGAACTAATGGCGAGAATCATCGGCAAAAATGCCGACGACGCATACGCGAGACTTGCAACGATACTAAACCGGTTTAATCAGCCCGATCATCTTAGCGGCGGCAATCCGTTATACGGCGGGGAAAATAATCAACATGGCAGCGAAGGCAACGTAGGCGTATGGGGGGAGTTTCCCGAAAGCGGCGTATTCCCGACGATCGCGATCTACGGTTTCATGGGGATTAAAGCGGACAGAGACGGGCTCCACGTGAAGCCTAACCTTCCTGCAGCGCTTACTTCCCTTGCCATCGATAAATTCAATTACTGGGGAATGGATCTGTCCATCGACGTCACGGGCGCATCCGTCAGGATCAGAGCGACTTCCAATAACAGCCCGTACGCTTGGACCGTAGACGGAACAACCGTTTCCGGCACGTTCGATCGTACGGTCGCCATAACGTCCGGACAGACGGTCACGTTGCAAAGATCCCCGAACGTCAATTTCGACTTATCAGCCCTTCAACCGAATTATTATAGACTGAAGCTGGGCTTAAGCGCTGATATCGTAAGCAAGTCGCACACTTGGGAATACGTCGGCCCTAAGCCGCTGCAAATCGGCCTTAACGTCGTCAGTCTGCCTTCGTCCGGATTCGTCGGCTACAACACGACCGTATCGGACGGTACGGGCGGCGTCATTGCCGAGGTCACTTTTCCCGACGGCTCAAAACTCTATACGGACAGTTCATGGAAAGTGAGCCGAACCGCAGAAGGGGACATTAGCGATCCCGCGTTCGACGATTCGTCGTGGACGAATGCAACCTCTTACGGCCATTACGGCGTTTCGCCATGGAAAAGCTTGATCCCAGGCATGAGCGGTTATCCGGGACAGTGGATTTGGTCCGGAGCCAACAACGATGAGCTCTCCCCGGCATCGATTGTCGCATCCTCGGCTTCAAGCGAAATCTACACTTCCCTGAACGCATGGGACAACAACCCCGCATCCTGCTGGTCAAGCGCGGGACATACCGGAGCTGCCAACACGGAATGGATTCGCATCGATTTGGGAATCGCCAAAGACATCCGAGGGATTACGCTAACGCCAAGGCAAGATACGCCCGGAGCCTGCTTCCCTGTCGACTTCTCTATTCAAGTCAGCAATGATGGCGTGCAGTTTACGACCGTGTCGGGACACAATTACGTCGGATATCCGAATCCGGGGGCAAACGAGCAGGAGTTTAAGTTCACGGATCCCGCAAGGGCAAGATACGTAAGAATATACGCGACAAAATTAAGCGCCATCGGCGGCAGTTATTATTGCCAGTTGGCCGAAGTCAAAGTAATGGAAATGCAATACGCTCAAACTTGGATCGCGGCAACGAAGCTGCAAATAAGTTCCATATCGGCAACAAGCACGTACCCGGGATATTCGGGCAGCTTTGCTTGCGACGGAAATCTGGGCACGACTTGGTCGAGCGCGGGACATTCCGGCGAAGCTTTTACGGAAAATATTACTTTCGATTTGGGCGAAAAACAAAACGTCGGCGCGGTTGTCCTTAATCCGACGTATAACGGAAAGTTTTTTCCGAAGGACTTCTCGATCCAATACTCCGCTGATGGATCAAATTGGACAATCGTCCCCGGACAGAGCTTTACCAACTATACGGCACCGCTTAGCTGCGTCGACCTCAAGTTCGTATTTTCCGGCGTTATTCAGGCGAGATACATTCGAATTAACGCGACGAAACTTAGCGGGGATTCATCCGGCAACTATTACTTCCAGCTTAACGAAGCAACGATATACGGAGGCAATTTCACGGCTTTCGCATCCAGCCAATTATCGTGGGGACCGCCGGGTCAAGTGACGGATAAGGACTCGTGGGACTCTTATTTCACGCTTTGGTCCAGCGTTGCGCACACGTCGGCAGCATCGACGGAGTGGATCGCCATCGACATGAAGAGCGCCAGGAGCATCGATTACGTGGTCGTGCAACCGACGTATTACGGCGATTATTTTCCGAAGGATTTCAAATTTCAATCCAGCAACGACGGTTCCGCATGGACGGATATTCCTGGAGCATCCTATACGGACTATCCCAAGCCGGGAATCAACTTCTCCAACTTGCAATATTTCGAATTTTTGACGCCTGTGTTCGCAAGGTATATTCGGATGTATGCAACGAAGCTGACGGATTACCAAGGGAACGGATGGTATTATTTCCAGCTTGCTACGATGGGACCCATGCAGAAAAATACGGCATTCATGAGAAAAACATTCTATTACCCGACTACGCCGCAAAGTCTATCGTCTGCCGTGGCTTCCTCTTCTGCGGGCGCGGGTTACGAAGCTTCACTGGCAATTGACAACAATTTGACTACTGGTTGGTCGAGTGCGGGCCATTCATCGGAAGCCGTTGCGGAATGGCTCTATGTGGATGCAGGATCCGTGCAGACGATCAAGCAGATTGTGCTGAAACCGGGAGCGGGAGGCTGCTTTCCCGTGGACTTCAAGTTCCAATACGGAAGCGACGCCGTGAGCTGGACGGATATTCCGGGTCAAATCTATACCGGTTACGGTGATCCGGGCGTCTTGCAGCAAAGCTATGCGATCCGAACTCCGGTGTCGGCGCGGTATATCAGGCTGTATATCACGAAAACGAGGGTTTCCTCGAACGGAACGTATTACGCGCAGATCGGCGAAATGAAGCTGGAGAAGTAGCTTAACGATCAAGCTTTTAGGGTCCCGAAACGGGGATCGTAAAGTACAACATCATCTCGCGATCGTGCAATCAAAAACATGCAACGAAAAGTGGATTTATTAGAATAGATGCCTTCATGAAGGGGTTGTTATGATGAACATGCATCTATCATTCAAGGAGGGTAATTCAGTGAAAAAGAGAAAGAGAATATCGCTTCTTCTGGTACTCGCGTTACTTCTAACCGTACTCAGCGCTTGCAACGGCAAATCGAACGATGCAGGCGCAAGCAACAGCCCGAACGGTTCTCCCGCAAGCACGGTGACGAGTTCACTTGGACAGAGCAGCGAGGCTTCGGGAGGGAATAAAGAGCCTGCGGCAAGCGACGGCGGCCCCTTCTCCAAATACGAAACGCCGATTACATTAACGTCTACGCTCGCTACGCAAGGCTGGGCGACTTTCCCGGCCGGAGAAACGTGGGACAACGATAACATCTGGCACAAGCTTATCCGCGAAACGCTCGGAATCGACGTGAAGTGGGCATGGCAAGTCGACGGCTCCCAATACTTCAACAAAGTGAATTTAACGATCTCCTCCAGTGACTTGCCCGACGTCATGATGGTGAACAAACAACAGTTGAACCAGTTGGTAGAAGCCGACATGGTCGAAGATATGACCCAAGCGTTCGATCAATATGCCATGCCGTTCCTGAAAGAGCAAGTGAAGTCGTCGTTATTGTCCGCCCAGAAAACGGCTTTGTATAACGGCAAACTCATGGCAATTCCCGAGTACGCCGGGGATCCAAGGGATTCGGCATTGACGTTGTACATTCGTACCGATTGGCTTGCGAACGTGGGACTTCCCGAACCGAAAACATTGGATGAACTCATTCAAACTGCCGAAGCTTTCGCCAAGAAAGATCCGGACGGCGACAAGAAAGCCGATACTTACGGACTTGGATTGCTGCCAGTCTATACAGGCGGGGGATCGCTAACGGGATTCCTGAACGGGTATCATGCTTACCCCGCGATCTGGGTACCCGATTCTTCCGGTCAGCTCTCCTACAGCAGCACGCTGCCCGAAATGAAAACCGCATTGGGCCGGCTTCAGCAAATGTACAAGGACGGCTTGCTCGACAAGGAGTTCGGAACGAAGGACTTCAATCGTTTGAAAGAAGACGTCATCGCCGAGAAAGTCGGCATGTTCTACGCGACGGTTTCCGAATCCGCGACCATTCTCGGCGAAGCGATGAAAAAAAATCCGAAAGCGCTCTGGAAAGCGCTACCTCTCGTGTCGATCGACGGCCAACCGGCGCGACCGAGCGTTCCGATTACCGGCGGCGCATTTTTCGTCGTGAAAAAAGGCTACGCACATCCCGAAGCCGTGCTGAAAATCATGAATTTGTTCGTAACCAAAGTATATGGCGAAGACGGAGCGGGCAAGGGCGCGGACAGCAATTACGCATGGAAAGACAACGGCAAATATGCCGTTTTCCCGCAGTCTCCCGTTCAAGCGTACGTCAAGGATTTCAACTACGAAGCGGTGAGGGACGCATTAAAGAACAATGACGGTTCCCAATTGCCGGAAAACTTGAAGAAAACGTACGATCTCGTCAAATCGACCGACGGTACCGAGGTGAATGAAGGGAAATGGCAGCAATGGTGGATCTATCAGACCGACATCAGCCCTTTCGAAGTTCGCGTCAATTATCAGAAAGACCCGAATTTCACGATCGTGGACAGCTTCTACGGCGGATCGACCAAAACGATGGACGAGAAAGCGGCCACGCTGTCCACGATGGAACTGGAAACGTTCGTCAAAATCATTATGAATGCCGCTCCGCTTGACGATTTCGATAAATACGTAAGCAACTGGAGAAAACTCGGCGGCGATCAGATCACGAAGGAAGTCAACGATTGGTATGCAAAAAACAAATAGAAGATTTGAAAGCAGCCGTCATCTTAGGAGGTTAATCCAGTGAATATCCGCAAATTCACATCCGTACCGATTTTTCTCGCCATCGCCTTATTGCTAACCGCGCTTAGCGCCTGCAACGGCAAGTCGAACGATGCGGCGTCAAGCACCGCCGGCAGTTCCGAACCTGGCGGCGCCGCATCGTCGACCCCGTCGGAGCAACCGGGAGGCGGAGACGGACCTTTCGCCAAATACGAACCGCCGATTCAGCTGTCTTCGACGTTGATGACGCAAGGCTGGGCGTCCTTCCCAGCCGGACAAACTTGGGATAACGATAACCTGTGGCACAAGCTGATCAAGGATACGCTCGGGATCGACGTCAAGTGGGCATGGCAGGTCGATTCCTCCCAGTATAACAACAAGATGAACGTCACGATCGCATCCGGCGATTTGCCCGACATCATGGCGGTAACGAAGCAGCAGCTTAATCAACTGGTCGACGCTGATTTGGTTCAAGACATGACGCCGGTTTTCGATCGGTACGCCATGCCGTTCCTGAAGGAACAAGTGAAATCGTCGTTGCTGCCCGCTCAGAAAATGGCGCTGTATAACGGCAAATTAATGGCGATTCCCCAATATTCGGGCGATCCGAGAGATTCCGCATTAACCTTGTACGTTCGTACCGATTGGCTTGCCAATGTCGGGTTGTCCGAGCCGAAGACGTTGGACGATCTGATCAAAGTGGCGGAAGCGTTCGCCAAGAACGATCCCGACGGCAACAAGAAGAACGATACGTACGGACTCGGATTGCTGCCTACGTTCGCGGGCGGGGGCTCCATGACGGGATTTTTGAACGGGTATCACGCGTACCCCGGCATTTGGGTTCCGGATTCTTCCGGCCGATTGGTATACGGCAGTACGTTGCCCGAAATGAAAAGCGCGTTAAGCCGTCTTCAAACGATGTATAAGGACGGCTTGCTCGACAAGGAATTCGGTACGAAAGACTTTAACCGGCTGAAAGAAGACGTCGTCGCGGAGAAAGTAGGCATGTTCTACGGCACGATTTCCGAGTCCGCGACCATTCTAATCGATACCATGAAGAAAAATCCGAAAGCGAAGTGGAAGGCGCTTCCTTTGTTGTCGGCAGATGCCCAGCCGGCTCGTCCGAGCGTCCCGATTACCGCAGGCTATTTCTACGTCGCGAAAAAAGGCTTCGCTCATCCGGAAGCGATTATGAAAATCATGAATTTGTTCGTCGGCAAAGTATACGGGGAGGACGGCGCGGGCAAAGGCGCGCAAAACAAAATTTATGCTTGGGTGGACAATGCCAAATATGCCGTATTCCCGCAATCGCCCGTTCAAGGCTACGTAAAGGATTTCAACTATGAGGCGGTTAGAGACGCCCTCAAAAATGGAGACGGATCGCAGCTGCCCGAGGAACTGAAGAAAACGTACGATTTGGTGAAATCGAACGACGGAACGGACCTGAACAATTGGCAGCAATGGTGGATCTTCCAAACCGAAGTCAGCCCGTTCGAAGTTCGCGCGAATTATCAGAAGGATCCGAATTTCACCGTCGTGGACAGCTTCTACGGCGGATCGACGAAGACGATGGACGAGAAGGCGGCTACTCTGGCTACGATGGAGAGCGAGACCTTCGTCAAAATCATCATGAACGCCGCTTCGATCGACGAATTCGATAAATTCGTCGCCAACCGGAGCAAGCTTGGCGGCGAGCAGATCGGCAATGAAGTCAACGATTGGTACGCCCAGAACAAATAAGAGGGTCTAAATCGGAAGGGGAAGGGGATTCTCCTTGCCCTTCCGCTTGAATCGGAAACGGGGAGTGAAGAATGAAATCCAGAAGTTTGCGATTAGAAGCGCCTTTTCATCTCATGCTGTTGCCTGGTGCGCTTCTCGTCTTTATTTTCGCTTATGCTCCGATGTTCGGTATCGTCATCGCTTTCCAGAAGTATTATCCGACGAAAGGTTTTTTCCACTCCGCTTGGGTCGGATTGGACAACTTCCGATACATTTTCATGCTGCCGAATTTCGGAAGGGTACTATGGAATACGGTGTTTATCGCGTCGATGAAAATCATCCTGACTTTGATCGTCCCGGTTCTTGCTGCTTTGCTCTTGAATGAAGTAAGGAAGCAGGTTTTCAAACGGATCGTGCAAACGTTTATTTATTTGCCGTATTTTCTATCGTGGGTTATTCTGGCGGGCATATTGATGGATGTCTTATCCTTGGACGGCGTCGTTAACCATATGCTAGGGTTTCTGAACATTAAGCCGATCTTCTTTCTCGGCGACAACAAATGGTTTCCTTGGACATTGATCGCATCGGACACCTGGAAACAGTTCGGGTTCGATACGATCATCTATCTAGCTGCTTTAACGGGCATAAATCCGACTTTGTACGAAGCTGCCGTTCTGGACGGAGCCGGACGCTGGAAACAGACGTTATACGTTACTCTTCCCGGAATTTTGCCGATCGTCGTGCTGATGATGACGCTTAGCCTCGGCAATGTCCTGAACGCCGGCTTCGATCAGGTGTTCAACTTGTACAGCGCGCCGGTCATGGAGAGCGGGGACATTCTCGATACGATGATCTACAGAATGGGACTGCAAAATTTTCAATTCAGCGTTTCCGCGGCGCTCGGCGTATTCAAGTCGGCCGTTTCGTTCGTCCTCATATCGGTATCCTATTGGTGCGCCTACCGTTTCGCAAACTATAGAATTTTCTGATTGGAGCCACACAGCCATGTTATACAAAATGTCATGGAGCAAGAGATCGTTCGTCATTGCGAATTATTTGGCGCTATCGGCTTTGGCCGCGGTCTGTTTCTTGCCGATTCTGCACATTCTGGCGATGTCTCTCAGTTCCAAAGTACAAGTATCGGCAGGTAACGTCTTCTTTTGGCCGCGGGAATTTACGACCGCATCTTACCGTTACGTGGCTTCGCAAGGGCAATTTATCACTTCTATGCTCATTACTGTCGAGCGGGTCGCCCTCGGCACGATCATCAACATGCTCTTAACGCTGCTAATCGCCTACCCTTTGTCTAAGGAAACACGTGAGTTTCGGTTTCGCACGGCCTACGTATGGTATTTCGTCTTCACGATTTTATTCGGTGGCGGCTTGATTCCCTGGTATTTAACGATAAAAAATCTCGGTTTGCTGGATTCGATATGGGCGCTGGTGCTTCCGGGCGCCGTGCCGGTGTTCAACGTGATCCTATTGTTGAATTTTTTCCGACGGTTGCCAAAAGAGCTAGATGAGTCGGCGAAAATCGACGGCGCCGGCGAGTGGACGATTTTGCTTAGAATTTATACGCCGCTCTCAATGCCCGCACTTGCGACGATCTTGCTTTTTACGATCGTCGGCCATTGGAATGCTTGGTTCGACGGTTTGATTCTCATGAACAGCCCGTCGCATTATCCGATATCCAGCTACTTGCAAACCGTTATTACGATGCCGGATCTATCCAAGATGCAAGATCCGGAAAGCGGGAAGCTTCTTGACTTCATCTCGGATCGGACGGTCAGGGCAGCGCAAGTTTTCGTCGGCATGCTGCCAATTTTGCTCGCTTATCCGTTTTTGCAGAAGTATTTCATCCATGGCATCGTGCTTGGTAGCGTTAAAGAATAAGATGTCGTCAAGATCAGTCTGGAATATAAGGGAAGCGCAAAATTGCTGTTATCCGTACTTCGCTGATCATTATTAAGGGAGAGACTTGACATGCTTAAGATAGGCAAGATGACGGTCGATTACGAGGTGAATCCTCTAGGCATAGACGCAGTTCATCCGGCGCTAAGCTGGCAACTATGCTCGGAACAATCGGCGCAGATGCAGACGGCGTACCGGATACTCGTCGCTCTGAGTCCGGATCAATTGGATCGCGATATCGGCGAATGCTGGGACAGCGGCAAGGTATTGTCGGGCGAGTCGCAGCATCGGATTTATGAAGGACAAACGCTGCGATCGGGGACTCGGTATTATTGGAAAGTGAAAGTGTGGGACAAAGAAAATCGGGAAAGCGATTGGAGCGACGCGGGCTGGTGGGAAACGGGATTATTGTCTCCTGACGATTGGAAGGCGAAGTGGATTACCGCTCCGTTCCTGCCCGATCCCGAGCCGGAACCCGATCTTCTTCGCGATCTTCCGGTCATATGGGATTCGGAGACTCTCTCGAACGAAGACAAGTCAAGTTCCCGAAAGTATTTTCGGTTATCTCTCCAGCTTGACGGGGAATTGCCCTCGGAAGCCAAGCTGCAGGTTTACGCGACGGATTCGCTCTATATTCACGTGAACGGGGAAGACGAAGGCCTTTATTATCCTTACATGCAGGCAGCAACGCTGGACATTGCCGAATTGCTTCGAGATGGGCACAATCTGATCGCTTGTGCCGCGGACGGAGAGCATCCCGGGTTCATTGCGGCTTTATCTCTTCGTTATAGAGACGGTCGCGCAACGGTGCAAACGACGGAATCGAATTGGAAGTGCTTCGATCGTTCGGAACAAGATTGGACTTCGCCCGATATGGACGACTCGCATTGGCGAGCGCCCGAATCGATCGGCCGATTCGGACACGATTCTTGGAGCGTTTATAAACGCATTTTGTATCCGGTGAACAAAGCTTACGGTCCATGCCCGCGATTTCGCGCGACTTTCCGCGTCGACAAGCCGGTCAATCGGGCAAGATTATATATTTCGGCGCTAGGCCTTTATCAGGGTTACTTAAACGGGCGTAAAATCGGCAACGATGTCTTTGCGCCGGGCTGGACCGACTACCGAAAGCGCATTCCATATCAAACCTATGATCTGACGTCGGCGGTTCAAGAGGGAGACAACGCGCTTGAGGCAATCGTCGGTTCCGGCTGGTATGCAGGCAATTTGGGCATCTGCGGCCCGTATCATTACGGGCGAAAAGTCGGTTTAAGAGCGCAGCTGTTGTTGGAATATGGCGACCGGACCCAAGAGCTCATCTTTACGGACAGAGATTGGCAAACCGCCGAAAGCCCTATAGTCGCGGCGGACATGTACATGGGCGAGACGTACGACGCGCGCATGATAAACGCGAGTTTGGAGTGGCAGGATTCCTTTTTGCATGAGGAACTTCCCGGAGTCGTAATGACCGCCCGGCAAGGCCCTCCGATTCGGCAGATGGAGGAGATCGTTCCAAAATCCATCGTCAGACTCGATTCGCGAACGTTTGTCGTCGATATGGGCCAGAACTTGGTCGGCTGGATTCACTTGAAAGTAGAAGGCGCCGAGAGCGGCGAACGAATTCGGATTCGCTACGCAGAACGGCTGGAAGCGAACGGAAGCCTTTACAGGGCGAACTTGCGAACGGCAAAGCAGACCGACGTCTATATCGCGGCCGGCGGCGAAGGCGAAGAAATATACGAGCCAAGCTTTACTTATCACGGCTTTCAGTACGTGGAAATCGATGGTTATCCCGGCGAGTTGACGACCGACAGGATAACGGGAATCGTCGTTCATTCGGCTGCGGACGAAACGATGGAAATTCAAACCTCCAATCCATCCGTCAATCAATTGCTGAACAATATCCGTTGGAGCCAGAAAGGGAATTTCTTCGGCATCCCGCTCGATTGCCCCCAAAGGGACGAACGCCTAGGGTGGCTGGGCGACGCGCACGCTTTCGCCAGAACCGCCACTTACAACATGAACGCGGCCGGATTCTATGCGAAGTGGCTGACGGACATCCGCGACGCCCAGGCGGAAGACGGCGCGATTCCCGATATTGCTCCGTTCGTGGAGCACTTCGGTTACGGGAATGTGTTTTTCGCCGACGGCGGCGTCATCCTTCCTTGGATCATGTACCAAGTGTACGGGGACGCGAGGTTCATCGAGGCGAATTACGATATGATGGCCCGCTGGATCGAGTGGATGGTGAAGGACAGCGATGAACGGTTGATCCGGAAGTCCGAGTCGTTCGGAGATCATTTGTCGCACGGAGCCGATACGCCGCCGGCTTTGATCAATGCAGCCTTTTTCGCTTATAGCGTGCAGTTGATGGCCAAGATGGCGCTTATCATCGATAAGCGAAGCGAATCTGCAAATTATGTCGAGCTCTTCGACAAGTTGAAGATGTCGTTCCAGAACCGATTCATTCGCGCGGACGGAACGATCGAGAGCGAAACGCAGACGGCTTACGTGCTTGCCCTGAAGATAGGCCTGCTTCCCGAATCGTTGATCCCGCTTGCTTTAGGTCGTTTGCTTCATGATATTCGCGAACGGGATTGGCACTTGACGACGGGTTTCATGGGCGTAAGCTACGTGCTTTCGGAGCTGGCTGAACGAGGAGAGACGGATACCGCGTATCGGTTATTGCTGCAGGATACTTTTCCCTCCTGGCTATATTCCGTCCGCAACGGAGCGACGACGATTTGGGAGCGTTGGGACGGCTGGACGGACGATAAGGGTTTTCAGGATCCAGAGATGAATTCCTTTAATCACTATGCTCTCGGGTCGGTCGGCGAATGGATTTACAGATTCGTGGCGGGCATAGATTTGCAAGAAGGCAAGGCAGGTTATCGGGCATTTAAAATCGAACCTCGCCCGGGCGGAGGATTTACCAGTGCGAGCTGCAAATACGAGACGCTATACGGTACCGTCGTCAGTTCCTGGACAATCGAGAACGGCGTGTTTTCCTTGCACGCGGAAGTCCCCACGAATACGGAAGCGTTGATCGTGCTTCCTAAATCGGGAAATGGTTTCGTAGTCGGATCGGGCAAATACGATTTCAAGGTGACGGGATGGGCTTAAACAGTTTGATTTGCCATTGTCTTAGAGGAGACGAGTTCGAGATGAACAACGATAAGCTTCAAGCAACCTGGATCTGGTATCCGGACGATTACGAAATATGGCTTCATCGGAAAGTATCCGTGCTCAGGCAGTATAAGGGCTATATATGTCCGCCATCGTGGCGGTTGGACGACGCCTATACTTGCGTTAAATTCCGCAAAACATTCCGTTTGGATGCGCCCGAGACGTTAACGCTGTCCGTTCAAGGCGAGTTCGTGCTGCTGATGGACGGGAACATGACGCCGATTCCTTACGAGAGAAAGCGGATCACTTCGGTCGTTATCCCGGCCGGGACCCATGAGTTGACGATTAACGTATACAATGAGCGGTATGTTCCCGCGATTTACGCAACGAGCGACAGCTGCTCAAACGACGGAGTCTGGGAAGTGACGGCTCTGGACGGCAAGTGGGTCAAAGCGGCATCCTGGCAATTCCACGATATCCATCAGCCGCCTCGGGAATTCCCTTTTTCATATGAAACGTTCGTTCCCGTTCAAGCCGCCGAAGCAGATGGAGGGTCGTTGCTAGATTTCGGTCGCGAGACATTTGGATTTTTGAAGTTTACGGACGTGAAAGGCAAAGGTACGATTCGGATAAATTACGGCGAATCTCGAGAAGAGGCCTTGGCTGGGCAGTTGGCGGAAACGTTCGACGAGTTGACGGTAGACGCCCTTGCTGCCTCGGAATACGCGACGCCGGTCACGCGGGCTTTCCGTTACGTTTACGTGAAAGCTGACGAGGGAATAACCTACTCGCAGGTCGAACATGCCTATGAATATTTGCCGATGACGGCACAAGGCGAGTTCCGCAGTTCGGACGATAAGCTTAATCGAATTTGGGATGTTTCCGTCCATACGATTCATCTCACGATGAGAGAATTTCTATACGACGGAATGAAACGGGATAGATGGGTTTGGAGCGGCGATGCGAACATCGGACTAATGATCAATAATTACGTATTTTTTGAACAGGACTTGGCCAAGCGAACGTTGATCGCCCTGAGGGGGAAAGAGCCTGTCGGCACGCATATCAACACGATCATGGATTTCACGTTTTATTGGTTTTTGAGTTTGCGCGATTATTATTTATATACGGGCGATTTGGCGTTCATAGAGGCGAATTACGGCAAAATGCTGTCGTTGATGGAGTTTTGCCTGAATCGCCGCAACGAAGAAGGAATGATGGAGGGACGTCCGGAAGACTGGGTGTTCATCGATTGGGCGCCGATGGATTTGCGCGGAGAAGTGAATGCCGAGCAAATCTTGTTTTGCCGCAGTCTCGAGACGATGGCGCTTTTCGCGGAGAAGCTAAGGGATCCAGAAAATCGGGAGCGCTTCGTCGAGCTTGCGGGGAACCTTCGCTGTCGGATATTCGAGTTGTTCTGGGACGAGACGGAAGGTGCAATGCTCCACGGCCGTTACCAAGGCGAAGTCAACCGGAGCGTGCTCAAGTATCCGAATATTTTCGCGACGAAATTCGGATATTTGGACGAACGGCAGCGGGAGTCCGTCAAGAAAAACGTGCTGCTCAACGACGAAGTGCAGAAAATCAAAACGCCGTTCATGCGGTTATTCGAATTGGAGGCATTATGTCTCCTGGGAGAGAACGAGCATGTCCTGAACGAAATACGAAGCTATTGGGGCGGTATGCTCGACCTGGGCGCGACTTCGTTCTGGGAGGAATTCGATCCCGAGGTTCCCGCAGACGAACAATACGATATGTATGGCGATAAATTCCGTAAGAGTTTATGCCATGCATGGGGAGCGGCGCCAAATTTGCTCCTAGGGAAATATGTGCTTGGCGTGCGGCCGTTGGAACCGAGTTATGCGAGCTACGTCGTCGAGCCGCGCTTATGCGACCTCGAATGGATCGAGGGGAAGGTGCCGACTCCAAACGGTCCTATCGAAGTGTACATGGACAAGTCGACGATTCGCATTCGGACAAACAGTTCAGGCGTCGGAGTATTGCGGTTTCATGCGAAATCGAGTCCGCAAACGAGCGATGGAGAATTGACGAGTACGGGCGTCGGGATTTATGAATTAAGCTTGTCCAGACCGAATTCTTCGTACGTTATCCATCTGGATTCAGGGGAGCGGGCGTCTCGTTGACCATGTTCCTCGTTCGGCTTGTCTAGCCGTCGGCCTTCGTATTCGCTATACTGTACCTATAAGGACGTATCGCGAGACAGGAGACGTGACGAATGGAAGCAACCAAAGTTAATGATATTAAATACCATCCTCCCAAAGGGGAGTACTCGCCGTTCGCGGACGAGGACGATTATGCGGAGCGCGGACGAGGCTGGGGATTGTTCGGCAAAACGCCGAAAAAACTGTTCTGGTACAAAAGCGCGACTGCGCAATATCAGGTTACGATTGTTGGCTTCGAAGAGTATCAGTCGCTGAATGTGCTCGTCATCGAGTTTGAGAACGGAAAGCTAAGCTGCATTCACCCCGCTTTCTTAAAGGAAATGCAGAATGGCACGTTCGGGCGTTACGCCGCATCGGATGAGTCGGATGCGACAACCGGCGAATCATCGGCCGCTGCGACTTCGCGAGAAGTCGGCGAAGAGGCGGACGACAATGAGAAGCCGAAGGCGAAGGCGACCGCCAAGGCGAAAGGTGCGACGAAAGCGGCAGCTCCAAAGAAGGAGAAAGTTGAGCTTCCGACGGATAAGGTCAAATTTACCGCGAAGCTGAAGGAGTTCGCCACGAAGGCGAACCATTTCTCCGATACGGACGACGAAGTGCTGCTGCTCGAAGATGTTACAATCCTCGGAGAAGCGCCGCTTGCCCTTGGCGAAGCTTGGTGCGGTTACAGCAACACATTAAAGGCGCTCGGTCTTGAAGTCGGCAACGTGCTTACGTTTGAAGGCAAAGTCGTGGATAAGAAGTTCAATAAAGAAATTATTTACAAAGTGAACAATCCTTCGAAGATCGTCGTTCAGCAATGATCGTAAAGCCCGCTCAAGCGGGCTTTTTTTGCGGATTCCAGCTCCTTACCCATAGTCGTACGATCAGACAATTTCAGCTCTGAGTTGCTCGAAAAAACACCGCTTGACCTTGACGCTACGTCAAAGTGTACGATGAATTTGCAGGGGGGATCGCGATGGAATATACGGTTCAGAAGCTCGGCCAGCTTGCGGGAGTCAGTACCCGGACGCTGCGGTATTACGACGCTATCGGCATTCTCAAGCCGGCGAGAGTGAATACGTCGGGTTACCGCATTTACGGACAACGGGAAGTAGACACGCTGCAACAAATTTTGTTTTACCGGGAGCTTGGCGTCGGACTCGAAGAGATTAAGGCGATCATCACTTCGCCCGACTTCGATGCGACCAAGGCGCTTCTTGAGCACCGGGAGAGTTTGTTGGAGCGACGCAGGCAACTGGACGCGCTGATCGCGAACGTCGATCTGACCCTAGCCGAAAGGAAAGGAACGAGAACGATGAGCGACAAGCAGAAATTCGAAGGTTTCAAGGCGAAACTGATCGACGATAACGAGAAGCAATACGGCAAAGAAGCCAGAGAGAAATATGGAAACGACCAAGTCCACAAGGCGAACAACAAGCTGAAAAACATGACCGAAGCGCAATATGCGGAAGTCGAGCAACTTGCTGCGGACATTCATGCGGCTTTGGCCGAAGCGTTCGCAACGGGCGATCCTACAGGGGAACTGGCTCAGAAAGCGGTGGATTTGCATCGCAGGTGGCTGACGTTTTACTGGGAGAGCTACAGCAAAGAGGCTCATGCGGGACTCGCCCAGATGTACGTCGACGATCCGAGATTTACTGCGTATTACGATAAAGACCAGCCTGGGATTGCCGCATTTCTGAGGGATGCCGTTAACGTGTACGCAGGCAAGTAAACTTATTTCTTCAAATGAAGCGGAAGAGCGATCTCTCAGTCATTCGACTGGGCGGGTCGCTCTTTTTCTACGACGGCACTATGAACAAACAAACTTGACACTGTTGACGTCTCTGGCGTAACGGTTCAACCACACACTCCGTCCAGTTGCCGATTCACCGCAAGCGTCCTCCGACAGACTAATTCTCGCGCCGTGTTGTGCGAACTTTCGTACAAACTCACTTTACAGACGGACTACCTCGCGTTCCATTATGTACGAAACTTCGTACAATCGCTCCCAGACTGAATACCTTGCGCGCCTCTTTGTACGAAATTTCGCACAAACGCCCTCCGATAGATTACCTCTCTCGCCGCTTTGTACGAAATTTCGTACAAACGTCTTCAGACGGGCTACCCCGCGCACTGCTTTGTACGAAATTTCGTACAACTTCCGCCGAATGAGTACCGTGTGAACCAATTTGTACGAAACTTCGTACAAACGTCCTCAGATAAAGAAAAGAACGACAAAAAAAGCTTCTCTCCGCGACCGATATATTCGGCGCCGGGGAGAAGCTTTTTCTATTTCATTACTCATCCAGCCGAAGCGGCCAAATCGTGCGTCTCGCATTCAACTGAGCAGTAGCCGCCTTTGTCCGCTTCGCAGTCGGCGCAGACGAGATGCTGCAGGTGGCACGTATCGTCGGTGCAGTTGACATAGACGTCTGTCGGCGCGCCGCAATGATGGCATTTGCCGACGAGGATGTGCTCGTCCGTCTGATTAATCCGAACAGATACGCGCTCATCGAACACATAACAGTTGCCGTCGAAGCCGCGGCCCTGTACTTCCGGGTCCTGCCCATACGTCACAATTCCGCCGTCGAGTTGGTATACGTTGTCGAACCCTTCGTTTTTGAGCACGGCGGTCAGCATCTCGCAGCGGATACCGCCTGTGCAATAAGTCAGGATTTTCTTGTCTTTGTGTTCTTCGGTCAAATTGTTGCGAATCCACTCCGGGAACTCCCGAAACGTCTCGAGATCGGGACGAACGGCGTTGCGGAAGTGACCGAGATCGAACTCGTAGCCGCTGCGACCGTCCAGTATATAAACGTCGTCACGGTCGAGATGTTCGTAGAACTCTTTGGGCGTCATCCGTCCGCCGCCATCAGTATGTGGATTCAACTGTTTGTCGTAACGAAGCGTGACCAATTCTTTTTTGTGACGAACAAACAGTTTCTTGAACGCGTGATCTTCGGACTCGTCGATCTTAAACAGCAAATCGGCGAACAGCGGGTTCGCCCGCATATCGGCCATATAGCGATCTGTCTGTTCGATCGTGCCGGACAGGGTGCCGTTAATGCCTTCGCTTGCAATCAGGATGCGGCCGTGAATGCCAAGGTCTTTGCAATATTGAAGATGCTCGGCCGCGAACGTCTCAGGGTCCTCGATCGGCACGTAGTGATAGAACAATAAAATGCGATAAGGCTGGCTCATTATTATCGTACACCTTCCATTATATATTCCGGGAGATTGTCCTGCCATTTTAGCCCTTAAGGGCGGACATAGTCAATATGAAAGAATAGGGGTCTTAACGTTCTTGTTTCAGTTTTTGTAGAGTTTCCTGTGATACACTCCTGCAAGGAAATTTTCGACCCGCTTAGGAATGGGGAGTGGTCTATGCACCAATGGACATTGCGCGATTGGCTGAGAGGCCGGTTCGCGTTCATGATGATTGCGATGCTGTTCTTGTTCGGTGCAGGGCTTATTCTCTACCCGCGAGCTGTGGAATACGTTCAGGAACGGAAGGAAACGAAGCTGTTGACGGATTGGGGAGATGTCGCCTCTTTGAGGCAAGGATCTACATCCGTGCGAACTGTGGATAATGGCGGGAAAAAGTTGGCTGACGCTTCCGCTCTGCCCGTCTGGTCCACCGTTGGCGGCGTCGAAGTACTAGGAACGGTAGAAAACGAGCGCATCTCGCTGAAGGAACCAATCGTCCGAGGCGCCGACGCCGCCGCATTAAAGAAAGGGGCGGGAACCGTCGTCGAGGGCAGGCTTCCGGGGCAGTCTGGTAATTTCGTTCTCGCCAGCCATCGCAGTCTGACGTATGGACGCCACTTCAATAGGTTGGGCGAGATTGTCGAGGGAGATACGTTCGCCGTCAACACGTCGGCCGGCGTCTTCCGTTATGTCGTCTCCTCGATCACCGTCGTCGAGCCGGACGATTCGTCTGTGCTAGCGGACGAGCCTAGCGCTTCGACATTAACACTCATCACGTGTACTCCATGGAAACACCCGACTCATCGACTTATTGTGAAAGCGAATTTGCAATCTTAATCACCAGTTCAAAGGAGTATGCTAAAGATGAAATTAATCCGATCCTTTGGGATTATTCTGCTCGTGTTCGCGATTGTCATGAACGCGGGCTGGCTGCCGGTGCCGAAAGTGAATGCGGACAATGATGCTTCGAATGGCATTTTGCTAAGCATGTCATCGGACGTAGCGACTGTCAAAACCGGAAAAACGTTTACGTACACGATCAGCTTCAGTTTCTCCGATCTGGCCGCACATGGCTTTGATTTCACGAAGATGAAGCTCGTGCTGCCGTTATCGGCCGATGTTGAGTACGTAAGTTACGTGCCGATCTCGATCATCTCCGGCGTGACGCAAACCGGGAGCAATCTGGAATTTGCGTTCGACCCTGCCGGACCGGCGCCAGGCACCTCGTACAACTTGCAGGTGAATGTACAATTTAAGCCGTATGTGACGCCTGACGGCACCAATATCACGACTACCTCCACGATTATTAAACGGGAAGCTGCTCCCACGCCCGATACGACGCTCGACACATCGAATCCTGTAACAGTTATCGGAGAAGCGTCGGCAGATTGGGTGCTGAAAAAAGAACGGGTTGCACCGCTTCCGGATCCTATGGTAGATGGGGAAGTACAGTACAGAATCTTGCTCGACAATAACCAGAGCAACACAAGCATCGGCATTCTCGACATCGAGAACGTCGTTGTGAAGGATATTCTCCCGCCAGAAGCCGAGTTTGTATCGGCTAGCCCTGCCCCGTCTTCCGCGCCCGCAGTCGGCAGCAGCGGAATCATTACCTGGTCGCTCCCGGGGACGATTCGCGACGATACGTTCTTCTACGTGACCGTCAGGTATCCGGCTACGAAAATCGTCCCTGCAAATTTGGGGGTCGATGTCACCAATACCGCGACAGTAGATTACAATCCGATCGGCAAATCGCCCACTATGAAGGCGGATTCCGTGTCGCATCATTTCACGGCTACTCCGGACGATACTGGTCCGGGGGGATTTTACAAGCACCGCGACGATCGCCAGAAAGAAATTACGCCCGGACAAAACGTCAAATTCTATGTCGGCGGCTTCCGTAACTGGTCCAACACCATTTATTCGGATGCCGTTATTGAAGATATGACGCCGACCAAAGACAATGCCGGCAACGCGGTCGACCTTGACTTGAAGTCGATCCGTACGGCGACATTTAACGATGCGATCAGCAGTTACGACGTATATTACACGACAACTTCAACGCCAACTGCAGGGGATTGGCAGCTATGGCAGAATGTCAACTCGGCCGTTCCAACCGATCTGAACGTCTCCGCACTGCCGCTCAGCGGCGGTGAGCACGTGATGGGCATTCAATACCGTTTCCCATCCACTCTTCCGGTCATGTTCAGCCAGGTTACCGAGTTCGTAACGACCTACACGCTGCGCGCCGGATCTCCTATTGTCAAAGGCAATCACATTACGAACACGGCTAAGCTCTCGTATACTTTCGAAGGCAATGCCAAAACGAAAGCCGACAGCGCCGACGTCTGGGTATATATCGACCGGCCGCTTGTGCGTCTCGACAAGACGCGTGTCGGCAGCGGGCCTTATGTGCCTTCCAACGACGCAGGAGACAAATTCGTAGAGTTTGATCTCAAAGTATCGAATACGGATCTGTCGAGCGATCTGTTCCATGATCCGATTGTGATCGACAAACTTCCGAAGTGGCTTACTTACGATTCATGGAAGATCGTGGATCAATCCGGCTTCGATCCGAAAGCGGCCGGTCATGCGATCGATCTTGACCCGCTGGTCGTACCTGTGACGAAGAATGCAGTAGGCGAAACGTTGCTGCGCTGGATATTCCCTGCCGGCACGAACATGCCGATCAACAGCTTCTTTACGATTAGGGTGAAAGCGAAGATCGACAAATATACGCCAGCGACAACATATACGAATATCGCTGGCGTAACATCGAACGTCGATCTTTACTTTAACGATTATTTCTTTGATACGAAGCCGGATCCGTCTGATTATGACGGCGACGCGAAAACTAACGATATTTTCATATACAGTTCCGCAGATGTTACCGTTAACAAAGTTTCCGAGCTAGGCTCTTACAAGAGAGTGCGCGGCGAACTGGATAGCGACTGGATGCTCGGTATTCTTCCTGACGGCTGTACGATGAATACGGCTTGCGATCAACTTGCCAACACAACGGAAGGCGGACGCGTCGACTACAAGCTGACAGTCAAGAACAACTCGAACCACGACGTTGACCATGTCGTTGTCGTTGATCCGCTTCCGCGCATTGGCGACGGAGGTGCGCTGCTCGGCGCACGCGGCTCTACATGGGGCACGGTGCTTACCGCGCCGCTGGCAGCGAATCCGAATTATACCGTTCAATACAACACATTGCCAAACGTCAAATTTAGTACGGCGCCAGGCTGGAGCACAACTCCGCCGGATGATTTGACTACGGTAACGGCGTTAAAATTCGTATTTAATCCGGCGTTTACGCTTGTCCCAGGCCAGGAGGTGCCGATTCAATGGACAATGATGGCGCCGGTCGGTACTGTCGTAGACAAGATTGCCTGGAACTCCTTCGCTCACCAGGCGAAGGAAGTCGGCTCCGGATCGGCGATGCTTCCGGCGGAGCCGCCGAAAGTCGGCGTGCACATCAGACCCGATAACGGACTTAAGATCGGGAACTACGTTTGGGTCGATCTCAACAAGAACGGTTTGCAAGATGACGGGGAAACGGGTGTCAATGGCGTTAAAGTTGAATTGTATCAAGCGGACGGCGTGACGCCGTATACGAAAGACTTCAAAGACGATGGCGTCACACAGCATATTCCGGTTACAACCGTTACTGGACCGGACAAAGACGGCAAACCGGGATACTACTTGTTCCCGAATTTGCCTGCAGGGGATTACACCGCCAGGTTCCACCTGCCGACGCAGCTTCCAGAAGCCTACAAATATACCGGCGACGGCAACGCGTACAGCAATGCTGCCCATCACTTTACGGCATGGACGCAAAAATCGGCTGGCGGAGACGCTGCGATCGATTCCAACATTGGCGGCGCTGGAACGACGAGCTCAGTAACGCCGTTTGTAACGGATGTCATTCATTTGACCAATGCGGACGATCTGACGATCGACGCCGGCCTTGACCCGCCGCTTGGCGAAATCGGCGATTTTGTCTGGTACGATGCGAACGGCAACGGCATTCAGGATGTCGGAGAAGCCGGCATTCCGGGGCAAACGATAAAGCTGTACGAGTATACAGGAGGCGCATGGTCACCGAAATCGACCACAACGACGAACGCTTCCGGCAATTACTTGTTTACAGGCCTCCTGCCGGGCAAGTATAAAGTTGCTTTCCCGACCAACTTAAACTATGACACGGACGGCAATGCAGGCACGCCGGATGAAAAGGTCATTTTGACCAAAAGACTCCAGGGCAACGACCGACCACTCGATTCGAACGTATACGATGTCGTCAGCGCTTTGACATATGACAACTTGCCGACTGGCAGCAAAACGTTCGGATTTTCCGAGGCGATCGACTTGCAGCTTGGCGAGATGAACCATACGATCGATGCCGGCTACCTGCTTCCGGTCAAGCTCGGCGATTACGTCTGGTACGATAACGACGCGGACGGTACACAAAATACCGGAGATATGGCAGCGCAGAATGTCGAGGTCCAATTACTGAACGGCTCGGGCATCGCTGTGAAGGGCGATAACGGCATCAATCTAAAAGCCATTACGGATGCTAGCGGCAACTATCTCTTTAAGGATTTGCTGCCTGGCGATTATCAGGTGCAGTTTGTGTTGCCTGGCGGATACGGCTTTACACGTAAGGGGCTAGGTGGGGACGCAACCAAAGATTCCAACGTCAACCGTTCTGTGAACAACTCGCCTACCTTGCAAACCACCGGCAAGACGGACAAGATTACGACCGTTAGCAGTCCCGGCGCAAGCGACATGACGATTGATGCAGGCTTGGTCAAGCTCGTATCGCTTGGCGATTTCGTTTGGAACGATAAGAACCAAAACGGTGTCCAAGATGCTGGGGAAAGCGGTATCGACGGAAGTGACGTCAAACTTTATTATGATTCTGACTCCACAACTGTCGTATATCGAACGGCGACGACGGCTGGCGGAGGTAAATACCAGTTCGACAACTTGTACCCGGGAAAATACACAGTGGAATTTAAGCGTCCGAACGGCTACCTGTTCTCGTCGAAGCAACAAGGCGGAGATACGACGAAGGATTCCAACGTGATTGTTCCGGCAACTCCAAGCACGGCAACCGCGAAAACAGATCAAATTACGTTGCTCGGCTCGGATGACATGACTATTGATGCGGGCATGTATGAACTTGCCTCCATCGGCGACAAAATTTGGGTCGATTCGAATGACAATGGCATCCAAGATGGCGGTGAACCGGCGCTTGCCGGCGTGAAAATCGAACTGTTCAAAGCCGATGGCGTCACGTCGGTAACCGATGGATACAATGCGACAGTCGGAGCGGTTACTACTGCGGCAAACGGGCTTTACACGTTCAGTAATTTGCTGCCCGGCACATATAAGGTGAAGTTTACGCTGCCGAACGAGTATTGGTATGCGAAACTTAATCAAGGCGCCGATCCTGCCAAAGATTCCGACGCCATTGCAGATGTTGTCAATCCGAAAGTCGCGCTAACGAGCGTAATAACGCTCACAGCCGGCCAACACGACGATACAATCGACGCTGGCGCGCTTTCGCTCGCTTCGATCGGCGATACGGTGTGGCATGACCTGAATGGCAATGGCATTCAGGATGGCGGCGAGCCAGGGAAGAACGGGATAACGGTTGAACTGTTCGAAGCCGATGGCGTCACAGCTGTGACAACGGACGCTTACGGAACTATGATTTCTCCGGCGACGACTGATGCAAACGGCAAGTATTTGTTTAGCAACTTGAAGTCGGGCACGTATAAGGTGAAATTCAGCAAGCCGGCAGGTTTCGAGTTTACGAACAAGAATGCCGCATCTGCAACGGCAGCGAACGATTCCGATGCTAATTCGTTAACGGGCATGTCGGATGCGATCGTACTTACATGGGGCACATCGAACATGACGATCGATGCCGGTTTGGTCGATCGCGTGAAGCTCGGCGATACCGTCTGGTATGACAAGAACGGCGACGGCGTTCAGGATGCTGTCGGCGAGCCGGGTGTACCAAGCGTGACGGTGGAGCTTTACGACGGCAATGACCTGTCAAACAAGCTCGCATCGAAAACGACCGATGCCAACGGCAATTACGAATTCGACATGCTGTGGCCGGGTGATTATGTCGTCAAGTTTATTTTGCCTGACGATTCGTATATTTTCTCTCCGAAGAATCAGGGCGGCGATTCCGCGAAAGACTCCGATGCCGATCAAGCGACGGGGATGACTAGCAAAATAACGCTTTTGTCCGGCGTGAGCAATATGACGATCGACGCGGGTATCGTAGAGAAAGTATCTCTCGGCGATACGGTATGGGTAGACACGAATAACAACGGCATTCAAGATGGCGGAGAAGTCGGTTTCGCCGGCGTGAAAGTCCATCTGCTGGACAAAGACGGCAATGCGATCACAGTCGGCGGCACCGAGGTCACGGTGACCACCGACAGCAACGGCAAATATTTGTTCGATAAGCTTGCTCCGGGAAAATACAAAGTCAGCTTCGATCTGCCTGCCGGTTACATGTTCGCGAAGAAAAACGCGGCGGGAAGCACCGCGGCGAACGACTCTGACGTCGACGCGACAGGAGTCACCGACGTTATCAATCTTCCGCCTTACTCGCACGATATGACGGTGGATGCAGGTCTGGTGAAGCTTGCTTCCCTCGGAGACTACGTGTGGATGGATCGCAACTTGAACGGCATTCAGGATGCCGGAGAAAACGGCGTAAGCGGCGTAACGGTCAGACTGCTGGACGAGAACGGCGATCCGGTCAAAGTCGGCGGCGTTGAAGTAACGACAACGACGGACGTGGATGGGTTTTATTTGTTCGACAACCTTGTCCCTGGCAAGTACATTGTACAGTTCGATCCAAGCCCTGCCGCGTCGTATGTCATGACGCAAGAAGGCAAAGGCACGGCAGCTACCGGCTCCGACGCGAACGAGACGACGCGCAGAACGGCAGTTATCACGCTGGCCCCTGGCGAGAATAACAGAGATATCGATGCCGGCGTCATCAAGCTCGTTAATCTAGGTGATACGGTTTGGGTAGACGACAATGTCATCGGCGTCCAAGACGGGGAAGCGGTCAACGCTGCCGCAGCCGGCATCACTGTCCATTTGCTGGATGCAGCCGGAAATCCAGTGTTAAACGGCGTTACGCCGGTAACGGCTACGACAGACGCGAATGGCAAGTACTTGTTCAGCAACCTGTACCCAGGCAGCTACAAAGTGAAGTTCGAATTGCCAACCGGCTACTTGTTTACCCGTAAGACGGTAACGGGCACCGGCATTACGACGGCGAACGATTCGAACGTCGATGAGAACGGCATCACGAACACGATAGTCCTTGTCGCCGGCAACGACGATATGACCGTTGACGCGGGTATCGTCCTCCCTGCCTCGATCGGCAATTTTGTTTGGGAAGACACGAACAGCAATGGCAAGCAGGATCCTGGCGAGAAAGGCCGCAATGACATCACGGTTGAACTGTACGATGATAACGGCACCTTGCTGGAAACAACCAAGACAGCCGATAACGGTGGCACTCCAGGTTACTACATCTTCACGAATCTGGTGCCTGGCACTTACAAAGTGAAGTTCAAAGCTCCGGGCGGCTACATGTTCTCGACGAAAAATGTGCCTGCTGCTACGCCTGCTCTGGATTCCGATGCGGGACTTGACGGCAGCACGGATGCGATCACGCTCGCACCGGGAGAGAACAACTTGGATATTGATGCCGGCATTGTCCTTATTCCGGCAGTTCCGCTCGTATCGCTCGGAGATTTCGTCTGGATCGATACAAACAGCGATGGCATCCAAGATACGGACGAAGCTGGCCTGAACGGCGTAACGGTCGAGTTGTATAATCAATATAACGCTTTGATCGCAACGCAGACGACGGTCAACGACAACAACGGTAAGCCAGGCTACTACAAGTTCAAGGATTTGTTGACCGGCCAATATTCAGTGAAGTTTATTTTGCCGCATGGCTATATGTTTACGGTCGGCGCGAAGGGAGATAATCGACAAGTCGACTCGAACGCGGCCGCCGACGGTACAACAGGGTCGATACTCTTGCTCAGCAGCGACTACTCTATCGACGCCGGACTCATTCCGCTCGGCTCGATCGGAGATTATGTCTGGATCGACACTAACGCCAACGGCAAACAAGATGCGGGCGAGAAAGGCTTGAACGGCGTAACCGTTACGCTGTACGACAGCAACGGCGCGCAACTCGCCTCGACTGTTACAGCCAACGATGGCAGTGGGGCGCCAGGATACTACCTCTTCACTGAGTTGAAGCCCGGCAAGTACACGGTCAAGTTTGATTTGCCAAAAGGGTATACGTTTACGAAACAATCGGCTATCGGCACGACAGCAGCGAATGACTCCGACGCCAAGTCAGATGGCGCGACGGATTCAATCGAGCTTGATTCGGGCGCCAATATCCGGACGATCGATGCGGGCTTCGTTCCGGTCGCCAAACCAAAACCTCCTGAATCGGGAGGCGGCAAAGAGCCAACCACTGGAGGCGGCAAAGGAACCGGTACCGGTACTGGCACTGGTAACGGAGGCACCGGCAGCGGTCAAGGACATAACGGCTCTCCAGGAAAAGGCGGGGATGGCTCGTCGAAGGGCGGTCCTGGCTCCGCAAGCCATAACGGAACGTCCGGTGGCGAAGGCACGCTCCCGAAAACAGGCGAAACGCCGCCTGTCGCACCGCTTTACGGTTATGGATTAGTAGTAGTCGGCGTCGTATTGTTAGCCGTACGACTCAGACTGAAGAAGTCAGCCAAACAGCCTCCTTCTCAATAAGCAATACAAAAAAACAACTCGCGATCGAGAGATAATCTCTTCGCGAGTTGTTTTTTTGCATTGCAGGACATCACATCGACAAATGTAATAAAATATTTGCTAAAATACTAGACGTTTACGAAACATGCGTTTGTCGGATATGCTTCTACTAAATACGCAATCACGTTTGAAATCCTTCAAAGGAGGCGCGTCCGTGACAGCGGAACAGACTGCAATAGCAAAGGTAACAGAGCCATCAATAGCCGTAGAGCGGGTCAGCAAACGCTATGGGGACAAGGTTGTATTAAACGAGGTTGATCTTACGATCGACAAAGGTACGATTTACGGGTTGATCGGACCTTCCGGAGCGGGTAAAACGACGCTTGTCAAAATGTTCGTCGGGATGGAGACAGCCGATTCAGGACTGGTAAAGGTGCTTGGACGCAAGATGCCGAACTTATCGCTGTTGCAGGAGATTGGATATATGGCGCAGTCGGATGCGTTATACAACGAGTTGACTGGCGAGGAGAATTTGCAGTTTTTCGCCTCGTTGTTTAAGCTGCGCAAGCAGGAGCAGAAAGAAAGAATCGGTTACGCGGCCGACCTGGTTAACTTGAAGAACGAACTGAAGAAGAAAGCTGGCGCATATTCCGGCGGGATGAAGCGAAGACTGTCGCTCGCGATCGCGCTTATCCAGAATCCGAAGCTGCTCATTCTGGACGAACCGACCGTCGGCATCGATCCCGAACTAAGGTTGTCCATCTGGAACGAATTGTTGAGACTAAAGCAAGAAGAAGGCAAAACAATCATCGTCACGACGCATGTGATGGACGAAGCAGAGCGTTGCGACGAACTGGCGATGGTACGTGAAGGCCAAATTCTCGCAACAGGCACGCCTGGGCAATTAAAGAGCGCTTACGATGCCCGCAATCTCGAGGAAGTATTTCTGCGTGCTGGAGGGAAGCGTTCATGAGAATCGCAGCGTTGATTCGCAGAATTGCCAGACAGCTGTTTCGTGACAAAAGAACGTTGGCGTTGTTGTTCGTAGCGCCGCTTCTTGTGCTGTCGCTCATGTACGTCATGTTTAATGGCAGCGGGAATACGAGCAAGCCGAAGCTAGGGGCGGTTAACGTGCCGGCGCCGCTCATGCAAGCGTTAAGCAACGCCGAATTGGATGTTGTGCCATATACATCCGCAGACCGCCAAACGATTAAGGAAGACGGTTTGGATGGCTTGCTTCTACTGGAGAACGGCAAACCAAAGCTGATCCTTGAGAACAGCGATCCGACGCAAGCGAACATGATTCGGTTGAAAGTTGGCCAGATGCAAGCGTTGGCCGCCACTGCCTTGAATGAGCAATCCAGGCTGCCCTCTGCGATAAACCCGGCGCAGGCGCTGCCGACCGAGTATGTGTACGGGAACGCTGATTCTACGTTTTTCGACGTGTTAAGTCCGATTCTAGTCGGGTTTTTCGTTTTTTTCTTCGTTTTCCTGATAGCAGGCATCGGCTTGTTGCGGGAACGTACGACGGGGACGCTCGAACGTCTGATGTCCACGCCGATCCGACGCGGAGAAGTGATCGGCGGCTACTTGGCGGGTTACGGTATTTTCGCCGTCGCGCAGACCGTAATCGTGGTACTGTTCGCTGTGAATGTACTTGATATTTCACTTGTCGGTTCGATTTGGAATGTGCTGCTCATAAATTTGCTGCTCGCGCTTGTTGCCTTGTCGCTCGGCATTTTATTATCCACATTTGCTTCGTCCGAATTTCAGATGGTCCAATTCATTCCGATCGTCGTTGTTCCGCAAATCTTTTTCTCCGGAATCTTTCCGCTTGATACGATGGCTGCCTGGCTGCAAGTCATTGCCCACGCGATGCCGCTCTACTATGCCGCTCATGCTCTGAAAGGCGTTATGTACAAAGGGTTCGGCTTCGGAGACATCGCGTTCGACGCTGCAGTGCTTGCGCTGTTCGCAATTGTGTTCATTGCACTGAACGCCATTGCGCTAAGAAAGTACAGAAAACCGGCGGCGCGAGATTGAACGGAGTAGCAGCGTGTAAGATAGCGAGAATGGTTGTATGTCCGGACGGGCTGGCCTATAATAAGGGCAGTCCGTCTTTTTGCATTTATTTATGATTGGAGCTGTCGCTTGCATGATAATTGTTGCCACGATCGGGGCCGTATCGCTGCTTGTCGCTTTTATGTTTTATTGGTCTGCGTTTAAGACGAACCGGGACAACTCGAGCAAGCTGAAGAAAGACCAGAAAGCGCAACTGAAGGAAAAAGCGCGCAAGTCGAAGCTGACCGCCCACGGTCTGCTCGCGCTTGGCGTCGTCCTCATCCTCATTCCGCTCATCCGCAACGCTTCTTCGAGTTATGATTTCGATTCGCTCAATAAAGGCGTATCGATCGAAGTGACGAATGATAAAGACAACGGCGGCGGCCATTCGGAGATGCCGATCCAATACGAGTCGAAATTCCCGACTTCCGGGACACATAATCCTCACGACTTGAAGTTCGGCTTCTATGACAAGAAACCGACGACGGAAATGCTTGTTCACAATCTGGAGCACGGAGACATCGAGATTTATTATCGGGCGAACGCTTCGAATGAGACGCTCAAGTCGATTAAGTATTTGACGCACTTCCGCGAAGCGGGTGCGGGCGTGCTTGCCATTCCAAGCGAGGACATACCGGAAGGCAAAGACGTCGTCATTACGGCTTGGACGAAGACGATGATCCTCGACAAATACGACGAAGCCAAAGTCGGTCAGTTTATTTACGATCATATCGACCACGGACCGGAGCATATTCCGGCCAACATTCGTCGCGGCGGAGGCACGATGTAAGCCGGTTGTCGTAGATTTGAGTTTGGCGAAGCCGCGCCCGTGGGGCGCGGTTTTTTGCCGTTTACATCGCGTACTAATCGGACTTGTGAAGTATGTGCCCAATCCGATATGTTAATAGTGATGAAGAGTATTGCGCAAGGAGGGCCCGAATTGAGCCATTTGACGAATTTGTTGGAGCAGTACGGTTATGCGGTATTATTCTGCTCGCTGCTCTTGGAGATGCTGGCGCTTCCGCTGCCAGGCGAAGTGCTGATGACGTATGCGGGACTGATCGTGTATCAAGGGCAGTTGAATTATATTCTCATTATTCTAGCCGGGGGAATTGGCACATCGATTGGCATGACGGCTTCTTATTTCATCGGTTTCAGGCTCGGTCACCCGTTCTTCGAAAAACACGGCGCGAAATTCCATCTCGGTCCGGATAAGCTGAAGCTAGCCTCGAGATGGTTCGACCGTTATGGCAACAAACTGTTGCTCATCGCTTATTACATACCGGGTGTCCGGCATTTTACCGGGTATTTCTCAGGCGTTACCCAGATGCCGTTCCGCAAGTACGCCGCGTATGCGTACACGGGCGCTTTCATTTGGGTCGCCGTTTTTATTACGATCGGCAAGCTGTTTGGGGAGAAATGGGAGCAATATCACCATACGCTAAACCGTTACTTGGCCATTGCGGGTGTTCTAGCCGGCATCGTTATCGTGCTTGTGTTCGTGTTCCGTACTTTCAAAAGTCGGATGAGACAAGCAATCGATCTGCTGCTCGATAGAGTGCTGCTCCGGTACTATTCAGTCGGCAAAGTGGAATTGATCGCAATTGCCGGAGGAATCGTGTTTTTCGCATTGTACGCGTTCGCCATCGGGCTCAGCATTGCGAGCTTGGGAGAGGACTTCGCCGAGTTGAATGAGATGATTTCGTATTTCGTCGGGAAATTTTTCGATTCGCATTGGTCGGAGCCAATGAACGGTCTTGCCGTGCTGTCGTCGCCTCGGATTGTCTTGCCCGTCACTTTTATTACATGCGTGTGGGTATGGAGCAGGGGGAAACATTTCAGGTTGGAAATCGCGTTTTATGCCATTGTATTCGCGGGCGGCATCGGTATGGTCGACGCGTGGAAAGAGGCTTTCCGCTTCGCTGGCGTTCATGACCGGGTCCTCGCTTATCCGAGCACGGAAGCGTGGCTTACAATAGCCGGTTACGGTTACGCAGCCTATTTGCTCGTGCGCCACCAAGCGAGATGGGCGAACCAGTTTGTCGCGTTATACGGCGTCGCTGCGTGCTGTGCACTCGTCTTTATTAGCCATGTGTTTCTCAGGGAAGAAGAGCCGGGCAATCTTGTAGCGGGTTTCCTGTACGGCGGCGTTTGGCTCGGATTAAGCGTGTTATGGCTGGAGTTGTACAGAAGTTTGAACCGCAGGAAAGCGGCAACAGTATTGAAAAAGTGAAAGCCAAAATGTCAAGCAAATTTTTATTGAATATTCAGCAGGAACTGTATCGAAAATTGTCGAATAGCTACTTCAGTATTTGCTGATGACGAGACAGGGAGGGGGTTCATGTGACAGAACGGTTTAATGTTAACCGCATCAAGAAACTACATATTTCAAGGAGGCCGTCATGAAAATTTCGACGCTGATCAAGGCCGTAGCAGTATTCAGTGGTTTGCTCATCTTGCTGACGATTTTTAGCATCTTTTCTCTCAACTCGAGTTTCAAAGACGAGCGCTCAGCAGTAGCTAGACAAGCTGAGTTCAAACAACTGGGTTTCGATTTGGTCAACGCCTCCGATTATTTAACGAATGAAGCAAGGTATTACAGTGTTAGCGGCGAGAAAACGCACTTTAACAACTACATGACCGAAGTAAACGTAACGAAAACGCGGGATCATGTCGTAGAGCGTCTTGAGGAGTTGGGAGCGCCGAAGGAAGAGCTGGACCTTATTGCGGAGGCGAAACAGAAATCCGACGCGTTGGTCAAAACAGAAACGGAAGCGTTTGCAGCAGTGGATGCGAAAAATATGGAGCACGCGAGGCAATTGATGTACGGTGCGGATTACGACGCGGCCAAAAGTACGATAATGAAGCCGATTGATCAGTTTCAGGACAAAATGAACAGCCGTGCTGCTGCGGAAGCGAAATCCGCCCAACAGCAAGCCAACACATGGCTAAATGTCACGATGACCGTCTTGATCGTGCTGGCCGTTTTCATTTCGTTCACTATGATTTTATTTTTCGTACGGATTGTGCGGCCGGTTCGGGATCTTAACGTATCCATTGAGAACCTGGCGGGCAGCGAAGGCGATTTGACGGTGAGATTGCCGGTGAAAGGAAAGGATGAACTGGGCGAGATCGCCGCTTCGTTTAACAAAATGGTAACCAAACTGCAGGATATGCTTATTCAAGTCGTTGAAGGCATTTCCTCGTTGTCCCAAAGCAGCCGAGAAGTTTCAAGCAGCACGAACGAGATCGCCATGGGGAACCAGCAGCAAGCCGCTGCCGTAGACAATGTCAACGAAATCTTCGAGTCGATAGCCGAAGGCATGCAGTCGGTGGCGAAGTCTTCGGAAGAAGCGGCGGCAATTACGATGAAAGCCGTGGGAGTCGCCAATGACGGTGGCCAGGTAATTCAGAGCACGCTGGACGACATGGCCCACATGAGCGAGAAAATGAAAGATCTTGCGGAGAAGTCGAACCTAATCGGTGACATTGTGGAGATGATCGACGACATAGCCGAGCAGACGAATCTACTTGCGCTGAACGCTGCGATCGAAGCTGCTAGAGCCGGAGAATCGGGCAAAGGCTTCGCCGTCGTTGCCGACGAAGTGCGTAAATTGGCGGAACGAAGCGGCGAAGCAACCAAACGGATCGTAGCTCACATTAAGACGATTAAACAAAATACCGAAGAAGCTGTAATCGCTGTCAGGCAGAGCAACGAGATGGCGCAGCGTGCGGGTACTGCTTTTAAAGATATCGTATCGATGGTGAAAACTTCGTCCAATTACATTACGGACATCGCGGCAGCAAGCGAAGAACAATCCGTGCAAAGCTCGGACGTGTACAAAACGATTCAGTCGATGGCCGCCATTACGGAACAAACGTCAGCAGGTGCGGAAGAGAATGCGGCTGCTGCGCAAAATTTGACCGGCCTCGCCAACACGTTAGAGCGACTTGTCGGTACCTTTAAAGTATAACCGGACATACATGAGAAGAAGGGCGCCAAGCTAGCCGGGCGCCCTTTTTTCTACTTATTCCGGTATATCTGTGTCAATCGTGCCGCAGTCGCCGACCATCCGAACCGGTTGACGGCCGAATGTCGGGCACGTACGCTCATCTCTCGATATCGCGCAGGGTCGCGAAACAGTCGTACGATCGCGTCAGCGAAGGCGGACGGGTTACGATAGTTACGCACCAAATAACCGGTACGTCCGTCGTCCACGACTTCATTAATGCCTCCGATATTCGAGGCGATAACGGGCAGGCCAGACGCCATCGCTTCCACGTTCACGAGGCCGAATGCTTCGTGTTTCTGGGAAGGGCAGACGAAGGCGTGCGCTTGGCGAAATACGCGGTGAATCGAGCTATGGGGGACGGAGCCGAGGAACCGCGCGTTAACGCGGTGCCTTTTGGCCAAAGACCGCATTGAGCCCCCGTACCCTTTATTCTGAGCGCCTCCTGCGATAACGACTTTAATCGGGCGACCGATACGTTGTCTCGCTAGACTGATCGATTTGAGCAAAACGGGTACGCCTTTACGGGGGATCAACCTGCCGGCGAACAAGATGCGGATTTCGCCGCGAGCGGAAATCCGCTGCCCTGAAGGTCTGAACCGCGACGTGTCGACGCCAAGATACGCTTTGCGAATTCGACTGGCGGCTTGCGGGAACCGTGCTGCGAGTATTCGTTTAAGCGAGCTGCTGTTGGCGATGACAACGTTCGCCGCGACCAGACCGTTCCGCGCCTGCGAACGACTGGCGTAAGGAGCGCTCACGAACGTCAAGGAATGGAGAAACAAAGACACTTTAGCTCGAGGAAACATCCGCTTCAGAGGTGCGACGAACTTCGGCCGGTTATCAATCTGTAGCACATCGAAGCTCATCCCTCGCAACAGTCTTTTCACGTTGGATAGATAGTAAGAAGGAGAACCTGTCGGCACTCGGCGGATCGTCACGCCGTCGATGATGGACTTACTCGGGTACTTGCGATGAGTTCGGCTTATGACGGTAACCGAATGGCGTTTCGCTAGCCGCCGGGCGACGGCCAGAATAGCGATCTCTACGGAGCCGCCCAGAACGGGAGGTACCGGAATCTGTTCCGGTGCGACGATGACGATTTTCATACTGAGATGTTCCTCCCCATTTTGCTTGTACTCACATAATGTATGTTCGATAGACGGGTCAGGATTCGGACGCTTGCGGAAGCTGTTGGTACTCTCTCGAGAATTTCTATATAATCGACTGTACGAATGTATAAGGGGATGTGGATTGTCATGGAAAACGTTGAAAAAGTAAAATTGACCTCGTACTCCAGCAAAGGAGGGTGCGGCTGCAAAATCGGCCCCGCGGACTTGCAGCAAGTCATCCGCAGCCTGCCGCCGACGATTCCAGATCCGAACTTGCTTGTCGGGCTCGATACGAGCGACGATGCGGGCGTTTACCGGCTTACCGACGATTTGGCGCTTGTGCAGACCGTTGACTTCTTCACGCCTATCGTGGACGACCCGTACGATTTCGGTCAGATCGCTGCGGCGAACGCGATCAGCGACATATACGCAATGGGCGGCAAGCCGTTAACCGTTTTAAATATCGTCGCTTTCCCGATCGGCACGCTGGACAAGTCCGTTCTGGCGGATATTTTGCGTGGCGCCGGGGACAAAGTGAAGGAAGCGGGGGCGACGCTTGTCGGCGGTCATTCTATTGACGACAAGGAGCCGAAGTTCGGCCTTGCCGTCACGGGGCTAGTCCACCCTGGCAAAGCCCGAACGAACGCGGGCGCGAAGCCGGGCGACAAGCTTATTTTGACGAAACCGATCGGTGTTGGCATCTTGACGACGTCCATCAAGAAAGATCAACTCACCGAGGCGGAGATTGCCAGATTAACTTCCGTTATGGCGACGCTAAACAAGACGGCCGCAGAAGTTATGGAGCCGTACGATGTGAATGGCTGCACCGATGTGACCGGATTCGGATTGGTCGGACATGCTCTTGAGATGGCAAAAGGAAGCGGGACGGGCATTGTGCTGCACGCCGAACGCGTACCGCTGCTGCCGAGAGTCAGGGAGCTGGCTGAGAACGGGTTCGTACCCGGCGGCACGAAAAACAACTACAAACACGTCGAAGCCGACGTGACGTTCCCGGCAGAGATGGAGCAGATCGACAGATGGATTCTGTGTGACGCGGTAACGTCAGGCGGGCTGCTCATTTCTGTCGCTTCGGAGAAAGCGGAAGCGCTGCTGGCTGATTTGATACGGGCAGGCGTTGAAGCGGCGACGATCGGCGAAGTTACGGAGCAGCATGCGGGACGGATTACGGTCGTCTAGGGCGTGTCTGAACACCCGCTCAGGGGCGTCTTTCACCGCCTTTTCGCCCCCTGCTGCGTTGCGCTTGTTTGACGTACCTCTGGTACGCTTGCACAAGCGCGCCTTGCATGGAACGAAAATTCGGCAAAATCTGCGGCCCTCGGAGTATTCAGACACGCCCTAAGAAGGAGTCCATCACCAATGGTTCACGACATAACGATAGAAGAATGGCTGGCGTTAAGAGAGAAGGGTGAATTAACGCTGATCGATGTCCGTTCCCCTTCCGAATTCGAAGAAGCGACGATTCCCGGCAGCGTGAACGTCCCGTTGTTCGATGACGCAGAGAGAGCTGAAGTCGGCACGCTGTACAAGAAGACAAGCATTCAGGCAGCGAAAGACAGAGGGCTCGAGATCGTCTCCGCCAAACTTCCGTCGTTTATGCGAACGATCGCCGCCATTCCCGGCAAGAAAGCGGTGTTTTGTTGGCGGGGAGGCATGCGCAGCCGAACGACGGCAACGCTTCTGTCCCTGCTGGACATCCGCGTAGCTCGCATTACCGGCGGATATCGCGCATACCGCAAGTGGGTTGTAGACATGCTCGAGACGTTCGAAATCACGTCAGACGCTTACGTGCTGCATGGGCTGACAGGGACTGGGAAAACGGCGATTTTGCAAGCGATGAAGGAACGCGGAATCGGCGTAATCGATTTGGAGCAGTTAGCTGGGCACAGGGGATCGATTTTCGGCGAGATCGGCATGAGAGCCCATAACCAGAAAACGTTCGAATCTTTATTGCTAGACGAATTGTTACGGCTTCGGAACGAGCCTTTCGTCGTGTTCGAAGCGGAGAGCAAACGCATCGGAAAGGCGACGTTGCCGGAGTTCCTCGTAAGGAAGAAAGAGGAAGGCGCACCGATCTGGATCGAGCTTCCATTCGAAGAACGGGTGAAGCGCATCATGCAAGATTACCGGCCATGGGAGCATCCCGAGCAATCGCTCGAAGCGTTCCGTAAAATCAAATCCCGCCTTCATACGCCGATTGCCGCTGAAATCGAAGTTTGCTTGCAGGAGGGTGCTTTCGAGCGGGCGGTGGCGCTTCTGCTGGAGCATTATTATGATCCACGGTATGTATTTACAGCAACGCGCTATGACGAAGCGGAGAGAACGGTTATCCGCGCGAATTCGCTTGAGGAAGCGATCGAAAGCGTGGAAAGTATTGTGAGAGATAGGCAAAAAAAGCATCTGAACGCGTAAGTCGCGTATCGGATGCTTTTTCTCTTATAAGGAAGTCGATCATATACGGCAAATTTCCTTCGCGCACCCGGGGCAGTCGGGACAGTTGCAAATGGCACGCAGGGCGGATAACTCGCGAATAACGATGCGTCCGTTCTTCACGTCGATGATGTCGTCTTCTTTCAGTCCGTTTAACATACGGTTCACGCTTTCGCGAGTCGTTCCGATGAAGTCGGCGATTTCCGCATTGGTCAGCTTCACGGAGATACGGATGCCGTCGGCGCAGGCGATGCCGTACGAGTTGGCTAATCGGATCAGCGTCGAGGCTAGCGCGCCTGGCTTGCCGTACAGCAGCAGATCGCGGAATTTCGATTTCGTCGCGCGGTGCGAGAGGGCGAGCCACTTCATGAACCGAATGGCGAAGTCGCCGTCGCGCGATAGAAGCGCTTCGAACTCGCTCCAGTAAAGGACGCCTAGCTCCGCATCTTCCGACACCTCGGCGCTGAAGCTGTGCGTCAAGTTTGTCTCGTCGCTCGACTCGTACAACAGATCGTCCGATTGCAGAAGCGAGAGAAGGAACGTTTTGCCGTCTTCCGTCGACTTTCTGAGCTTGACGGTGCCGGAGATGACGTAATAGAGCTTGCCAGTCGGATCGCCTTCCAGAATGAGATAGCTTCCCGCAGCCGCTCGGACCGGTACCATAAGCTTGCGAAGACGCTCGAACTGCTCGGGGAGAAAAAATTGTTTTAATCCCATCGGGTTCATCGGGCATTCGTTCTGCACTCTCCTGGCGGACATTGTCGGCATCGTTACGGTCACGGCGTCCAGCTCCTTCGCTTCTGATACTTTCAATGTTACATTATGGCTGCAGCTTTCGTTATCGGGGAATTTCCTGAACATTGGAGGGAAATTCCCTGATTTTCCACCGTCGTATTCCCGTTCGAGATGGCGTCTAGTGACATTCCCTGACTGCAAGTTAGGGGAGTTCCCCGACTTACTTCGCGTTTCGATTCCGGTACACTAAAAAAGTGGAAGGGTTCGGGGAAAGGATGCGAGAACGATGGAATGCGAAAACGAAATCAGGCGTGAGTTGCAGATGTTGTTATCCGGGCTGTCGTGCGACTTCTGCGCGCTCGCGTTAAAAGAAAAGGACAGCGGTGCGCTTAAATGGACTGTGGTCGTCGGCAACTTGAATGAGCGGTGTTTAAACATGGCGGATCCGCCGAACAGAGGATTGTCGGGCACGGTCGCAAAAGTCGGCAGACCGATGACGCTCCAGGTGTCGGAACTCGTTCGCAGCCGCGACCTTTATAATTATCCAATAATGATTTCGGAGAAGCTGCGCTCCGCTTATGCCGTGCCATTGATGAAAAATGCGAAAGCTTTTGCGATCCTCCTGGCCGGCGATCGCAAGAGACGCGTCTACAGGCCGGACGAACGCAGTGCGGCGATTGCTTCAGGCGAGCGGCTTCTAAATTTACTATCGGGTATTCCGGGGCAAATGGGTCAAGCGAACGGATGTCTATGATACAATAAACGCATTGGAAGATGGGGGGATAGATCATGGTTCGCGTGATGATTGTGGACGACCATGCGGTCGTTCGTTCCGGACTCGTGAACTTGCTGCACGGCAAGATGGGCATCGAGATTGTCGGGGAAGCAGCGGACGGAGACGAAGCGCTTGTCAAAGCGGAGACGAATGTGCCGGACGTCGTTTTGATGGACTTAAGCATGCCGCACGGCAAAGACGGATTAACGGCTACGGGAGAACTGAAGAAGCGGATGCCTAACGTTGAAGTGCTTGTCCTAACGATGCATGATGACGAAGAGTATTTGTTCCGGGCTATTCAAGCCGGCGCTTCCGGTTATTTGCTGAAGAGCGCGCCTTATGAAGAACTGCTGTCGGCCATTCACCATATCGCGTCGGGCAACGCTTACTTGTATCCTTCGGCGACGAAGCGATTGATCGGCGATTACTTGGACAAAGCGAAGAACGGCGAACATGCCGGCACGTACGATCTGTTGTCCGACCGGGAGAAGGAAATTCTCGCGAAAGTCGCTCAAGGCTACTCCAACAAAGAAATCGCCGAGGCTCTAGTCATCAGCGTCAAGACGGTAGAGTCGCACAAGAGCAATCTAATGGAGAAGCTAGGCTTGAAAACACGACCGGATCTCGTCAAATACGCGCTGAAGAAAGGATTGCTGAGCTTTGAGTGAATCCGCCTCTTTCGAACGCGAGCGGGAGCCGTCGCCGGATATCGCCGCGAACGTCGATACGTTGCTGTCCGGGCTGGAAGCGCATATCGGCGATCCGGCGTTCGGCAATCTCGTCAAGCAGTCATTGAAGCAACTGGCCGACGTCAAGTTCGCGCTCGACGAAGCGTCGATCGTTGCCGTCACGGACCGTAAAGGCACGATTTTGTACGTGAACGACAAGTTTTGCGAAATATCCGGCTACGACCGCGAAGAACTGATCGGGCAAGACCATCGCATGATCAACTCCGGGTATCACGACAAAGCTTTTTTTCGGTCGCTGTGGACGACGATTTCTTCGGGAAACGTATGGCAGGGCGAAATTCGTAACCGTTCGAAACTCGGCCGTACGTACTGGGTGGATACGACGATTGTGCCGTTTCTTGATGCGCAAGGAAAAGCTTATCAATATTTGGCGATTCGCCATGAGGTAACCAGGCTGAAGGAGACGGAAGCCGAACTGCAGACGATGATGGCGCAATTGATGCAAATCCAGGAAGAGGAACGCCGCCGGTTTTCCCGCGACTTGCACGACGGCATCGGCCAAAGTTTGTTTTCTCTGAAAATTTCGCTCGACCGGCTCATTTCCGAAGGCGCCGACCCGAGGCTGGAAGCGATCGGCCAAGATGTATCGCAACTGATGAACGAAGTGCGCGGGCTCGCGTGGGAACTCCGTCCGTCCGTGCTTGACGATCTCGGTGTCGTGCCGGCACTCAGGACGTATATCGATTCGTTCGAGAAACACTACGGCATTCGTGTCGGTTTCCAGTGCGATTTGCGGAAGAGGCTCGGCTTGCTCGAAGAGACGACGATGTACCGGGTCGTCCAGGAAAGCTTGACGAATATCGGCAAGTATGCCGGCGTGTCGGAAGCGTCTGTATCGATCAAAGATTTGGGGACGAACGTGGAGGCGGTCATTGAAGACCGCGGCGTCGGCTTCTCGCGCCAAAAAGCGGGCAAAGGCGTTGGCTTGTTCAGTATGGAAGAACGGGCACGGGCGGTATCAGGAGAACTTTCCGTCCGCACGTCGCCGGGAGAAGGAACCGTCGTGCGGTTGACGATGCCGGCAAGCGCAGCGCGGTGATGAAATGCGAAGAGACGTGGCATCAACATTTTCGAAGACCAAAGAATCCCTAATTTGAGGGGTTCTTTTTATTTTTACTTGAGCATCAGAAGAAGCCGTCGGGGCTTGGACTCCGGCGGCTTCTTTACGTATTGCACTACGCTTCGTTGCACAAGATTATGTCCGAAATGTGGAAGTCGAAGAGAGTGTGAGATTCGTCACATTGCGGCCGACGCAACGGGAGTAAGATGAGGTCATCCAATAACGGGAGGGACAATAAATGACAAAAAGATTCGGGGTATACGTTCTGGTGCTGGCGACGGCCATCGCGCTCGCAGGGTGCGGCGGCAAAAACAACGCCAATAGCGGAGAGAAAGCGTCGTCCAGCCCATCGGCCAGCCAGGCTGCAGGTGCAGGCGCAGGTGCGCAAACGATCGAGATCGACGCCAAAAATTTTGAATTCGATAAGAAAGAGATCAAAGTCAAGAAAGGCGACACGGTTAACCTTTCGCTGAAAAACAGCCAAGGCAACCATTCGATCAAGATCGACGGTTACGACGTCGTCGTGAAGGCAAATAAAACAACGACGTTTACCGCAGACAAAGCCGGGGAGTTCGAATTCGTCTGTGCGACAATGTGCGGCACAGGCCACGGCGATATGAAAGGCAAGCTGATCGTGGAATAAGAACGAACATCGCAGTTCAATTACATCGTAAAGGGGATGACCGTCATGGTCATGAAAACGTTCAGGGAAAATGTGTGGGTGGCTGTTGCAATTACGCTGATTCGCATTTACGTCGGTTGGCAATGGCTGCACGCAGGTTGGGGCAAATTGACGAACGGGTTCGACGCCGGCGGGTTCCTGAAAGGGGCAATCGCGAAGCCGGTCGCCGATCATGCGACGAACGCCGTTATCTTCCCGAATTATACGGGATTTCTGGAGCACTTCGCCTTGCCTAATGTGAAACTGATTAACTTCCTCATTCCAGTCGGCGAGTTTCTGATCGGCCTGGGCCTCATTGTCGGCGGATTAACGCTGACGGCTGCTTTGTTCGGGATGATGCTGAACTTCCTGTTCCTGTTCGCAGGTACGGTAAGCACGAATCCATGGTTGCTGCTGCTGGGGATGATCATCTTCCTCGCTGGCACGAATGCCGGACGATTCGGCCTTGATGCGGTGTTGCGTCCATTGTTCCGCAAAGTCCGGACCAAAATAAAAGGCGATAAAACGACAGCCCACGTCGGTGGATAACATCGACTGCGCTCGTCGCTGACAGCCGAAGCGACGGAAGCCCTGAACGTCCGAAGCAGGACGACCAGGGCTTCCGTCGCGACGAAGACGAAGGAGGTGATTCGCATGTCCGTATCGGGCAAACCGAAATCGAACGATCAACCGAAACCTGAAGATCAACCGGCGCTCCGGGGGACGTTCGTCTCCGTCATGTTGCTGGGAGCTTTCATCGCTGTGACGTGGGTCGGAGTTTTCATCTTGTTCGTCTCGCGAAATTAATGAGGGAGTGACACCGGATGCACTTGCACCGATTGGAGAAAATTTGGCTATCGTTCGGCATCGCCATGTTGGCGGTCTTCCTGATCGTACTTGGCGCGACTGCGTTCGGAAGCGGCATGAAGCCGCCGAGCGAGCATCATCATGCGATCGATCCGACGAAAGTATCGGAGACGGCGCCGTTCGATAAGCCTGGACTGACACAGACGGGAGACAAGCAATACGAAGCGGTTCTCGTCGCTTATGCGTTCGGCTACGAGCCTCAGACGCTCGAAGTACCCGTCGGATCGACGGTCGATTTCATGATTACAAGCTCGGATGTCGTACACGGATTCAATATTATCGGGACGAACGTGAACTTGATGGTCGAGCCCGGCGAGGTCAGCCATATCTCGCACGTGTTCGACAAGCCGGGGGAATACTTAATTATTTGTAACGAGTATTGCGGCACCGGGCATGAATATATGAAAACAACGATCGTCGTGAAATAGGAGGGGAACGGATGAAATCTTTCGACAGAAACGACGGGAAACTCGTTCTCGCCCATGTCCTGTTCGCATTCGCGGCGCTGCTCGTCGGCGGCATAGCCGGCATGCTGCAAGGGATGGTAAGGGGCGGGACGATTACGCTGCCCGCGAACATCGGCTATTATGAGCTGCTTACCGCTCATGGCGTCTTGATGGCACTTATTTTCACGACCTATTTTATCGTCGGCTTCCTGTATTCCGGCGTCTCGCATACGCTTGGGGGCAAACTGCTTCCGACGGCGCGCAAGCTAGGATGGATCGGGTATGCGCTCATGTCCCTCGGCACTGTTATCGGCGTTGTTGTGATTTTGCTCGGCAAAGCGACCGTTCTATATACGTTCTACGCACCGATGAAGGCGTCGCCGTGGTTCTACATCGCGCTCGCGCTTGTCGTGATCGGTAGCTGGCTGAGCGGTTACGGTATCTTCTACCAATACTCTCGCTGGCGCAAAGAAAATAAAGGCAAGCTGTCGCCTCTGTTCGCTTACATGTCAGTCATTACAATGCTGCTCTGGCAAGTCGCGACGATCGGCGTAGCAGTAGAAGTTGTCGTGCAGCTTATCCCATGGTCTTTCGGATGGGTCGATAATGTTAACGTCGTGCTGAGCCGTACGCTGTTCTGGTATTTCGGCCACCCGCTCGTTTACTTTTGGCTTCTGCCCGCATACATTTGCTGGTATGTCATCATCCCGAAAATTATCGGCGGCAAAATTTTCAGCGATTCTCTCGCCCGCATGTCGTTCGTATTGTTCCTTCTGTTCTCGATTCCGGTCGGTTTCCACCATCAGCTCATGGAGCCGGGCATCTCGTCTTTCTGGAAGTTCCTGCAAGTCGTTCTGACGTTTATGGTTATCGTACCGTCGCTGATGACGGCATTCTCTCTGTTCGCGACCTTCGAGCTGAACGGCAGAGCGAAAGGGACGAAAGGATTGTTCGGCTGGGTGAAAGTGCTGCCTTGGGGCGACGTTCGGTTCTTCGCTCCGTTCATGGGGATGCTCATCTTCATTCCTGCCGGAGCGGGCGGGATCATTAACGCGAGCAACCAGATGAACGCAGTCGTCCATAATACGCTGTGGGTCACGGGCCACTTCCACTTGACGGTGGCGACGAGCGTGGCGCTTACGTTCTTCGGCATTACGTACTGGCTCATTCCGACAATTACGGGCAGGACGCTGACGCGTAAAATGAACCGGTCCGGCATTATCCAGACGCTCGTCTGGTGCGTGGGCATGTTCATCATGTCGGGTTCGATGCATACGGTCGGTTTGCTCGGATCGCCTCGCCGCACTGCCTACACGACGTACGACGACCATCCGGACGCCGTGCTGTGGATGCCGTATCACGTCGCGATGGCGATCGGGGGCATCATCCTGTTCATCGGAGTCATCCTGATCGTCTGCAACATCATCGGACTGCTGCGTGCGCCGAAAGGAGAGACCGAGTATCCGATCGGAGAGCAGGCGGAAGGGGCGGAACCGACGCCTCGCTACCTTGAAAGATGGGGCATCTGGCTTGGCATCGCCGTCGCGCTTATATTGTTCGCTTACACCATTCCGTTGATCGATATGCTCCGAAACACGGTCACATCTCCGGGGTACGTCACCTGGTGATGCGGAAAAGTCACGTTACACAACCGCCCCAGTCGATGATGTCGTCGACGGTGGCGGTTTTTCGTTGTTACGCCATACCGGAAAAATAAGGACGAACTTCGCAGACGAATTTCGCAGGCTTGACACTTGGCATTGCGATCATGTACGCTACGGCAATATTCGTGAATTGACGGACAAAGATGAGGTGAACGATGTTTGCCACTTAATATCGGGATGACGGGAATTATTTTGCTCGTCTTGATCGCGTTGCTGCTGTTCGGGCCATCGAAGCTGCCGCAGTTTGGAAGAGCGATCGGGACGACGATCCGAGAGTTTCGCGGTAGTGCGAAAGGGCTTATAGAGCCGGATAAAGCTGACTCGAAAGAGAAAGAATAACCATAAAGAATTCAAGAACCCTGTCTTTTGCCTTATGGCGGAAGACAGGGTTCTAACTAATAATCCATTTCCTTTTCTGGGTAGTTGACGGAAGGGATGAAAAGTCATGTGTATAAAGCATGTGGAAGCAGCACTTTTTGTTAAGCTAAACGAACCAGTTGGGGTGTTCCGCGAATTCTAACGGTTGCCATGGCCGTTATATCGCGGATATTGGTCATTTGCGAATCTAACGATTGTATTTGCGGCTATTCCAATGTTTTGATGCGATACGAGGAAATCTGCACCATATAACGTCGCTCATAACCGTTAGAAATTCAATGGCACCGTTTTTGACTGGTTAACGGCTGTGGCAACCGTTTAGATTTTTGTGTTAGCGGTTCAATCCCGTTGGGGTCCGCCAAACAATAAAGTAAACACGACAAGATGGTTTGTCATACTGCCAAGACTTTCTCGACAGAATGAACCGCCCAAGGACGGGCGGTTCATTCAAACCGATTATTACTTCTCCGATACCGTAAAGTAATTTTCTTCATCATCCGCGAAGTTAAACATTCTGCCTGTAGGAAGCTGCACAATATCTCCAACCTTGATGATTTTGTTCTTCAGGTCGCTATATAACGCATCGAAATTTTCCGGCACTGGACTCTTCCGTGATGACCTCGAATCCAAGGTTTGCGGTCCAATTTTGTTAATCATCAGTTATACGCTCTTCATAAGGTTATTTAAGCGACGCCAACAAATCGCCCAAGCGATTCCAGGTTTCTGTGATACCTTGCATCATGCCCATGTCCATGACGGTTTTAAGGGCTTCGGCGGATACATATTCGGAACGGTTCACCAACTTGGTCTTGCCGTCCACTTCAATGAACTCCATCTTGATTAGGGTCGAAGGCATAGACTCGTTAATATTGCCTTCGGCATCCGAGAAGTAATCGTTGTAGACGATCGTTTCCGGCTCGACAATTTCCTTATAAATGCCTTTTCCCCACGATTCCATGCCATAAAATTGACCTTGATTCTTATCTTCGCACTTCATACAATAGTGCCACACGCCGCCCGGACGAAAATCGACAGTGCAAACCGGGACTTCCCAGCCTTTCGGTCCCCACCAACGTTTCAGGTGCTCCGCTTCCTTAAACATTTGGAACACAAGATCGCGAGGCGCGTCGAATACGCGCTCCAACACCAGAACCCGATCATTTTCAACTTTCGACACGATTTCGTTGTTAGACATGAATAATACTCCTCCTAAAATTAACGATGTTATGTTTTTTTCTTGTTCTGCAGCTCGCGTAAATAATTATCCAGGTTATCCATGCGTTCCTCCATGATGTGCCGGAACGACTTCACCCATAAATCCATCGCTTGGAAGGGCTCGGATCGCAGCCTGTAGAACCGACGATTCGCTTCGGCTTGCACTTCTACAATTCCGCTATCGCTAAGTACTTTTAAGTGTTTCGACGCTTGAGGCTGGCGAATTCCCAGTCGATCGGCGATTTCGCCAACGGTCAGAGGGCCGTCGCGCAACAGTTGAACGATATTCATGCGGCTCGGCTCAGCTAATGCGCTAAGCGTGGAGATGTCCATTTCGGACCTGTTCATGACATGTTGCTCACCTCATCTGAATTGTTCGGATCAACTTGCATCTCACAATTTTAATATACACAATAGGGAATATTCCCGTAAAGGAATATTTATAGAAAAAATTTCACGGTTTCGCATACCCGACCAGTTCGACAAAACCGTTGCCTTCGACGTGCATCCGGCGACCGTCCGGTGCGACCGCTTCGCCGATGACGGTGCAGACGCCTTCCCATATGTTGCGCAGCGGTCCGATAATCGGCATCTCCTGATTGGCGAGGAGTGGAATGACGACAAGTTCCAACGCGAAGTCAGGCAAGGAAAGCTGCCATTGCGCCGGATAAGTCGCTCCGCTGCTCTCGCTTGTCCAGGTTCCTGTCTCCAGCCAGCCGACGCGCTCCGATTGCGCGACTGAGCCGTCACTTCGAATGTGCTTCGCTACAATATACGGTTTTGATTCAGGCTTCGCCTTACGCAGCCTGCTGACGATCAGATCGTTGCCGTCTTTCATTTGCAAGCCGAACCAATCCCAGCCATTCCCAAGCAGAAGTCCGTAATTTCTCCCCCATTGATGGTCGAACCAGCCTTCGCCCCATAACTGCTCTTTGCCTTCAGCCGTTTGCAATTCTCCGATCACGCGATTGCGCGTTACGGAATAATAACGCAGTCCGTTAAGATCACCTTTCTCGTCAATAAGGGATATTGGCTTCAGCGGGGAGAAATCTAGCGAGAGAGTGGATGTGGATGTCGTTAACGACACCCGAAAAAACGAGCTGACGTCGTCAGCAAACGTTAGTCGGTGAAGGCCATACTTGAGTCGCGTAGGTCGGGCAAGAACTTCGGATGACGGCAAATAGCGGTGGGGAGAAGGGAGCTCGGCGCCGCTCAGCATTCGTCTGTACAGGCTCCACGTATGCGTATCCCGAGGGTTCTTCAGCAAGTAAGCCGGCAAGTAGACGCCGGTCATTTGAATACCGAGCATCCGGTCGATCTCCGAATGACTTGAGATACGAGCGTCGCCTAACCGGTGAAGCGAATGAATAACGTAGTGGCCTTTCGGAACGGCAAGTTCTCCGACGCGGAAAAAGGAAAACATGGCGGCATAACGGTTGCCTCGGTTGCCGGACAGCAGTGCGTAGCCGTACCACCATTCAACGTTCGACATCGGGTGGGTGGCGGCGTCTTGCGGGAACGTGATGACATCGGCCATGCGGTTCACAGCGATCACTCCTTATGTGAATCAACGTATGTGGGCGCAGCAGGAGGAGTGATAGCGAAGCCTATTCTTGATTCCAACTGCCGTACATACGATAGGAGCAAGATGATTGTCCGACCCGGACAGTTCGGAGGCTCGTATGAACAAGGTGGAATTACAGATTACGGGAATGACTTGCGCCGCCTGCTCCGCTCGTATCGAGAAAGTGTTGGGACGGATGGACGGCGTGGAGGAAGCGACCGTCAGCCTGGCGACCGCGACGGCGGTTGTTCAGTGGCAGCATCGGCCGGCGCTGGACGCGGATGCGATTATGGATAAAATTCGCGGGTTAGGCTATGGAGCGGAGAGGAGAAGGAGGGAAAACAACGTGTTCCTCGCAGAGTCGGCCGACTGGAGGAGGCGTTTTCTCATCTCGTTAGCGGTGTCCGCGCCGCTGTTTCTCGCCATGGCCGCTCACGCGCTCGTTCCGCTAGGCGTCGTCGCTCCAGCATTCCTGATGAACGGGTACTTGCAATGGGGGTTAGGTTCACTGCTCGTGCTTTACGTGGGTTACCCGTTTTACGCGAACGCGTATCGGGCGCTGAAGTCGGGGATGCCGAACATGGATGTTCTCGTTGCGTTAAGCGTTACAGCCGCTTATTTGTATAGTCAGTACATGACGTTCCGTCATGATGCGGCGCACATGAATCATGAAGACCATAACATCGCGGCGCATCCGGACCTCAGCTTCGATTCGATCGCGATGGTGCTGACAGCCGTCACGTTCGGCAAGTGGCTCGAAGCCATCGCCAAAGGCAACGCTCTGCGCAGCCTCACTTCTCTTCACGGGCTACAAGTCGCTTCAGCTTCGCTTTTTGCCCCGAACGGGGAGAAGCTTCTCGTACCGTCGGCTTCGCTTCGAGTTGGCGATGTCATCGCCGTACAGGGCGGCGAGACGATAGCTGCGGATGCGGTCGTCGTGGAGGGGATGGCAGAAGTCGATGAGTCGCTGCTGACCGGCGAGACCCGGCTGGCGCTCAAAATCGCCGGCGAGCGGCTGTTCGCAGGAACTCGCCTCGCGAGCGGGCAGTTAGTCGGCCGCGTCACATCGGCAGTGAATGAGACTCTTCTCGCCCGAATGATCTCTTACGTCGAGGAAGCGCAACAATTAAAACCGCGCATTCAGCGCAAAGTCGACATTGTCGCGGCGTACTTCGTACCCGCTATTCTCGTCGTGGCGGCTGCTTCTTTCGCGGCATGGTCATCGCTGGCGACGACTCAGCAAGCGTTCACGGCGGCGATCGCCGTATTGCTCGTTGCCTGTCCTTGCGCGCTTGGCTTGGCGACGCCTGTGTCGATGCTGATCGGCGTAAGCCGGGCAGCGAAAGCAGGTATTGTGTTTAAGGAAGGAGGCATGCTGGAGGCTCTAGGTCGTACCGATGCGATTGTCTTCGATAAGACGGGAACGCTTACGGTAGGCAGACCCGTCGTGACAGCCGTTCATTCGGAGACGCTATCCGAAGCGAAGCTGATCCGGCTGGCGGCGTCAGTCGAGGCGAGATCGGAGCATCCATTCGCTAGAGCGTTGTTAGAGGAGGCGGCGATACGGAAAATAGCGCTGGCGGCACCATCGGCCACGGAGGAGATCGCCGGGCGCGGTATTCGCGGCGTCGTTGAAGGCTGGCGAATCATCCTCGGGCATGCCGGATGGTTCACAGAGCTTGGCATTGCTGTGCCGGAATGCAGTCGGATTACCGATGAACGCGAGGAAGAGCACTCGCGTCTCGAGGTGGCATTGAACGGCCGCTGGGTCGGGTCAGTCAGCTTTGGCGACACGCTGCGCGAAGACGCGGCTGCAACTGTCGCCTTGCTGGCGAAGGAAGCGGAGCTTTGGCTGGCGACGGGGGATGGGGAAGGGGCCGCGTTGCCGATCGCGGCAGAGGCGGGCATCGTTAACGTCAAGGCGAGGTTGTTGCCGGAGCAGAAGCTGGAGCTTGTTCGCAGCTTGCAGCAAGGCGGCCGTAGCGTCGCGATGATCGGCGACGGCGCGAACGATTCGGCTGCGCTGGCGGCCGCGAACGTCGGCTTGACGATGGCCGGAGGCAATGCCGCCGCGTTGCAAGCAGGCGACGTCATCTTGCTCGGCGGGCGGTTCGCCGCCGTACGCGATGCTTATGGCATTGCCAAGGCGACGATGCGCAACATTCGCCAGAATCTTGGCATTGCGCTTCTCTACAATGTCGTTATGGTTCCACTGGCAGCATTCGGCCAGCTCAACCCGCGCATCGCGTGCTTGTGCATGGCATCAAGCTCGCTGCTTGTCGTTGCCAACGCCTTGCGCCTGCGCAATGTGCCGATCGGCGGAGGTCAAGCCTGATGACGGGCGACACGTTGGTCGTCGCCATGCTGGCTGGTTTGACCGGCGCGCCGCATTGCGTCATCATGTGCGGCGGCATTGGCGCGTCCGTCGTAATGGAAGCAAGACGTAACGCCATCCGCTCTTTGCTCGCGTACCACTTCGGTCGCGTGACCACGTATGCGTTGACTGGCGCCGTTATGGGGGCTGCGGGCTCCTTTCTGAACATCGCGGGCCGTTTTGTCGGCTTTCAAGCGATTGCCAGCATTGTCGGCGGCGCGCTTATTATTCTCTGGGCATTTCGCAAATACGCTATACCTCTGCACGCTGCGCATTGGCCGGGAAAACATAGGATGAAGGCGTTCGTCGACCGGTTAAAAGGATCGTTCGAGTTGACAGCGCTTTTTCTGACCGGACTGATGCTTGGTATGCTGCCGTGCGGGCTGACGTACTCGATGCAGATCAGGGCGGCTTCAACCGGATCATGGGCGGAAGGTTTGTTGACGCTGCTTGTTTTCGGTTTATCGACGATTCCTGTTCTGCTTGTCGTTGCTTTGTCTGCGAAAGGTGTCGGGGCGAAGTGGAGGCGGAGTCTGCGGCGGGCAGGTTTCTACGTGGCGATGACGATGGGCGTGTTGACGATGATGAAAGGATTCAGCGCGAATGGTTGGATTCCGTCGATCCATCCCTGGCTTTGGTGATGCCGGGCGTTAACCAACGTCGAATGGTAGTGTGACCGAGAAGTGTTCTTTGCCGATGCTAATAGACGCTTCGGCTTCCCATCGGCCTCTCATAACGGGAATGCCTGCTGCTTCATACGCACCGGGTTTTGTCGATTGCACCGTTGTAGGGATGACGCCGCAAAACATACGCGGCATCTGAAGATTCATTGTTACGCTGGCATTCGGGATCGGGCGGCCTTCAACATCGGAAAGCGACATGGCAAACTTGCTCATTTTCATCGGGGCAACCTTGTTGCCTGAAGCTGACAGGACGATATGGACGCCATTCTGCGAATAGACGACTTGAGCAGGTGTCTTGGCGTCTTGGCCTTGCGAATGACGCAATGGCCAACTTGCGCCATACAAGGCGAGCAGGACGAGGGCGACGATCGCTAGCCGTTTGGTCATGGGACCCCTCCTTCGCCCCAATTGTATGCGCCGACTATCGATTTCAATACTGTAGAGGAAATCGCCGTTTCTCAGCAGGTTTGTCACAGCCGTAACGGCGCTGTCAGTAACGAGTTTGATGTTAGCGCGCCCGACGAGCGATGTGCAAGCCGCGTCTTCGCAAGCGCAAAACGTCATTTTGTTCATAGGCGACGGTATGGGTGCGGCCCATCGGAACGCGATACGTCTGGCGACGGTCGGTGAATCCGGCAAGCTTGCAATGGACGATATGCCATTCGCCGGCTTGATCCACACGAGTTCGACTTCCCCCGTTACGGATTCAGCCGCAGCCGCGACCGCTTACGCGAGCGGGATCAAAACGTATAACGGCGCAATCGGCATGGACGTGAATAAAAAATCGGTCAAGTCGATTATGGAATACGCGAAAGCGGCCGGTAAATCGACCGGTGTCGTCACGACGAGCCAGGTGACGGACGCGACGGGTGCGGCATTCGGCGCATGTTGACTGGACGACGTCGGACCATACGGCCGTCGACATTCCGATTACGGCAATGGGCGCAGGCGCAAGCAACTTTACAGGTATCTACGAGAACACTGACGTGTTTAAGAAACTCGTGCAGACTCTCGGGTTCCGCATCAAGAAATAATCGTAGGCTTAAATAGCTTTGAAATAGTTTGAGCGACGGGCCTTAGCTTCCACTTTGAAGTGGAGCTGAGGCCCTGAGTTACTTTCCAGGGGTGTTAGGGTGTGTCTGGAAACACGCTCAGGGGCATCTTTCATCGCCTTTTCGCGCTAGGAAACATGAGCTTTATTTTCCCTTTTGCCAATATCCCTTTCGCTCAGGGATGCAGCCCGGTTTAGAAACGTCTCTGGGCATCCTTCAGCTTCACTTCCTATCCAAAATCGACCACACTTCCTGCTACCTGAGCGAGCGGGATATTGGACAAAGGAGATTTTCTCCCCGATGGCTGCAAGATTCCTGAGCGAGCGGGATATCGGCAAAAGAGATGATCGATGGCCCCTTATCTTTAGCTGCACACCCCGCGTTGCCCCTCGGCTCTAGCATGCATAGGAAATGTCGATTAGTGGTATAGCACTCGCTTGTGTTAAAATATGTTCATTGTCGCGAACTCATCATGATGCATCATTCGATTCACGGCGTTAGGAGGCTGGAGCATGCAACTTATCGATAAAGCGCAAGTGCAGGCGATGATCGATCGGCTTGCGGGACAAGAGCTGTACATTCATCTGGAAATGACGATGGGAGCATATGCTTCCCACGTAGATAGTTCGAAACATCCAGCGGCGACTTTTATATCGAACGCCGTCATCCGTTACGGAAATGGCTCGATATCCGGCAATGGCCCGTATCGCGTCGGCTTAAAGACCGATCATGGCTGGGTGTATTCGGAAGGATTAACCCATTACGAAGACGAAGATCGGGAACGGCTCATCTTGGCAGGTCACGACAGCCAAGGAAAGCTGATCGTTGCGCTGCAGTTGAGCCGGGAACCGTTCTGACGGATAGAGGAGAGGGGACTTACGCATGGGAAAACGCATATTGGTCGTCCTGCCTCACCCGGACGACGAAGCGTTCGGCATATCCGGGACGTTAGCGAAGGAAATCGCGGGAGGGGCGCATGTTACTTATGCTTGTTTGACGCTCGGGGAAATGGGGCGCAATATGGGCGTTCCTCCTTTCGCGACGCGGGTGACGCTGCCCGCCATTCGGAAGCTGGAGCTCGAAGAATCATGCCGTGAGATCGGCATTCAAGATTTGCGCATGCTCGGTTTTCACGATAAGACGATCGAATTCGAAGACCGCAAGAAGTTGGACGGAAGCATTCATGAGCTGGTCAATGAAATCGACCCGACGTTGATTTTGACATTCTACCCGGGTTACAGCGTCCATCCCGATCACGACGCGACCGGTGAAGCAGTCGTTCGGGTTGTCGGAAGTTTGCCCGCTCATAAGCGGCCTCCGGTTCAGTGTGTCGCTTTCGCCAAAAACCACGAAGAGGAGCTCGGACATCCTGATGTCGTCAATGATGTGCAAGATTATTTGACGCATAAGATGGCTTCGATTCGCGCCCATCGTTCGCAGTTCCAGGCGGCGGAGCTGCTCGGTAACAAGAAAATGCCGGACAAGGCCATTCGCGAACGGTTCGGCACGGAGAGATTTTGGACTTACCGATTCGATTAATCCATTCAACTACGATAAGCCCGGGTACTTGGTGCGAAAAAATTCGCCGGCATCCGGGCTTTCATGCAAGTTGACATGCAACTAAATAGTTGCATATAATAAAACCAAGGAGGCGAATTCCTTGAGATGGAAAAGGTATTTAAGGCGCTTGCCGATGAGACACGAAGGGAATTGCTCGACCTCTTGTTCGTGAATAATGGACAAACGTTAGGAGAGCTGTGCCAGCATATGACGATGAGCCGCCAAGCGGTTACCAAGCATTTGCTGCTATTGGAAGAGGCCAATTTGGTTGCGGTGATCTGGCAAGGCAGAGAGAAGTTACACTACCTTAACCCGGTGCCTATCGGAGAAATTTATCAGCGTTGGATCGGCAAGTTCGAGCGTCACCAGGTGGAGGCCTTAAACAAACTTAAAAAAGATCTAGAGGAGGAATCCGATCGTGAGTAAAACTTCGTTTGTGTATGTAACTTACATCGCGACGACACCTGAGAAGCTCTGGGAAGCCCTGACGAACGGCGAATTTACGGAGCAGTATTTTTTCGGCAGAGAAGTCGTGTCAGACTGGAAAGTAGGTTCCAGCTTTCAATTAATGAACAAAAACACGGTTGAACATGATGGAGAAGTGCTTGTTAGTGAGCCGTATCGCATACTCACCGTTAGCTGGAGCGTCAAAGACGATGAAGGAGATCGCGTTTCCAAAGTGACTTATGAATTGACGCCAATGAAAGGTACCGTGAAGCTGACGCTTCGGCACGAAGATCTGTTAGAGAAAGATATTGGCGAAGATAATGGCAAGTTTGACTCGTTTAACACGGGATGGCCCGTCATTCTCAGCAATTTGAAGAGCTTACTCGAGACTGGCCAACCGTTACCTGCCTTCTAATGCGATCCAATAAGGCCCGCGATGTTTCGCGGGTTCTCTTTGTTAGATATCGTAAGGGAAAGGTTGTATGATGTAGGGGAGAAAAATTTTCCGAAAATTTTTGTAACCAAGTGTCGATTTCGAAAACCGTCATTCGTTGTCCTTATGAAGGGGCGAGTTAAAGCGTTCCAATCCTTACACTAATGGAGGTTATTTGAATGAGATTTATGATGATTGTGAATGCCACGAAAGATTCGGAAGCCGGTATCCCGCCGTCTCAGGAACTGATTGACGCAATGATGAGCTACAACGAGGAATTGATCAAGGCAGGCGTACTCGTGGCGGCCGACGGCTTACATCCTAGCTCGAACGCGATTCGTATTACCTATCCGGAGCCGGGCGGCAAGCCGAGGATCGCTGATGGTCCATTCGCGGAAGCGAAAGAAATGATCGCTGGATACACGATGATTGAGGTCAACTCGCGCGAGGAAGCGATCGAGTGGGCGCTGCGTATGCCGGACCCACACGGCTTCGGAGAAGGCCGCATCGAGCTTCGCCAAGTGTTCGAGCCCGAAGATTTGACGGACGATGCGGATTCGATCGCCAGAGAACGTGCTTTGCGCGAGCAGCTTAAGCAATCTTAATGCAGGCTGACGTTCATCGTTCAATCGATGCCATCTGGCGAATCGAATCTGCCAAACTCATTGCCGGGCTGGCGCGAATTGTCCGAGATGTAGCGCTAGCGGAAGATCTTGCGCAAGATGCGCTTGTCATTGCGTTGGAGAAGTGGCCGCAAGACGGAATTCCGGACAAGCCGGGCGCTTGGCTGATGACGACGGCGAAGCGTCGCGCAATCGATTGGCTGCGCAGGCATAAGACGAGAGATCGCAAATACGAGGAAATTGCTCGAGAGCAGCCGCTTTACACCGAGGATGACGTCGATTCGGCAATAGATGGGGAGATCGGGGACGACCTCCTCCGGCTCATCTTCGCGACATGCCATCCCGTTCTGTCGAGGGAAGCGCGGGTGGCGTTAACGCTTCGTCTGCTCGGCGGATTAACGACGGAAGAAATCGCCAAAGCCCATCTCGTGCCGGAGCCTACGATCGCGCAGCGAATCGTACGAGCGAAGAAGACGTTAAGTTCGGCCGGCGTACCCTTTGAGATGCCAGCCGCTGACCAGATCAAGGACCGAATATCGACCGTACTCGAAGTCATTTATTTCATGTTTAACGAAGGGTATGCGGCGACATCGGGCAGTAGTTGGGTACGCCCGCTTCTGTGTCAGGAAGCGCTAAGACTTGGCAGGGTTCTGGCGGCGAACGCGCCGTCGGAACCGGAAGTGCATGGCCTTGTCGCACTCATGGAAATTCAAACGTCTCGTTTCAAGGCACGGGCGGACGCGAATGGCGATCCGATTCTTCTCTTGGACCAGAATCGGGCGCTGTGGGATCGTTTGCTCATCCGCCGCGGATTGGCTGCACTCGCCAGAGCCCGAGCGTCCGGACGCCCGCTCGGTCCTTACGCGTTGCAAGCGACAATCGCCGCTTGTCACGCCGAAGCTCGTACAGCGCAAGAGACGGACTGGGTGCGCATCTCGGCGCTGTACGAAGCGCTGGCGAGGGCGATGCCTTCGCCCGTCGTCGAATTAAACCGTGCGGTTGCGATATCGATGGCGTTCGGTCCGCAATACGGTTTGCAGCTCGTTGACGAACTCGTCGCCGAACCGTCGCTGAAGGCGTATCATTTGCTCCCGAGCGTCAGGGGAGATTTGCTTCGCAAACTCGGACGACTAGAAGAGGCGAAGCTGGAATTCGAACGGGCGGCCGCGCTCACCGGCAACGAGCGTGAACGCGCATTGCTGCTTAGGCGTGTCGCGGAATGTTCATCCTCTTCATAAACGCTAATGAAAATTTCTCAAATTATTTTTTACCATGTGTCGATCTTGGCGTTTCCCGTTCGTTGTGTAGTTAGAGGAGGGGAAACAAGTTGATATTTTTATTGCTAGTCCAAGCAAGCCGTCATTCGGAAGCCGGACTGAAACCGGGCTCCACTCTCGCGGATGCGCTGGCGACTTACAACGAAGCGTTGGCCGAGGCGGGAGTGCTCGTCTCGAGGGAAGAGCTGGAAACAAGCGCAAGCGGGATTCGGATTTCTTATCCGGAGGTTGGCGGCGAACCGTTCGTCGCTGTCGGTCCATTCCGGCCGGATGAAGACAGGATGGTCGCCGCGTACACGATGATCGACGTCTCGTCGCAGGAAGAAGCGATCGAATGGGCAATGAGAATGCCGGACCCGAACGGGTTCGGGGAAGGCCACATCGAGCTTCGCCAATTAAAAACAAAATCAGGAGGCTATTGACAATGACAACAAAATTGATTCCGTATCTCATGTCCGAGGACGCAAGAAAACAAGCAGGGTTCTACGTACAAGCACTTGGAGGGGAAATCCAGTCGGTAATGACGTTCGGACAGATGCCAGGGACGCCGGAAGCCGATCAAGACAAAGTGATGCATCTGTCCGTCGACGTGGTGGGCGGTCTGACGATCTTCATGTCGGAAGCGCACGGCGGCGCCGTGACCTATGGCCGCAACATTTGTCTGTCGCTTAATTACGATAACGTTGAAGCTGCGCGCGCGGCATTCGATGGGCTCGCCGAAGAAGGCGGGAATATCCAATTTCCTTTGCAGCTTCAGCCTTGGGGCGCTTTTTATGGCGAAGTGCTTGACGTGTTCGGAGTAACCTGGATGATCGCGACGCAATCGTAAACAAGACAAGGAGAATGTATAATGAACGCGGAAGTGACCGAATTTATCGAGGCAATCAACGAACCATGGCAGAGGGTGCTAAGCGTCAGCTTGCGCGAAGCCGTGCACACAGCGATTCCCGATTGCGTTGAGCGCATACAGTACAAGAAGCCGCATTTTCTGAAAAACGGCAAATACGCCGCAGTAATCAGCACCTCGAAGGAGGCGGTGAGCTTCACAATCTTTAACGCGACGGTGCTCGATGTGCCGGAAGGATTCGACGGCCCGCCGGAACGGAAAACAATCAAACTGAAGAAAGGGCAGACGGCCGATTATGCATTACTGTCCGACCTGGTCAGACAAACTTCAGCATCTTTATAAAGAAAAAGCGACAGTCGGGGGAGTGAAAGGAATCCCTTGTTTGTCGCTTTTTCATAGGACTATCATCTCCAGCTAGTTTTAGCTTTTGCGCATTCCCAGATGGCTTTTCCTCTCAGCGTAACGGTGCCGTTAGTTGTTACTTTAGCGGCATTGATCATGGCTTGAGCTAATATCTCTGTCTGTAACGGCTTCTGAGAGCGGAAAATCCCGATTTTATTCAAGTACTGAATGATCTTCAACCCGGCGACCTCTAACGGTCTATCGCTTTTTTTCCGTATGAGTACAGGAGGGTTAAAAATCGCCAGTTTTGCAAAACCTAAACCCCTTACAGCTTCTTCTAGCTGGCCTTTCATCCGCAAATAAAAAGAGCGAGAATGAGGCGAAGCTAAACCGGACGATACCAATACATAATGATTCACTTGGTTGTCTCGCGCGGCTTTGGCAAACTGGTATTGGTAATCGTAATCGATTTTCCATTGGGCTTCTTTGCTACCCGCCGCTTTAAGCGTAGTTCCAAGACAGGAGAACACAATATCGCCCTTAACTAAATGCTTCCATTGTTCCGTTTTATCAAAATCGATCACATGTACGTTAAGCTTTGCGTGACGAACTTCCAGCTTACGTCTGACGAAAATATCTACCTGACGAAAAGAATCGTCTTTTAATAATAAATCCAGCAAATCTTTACCTGTGGCCCCCGTTGCCCCTATTAAAATAGCGCGCATTTTTTCTCTCCTCTCCGCAATCGTTTTTAATCGTTAATGCTAGTATACCCTGGTTTTTGCTTAATCTGTTATAGTTGCGAACTCTATTTCTATGGTACGATGGAAATTGGAAAACGTATTCTTTTCTCAATTTAGGAGGTCCGTCGAGACATGAGCCAAGAGCAGGTGCAGGAAGGGTACTTCGGAGAGTTTGGAGGAAGTTTCGTACCTCCGGAATTGCAGGAAGTGCTCGATTACTTGAGCGCGCAGTTCAACAAGTATAAGGATGATCCCGAATTTAATGAAGAATACCGCTACTATTTGCGGGAATATGTCGGCCGTGAGAACCCGCTTACTTACGTGAAGCGGTTGTCCGAAACATGGGGCGGCGCGAAAATTTACTTGAAACGCGAGGACCTAAACCATACTGGCGCGCATAAAATCAACAACGTCATCGGCCAAATTTTGCTTGCCAAGCGGATGGGCGCGAAGCGGATTATCGCCGAGACCGGCGCCGGTCAGCACGGCGTAGCGACCGCGACGGCTTGCGCCATGTTCGACATGGAATGCATCATTTACATGGGAGCGGAAGATACGCGCCGCCAAGCGCTGAACGTGTTCCGGATGGAGCTGCTCGGTGCTAAGGTCGTGCCGGTGAATAAAGGACAAGGCCGATTGAAGGATGCCGTAGACGAGGCGCTCGGCGATCTGGTGCAAAACTACAAAAACACGTTTTATTTGCTCGGCTCCGCCGTCGGTCCGCATCCTTTCCCATCGATGGTCAAGCACTTTCAGTCGGTTGTCAGCGAAGAGTCGAAGCGTCAAATTCTCGAGAAGGAAGGCCGTCTGCCGGATGCGGTTATCGCTTGCGTCGGCGGAGGCAGCAATGCGATCGGCGCTTTCGCCCACTATCTGGACGAGTCGTCCGTGCGTTTGATCGGCGTCGAGCCGGATCAAGCGGCCACGTTGACTCAAGGCGTGCCAAGCGTCATTCACGGTTTTAAATGCCTTGTGTTGCTGGACGAAGAAGGGAACCCGCAGAAAACGTACTCGATCGCCGCAGGACTAGACTATCCGGGCATCGGACCGGAGCACAGCCATCTGAAAGTGACGGGCCGGGCGGAATATGTGACAGTCAGCAACGAAGAAGTGCTGGCGGCGTTCCAGGAATTGTCCCGTACGGAAGGCATCATTCCTGCGCTGGAGAGTGCACACGCCGTTGCTCATGCGAAGAAACTCGCGCCGACGATGAGTAAGGATCAGATCATCATCGTTAACTTGTCCGGACGCGGTGACAAAGATGTCGAGCAAGTATTCCATATGCTCAACAAATAGATTGCAGATTCAGCAAGAAAGGCGCCTTTGGGGCGCCTTTTGCATTGCAGATAGACGGCGAGATCAATAACTCCTGGTGTTAGCTGACGTGTTACACCCGGCTTCTCTTCATCACGTACATCGCACTGTCGGCTTTATGCATAAGCGCCTGTCCATCATTCCCGTCCTCGGGGAAATAACTTGTGCCGATGCTCATGCCGACGGGAATCGATCCGAATTTGCTAATATATCGGGAGAAACGCTTTTTCATCTCATCGACGATCCGCTCGACTTCATGCAATGATGGCGAACGTTCGATATAGAGAATAAATTCGTCTCCCCCGACCCGTGCCGCAGCGCCATGGTTGCCTACGCAATCCTGAATGATTTGCGCTGCTTGTTGTAATGCTTCGTCTCCGGCAAGATGTCCATGGGTATCGTTCAGAAGCTTGAATTTATTGAGATCGACGAGCAGCAGCGCCACCGATTCTCCCCGACGTTCTGCCTCCTGTAGTACCTTGTCCAATTTTTCCTGAAAAAATCTGCGGTTCGGAAGCCGAGTAAGCGGATCGTGATAGGCAAGAAATTGAATTTCTTTTTGCTGCTGCTTCTGTACAGTAATATCCTGTAAAATGAGAAGGGTGTGATTTTCATTTTCGACCCAGATGTAATCGGCGTTTACCAACAGGACAAGCCTGGTGCCGTTGAACTCGATTTCCGTCTCGTGTTGCTTCACTTGAGTCTGGCTGTGGATGGATTGTTTCGTTTCGGGTTCCAGCAGTTCGAAGAAACGAACGAAGTCCAGCCCAAGCGAATCGAACAGCCGCTTCGCACCCGGATTAGCATGTTTGACGGTGTTCGAGCGATCTACAAGTAAAAATGCGTCCGGATGCATATCGAACAACTGCTGGAAGCGTTTATCATACTGAGTGAGGAAATCGTATCTTTTCATCGTTCGCCGAAGAACATAACACCAGATAATACCGGCATACAGGTACGGGTAAGGGGGTAAGTAGCCGCCGTAGTTAATGAAACCGAAAACGATATTCCATGAGATCGAGACGCAGACGGCGATCGTGAGCTGCTTGTAAATGGATTTCTGTTCTAGCGTGCCGGTTTTCGTTCTGGCGATCATCAGAGGCAATAAAAACAATATTTCGACACCGACGCTTGAAGCCAATGCAATCATATATCCGGCGTTATAGACGGGAACTTTCCACATGCCGGCTTCGACGAACTGTTGGGCGGAGATCAGCTCCGCACCGGTCGCCAGGTTGACGATGACAAAAACAACGGGTAAATATAAGCCATATGGGTAAAGCCAACGCGGCATTCTAACGTCCGTCCGAGTAAAACGAATAAGAAAGTGAAAGCAGACGCTAGTGATGACGATGCCGACACTGCTTAGCCAAGCAGCGGATAATATCGGACTGTAAGCGATGGAAACTTGGTTCCGCAAGTACTCCTCTGCGAACAGTAGCAAATAACAGAGGGAAATCACGCTGATCAAAATATGCTCAACGCTTTTCTTGTTTCGCAGCAATACATCGGTTGCCATATAGGCAAGGAAAAGAATAGGCAACCCATGAGTAAACATCAGTATGAAGGCGTTTTGGATGTCCATTCCATCACCGTTGCTTTCTGTCGAATAAAAATGTCGGAGCTGTCTATTTCTCTATCTTAACCGATCTCGCGCGTGGTGACAGCACATAACATCAGAGCGGATCGTTTTTGTGCCGATACGAACATACGTGCTATTATGGAGGGGTGTTTCACATTCCTCAGGATGAGGTGAGAAAGAAATCGATGAACAATAGGAATGACTCTCAAGTGATAATCGAAACATGGACGGCAGCCGATTTCCCTTTGCTGCAATTGATCAATGCCCCCGAGATGATGGAACATCTGGGTGGGTCGGAAACGGAAGAATTGTTGGCCAATCGCCATGAACGCTATCTCGCGATTGCAGATAAGGGAACTGGCCGAATGTTTACCATTACCCTTCTTCCGGAGGGGCAAAAGGTCGGTAGTGTCGGATACTGGGATAGTGCGCGGAACGGGGAAAGCATCTATGAGATAGGGTGGAGCGTTCTTCCGAATTTCCAAGGCAAAGGCATCGCGACTGCGGCTGTCAGGGAAGCGATCGCCAGCGCCGAAAGAGAAGGGAAGCACCGGTATGTTCATGCGTTCCCGTCTATCGGCAATCCGGCGTCGAACGCGGTGTGCAGAAAGTTGAATTTCCAGCCGATGGGCGAATGCGAATTCGAGTATCCGCCGGGCAACCTCATGCAGTGCAATGATTGGCGGTTTGAGATCGAAAGGAAGTCATGCGATTCATAAAAAATTAATAAACGTCCGCTATACTCGATCCATACGTTGCGATGGAGGGGAAGCGGCATGAAAAAGAGCAGAAAAGTTTGGATTCCGGCAGTCGTTGCCGGTACTGTAGCATTGCTTCTACTTGCTTACTATTATTTCTGGGCAAATGCAGGAGGCGAGGGAAGACGACCGCCTTTGCCGGACGGAGTGAGGCCGCCTCGTGATGAAGGCGGGAACTTGGGGGACTGGTTTACCACGATAGGCACCGTGGCTTTATATTTGGCGGCCGCCGGGTTCTCCTGGTTTTGGTTCAAAAAGAAATTGAAATCTCCCTCTATATGGGTGCGTAGACTCGGGAAGCTGCTCTACGCGGCGCACAAGCCGCTGGGCTGGGCCACGTTGGCGGCCATTGTCTTACACGGCGGTTATTTTCTACTGTACAAGTCCGGGGATCGCAACATTTATTCCGGTCTGGCAGGGTTTGCCCTATTGCTGGCGATTGTCGGCTACGGAGTGTTGATCAACAAAGTTCGCAACAGATGGATGCGACTAGTTCATCGAACGCTAGGAGTCGCATGGGTTCCCGTCATGTTTGTTCATGCGGGAGGGTCGGCGATCATTGCGACGTTAGCCTGCGCTGGCGTCTGGATACTGATCGGCCTGCTCGAGAAAATGGTCGCTCAGCCAGAGGGAACGATTCCGGAAAGCCTTTGATTGAAAAAGCCAGGCCGTTTATTTATACTTGAGTTATCTGAACCGAAAGGAGGAGGGTACGGATGACAATCGTAGATTGTCGGACTAGCAATACTCATGCAAAGCCCGGTACGGAGGCGATACTTTGCATGAGGCGAGATGAAGAAGTACCCTATCGCCCCGAGTAAGTGACAATCGGTCCAAGCCGGCTTTGCACCCGTTCGTGTCCAATACGAATAAAGGGGCTGAGTCGCGATGCGCGAACTGAACATTGCTAACCATCAATTCAACTATATTAAGCAACAAGCCGATCACCTGCTGCATGCGGTAAGAACGGTGGCCGATCGCCAAGTGCTGGCATCGACGAGATCGGGAGCGGAAGCGAATGTGCTTTCTTTGTTTCCCGAACTGCAAGGCGATGAGAGAGAGCGATTAATCTTGATCTCCAGGCTGGAAAGAGCGGAAGATTTCAAGCATTATCTCGACGATCTTGAACGTTATCGCACGGAATTTCCACCGATATCGAAGGGCGAAATTTTGAAGCTTTTCCCCAAGAGCAAGAAGCTCGCCATTCCCGACCTGGCGAGGATCGACTGGAAGACGCTGACGTACTTGAGCTGGCTTGACGTGGCAGCGAATCGGACGTACATCGTCTATCCGCTCGACGGGCGATTCGTCGGCATTGAAGGCAGAATGACGCCTGCGAACAAGAAGAGTTACTGCTTCGCCTGCAACGGGTTCGAAGAGATCGGCTTGTTCACCGCCGTATCGAAGAAGAAACCGGCCAATGCGTCGCCGGATTACTATAAGGCGCTTGGGCAATATTTGTGCTTGCATGGGCATGACTGCAACAAGAACATGACGGACACGACTTCGCTCGAGAAGTTTATCCGTGAGTTGATCGAGTAAGCGATCGGGTAACGGCAGTTCGGAGCAAGTTATTCCGGACTGCCGTTTTTTTTCATGAAAACAGGAGGCAGGTGATGATGTATGGCGGGCAAGACGACGGCGTCGCGCATATTGGATACAATGAAAATTCCTTATACGCTTCATGAGTACGAATGGGACGAGGACGATCTGGCCGCATCGACGGTTGCGGATAAAGTTGGTCTTCCGGTCGATCGGCTGTTCAAGACACTCGTGTTGAAAGGCGACAAAACGGGATTTGTACTGGCATGCGTGCCGGGGGACAAAGAACTGGATTTGAAGGCGCTAGCTGCGGCGAGTCGGAACAAAAGCGTGGAAATGGTACCGGTCAAAGATTTGCAATCAGTCACCGGTTACATAAGAGGCGGCGTCTCGCCTCTAGGCACGAAGAAGAAGTTTCCTCTGTTCATCGATGAGTCGATTCGCGGGCTGGACCCTGTCAGCATTAGCGCCGGTCGTCGCGGAACGCAAATTTTCGTAAACGGTGATCGGCTTGCGGAAGCGTGCGAAGCGACCGTATGTGCAATCTCCAAATAATACACGTTTAGAGAAAAGGAGGCTTCCGAAATGATCAACATCGACGAACTGCTATTGGAAGCTTATAACGAAACTCCATATCCAGTTGGCGGCCATGGAAAAAGAAACGTGCAAGTGCTGAAGGACGCGATCATGGCGTTCGATGGCGACACGATGAGCGATATGTACGGGGATGGCCCCATCATTGCGGACTTCGAGAAGAAAATCGCGAACGTCTTGGGCAAGCCGGCGGCCGTCTTTTTTCCGAGCGGAACGATGGCGCAGCAGATCGCTTTACGCATCTGGTGCGACCGTAAAGGGCTGAAGCGAGTGGCATATCATCCGCTGAGTCATTTGGAAATTCACGAAAAAGATGGGCTGAAGGAGCTTCATCATATCGAGACTGTGCTGCTTGCGGACAAAGAACGGACGATCGAGTTGCCGGATGTTCTTGAGTTGAAGGAAGATGTCTCGTGTTTGTTGCTTGAATTGCCGCAACGCGAGATCGGTGGACAATTGCCGTCGTATTCCGATCTGGAGGCGATCTCGGCATATTGTCGCGAAAAAGGGATTCGGCTCCATCTGGATGGTGCGAGGCTGTTCGAAATATTGCCTTACTACGGTAAAACAGCGTCGGAAGTGTGCTCCTTGTTCGACAGCGTCTACGTCTCTTTCTACAAAGGGATCGGAGGTGTAGCGGGCGCGATTGTTGCCGGTGAGCAGGATTTTGCAGACGAGTCGAAAATATGGAAGAGGCGGCACGGGGGCGACTTGATCAGCCTGTATCCGTACATTATTAGCGCGGACAAAAATTTCGACGAGCGGGTCGGACGCATGGCGCATTATTACGAAGCTGCCGTCGAGCTCGCTGCAATGTTTAATGAATGCGAGAGTGTTGTGACTAAGCCTGCGGTACCGGTTTCGAACATGTTCCACGTCCATGCCTCTATGTCTTATGAAAAGTTCGGCGCGGCGTTAATCGCCTCCTACCGGGAGACGGGTGTCGGCATGACTCCGTTCGTCAGAGGGATAGAAGACGAAGCTTGTTATTTCGATATCAGCCTAGGCGATCGGTACGAAGGCGTGCCGAAAGAGAAACTCGCGAGTTTCTTCAAGGCATTGCAAACAAACTTGAAGGAAATTGCGGATTTCGACGAATTTGTCGCGCGCAAACTATGATAAACTGAATGCAACTGGCAGATTGATTCGAGCTTTGTTGACCGTCGTTGTTGCGACAATCGTGCACCGTTGGAGTTTTCTTCGTATGTTAGCCGCGTTCGTCGCGTCTTTGCTTCCGTTCGGTCCGTTCATCATGGATCGGCGGATTCGCAATTCGACTGCTGCGGAACAGAAATAGATCGGAACGGCCCGAAACGTAAGAGCTGTCGGAACGCACCTATTCCGATGGCTCTTTGCTGTTCATCCCGGAGGAAAAAAATCCGGACTAATGACGTCAGCCTGCTATAATGAAAAAAGTCGTAATCGATTGTCATAACGGAACTTGGTTCCGCCAAAGTGTCGTAGACGCGACCTCAAGGGAGGAGAGTCACCGATGAAGTCACATATTTCGGAAATTTCACAGGAAGAGGGCAGCCGGGTATATCGTCGGTCGTTAAAGGTCGTTGTCCTTTCGCAAATATTCGGTGGAGCCGGGCTTGCGGCAGGTATTACTGTCGGTGGGCTGCTTGCACAGGAGATGAGCGGCTCTGAAAATTATGCGGGCGCACCGTCTGCATTGTTCACGCTCGGGTCGGCTGCATCGGCGTTCCTCGTCGGTCGGATGTCCCAACGACTCGGTAGAAGACTCGGCCTTTCCGCAGGGTTCCTGGCGGGCGGCATAGGTGCGCTCGGCGTAATTGGCGCTGCGGTGGCCGATCAGCTGTTTTTGCTGTTTATATCGCTGCTTGTATATGGAGCCGGCATGGCGACGAACTTGCAGGCGCGATATGCAGGCACCGATTTGGCTGAGCCGACGCAGCGCGCTCGTGCGATCAGCACGGCGATGGTGTCAACGACGCTCGGAGCGGTGGCGGGGCCTAATCTTGTTGACCCGATGGGCAAAGTAGCGGAATCGTTAGGCGTTCCGATACTGGCGGGACCGTTCATTCTGGCTGCCGTCGCCTATTTGTTTGCGGGCGCGACGTTATTTTTCTTTCTGAAACCCGATCCGCTGTTGGTAGCCAGATCCATTGCCGCCGGGCAAGCACACAATGCTTCGTCTGCTTTCGACTCCGGTCAAGGAGACATTGCGCATAGCCGCGGTCTGATGGTAGGGGCGTCTGTGATGGTACTGACGCAATTGGTGATGGCCGCGATTATGACGATGACGCCGGTACATATGAAACATCATGGTCACGGATTGGGAGATGTCGGTCTCGTCATCGGCATCCATATCGGAGCGATGTATTTGCCGTCCCTTGTGACCGGATTGTTCGTGGACAAATTCGGGCGCACCATTACCGCTTGTTTGTCCGGTTGCATTCTGTTGTCTGCCGGGGTACTGGCCGCGACGGCGCCCGCGGATTCGATGCCGCTTCTTATCGCCGCGCTGGCGCTTCTAGGATTGGGGTGGAACCTTGGATTTATTAGCGGCACAGCGATTATCGTTGACGCGACAACGGTGGAAAACCGTGCCAAAATGCAAGGGACGCTGGACGTAACAATCGCGCTCGCAGGTGCTACAGGCGGTGCTTTATCAGGCATGATCGTCGCAGCGTCGAGCTACTCAACGCTGTCGTGGCTCGGGGGAGGGTTGGCTTTGCTGCTCATTCCGATCATCGTATGGTCGCGCGGCAGCAAATCTGCGAATCGTGAAGCGGGCAGTAAGGGGATTTCTACGAACGGTTGAACATTTCGGACGGAGCGCGCCTGCGCTGGCTGTTCCTCTATCTTTTCTGCATGGCTGCATGAATTTGACGTGTAACGCCCGTCGATGAGGGGCGCAGGTGTCATTTGAGCAATTATAGCCGTCCCTGCGCCGGGTTTCCGCACGTGGCGGTTGACGCCGGACTTGCTGCAAGAGTATACTTTGTTACATTGAATTCCGCCTAGTAATTTAGTAAACGAGTAAACGAAAGCAGGAGGCACGCAATGAAAATACCGACTACGCTTAAACATAAACCCGTTATCGTCTCGGAAAATTACGAGCAAGTGGATGGCCGTTATGCAGGGAACAGCGATGCCAAAGGCTTGTCGCTCGGACTTGCGCAATGGAATGATCGAGGCAAGGTCGATATTTCCGCTAAAGTATGGCGATATACGGGAGAGAAATGGTCACGCCAATCGGAGGAGCTTCCGCTTCATCGCGTGTTGGACTTGGCCATTCTGCTCACGCGTTCGATGTCGCATTTCCGTGAAGCCTATCGTTACCCGGAGTTGTATAATACGGAGCAACCGCTTATTGACCGAGTCGGCTTGCAAGGGGATGCGATGTCCGTCGCCGTTTGCACGGACAACGACAAGATCAATGAGGACATTAAGCTGTTCAGCCAAGCGTTGAAAGACGACGACGAGCTGATCGGAGAACGGCTGCGCACGTTGTCAGGCATTCTGAAGGATATGGGATATTGAACATTGTTGAGCCCGCAGGCCGCGCCTGCGGGCTCAAATTGTTTATTTAGGCAGGCGATCGGCAATCAGCGGCGAATAGATAAGGCATAGACTTCCCGTAGGATTGAGGTGCATGCTAATGAAAATTCGAGCGTTAACTTTGCTGTGTATCATTGTCGTCATTTTAAGCGGGTGCAGTTTGTGGAACGATAAGCCTTCGCCTTCATCCTCGCCGGGCCCGACCGCTTCAGGAGCTCCAGTCGCCGAAGACATCGCCAAAGCCTATTTGACTGCCTGGCATAATCGCGATTTCGCTAGTATGTATGCTTTGCTGATGCCGCAAGTCAAAGAGAAGCTAACCGAGTCGCAATTCGCCGAACGGTACGAGAAAATATATGCAGGTATCGGAGCGGCGAATCTGGGCGTGGCGGAAATACCGCAGGCGACTCAGACCGCTGAAGCGTCCGGCAGCAACAAAGATGAACAAAAGAAAAGAGTCACCGAAAATGTCGTTCGAGCTTTCGAATACCGAGTCAGCATGGATACTATAGCAGGTCCGATCGAAGTTGAAAACAAAGGGATGCTACGCAAAATACAGATGCAGGATTCGGAAGAGAAGAAATGGTTTGTCGATTGGTCGCCGGCTATGATTTTCCCCGGTATGGAGGAAGGGGATAAAGTTCGGGTGCAAGCTGTCGCAGCCGAACGAGGCGAGATCGTCGACCGGAACGGCGTTGGTCTAGCCGTCAACGGTAGCGAGCCCCAACTCGGCATCATTCCGGGAAAGCTCGGGGACGATGCTGACAATGTGAAAGCGATGCTCGCTAGAAAGCTTGGAACGACGGTGAAAGAAATCGATCGCAAGCTCGGAGCCTCATGGGTCAAACCCGATCTGTTCGTGCCGATTGGTCTTGTGAAAGAATCTGAAATCGCGGACTATAAGGGCATACCAGCGGTCGCTTTTCAGGAGCAATCGCTCCGTATGTACCCATTCGGCAAAGCAACGGCTCATCTGATCGGATATGTAGGAGAGATCAGCGCGGAACAGTTGAAGCAGATGAAAGAAAAAGGGTATAAAAGCGGCGACCTGGTCGGCAAGGCCGGTTTGGAACAAGTTCTAGAGGAAAAATTGCGAGGGACGGATGGTGTTGTCGTCTCGATCGCGGATGCAAGAGGCGTAAGGAAATCTGTGCTTGCCGAGAAGGAGGCCAAACAGGGCGAATCGTTCCAATTAACGATCGATTCCGAGCTGCAGACGGCGATCTATAACGAAGTGAAGGAAGATGAAGCTTCCGTCGCGGCAGTGGAACCTGATACCGGAGAGATTATGGCGCTGTTAAGCAGTCCGGCCTATGATCCGAACGCATTCACGAGAGGACTTAGCTCCTTCCAATATGACGAGTGGAATAAAGACCCGCGCAAGCCGCTGTTGAATCGTTTTGCCAGAGCGTATGCGCCCGGTTCCTCGTTTAAGCCGATTACCGCCGCGATCGCTCTAGATACGAAGTCGCTTGATCCTACTGAGAAAAAACAGATCGCCGGGCTTAAATGGACGAAGGATGCTTCCTGGGGCAACTATTACGTCAAAAGAGTGCACGAAGTCAATCCGGTCGATTTGAACAAGGCGCTTGTTTACTCGGATAACATTTATTTCGCGCAGGCTGCTGTCGGCACCGGCAACGATAAGTTCACAGATGGTGCGTCCAAGTTCGGTATCGGCGAAGAGATTCCGATCGTATATCCGATCGCGAAGTCGCAACTGGCAAAAGGTAAACTCTCAGGAGACATCCCGCTCGCCGATTCAGGCTATGGTCAAGGGCAAGTAACGATGTCGACCCTTCACGTCGCGCTTGTCTACGCGGCGATCGCGAACGCCGGCAACATGACTTATCCGAAGCTGACTTTGTTCGACGATACGACTGTTCCTGCTTTATGGAAAGAGCAAGCGATGTCGCAGACCACCGCGGCAACGCTGAAATCCGCTCTCGTTCAAGCTGTTGCCAACCCGGCCGGAGTCGGTCATGGAGCTGCCGTGCAAGGGTCTTCCATTGCCGGCAAGACCGGCACTGCAGAGTTGAAAGCAAGTAAAGGCACCAAAGGCCAAGAGAACGGGTGGTTCGCCGGGTTCGATGCCAACGCTCCGAAGCTTGCGCTAGCCATTATGATCGAGAACGTTCAAGATCGAGGAGGCAGCAAATACGTGACGCCGAAGGCGAAGCGGATATTCGAGCAGGCGATGAAACAGCGCTGACAGCGATCCGTTCGATACCGAACCGCACAATCAACTTCATACGAAGGGCGCGCCCGACAGGGTCGCGTCCTTTTTTTTGGGCATGCACATATGAGACAAGTCGACTGCGCGTACATTTGAATAAATGACGTTAGGGTGTGTCTGAATTCTCGCGCCTCGGAATATTCAGACACGCCCTAGAAGGGGAAGTCTCATGGGAACGAAAGTCGTGAAACTTCTTGGATTGGTCGTGGGAGTTGCGATTGCGGACATCGCATTACTGTCGCCCGGCTTGCTGAACATTCGGATCGGCGGCAGCGCATTGGAGACTGCTGTCGGCGTTACCGCGCTGCTTGCGAGCGTGATTGCGATTCTGTATGGAGGTTACGAGCTCGGTCTGCAGCCGAAGAAGGCGATTTCCGTTCAACAGATACGCTCCTATGACGACTACATCGAGGCGTTATCGCGTTATAAGCGCGTGAAGTCGTGCGGGAAGGAAATCGCCGTCGCCCTTGGACAATTCGAGCGAATGAGGAAAAAGCAACAGACGCTGACCGACGTCCTTCAACATCGTTTCGAACCTTCGGAACTAAGCTTTCGGAAATTCGCGTCGGTTGCCCGTGAAGTCGAACAATTATTTTACGCGAATGCGAGAAGTATGCTGAATCGGCTGCGCGTTTTTGACGAATTCGATCCCGCGGCATCCGTCTCCGCGACGTTCTCGAAAGAGCTGCTGCAAGAGAAAACGAGCCTACATAGCGAGAACGTTGCGTTCGTGAAGCATTCCGTCGACGTGAATGAGGAAATATTGTTGAAGCTGGATCGGCTCTTGCTTGAAATCTCGCGCCTGGACAGCTTCGAGCCGGGAGATATCGAGAGTATGCCCTGTATGCTTGAGATCGACGCACTGATCAAACAGACGAAGTATTACAAATCGTAAGGGGGGATGGAGGCTTGGCGAACAAAAGCAAGTTTGTTCTTCTGTCGGGCATTCTACTGGTCGTTGTCTTCGGCCTCGTCTACTACGGCATTACGCTTACGTCCAATATAGGCAAATCCAAAGGCGAGATTACGTCGGAAAACGCAGGCAAACGGTTAAGCAAGCTCTACGATGGCATAGATGTGTCTATCGTACAGCCGACGAAAGGGCAGATCGATCTGGATCCGATCGATGTCGCGGCCTCATTGCCGGATATTTCGAAATTTCCAATCACCGTAAACAATACGACCGACCACTACGCGGAAATTTTCTCGTCTACGGAGAAATCCGGTACCGGTGTCGACGGCTGGCTGACGGAAGTGGCGACTGCCTTCAACGAAGCGAAGATTGAAGTCGATGGAAAACCAGCATCCGTGAAAATTCGCAATATCGCTTCTGGAACCGCAGCTGACTATATCCGCTCAGGCAAATACGTACCGGACGCCTATACGCCATCCAACGAGCTGTGGGGCGAGATGGTGAAGGCGAGCGGCGTGAAGACGCAGCTGGTAGCCAAACGTCTCGTCGGCAACGTGCCCGGCATCGTCATCGCCAAAGCGAAATACGACGCGCTTGTCGACAAGTACGGTTCGGTAAATGTGAAAACGGTGACGGACGCGATAGCGAACAACGAGTTTTCGATGGGATACACCGATCCGTTCGCGAGTTCGACGGGCTTGAACTTTCTGGTGACTGCGCTTCATACGTTCGATAGCTCCGACCTTCTCGGCGCGAAAGCGGTCGCCGGCTTCGAGAAGTTCCAAGAGAATGTTCCGTTCATCGCTTCCACGACGATTCAGATGCGCGATGCGGCGAAGTCCGGCCGACTGGACGGGTTTGTACTCGAGTATCAGACATACGCGAACGCAGCGGATCTAAAAAGCGGTTATGTGTTTACGCCATTTGGGTTTCGACATGACAGCCCGTTGTACGCCCTCGGGGACGTGCCGCAAGAGAAACTGAATATCATTCAAAAATTTGCGGAATTCGCGACGCAAGCCAAATACCAGCAACTGGCGAAAGATAGCGGCTTTAATCAATTGGAAGACTACAAGTCGGAGCAGAGCGTTATCGACGGCAGCTTGCTGTTATCCGCCCAACAGCTATGGAAGGAGAAGAAAAACGGCAGCAAGCCGATCGCCGCCGTCTTCGTCGCAGACGTCTCCGGCAGCATGGATGGGGAGCCGCTGAACCGGCTGAAAGAATCGTTGCTTAAAGGGCAGAAGTATTTGGGCAAAGACAACAGCATCGGGCTCGTTTCCTACTCGAGCGACGTCTCCATCAATCTGCCGATCGCCAAGTTCGATACGATCCAGCAGTCGATGTTCGTCGGTACGGTGAATGCGCTGGTAGCGGGGGGCGGAACGGCGACATTTAACGGGATCGTCGTTGCCCTGAAGATGCTGCAGGACGAACTGGCGGCCCATCCGAACGAGAAGCCGATCATTTTCGTCTTGAGCGACGGGGAAACGAACGAAGGTTATTCGTTGTCCGACATCAAGGGACTGATCGAGACGTACAAAATTCCGATCTACACCATCGGGTACAACGCCAACATCAAAGCGCTGCAAAGCATATCGAGCATTAACGAAGCGGCCAGCATTAACGCGGATACGGACGACGTCGTATACAAGATTGGCAACTTGTTTAACGTGCAGTTGTGATCGCAGACCGAACAGACCGTCAAACGAACAATTGGAGGAGGAACCATATGTCATTTTCGATGGAAGTCGCAAGCCCGGAACGAATCAAGGAAGAGATTGAGCAAGAGGTGAAGCCGGTTCCCGAAGAAACCGCCAAACTTCGGCAATTAGCCGAAGACAATGTCGCCGCGATTCTTACGCTTGATATGGAGTCTCTCGAGAAACGGAAGGAAGTTTTGCAATCGATTGATACGTTTGGTCTTCAAACGATGAGGTCCTCCTCGGACAAAAACGCGTTGCTCCAAGTGTCCGTCGGCAACCTGTCCAAGACAGGCGACGAAGGCGGCCAAGTCGCGAAAGGGCTAACAGCGCTGCAGACGCAGTTGAAAGATTTGGACCCGAGCCTTGTGGACTTCGCGAAAAAAGGATTTCTCGGGAAGCTTTTTAACCCATTAAGGGCCTATTTCCAGAAATACGAGAAAGCCGACGCCGTCATCGCCGACATCGTCGTTTCGCTCGATAAAGGGAAGGCGACGCTGAAAAATGACAATACGACGCTGGAAATCGAACAGCAGACTTTACGCGAGTTGACGAAAAAGCTTCAGAAAGAAATCCAACTCGGCAGCTTGATGGACGAATCGATCGAAGCACAGATCGAGGCGGCGAAACAACGCGGGGAGGACGCTGACAAAGTCAAGTTTATCACCGAAGAAGTGCAGTTCCCGTTGCGTCAGCGCGTCATGGATTTGCAGCAGATGCTTGTCGTGAACCAGCAGGGTATTATGGCCATAGAAGTTGTCATACGGAATAACAAAGAGTTGATTAGAGGGGTCGATAGGGCGAAGAACGTCACGGTTTCAGCTTTAAAAATTTCCGTCACAGTTGCGAGTGCGCTGTACAATCAAAGAATCGTCTTGAAGAAGATTGAATTACTCAACCAGACGACGAACGAACTGATCGCCGGAACGTCGCGGATGCTCAAGGATCAAGGCGCGGCAATCCACAAGCAGGCGCTTGAGACGAGCGTCTCCGTAGATACGTTAAAGCAGGCGTTCACCGACGTGCTGGCCGCACTCGATTCGATCAGCACATACAAACAAGAAGCTTTGCCGAAAATGCGGGAGACGATCCTTCAGTTCCGAGAGTTGGCCGACACCGGGGAGAAACAAATTCAGCGGCTCGAGAAAGGACAAAAACTGGCCTTATAAGAGGGGGGAATAACCTGTATAATAGAGAGCGTCGAGTAACGATGAGATGACGAGAAGGCGGGAAGCAGAATTGAACGATTTTATACGCAAGTGGGAAACGACGCGCAAACTCGGAAAGCAAAAATATACCGTGAGATACGGCGTGTTATACATCGGCATGACGGCGACGGTACTTCTGTCTATCGTGGATTGGTTGTCGAACGGAACGTTATCGGTTGTATATCTGGGAAGTCGGCTTTTCATACTGCCGATGATCGGTGCCATTATCGCCAGCATGCGATGGGACAATAAAGAGAAAAAGTATGCGCAACTTACAGACGTTTCCAGCGTAAAAACATAAGCGGATACAGATGATGAGCATCCGTCCTTCGGGCGGATGCTCATTTTTCTTTTTCGACAAATTTAACATATTTATGTAGATTCACAGGTCGCCCATTTGGTATTGTCTAGTTAAAAATTCTAATGAAAGGAATTCCGATTTGTGAAAAGAAACCGACCGGACCTGGTCGCCTCGGCGATTTTGTCGTTAGCGTTACAAAGCAATCCGTAGAGGAGAAAGAGAGAGAAGCTAGATGAAAATGATAGGATGGAAACAAGCAGGAATTACGCTATTATCGGTTGCGTTATTTATTCCGACAATCACAGCAGTTAACGCCGCGACGACACCGGGAGCCATTACGTCGGGGACGACTTCGGTCGTCTTCTATCTGGATAAGAAAGAGGCGTTCCTTGACGGCAAACAAGTGACGCTGGAAGCGGCGCCTGTCGTCGTTCAAGGCAATACGTTCGTACCGGCGCAGTTCGTCGCCGGGGCGTTAGGGTTGACTTACACGGCCGACACGGCCAAACAAATCATCACGATGGAAACATCCAAAGTACGCATGAAGTTTGATTTGAAAAACAAATCTGCTTTCGTCAACGACTATTGGTTTAAGCTCGATCAAGTGGCAACCGTCGTCGGCGGCAAATTGCTCGTTAAGCTGACCTGGCTGTCCTCTTATATGGGAGCCACCTACACGTATAACAAGGATCTCAGAAGGATCGACGTGCTGCACCTTAACCGCCCGGACGGCGTGTACGATCCGACCTCCAACAGTTCGAAGCCGGTCGCCAAGTTTACGCTCGGCAAGACGAGCTACAGGCTTGGCGAGCCGATCAAATACGTGAACCTAAGTTACGATCCCGATGCGGAGGCACTGGCGTTGACGTGGACCGGCAAAGAAGAAGCGTTTTTTAAGCCAGGGACGTACCCGGTCACCTTAACGGCGACGGACAAGAGCGGCAACAAAAGCGCCCCTTACACTCGTAACGTTGTTGTCGAGAACGTGCCGTATTTAAGCAAGGCGGAATACCCGCTGTACACCAAACCGGAAGGCGCGTATATGCCGACCGATTGGCCGACATTATACGGTAATTTTCTAAATTTGGAAAATGTCACGAAGCAAGTGACGGAAGACAGGTCTCGCTCGCTGCTCGTCAGCGATAGCCCGGAGACGTTCTCTGAACTCGGAATCTTGTACCAGGATTCGGTCGAAGGGAAAACGCGCCTGTACGCCAACCATCAGAACGGCACGAATGCGAAAGTGTCGTTCGCGATTCTCGCGAAAAACGAGACGGATCATCCGGTTACGCTGAAGACGACAAGAAAAGGCGAAGTATATCCGACTGTATATGCGATGCAGATGGGCAGCGAAGCAAGCGTTGACTTTATGATGGACGACCCGATCGACGAAGAGATGACGATTCCGCCCGGCGAGACTTACATCTATAAGCAATTTCCGGATTTCTATCCGGGACAGGGCGTTAATTTGCTGTACGACGTCGAGTCGGACGGCAAAGTCCAATATACGTTCGCGGTCGCGAACAGCGTATCGACCGACATGCTTAATATGACGAAGTTACCGTACAACAAGCATATTCGGGGAACGTTCCCCGTGACGGGATTCGATTGGAAAGTCGATTTGTCGGAAACAGGCTTAAGCAAACCGAAAGTACTTGTACTCGGAGACGGCAAGCAAGATCCGTTCCAGAAAGGCATCGATCCGATGAGAGACAACGCGACGGTCGACGATCCGGCCAACTACGGCACGGTGTACAGGATCCACGCCGATCGTCCAAGACGTATGGCGGTGTTAATTCTGGCGAAAGGCGGTTCTTTCAAGGGACCGTTCAAGATCGACGGGGAAATACGCAAAGTGCCGGCTTCCGGCGTACTGACTGCGTTCGACGGTATGATCATCCTAGAGAAGACGACCGGCAATGAGGAGAGCCTGGATATCGAGTTTACGCCGCCTGCCGGCTCGGCGTTTCCAATCAACCTGATTTTCTATCCGCTCGACGAACGAGCGAAATAAGTTGTGATCGAACAAAAGACACGCTGCCCAGATAATGGCTGCGTGTCTTTTATTTGAACCACCCTTTTTCCCTGAACCGCTTGATCGCTTCGACCCGGTTACCGACGTCCAGCTTCGCTAGAATGACGGAAATGTAATTGCGGATCGTCCCAGGCGTAATGTAGAGCTCCTCCGATATTTCTTTTGTGCTTTTGCCGTCGGCGATAAGACCGAGCACTTCTTTCTCCCGCTCTGTCAGCGGATTCTCTTGCCCGTAAGCTTCATCCATCAACTCGGGCGCGTATGTTCTGCGTCCGGCGACGATCATGCGAATGGAATTCGCCAAGTCTTCGCTGGGGCTGTCCTTCAGTAAATAGCCGTGAACGCCTGCTTTAATCGCTCGCTCGAAATAGCCTGCGCGGGCGAAAGTTGTTAATATCACAACTTTACAATCGGAGGAGGCAAGCTCTTCGGCCGCTTCGAGACCGCTTTTTAGCGGCATCTCGATATCGAGAATACATACGTCCGGCTGATGCAGCCGCACGAGCTTCACCGCTTCTTCTCCGTTGCAGGCTCTGGCGACGACCATCATGTCATCCTCCAGTTCGAGCAGAGAGGCGAGGGCGCCTAGGATCATCCGTTGGTCTTCCGCGATTACGATTCGTATCATCAGTATGCCCTCTCTCTCGGATGCGTATTTGGAACTCGGAGCAGGAGGGAAGTCCCCGGGCCGGCTCCCCATTCTACACTGCCGTTAACGAATTCAATCCGTTCTTTCATACCCTGGATGCCGCTGCCTCTATTGAAGAAGGCATTGCTTGTCAACCCGATGCCGTCGTCATCGATCATAAGAAGCAAGTCCGTTGGCCGATGGACAATCGTAATCTGGCAGATGGTTGCCTGGCTATGCTTGACTACGTTGTTCACCGCTTCTTTCAAACACATACAGAGGACGCTTTCGCTCATCGTAGACAACGTGTGGGATTCCGTGTTTCCTTCGACGATGGATTCAATCTGCGCCGCCTTCAGTATTTGCTTAATGCGGTCAATCTCTTCGGGAAGTTTGGCCCCGCGCATTTTGGTAACCAGTTCTCTGACTTCCTTCAGCGCGGTGCGTGCCGTCTGGCTGACTTCCTTCATTTCGTGCTGAGAGGCGTGCGGCTTTTTCAACATTAATTTCTGCGCCAAGTCGCTCTTCAAGCTGATGAGCGATAGTTTCTGCCCGAGCGTATCGTGCAAGTCTCTGGCGATTCGCTGACGTTCCTCCAGCTTGACCAACTCCGCGATCCGCTTGTTGGCGTCGTTTAACTGCACTTGAAGCGACTCGTTCTTGTTCCGGTTATAGTTCAGAATCGGAAGCAGGATGACCATGATCAAGCAAAGCACGACAAACGGCAGTTGGTTAATGAATATCGGGTTTTTTACGAAAAAGCCGTATTCGATCGTTAAAATCGTTGAGATGAGATGGATGACATAGAGCGTAAAAAATCCTCGTCGACTGGCGATGTTGCCGATAATGAATGTCAGGAAGAGAGAGAAGTACACGAAGCCGAACAAGACGGTCATTGTCATGGAGATCGCAATTTGCACACCGGCCCAGACATACACTTTCCAACCTTTCGTGAAAAACACAAGCACGTAAGAGATGAAAAACAAAACAATTAGCGCGATACCGGCTGCGGTGTGAAGCTTGGACGATGAGCGGGTAATAAAATAAAAGGGCAGGATAAACAACACTGCCCATACAAACGGACTTAATCCGGTTGTTTTATGAAGATTCGTCCGCCAACTTTGCATGATGTGCCACCTTCTAGGCGATATCCGCTTGATCGGCAATCGGCTTGTTTACGGGCGCGGACGGCTGGCGACGGTATGCTTTGAGCTCCCGGAAACCGATGAACGTCCGGGCTCTCTCGTCCCATAAGCGGAAGCGCAAGGAACGCAAGCTCGTGCGAATGCCGATCGTCGTCGCTTTCTGCAGCGGCGGTATGGCGTTATGCGCCTTTTCCAAATTGTAATTCGGCACTTTCGGGTTCAAATGATGAACGTGATGGAAACCGATGTTGCCGGTCAGCCATTGCAGGACGCGAGGGAGACGATAGTAGGAGCTGCCTTCGACCGCCGCGTTCACATAGTCCCAATGTTCCTCGTGCTCGAAGTAAGAGTCTTCGAACTGGTGCTGAACATAGAATAACCAAATTCCGAGCATTCCGGCAACTAGCATGATCGGTCCTTGGACGAGGAGCAAACTTTGCCAGCCGATTAACAATCCGATCAACGCGTAAGATGCAACGATGGCAAGCGTCGTCAGGTGGGTGTTCCATCTTTCCTTTTTCTTGGCGCCTTCGCGGTTCATACGATACGTGACGAGAAACAGAAAGAGCGGCCCGAGCCCGAGCATTACGATCGGGTTGCGGTAGAAACGGTAAGCGAGTTTGCGCCCTGTCGACGCGGCGACATACTCGTCGACCGTCATGACCCACATGTCGCCGACCCCCCGCTTGTCGAGGTTGCCACTTGTCGAGTGGTGGATATTATGCGCGTTCTTCCATTGTTCGTAAGGGAAATGCGTCACGACGCCGAGCAAGTTGCCAAGGAAGTCGTTCGCTCTGCGGCTCTTGAAAAACGATTGATGGCAGCAGTCGTGGAAAATAATAAACGTCCGAATAAGGAATCCGGCGGCCGCGACGGCAATCGGTAGCGTCAGCCAATAAGAGACGGACAAGCTGGCATAAGCCGCAATCCAGAGCATGATAAACGGCAGCAGCGTGTTCGCGATCTGCCGGATGCTTGCGCGCGTATTCGTCTGCGTAAAGGGCGCTGCGCTTTTTTTTAATTCGGCGATTTTCTTGGTGTTCATGGTGGATGGCCTCCAAGCTCTCATACTTAGATTCAAGTATAAGAGAGGGGGGCGCATGGCTCACAGTCACATCCGTCAGGAGTCGCATATGACAAATGTCATATAGGCTCGAAGATCGGCAGCGCTCGTCACGACCGCCTTACCGGACGAGCTCAATAAACTTGGTCGCCGCGCTCGTGAGCGGCATATTGCGCATCGTCATTATGCCGACGTGGGACGGAGGCAGCGGGACGTCGAGCTTGATCTCGAACAATGAGCCTTGTTCCAGTTCTCTCGATACGAATTCCCGTGTCACGTAGGAGATGCCGAGGCCGCGTTTCGCGAACTCAATCAGCAGGTCGACGCTGCCGACTTCGATTTCAGGTTTGATCACATATCCGTAACTCTGGAAAATTTCCGTGATCGCCATCCGTGCCCGGCTATTCCTCGAGAAAAGAATGACGGGATAACGCAGCAGCATGTCGAGCGACAGCACCGTGTCTTTCAACTCGGCGTAACGTTCGCCTGCGACGAAGCAATCCTGCAGTTGGAAGCTTTCCCTCACTTCGAGCTGCGGATCGACAATCGGCATGCGAACGACGCCGAGGTCGATTTTGCCTTCCTTCAGGAAGGTGATCACTTCGGGTGTCGTGCCGTGATTCAAGTGAAGTTTGACGCCGGGAAACGTGCGATGAAATTGTTCCAAATAAGGGAGCACGTAATGCTTAAACAGCGAATCGCTTCCGCCGATGCGCAGCTCGCCGCTGTCCAAGTTTTTGAGCGCGGCCATTTTCTCTTCGGCGAGAGTGATCAGAATGTGGGACTGTTCGATGTAGGAATACAGCACGGCGCCCTCCTGCGTCAGCTCGACGCCTTTGGAGTTCCGATAGAAGAGGGGGATGCCGAAGCTGTCTTCGAGCTGCTTGATGGCATGGCTGACGCTTGGCTGCGTCAAGTACAGCGCTTTGGCCGCTTGCGTCAAACTTCCCGTCTTCGCCGCCCAGTAGAACACTTTGTATAATTCAAAGTTGTTGGTCATAGACACCATCTATATCTCCTGTAAAATATATTAATTACTTGTATGGCTTCAAAACGTATTATAGTGAAAATATGAAAAAGAAACCAGAGAGCGCGCAAGAGGCTCTTTCGGAAGGAGAATTCATATGGAGCCAGCAACATTTGTCTTGTTCGGCGCGACGGGAGATTTGGCCCGAAGAAAAATATATCCCGCTCTTTATAATTTGTTCGTCGACGGCAAGCTGCCGCAGTCTTTTTCCGCGTTCGGCCTCGGTAGAAGGGAATGGACCGACGAATCGTTCCAGGCGAACATCGAGCAGTCGATTCGTCAATTCTCCAGACGCGAAGTGGCGAACGAAGCGGCGCTGAAATCGTTTCTGCGTTCATTCCGCTATCATGTACTCGACATCGGGCGCAAGGAAGATTACGCATCGCTGCTCGACCGGGTGCAAGTACGCGAGGACGAACTGCATATGGCGCCGAACCGGTTGTTCTACTTGTCCGTCGGCCCGGAATACTTCGAGCCGATCGCGGCCAACATCCAGGAGAGCGGGCTCGGTTCCTCGAACGGGTGGAAACGCCTTGTTATCGAGAAGCCGTTCGGTCACGACCTGGCGTCCGCCCGCGAGTTGAACCGGAAGCTAAGCCAGTCGTTCGCGGAAGAAGAAGTGTTCCGGATCGACCACTATCTCGGCAAAGCAATGGTACAGAAGCTCGAATCGCTTCAGCAGTCGAATCCGGTGTTTCAAGCGTTGTGGACGAACCGCTATATTGCCAATGTGCAAATTTCGGCGATCGAGACGGTCGGCGTCGAAGAGAGAGCAGGGTATTACGATCATGTCGGCGCGATCAAAGACATGTTCCAGAACCATATGCTCCAGATGCTCATGATGGCGGCGATTCATCTGCCTCACGATAGCAGCTCGGACCAGGTGCGCTTTAAGAAAAAGAAAGTAATCGAGGCGCTGGCGCCGTTGCAGAAGCATGAGATCGCTGCCAATGTCATTCGCGGTCAATATGCGGAAGGCAGTATTCAAGGTAAGCCGGTTGCCGGTTATTTGTCAGAGCCGGGCATTCCGCCGACTTCCATGAACGATACTTTTATCGCTGCCCGTCTAGAGATTGACAACAATTACTGGCGCGGCGTTCCTTTCTACATTCGCACCGGCAAAAGAATGAACGAGAAGTCGACGAGAATCGTCATTGAGTTCAAAGACCCGCTTAAGCCGTCGTCCCAGTCGTCCGAAGAGCCGGTCGCGCCGAACTTGCTTATCATCGACATCGGGCCGCGCGAAAGCATTTCGCTTCAATTTAACGAGAAGGACCCGGTTAGCGGGCAGTTCAAGCCGGTGACGGTTCCGCTGTATGAAAGCAAAGGCGATGTGCCTGAAGCTTACGAGAACCTGATCTTCGACGCGCTTCACGGCGATGCGACGTTCTTCGCCCATTGGGATGAAGTCGAACTGAGCTGGCAATGGGTGCAGCCGGTTTTGGACGAGTTCGCGGACAACCAAGTACCATTGCATCGCTATGCGGCTGGCAGCTACGGCCCGGATGCGTCCGATGCGCTTCTTGCGCAGGACGGCTACCACTGGTGGTTCGATGAGAAGGTCGAGCAATCAAACGAATCCAAAGGAGAACAGTATGCCTACAACACAAATCATTGATCAACTCGCAATCGATACGATCCGCACATTGTCCATCGACGCCATTAACGCGGCCAATTCCGGGCACCCTGGCTTGCCGATGGGGGCCGCGCCTATGGCGTATGCGCTTTGGGGATCCGAGCTGAACCACAACCCGGGCAATGCCAAATGGTTTAACCGCGATCGCTTCGTCTTGTCCGCGGGCCACGGCTCTGCTTTGCTGTATAGCTTGCTGCACTTGTCCGGATACGCGGTATCGCTTGATGACTTGAAGCAGTTCCGCAAGCTGAATAGCAAGACGCCCGGCCATCCGGAATTCGGCCATACGGACGGCGTTGACGCGACGACCGGTCCACTCGGCCAAGGAATCGCGATGGCGGTCGGCATGGCGATGGCGGAAGCGCATCTCGCTGCGAAATACAATCAGGAAGGTTTCCCGGTTGTCGATCATTACACTTATTCGCTCGTCGGCGACGGTTGCTTGATGGAAGGTATTTCGTACGAAGCGATGTCGATGGCCGGTCATATGAAGCTGGGCAAATTGATCGTGTTGTACGATTCCAACGACATTTCTTTGGACGGCGACTTGAACCTGTCGTTCGGCGAGAACATTCGCAAACGCGCCGAGTCCGTGAATTGGCAATATATCCGCGTGGATGACGGCAACGATGTCGAACAAATTCAAGCGGCGCTCGCAGCCGCGAAGGCAAATGCTGACCAACCTACATTGATCGAAGTGCGCACGATCATCGGTTACGGCAGCAAAGGGGCGGGAACGCACAAAGTCCACGGCAACCCCCTCGGTAAAGAAGAAGCGATAGCGACGAAAAAAGTATACGGCTGGCCTCATGAGGAAGAGTTCTACGTTCCGGCGGAAGTGAAAGCTCACTTCGAGCAATTGAAGCAGCAAGGAGCGGCCAAAGAAGCGCAATGGAATAAGCTCGTTGCGACGTATACGGCGCAGTATCCCGAGCAAGGCAAACAATTCTCGCAAGTGATCGACGGGACAGTGACGATCGATGCGTCCGACATTCTCACTTTCGATACGTCCAAGTCGATCTCGACTCGCGTTGCGAGCGGTGAAGCCATTAATCATTACGTGCAAACCGTACCTTCCATCTTCGGCGGCAGCGCGGACTTGTCCCATTCGACGATGACGGACATTAAAGGCGAGGGCAAATTCGCCGTCGACTCTTACGCCGGGCGTAACGTCTACTTCGGCGTCCGCGAGCACGCCATGGGTGCTGCGGGCAACGGCATGGCACTGCACGGCGGGGTGAAACCGTTCGTCAGCACGTTCTTCGTATTTTGCGACTATTTGCGTCCTTCCATCCGTCTTGCGGCATTGCAGAAGCTGCCGGTCGTGTACGTCTTCACGCACGACTCCATCGCAGTCGGAGAAGACGGGCCCACGCATGAGCCGATCGAACATTTGGCCGCACTTCGCACGATTCCGGGCTTGACGGTCATCCGTCCGTCCGACGCGAACGAGACGGCGAGCGCGTGGGCGTATGCGCTGGAGCAGAAAGAAGGTCCTGTCGCGCTTGTGCTGAGCCGGCAAAACTTGCCGATCTATGAAGCGACCAAAGGCAACAAAGCCGATGTGGCGAAGGGCGCATATGTTTTGGCTGAGACTAACGATAAGCCGGACATCGTTCTCATCGGCACCGGTTCGGAAGTGTCGCTGGCGGTAGATGCCAAAGCGGCGCTCGAGCAAGATGGCTTGTCCGTGCGCGTTGTCGCCATGCCTAGCAGAGAACTGTTCGACCGCCAGTCGGAAGCGTACAAACAAAACGTGCTTCCGGATGCCGTCACGAAACGCCTCTCTATTGAAGCGGGCATTTCATTGGGCTGGGAACGCTATACAGGTCCTCAAGGCAAAGCGATTGCGATCGACACGTTCGGGGCGTCCGGTCCAGGCGGCGCGGTTATGGCCTTCTTCGGTTTCAGCGTCGATAATGTTGTTCGCGTAGCGAAAGAACTGTTAAAATAAAATAAAAAAATAATTGGAGGTCTTTCCCATGAAGTTTTTTATCGATACGGCCAACTTGGCTGACATTAAGAAGGCGTACAAAATCGGCGTCTTGTCCGGCGTTACGACGAACCCATCCCTTGTTGCCAAAGAAGGCGTCAAATTCGAAGATCGCATTGCCGAAATTCTTCGCGAAGTGCCGGAAGTCGAGTCTGTATCTGCTGAAGTCACTCCCGATGCGCTGACGGCGGAAGAAATGATCGAGCAAGCGAATGAACTGATCAAAATCAACAATTACGACAAAAACATCACGATCAAGCTGCCAATGACGCTTGCAGGCTTGGAAGCATGCCGCTACTTGAGCAAAAAAGGCGTCAAAACGAACGTTACGCTTATTTTCACCGTGAACCAAGCGCTGCTGGCCGCTCGCGCGGGCGCAACGTATGTATCGCCATTCCTCGGTCGCTTGGACGACATTTCCGAAGACGGCGTGCAATTGGTAGCGAAAGTTGCCGAGCTGTTCCGTACGCATAATCTGGACGCACAGATCATTGCCGCATCTGTTCGCCACCCTGACCACGTCACTCGCGTGGCGATGGCAGGCGCACATATTGCGACGATTCCGTTCTCGGTTATCGAGCAAATCTCGAAACATCCGCTGACAGAGCAAGGGATGGAGAAGTTCGCGGCAGATTGGAAGAAAGCAGTTCAATAATAGAGACAGATTTCAAGAAGGATGGAGAGAGACACTACGATGAGTAAACAACAGATCGGCGTCGTCGGCTTGGCCGTCATGGGCAAGAACCTCGCCTTAAATATCGAAAGCAAAGGCTTCTCCGTAGCGGTGTTCAACCGTTCTCCAGAGAAAACGAAAGAGCTGCTTCAGGAAGCGCAAGGCAAAAACTTCGTCGGTACGTACAGCGTAGAAGAATTCGTTCAATCGCTCGAGACGCCGCGCAAAATTCTCATTATGGTCAAAGCGGGCAAAGCAACGGACGATACGATCGATCAGCTTGTACCGTATCTCGACCAAGGGGACATTCTGATTGACGGCGGCAACGCATACTTCCCAGATACGCAGCGCCGCAATAAAGACCTGCAAGCGAAAGGTTTCCGCTTCATCGGCGCCGGCGTCTCCGGCGGCGAAGAAGGCGCCTTGAACGGTCCGGCGATTATGCCGGGCGGGCAGAAGTCGGCTTACGAACTGGTCGAGCCGATTCTAACCGCAATCTCGGCCAAAGTCGGCGGCGATGCCTGCTCGACGTATATCGGCGAAGACGGTTCCGGCCACTACGTCAAAATGGTGCATAATGGCATTGAATACGGCGACATGCAATTGATTGGCGAAGCCTACCATTTGCTGAAAGACGTGCTTGGCGTCAGCACTACTGAGCTGCACGAGATTTTCACGGAGTGGAACAACGGCGAACTGGACAGCTACCTGATCGAGATTACGGCGGATATCTTCTCCAAGACGGATCCGGAGACGGGCAAACCGATGGTCGACGTGATTCTTGATTCGGCGGGACAGAAGGGAACCGGTAAGTGGACGAGCCAAAGCGCGCTTGATTTGGGCGTTCCGCTCTCCATTATTACCGAATCCGTATTCGCTCGGTTCATCTCGGCGCTCAAGGACGAGCGTGTCGCTGCCAGCAAGAAGCTGGACGGTCCTGCCCCGATCGCCTTCGAAGGAGATCGCCAAGCGTTCATCGAGTCGGTGCGCAAAGCGCTGTTCGCCAGCAAAATCGCATCGTACGCACAAGGTTTCGCGCAGATGAGAGCGGCCTCCGAAGCGTATGGCTGGAATCTCAACTACGGCGGCATCTCGATGATTTTCCGCGGCGGCTGCATCATCCGCGCAGGTTTCCTGCAGAACATCAAAGACGCGTACGATCGCAACCCGGATCTGAAAAACTTGTTCCTCGACGATTATTTCAGCAACATCGTTCGCAGTTATCAAGACGCATGGCGTCAAGTGATCGCCGTCGCCATCACGCGCGGCATCCCTGTACCGGCATTCTCTTCCGCGCTCGCCTACTACGACAGCTACCGTACGGAGCGTCTGCCGGCGAACTTGCTGCAAGCGCAGCGCGATTACTTCGGCGCTCATACGTTCGAACGGCTCGATCGCGAAGGCAGCTTCCATTTTCAGTGGATGGACTAATTGTTGAATCGCTACGGCATAAAAGCTGATCAAGAACCCGCCATTTCCGGCGGGTTCTTTGTCGCTATGCGAACGGAACGAAATGCCGTCGGCTCTTGTCTAATAGGTTGGAGGTGAAGCGGTATTCATCGGAAGACATCACTTTCGTCGAGGTCGCGATGAAGTAAACATTTTCGAAATAACCCTTTACCGGGCTGTCTTGATTTGATAAAATATTTGCAATGAATAAATGCGACGACGAGACGAGTAAATAAACGAGTTCTTTCACAGAGAGCCCCGAAGCTGAGAAGGGGTAAAGAATTCCTTATTGAAGAAAGACTCCGAGCAGCACGCCGGAACCTCATTGGAGGGGGTGGCGTGACAGGAGCTCCTGTTATAGAGCTAGAGTATAAGCAGCGTTAATACACGATGCCGTACTCGAAGAGGCGAATCGGGCGACCGGTTGGCGAACCTGGGGTGGTACCGCGAGCGATAATCTCGTCCCTGAGACAATTGTCTTGGGGGTGGGATTTTTTTGTTATCGCGGCAGCGTCAGCTTCTTGCATACAATAAAGCGACAGGTTCAATTGAACAATGATATTTATACTCCCCTTAACGAAAGGATTGGCATAAACATGACGCAAAAATTGAAAGTAGGCATCGTTGGCGGTACGGGCATGGTCGGACAAAGATTCATCGAGCTGCTGAACGGGCATCCTTGGTTTCAAGTGACGGCCATTGCGGCTAGCGCAGGTTCGGCCGGCAAGACATATGAGCAATCCGTTCAAAGCAGATGGAAATTATCGACTCCGATCCCCGAAGAAGTGAAAGGCATTGTCGTCCAAGACGCTTCCAAAGTGGAAGAAGTCGCGGGACCGGTCGATTTTATTTTCTGTGCGGTCGACATGGGTAAGAAAGAAACGCAAGAGTTGGAAGAAGCGTATGCAAAAGCCGGCGTCCCGGTCATCTCGAACAACTCCGCGCATCGCTGGACGCCGGACGTGCCGATGGTCATTCCGGAAGTAAACCCGTCGCATCTTGAAGTGATCGCGGCCCAGCGCCAACGTCTCGGAACGACGACCGGCTTTATCGCCGTTAAGCCGAACTGCTCCATTCAAAGTTACGTGCCGATGCTGAACGCGTTGCTCGATTTCAAACCGACGACGGTCGTCGCTTCCACGTATCAAGCGATTTCCGGCGCAGGCAAAAACTTCACCGACTGGCCGGAAATGCTCGACAATGTCATTCCGTACATCGGCGGCGAGGAAGAGAAGAGCGAACAGGAGCCGCTGCGCATCTGGGGTTCCGTTCAGGACGGCCAGATCGTGAAAGCGAGCGCGCCGCACATTACGACGCAGTGCATTCGGGTGCCGGTAACGGACGGCCACCTTGCGACCGTATTCGTCAAGTTCGAGAATAAACCATCCAAAGAACAAATTCTTGAGCGTTGGAAGCAATATCGCGGACGTCCGCAAGAGCTCGGCCTGCCAAGCGCGCCGCAGCAATTCATCACTTATTTCGAAGAAGACAACAGACCGCAAACGAAACTGGACCGCGATCTCGAAGGCGGCATGGGCGTATCGGCGGGGCGCCTTCGCGAAGATTCCTTGTACGATTTCAAATTCGTCGGACTATCGCACAATACGCTGCGCGGCGCTGCGGGCGGTGCCGTCCTGATCGCAGAGCTGCTGAAAGCGGAAGGTTACATTCAAGCGAAATAAGCGATACACGCATAAAGTTAGGAAGCCAAATCCGCTCCTTAAGGTTTGGCTTTTTCTTTTTTCTGCAAGCGGACGAGTTCGTTGATTTGTTGATCGTGCCGGCTGCCAAGCAGCAGGAGGACGGCCACGCCGCCGCATAAGGCGGAAAATTTATCGGTCAATTTCTTGAAATGTGCGGGCATGTGTGATAAGATGCTGTTAATTTAAGGACTGGAGTTGGGAAGATGAACTAACTTTTCTTGCTGATTGCGAAAGATGACATCGTGACGAATATCGTCTATGTTGTTCTTCGCGCGCAAGAAAGTTACTTTATCTTCTCGCTCGGACGAATAATAACCTCCTGCAAACCTGCCGCATGGCACGGTTGGAGCGTACTTATGAAGCCGCGAGAAAGCAACTTTCTTGCGGCTTTTATTATTTACGTTATAGGAGGACAACTATATGTCATTAATCAATATCACCAATCTAACTTTCGCCTACGAAGGCAGTTACGATAATATTTTCGATAACGTCAACCTTCAGCTTGATACGGACTGGAAACTCGGGCTAACGGGAAGAAACGGAAGAGGGAAGACAACTTTTCTGAACTTGCTTCTCGGCAAGTACGAGCACGGAGGGCGGATTTCTGCGAATGTCGGCTTTGATTATTTTCCTTTTCCTGTCAAGGACGCCGGGGAGTTGACGCAGGACGTCGTGAATGACATTTGCCTCGATTATGTCGAATGGGAATTAATACGGGAGCTTTCGTTGCTCAAAGTATCCGAAGACGTTTTGGACCGACCTTTCGGTTCGTTGTCCGAGGGCGAGCGGACAAAGGTGCTGCTGGCGGCCCTGTTCCTGAAAGAAGACAGTTTCCTGCTGATCGACGAACCGACTAACCATCTGGACATAGAAGCCAGAAAAATCGTCGGCGATTATTTACGCGCCAAACGCGGGTTCATTCTCGTCTCGCACGACCGTTCATTCCTCGATCGCTGCGTGGATCACATCCTTTCGATCAACAAAACCAACATCGAGGTGCAACGAGGCAACTTCTCTTCTTGGTGGGCGAACAAGCAAATGCAGGATCAGTTCGAGATGGGCGAGAACGATAAGCTAAGAAAAGACATCAAGCGATTATCCGAGGCGTCTCAGCGCACGAGCCATTGGTCGGACGAAGTGGAGAAAACGAAGAACGGCACGAGAAACTCGGGTTCCAAAGTCGATAAAGGCTACGTCGGCCATAAAGCCGCCAAAATGATGAAACGCTCCAAAGCAATTGAACATCGACAACAAGCCGCCGTGGACGAGAAATCCAAACTTCTGAAAAATATCGAAACGTCGGAGAGTCTAAAGCTCTCGCAGCTCTCGTACCATCGAAGCAGACTTGTAGAGCTCGAAGGAGTGTCTATCCGATACGGCGAGAAAACGGTGTGCAGCGATGTCGGTTTTGTCATCGAGAAAGGCGACCGGATCGCATTGACGGGGAGGAACGGATCGGGCAAATCAAGCCTCATCAAACTCATTTGCGGCGAGCCGATCGATTATACGGGCACTGTCCGGGCAGGCAGTCAGTTGAAAGTGTCCTATGTGTCGCAAGATACCTCTCATCTGCGTGGCAATTTGACGGAATACGCGAGAGATCATGGGATTGACGAAAGCTTGTTTAAGGCGATTTTGCGTAAGCTCGACTTTGCGCGCGTGCAATTCGAGAAAGAAATGTCCGCGTTCAGCGGGGGACAGAAGAAAAAGGTGCTGATCGCAAGAAGTTTGTGCGAGCAAGTCCATATGCTCGTCTGGGACGAACCTTTGAACTTCATCGACGTCATTTCCCGCATGCAGATCGAAGAGTTGTTACTTGAATACGAGCCTACCATCGTGTTCGTGGAGCATGACCGCGAGTTTTGCGATCATATTGCGACGAAGACGATACGGCTGTGACAGAACATGAAAAGCGAGGAGCCAAGCATGCTGACTAAACAACAACTAACGGATATCGAACGTCTGCAAGAAGAGTGCGAGAGGTTTGACCAAATCCAATTAAAGCTGAACGGCGAGATGCTTAGAAAACGCGAATCTGATCAACTTGATTATTTCTATTATGAGAACGGCGCGTTGATTGCATTTCTGGCGTTGTATCCGTTCGGATCGACGGTGGAAGTGTGCGGCATGGTGGCGCCTCTCGAGCGCAGAAAGGGACACTTTCAGCGATTGTTCCGCGATGCGATGGCGTACGTCGGGCAAGGCGGGTATAACAAAATTTTGCTCAACACCCCAGCCGGATCGGTATCCGGTAAAGCTTTTCTACTAGAGCAAGGCGCACAATATGCATTTTCGGAATATCAAATGGAGTGGCAGATCAGACCCTACGAAGACGTGATCGGTATTCGATTGAGGCCGGCAGAGCCTGAAGATTTCGAAATGCGTATAAGGTTAAATGCGACGGCGTTCGGCTTAAGCGAGGAAGATTCGCGTGCGATAGAAAGCCGATTGGACATTGAAAGCGACACCTCCGTGTACATGATTGAAGAGGGCGGGGTAACAGTAGGAAAAATCCGAGTCAGTTGCGAGGAAGGGCAAGCATGGATTTACGGTTTCTCGATTTTGCCCGATTACCAAGGCAGAGGCATCGGGAGAAACGTGCTGCGCCAAGTCGTTAGAGATCAAAGCGGTGCAGGTTATTCGGTTCACTTGGAAGTCGAGACGAAAAACGCCCAGGCGCTTGGCTTGTACGAATCCGTCGGGTTTAAAGTCGTTCACGCGCAAGATTATTACCGGTATTCGGTTTAGGTATTGACCTGGAGTCAACTCCAGCCTTTAAAATAATCGTATTCGGAGTAGGGAAAGGTGGGATTAGATGCATTCGATCGGGCAAGTGGCAGAGTTGACGGGTTTCAGTATCGATACGCTCAGGTATTACGAGAAGATTGGCTTGACTAAGCCGCCCGAGAGAGGACCGGGAGGCCTAAGGCTGTATAGCGATGATGACGTGCGGACGCTTTCTTCCTTGCATTGCCTGAAAAAGACGGGTTTATCGCTCGAAGGAATGAAGGAGTTTTTGCAGGAAGGGCGATGCCTCGCGAATGCCGCTTTTCCCCTAAGCGCCGAAGACAGGGAGATTATTGCGAACCGAACGCAAATTCTCTCGGAGCATTTGGCAAGGATGGAGGCACAGTATTTAGCGCTCGCGAGCCTCATCGAGCAGACGAAAGACAAATTGGATTTCTACAATGGGGTATTGGAAAAGGAGCCGGTGATAAAATGAAAATCGCTTCAATTGGTTCCGGGAATATGGGTGGAACATTAGGCAAAAGATGGGCCGATCGCGGGCATCAAGTGATGTTCGGGACGCGGGATCCGCATAGCGAGAGGATGAAGCTATTGCTGGAATCCGCAGGCGCTAACGCGCAAGCTGGAACGATCAGGGAAGCGGTAGCGTTCGGCGAAGTGATCCTGCTGGCCGTGCTGCCAGATGCTGTGGAGAGTGTGCTTGCCGAGGCAGGCGATCTGCATGGCAAAATCCTCATCAACTGCACCAATCGTTTTGACGGCGTGTCCGCTGACGAGGAGGTGCGGCGTCTTGCTCAGAACGCGCGCGTCGTTCGCGCATTTCACTCATTGCCATGGGAGGCGCTCGCGAATCCACGTTACGATGCAGGGAACGCAACTGCTTTCTTTAGCGGAGATGACCCTGAAGCATTGGCTGCCGTCGCCAATCTGGCATCGGATATTGGGCTTGATCCGGTAGACGTTGGAAGTTCGGACGCTATGGCGAAGGTGGACATGGCAATCGGGACGATGTGGAGCGTACTTGCCCCCAAATTCGGCCGGGATTACAGTCTTAGCGTGCTAAGACGTTAGCTTTGATGTTGATGATGTCGCTTAAGAATCAGAAAGCGCCTTCTCGATTATTCGAGGGGCGCTATTTTTAATGCGAGGCGCGACCGACTTAATAAATTGTTAATAAACGGTTCACAAACGCTTTATTTCTGCCCAGTAACGTAAAGAGGGAAAGCTCTGAACATTCGCTAAGGGGGAGTAGAAGTGAAAACGATGAAGTCGGAAGCTAAAGTACGAATTTATTATTCTTCGTTCGGGGACGGTCATCTGCAAGCCGCATTGGCGCTTCAACAGTCGTTTGCCTCCATGGGAATCCATCGGGTAACGTTGATCGACCTGTTCGCGGAAGCTTATCCGCGCCTCGACGTAATAAGTCGATATTTCTACTTGCGGAGCGCCGTTCATTTCCCCTGGCTGTACGGACTGCTGTACAAGATATCGAATCGACCGACTAACGGATGGTTGGGTCGTTTCTTTCAGTTCTCGCTGGACCCGTCGCATGCCGAGTCCATGAAAGCGGCGATGGAGACTGTGCGGCGCTCCGATTCCGCCTATCGCATTTCAAGCAAAGTATCCACCTACTGCGGGTTGGCAGAGGAGTTGCGTCCGATCACCGCCAACGGAGAAAGAAAAGCTGTCGGCGTTCATGTCTAAAGCAAATTTTCAAATGTTGTCTTTATGTTGCTCGTTCCATTGGGGAAGTGGTACGATGCAACCAAGAGCTTAGTCAGATCCACAGACGAGGTGCGCGATTGTTATGTCGATTCGATTAAAATTGATTTTGTCCTATTTGGCGATGCTTGTTGTCCCCCTTGTTCTGCTCGTATTGACGGCGATGTTGCTCGCTATTGTGTTCCAAGGGGATTTGCAAAATTTGAAGAACGTGTACGAGACGAAAATCGAAGGTCTCGAAGAGAACGGTTTCGACCGACTAATCAAACATGCGCTAGAGAAAGACCCGGGTACGCTTGTCGATCAGCGTTATTTGGACGAGCTGGCGGCCGAACTGGACAGCAGGGACACGTACCTCTATATTCGCTCCGGGAACCGCGTATATTACGCATCCCCTGAAATTCAAGGCAATGCGGAGTTAATTTCACAATTACCGGGGTTTAAACGAGCCGATACCCGGTTCGTCTCTCCGACAAAACCGTACGGAGCAGAATTTTATCAATTCGTACGTTATGATTTCAACAGCATGGAGCCGGTCAGTGTTTATTTGATTACTAAAGTGGACCCGTTTGTCTATTTTGCGAGAAAATACGCACCGTATTTGTTGGTTGCGGGGTTTGTTCTTCTCGTATTGACGAACGCCTTATTGACGATATACATGTCCAGAAAGATCATTAAACCGTTAATGGTATTGCGCAAGTCGGCCATGCAATTTAAGGAGGGCAGACTCGAATCGCCCGTGCCGATCAGTGGAAAAGACGAAATCGGACAATTAGGAACGGCGTTCGAAGAGATGCGCTCCCGACTGCGGGAGTCCATCGCTATTCAGGCCCAGTACGAGTTGAATCGTAAAGAACTAATCGCTAACATCTCTCATGATTTGAAAACGCCGATTACATCGATTCGAGGATACGTTGACGGACTGTTGGAGGGCATTGCCGATTCGCCGGAAAAATCGGACCGTTACATGAGAACGATCGCCGCGAAAGCGGCCGAGATGGATCGATTGATCGATGAGCTGTTTCTGTATTCCAAATTGGATTTGCAAAGCATGCCATTCGCCTTCGAGACGGTTAATCTTCAAGCCTTCTTATATGATCTGGAGGAAGAATTGCGTTTTGAACTGGAAAAAACGGGCGTAAAGTTTGTCTCCGATATACAGGTAGACCCAGAGGCGGGAGTGTCGATCGATGGGGATTCGTTCCGGCGCGTCTTGAACAATATTATTCAGAACAGCATGAAGTTCATGGACAAGCCGAGCAGGGAAATGCTTCTGGGGGCTAGGACAGACAAAGAGACGTGGCAGCTCTATATTCAGGATAATGGAGCTGGTATCCCTGCTGAAGATTTGCCTTATGTGTTCGACAGATTCTACAGGGCGGAGCGATCGCGAAGCGCCGAGACGGGAGGGAGCGGTCTTGGGCTTGCGATAGCGAAACAGATCATCTCCGCTCACGGAGGGGAGATCCGCGCTGTAAGCGAAGAGGGGAACGGGACTCGCATCGAGATCTCGTTGCCGATCGTATGGAGGGATGGAAATGGCGATGAAGAAAACGTCGATCTTGATCGTGGAAGACGATAAATCGATCGCGGAGCTTGAGCGCGATTACTTGGAAGCGAGCGGTTATCGCACGGACATCGCCGATAACGGGGTGACCGGACTGGAGAAGGCGCTCGGCGGGCAATTCGATTTAGTCGTTCTCGACGTGATGCTTCCCAAATTAAGCGGGTTCGAAGTGTGTAAGCGAATTCGCGAGGAAGCCGACATTCCGGTGTTAATGGTGACGGCCAGCAGAGACGACATCGACGTTATTCGAGGGCTCGATCTCGGAGCCGACGATTACATGACGAAGCCTTTTAAGCCGGCGGAACTGGTAGCAAGAATCAAGGCGCACTTAAACCGGTACGAACGGTTGAAAGGCAGAAAGTCGGAGGCAAACGAAATGGAGTTCAGAGAGCTCCGCATCGATCCGGAGTCCCGTCGAGTATATGTCAAAGAGGAAGAAGTTGCCCTGACGGTGAAAGAATTCGATTTGCTTTATTTTCTGGCGAGCCATCCGAACCGGGTGTTCAATAAAGATCATTTGTTTGAACGAATATGGGGCATCGATGCGATGGGAGATACGCAGACAGTTACCGTCCACGTTAGGAAGCTTCGGGAGAAAATCGAGCGAGACCCCCCGAACCCGAGTTTCATCGAGACAGTGTGGGGGGCCGGGTATCGATTTCGCGGCTAAATCTTAATAGCAAACACGCTGCCGTACCGTCCTTCATAGACAGGCTGGCCGAAAGCGTCTTTCCATTGCTGCAGCAGCTTTGCGGACACGCCTTTGTGCGCGATGACGTAATCGGGGCGATCTTCCTTAACGATCGCAGGCAACTTTTCCGAGAAGCCATACATCGACCGTTCGAATGCGGTCCAGCCGAATGCGCCCCGCGACGCGTCCGTGATGAACGGATCCTGTCTGCCGTCGCACAAAATATCCGCTCCGCGGAACATGACGTAACCTGAAGAACCGTATCGTGCAAGTACTTTGGGACGTACGCCGGCGGAAGTATGGGCCATCACGTAATCCATCTCATCGACGGGATAAGCTTTCGCATCGACCTTCGGAGGAGATGCGGCGACGATCGCCATATTAAGAACGAGCCCGAGCGTCATGCCGGCAATCGAGGCTTTCGCGCTGAACGGGAATCGAATGTCCGCAATACGGCGCAATAGAGGGGTCGTTTCCACAGCAGAGGCGGCGAAATACGGAATAAAGAGCCATAAGAACAAATTTTGTTTGAAATTCGTCATGCCCAAGTAGGCGATACCTAGCGCGAGCAGTATGCGAAAAGGCTTTCGTTTGAGTGAGAACGGAAGTACGAGTGCAAAGAAGAGGAGCGCTAGAACGATCGCAGTGCTCTCCCATTGGCCGAAATCAATCGGTTGCCACTCGTCGATCAAGAGATTAAAATGGTTTTTCGTCACCGTAAGAATGTAGAATAGGCTGCGATAACCGCCGGGGTTCAGCAAACCTATTAAGGCAGTCGCCGCATAGACGATCCAATCACGCACTCGACCTTTCCTCTCCAGCAACGTTTCAATGATTTGCATCCCCGAGAATACCGCAATAACGGGCCAGACTCCGGTATGTACATTCGCGATGGCGAACGACAAGAGAACCATCGCGAATGCGGAACGCAGATTGTGCGTCATCGCGTAACGCCTCAACGAGATGAAGTAATAGACAATCAGACATGAGGATAGCATTTGAGGACGGCTTGTGAAGTAACCGTAATAGATCCAGGCGCCGACGAGCGCCAGCACGATCAAGCAGGGAAGGGGGACGCCCTTCCGGCTGCTCTCTGTACGGGACAATTCCATCATCCGATATAGGCCTACGATGAGACATCCGAAGCTTATCGCGGTCAATATATAAGTGCCGGGCCAGCCGAAAATAGAGTAGAGCCAACCTTCGATAAGTTGAAAGCCATATTCATGAGGGACATAAGGTAAGGAGTCCCCGTAAAACGTATGTATCGCATGATGAAGAATGATTCCGTGTTCGATCATATAACGCCCGTTCTCGATGTGCCAGAACGTATCCGGATCGTTGTAGGAATTAGACGGAAATAACAACAAAACAACGAGCGCGGCTAACGTCGCGCTCGCCCATATGCCATACTTCCTCTTGCCCGTCATGTGCGCCCCCCAAACTTCAGCTTCCCCGTTAACGTGCGGTACAGTTGGATGCAACTGTTCGGCAGAACGTCCCATTTGCCGTTGGATAAATGGACGGCATAACTAATGACGAATGAAAGCGCGATCGCGCCCAGAATATCGCCCGGATAATGTACGCCAACGTACACCCGAGCGATGCCAGTCAACAAAGCAAGCCCAAGTAGGACTGTGCCTAGTTTTTTGCGCGCAAACCAGACACTGAACGCCAGAGAGAAAGCGAGCGTAGCATGATCGCTAGGGAAAGACGCGTCTGGCGCGTGCGGGATCAGTTGATGGACAGGATGGACGACGAAAGGCCTAGGGTGATTAACGGCAGGCGAGATGATCAACGAACCGATTAGCAAAGCTGCTGCTGCCGATAGGCCGGCATAGAAGACGAGCTTCTGATTGTTGGTTTTGCCGGTAAGCCATAGTGCAGCCATCATAATCAAAATCACCCAGACGATATCTTGCGCGAAAAATTCAAACATGTCGTCTATCGTATCGAACTTGGAGGCGAATTGATTAAAGAAGTGAAACAAATTTTCGTTCATGATGAAGGGCTCCTTTTTGCTTTTGTAAATACTATAGTCCCTTCACATTAATTATTTATTAATTCGATCGGGTATATCGCAATATTTTGCGGACAACGTTTTTGTTGGGCAGATGCCTGAAAATATAAGGGTCCGGACTTGTGTTCAGTTCGATGATCCAAGGTCGGAAATCGGTATCGAGCCCGATGTCAGCGCCGACTGCGACAAGTTTCGGATACTTGCGGCTAAGAGCAATCGCAGCAGCGTAGCCGGTCGCGGCAATGTTATTAATGATTCGAGTTCGCGTAGCTCCGGACGTAAGCGGGGTTAACAATGTCCGAATTTCCATCGGTTTTCCGCCGCTATGGTAATTCGTCACGATTCGTTTTGGGTGTGCAACTCTTCCAATCATGCCCGTCATTTCCCATTTCTTCTGAAAGTTGCGTTGGACCATGACTCGAATATCGAACCGGCGTCCCTTGTACTTCAGGAGATGAATGCCTTTTTGCACCAAGTAAGGACGATTGCGCTTGTGAAGAAGTATCGACCGATACAACAACGAGAAAGAGTCGAATATACGTTTTTTCTCTTCCGTTTGATAGCTGTATTTGCCGCCGTTTTTTTCGACGCGCATGACTCCTTTGCCATAAGAACCCGCATCGGGTTTGATATACACCATGGCATAACGATCGAGCATCAATCGAAGAGATTGTGCGGTCATTCTTCGTGTTTCCGGCACATGTTTTCTGACATGTGGATCGTGAAGTACCGCTTTCGTTTTGAGCCACTTGCTTATGACGGTTTTGCGCGCGGACGTTGTCGTAACCCGTCACCTCCCGCATCATTATATGCGTATTGGGAACACGCCCGAGGGGGACACCTGAGGAGATAAATGAAAATGGGTCAGGTGAATAGTTCTCGCCTTCGCGAAGTAATGGAGCCGGCACGTACAACGTCTTCTGCGGTCCGATTTCCCAATAACGTTGTCAACGATATCAAGTCCTTGCGTTGGCTGTTTCGATCGATGACGCCTTGGTAAACGCCGTCGGCATAAATGGTTGCGCGATCGTGAACGTGATGCAAATCGGCTGCCCTTTATAGACGAACTCTGATCCTCTTGTTTGAAATGTTGCCATACGTCAAGCTCGCTCCGATCTTTGAAGGTGTAGTTGTAAGGAAAGCGCGTTACTATTTTAGAACAAATAAATGGCTTTTTCCATGATCGTTCTTGTTGTTCCCGAAAATAGTTTCGTACATCAATCGGCGTCATTCGCCGTTCCGGTACGTTCTCGGCGTCTGTCCTGTTTTCTTACGGAACAGCTCGTGGAAAAATTTCGGATCGCGGTAACCCGACCGCTCGGCGATTTCCTTCACCGACATCGTTGTATGTCGCAGCAGTTCGCAACATTTGCGAATTCGCAAATTTTGAACGAATTCGGTGAATGTCTGTCCCGTAGCTTGCTTCAACATACGCTGCAAATAGCTGGAGCTAACGGGAAGTACGGCAGCGACTTCGGCCAAGGTGACAGGACCGGCGTAATGACGTTCCAGATACTCGAATGCTTGCGCAAGACGGGATGTCGCCGGCGCGGACTCTCGGTCGTTCAGCTCCAGTCGGTACAGGCAGACAAGCAGTTCCGTCAAGCGGGCATACATAGCGGCTTCGTATCCGGGTAATGCTGTTCGATATTCGCGATGAAGAGCCTCCATGCAGGCTTTGCCTTCGTGAAAAGCATCTTTGTATCTTCGATAAGAACGGCCATCACCGGACAGTAGGGTTAGCGCTTCATCCGGCAATGGGTATGCGCAGGTCAGTTTCTCGGGCACGGAAGGGTCGAAGAGACAGTTATAAACGATTAATTCATCCTTGGACGCCTCCGAAGCCGGACGGTAGACGTGGCGGGTGCCGATCGGAACGATGAACAAGTCGCCTTTTTCTACATAAATGCGTTCGTCCCCAATATAATGGAAGCCTTTGCCTTCGGCTACGAATTGAATTTCCACGAAATCGTGTACGTGGATCGGCAGCGTGAATCGTTCGCGTTCCCGAGTGATGGCGATGGGGAAGCTGGGCTGCCAGAAGATTTTACCTTCGAGCGTGTGTACAGTCGTCGACAAATCGGCATCTCCCTCCTTAATCAGGGTGTGATTGCCCTATACATATCATAGGAGCCCCCCTATAAGCAACTAAATTCCTCTTGTATGCTAAGAAAAAAAGCAATAGAAAGGATAGGGTCATCATGAACGCGAACGTCAAGGATCAACAGGCGGCGATCGGCCACCGACCTGAGTTGAGCGTGTTATGGGAGGCAGACTGGATCTGGAGATCGCGGCGAATCCGGATCAATGATTTTGCTTACTTCCGCAAAGAAATCAAAATAAGCGAAGCGCTGGTGTCCGCCGAGTTGTTTTACTCGGCGCATCACACGGCTAAAGTGTATGTGAACGGAATCAGGTTAGGTGGGTACGTTTCTCCCGCACCGACGAATCCGGAGAAACGAAAAGCGTATCTTGCATACGACGTCAGGGAACTGCTCGCAGAAGGCTCGAATTGCTTGACGGCCGACGCGCACTACTTAGGCGGAGGCGGTCAGAATTATTACGATGGCAAACCGGGATTCAGGCTGCAGCTTCATCTTAAATACGCAGACGGCGAGGAAGTGATCGTGAAGTCGGATACGACGTGGCAAGTGTTGAAAGACGCGCCTCATGAGATCGGTACTCCGTACCAGCAGAATCGGAGAATATCGGCGATCGAACGATACGACGCACGCAAGCTTGATCCTGCATGGCGCTACGCGGGATATCGTCAAGCGGGAGCGACGGCGAAGGCGAAGCTCGCCAAGATCGGGCGGCAAGAGTGGCCAATGTCGATTCAACGCATTCCCGAGGGAACGGTCGAAGAAGAGATCGTTTGCGTGAAGCTGCCTACTCCTAAAGTGGGGGACGACGCTGGAGAAAACCCTCAAATTTTTGACCCGGGAAGAATCGTATCCGGTTGGCCGAGGATCAAACTTAAAGGCATCGCGGGAGTGACAATCCGCCTTCGGATGTCGGAGGACTTGGACGAGAACGGTCGGGTAAAACATAATGTCACGAACGAGCATTCGGACAATTATTATGATGAATATACGATGCGTGGAGACGAGACGGAGACTTGGCAGCCGGACTTTTCGTTTAAAGCGTTTCGCTACGTCGAAGTAACTGGCTATCCGGATGAGATTGTTTCGGGAGAATTAACCGTCAGTTGGGCGCATACCGGCATGGCGTGCGTCGGAAGCTTCTCCTGCTCGGACGAACACCTGAACAGGCTTTACGCTGCGGCCATTCGGACGCAGAAGAACAACACGCTAGGGCAAACCGTCGACTGTCCGCATCGCGAGCAAGCGCAATATACCGCGGACACAGATTTGCAGGCAGAGGCATTGTTGTACAACTTCGACGCAATCGACGTTGTGGAGAAGACGCTCGCCGACTTCGCGGACGCGCAGTTCGCCGATGGGACGTTCCCGTTCGTCGCCCCGATCAACTACGAGAACAAAGATTTTACGCTTCAAATTCCGGAATGGGATTTGCACTACGCGACGCTGATGTGGAAAGTGTACGAGGCTTCGGGTGACGTTGGCGTACTGGAACGGTTTTATCCGACGGCGCACCGGATGGTCGATTATTTCGTCGGTATTCGGGACACGCACACTGGACTAGTTCCGCTTGATAAAGGCTGGCACATTAGCGACTGGCCTTACCCATCGGTTGAGCATATTGGGGAGCATCTTACGGTTCAACAGATCAAACTCGTGCAAGCGCTCGAAATCGTGAGCCGCTCGGCGGATTTAATCGGGCGGAAGGATGAAGCAGTCCATTACGCGAATCTGGCTTCCGAGTTGTCCAAGCGAATTGTCGCGCAATTATACGACTCGGAGAAAAAGCGCTACCGCGACAGCTCCGAATCTTCCGCAACCCACCAAGGCGTCTCTGCCATTGCGCTGCTCGCAGGTCTCGTTCCACAGGAAGATCGCGCCGCGGCGATCGCTTCCGTGGCGGGCCAGCAATGGGAATGCCGAACGGTGCTCTCGCTGCCGCTGCTTCGGATGCTGTTCGAGAACGGACGGGAAGCGGAAGCGTTCGCGCTTCTTGACAGACGCGAATATCCCGGCTGGGGACATATGATCGTACAAGGCGCCCAGACGATGTGGGAAGGTTGGGAGGACATCGAAAGTCACTCCCATGCTTGGAACGGTTATCCGGCAAGGCTGCTGCAAGAATATGTCGTCGGCATTCAGTCGGAAGCGCCGGGGTTCGCCAAGGTAGTTATTCGGCCATACTTGCCAGACAGCTTGACGTTCGCGGAAGCGGAAATATGGACACCGCTTGGTATCGTTTATGCACGTTGGGAACGTATTGACGGCGAGTTGCGCGTTCGCACACGGATTCCGGATGGGATGGAAGCCAGATTGTCGATAAAACTATCGGCAGATAAGACGAACGAGAGTACGTTAAAACCAGGAGAAAATGTGTGGATGGCTATTGATTGATCGTTGACACATTTTTTTACAAGAATTATTCTATCAGTAGCATATGATGATGAGTAGTTTCATTCCGCCAATTCAATCGAATTGGCGGTTTTTCAAGATGGACGTTGCGATAAAAAGATTAAAGGAAACGAAGGAGGAGTTAGGGTGGACGGAAATAAAGGCGATTTTACATCGATAGACGAATACATTTTGTGTTGTCCTTCTGACGTGCAAGAGCGGCTTCAGGCTATAAGGGAGACGATCAAGGAAGCCGCACCAGAGGCGAAGGAGAAAATCAGCTATCAGATGCCCGCGTTCGAGTATTACGGCAGCCTCGTTTACTTCGCGGCTTTTAAGAAACATATCGGGTTTTATCCCGTCACAAGCGGAATCAACGCGTTTAAGGAAGAGGTGGAACGCTATCAAACGGGCAAAGGCACATTGCAATTCCCGTTGGACCAGCCAATTCCACTGGAACTGATTAGCAAGATCACGAAGTTCAGAGCGGCGGAAAATGCGGAGAAAGCGGCAAGTCGCAAATTAAAGCGGTCTCGTTAGGGTGGTGATGGGCATTAACGGCGAGCAGGATGACGGATTTATTGCAGAGCGGGAAGAGCAACTGGCGTTGTTCAATCGCTATTTAACAGAAGGAACGACCGACGGCAAGCGAATCTGGAACATTTACGGCACGGCCGGCACAGGCAAAAGCTTTCTGCTGGACGCGTACAGACGAAGGGCGGTGAGATCGGGTACGCTGATGCTATCGCTGGATAGCCGGGATTTCAATCATACGGCAGAGCAGTTTTGTCGGAGACTGTTGCGTCAGTTGCAAGAGGGCCGGGCGGAAGCGGGAGGGAACTCGTCGGATAGACGGACGGATGCGCTCGAAGCGTGCCTGAACGAATTGCACCGCATCTCCGGAAAAACGAAAGTCGTTATTGCGCTGGATACCTATGAAGAGATGGGAGAACTGGACGGCTGGCTGCGGGAGCAATTTTGCAAGCGGTTGCCGGCCGATTCCTTGATTCTGATCGCCGGTCGTTTCAAGCTGAAAGATCAATGGATCGTCGCCCCATCTCTTCGCGAGCAAATCCGCTATATGCCGCTCGGTAATTTGAGCGACGCGGCTTGCAGCGCTTATTTGCAACGTTGCGGAATCGAAGATGAAGAGATCATAGCCCTCCTAAGGTACAAGACGCGCGGTCACCCGCTCGCGCTGTCGCTCGCCGCATTCGTCGACAGCCAGGCGTCCTGGACGAACGGTTCGGCGGACGAAGCGGAGTGGTTCGAGCAGTTGGCGAAAGCGTGGCTGCGCGAAGTGCCCGACGCCCAGCTGCGCCAACTAGTTGAGGCTGCCGCCGTATTGCTTCACGTTAACCGCGAAGTGCTACAGTTCATAATGGATAAGGATGTCGGCGACGAATCATTCGAACGACTGATCGCATTATCATTCGTACGGCGCACGAATCGCGGGTGGATGCTTCACGATCTCGTTCGGGGCGCAATGCGCAAGCAGCTCGAGGAGCGCACGCCGGCGTATTATGAGAAGCTGCGAGGGCGGGCTGCCCACTATTTTGCGGCGCGCATTCGCCATTCATCGGCTTATCGCAATACGGAATGGGAAGTCGGGGAATTGCACTATTATGTGGGGGGCGGCCTCGTACGCACTTCTATTCAGGCGCAGGCGAGAGGCAAATATACGTGGGAACCGCTGACTTTGGCGAACGCCGACGATGGGGAGCGCTATTTGAACAGAAGAAATGAAGCGGCGACACCGTTGGACCTCATGCTGATAGATCCGGATACGGAGGAGCATTACGCGAGCAGCGAAGCCAGAGAAAGCATGGCGCTGGCGGTCAAAGATTTGGATTTGCGCGAATGGATTGCGCTCGACCGTCGTTCGGTTATGCTGCTCCGGTCGGCGGAAGGAGAGGCGATCGGCCTAGCCGTCATTATTCCGATCCATGCGGCGACTTTGCCTGCTTTGACCGCAGATCCGTTCGCCAGTCCCTATTTGGCGTCGCTAACGCCTGCCGAATATGGATGTCTCGAAGCGACGCCTCCGAATCAGGCGGGCTGGTTTATCCGGTCGATCGACTTCGCAGACTGGAGCAATCCGGATTTGATTATCGAAGGCATGTTCCTGATGTTCTCCTACATGTGCGCCGGAGGGTTGTTCGTTACGTCCCCGCCGCCGGCTCCGTTTTTCGGCACTGTTCACCGGGAACTGGGATTTCAAGAAGTGCCGGGCTTGTTCCATTGCAACTATGACGGACGAACTTCGACACCGACTTTCGTGCTCGATACGCGCGGCGAGAAACTGGAACAATTCCTCGGTTTTCTACTCAAGCGAAGCGGGGTTCCGCTAGAAATCGATACGGCTGGCGGTAAATTCGACAAGCGGTTAACGGAGCGGGAACGGGAGGTTGTCTCGCTCGTGCTTGACGGATTAACGAACGCGGAAATCGCCGCCGAGCTGTACGTCAGCGAGATTACCGTCAAGAAGCATGTCAGTTCCATCTATAGTAAGCTTGCCGTAAAAGGAAGAGGGCAATTGATCAAGCTGGTCGTCGGGAAATCAGCCAACGCTTGACCTGAAAGATGCTTAAATCCGCCTTGTTTTAGCCAACTACCTGCCTTGATTTCGGGGCGGGTTTTTTGTCATTCGGGGAAACGGACGGGCGCAAAAGTATACTTCCGTATAATATCGGGATTCGGCCGGCGATGGTACAGTGAATTTCGCAATGACGAGAGGAGGATAGATACATGTCCAGAAAAATGATTGCGGGTGCTGCAGTTTACTTGGTGATCGGCGCGTTGATGGGAATGGGAATGTCCATAAGCGAGAATTACGCGCTTGCCCCAGTTCACGCGCATGTAAATTTGCTAGGCTGGGTGTCCATGGCGTTGGGAGGCATTGTGTACCATCTGTTTCCATCCGCCGCAGCGTCCAGACTTGGCAAATGGCACTTCTGGCTGCATATGATTGGCATTCCGATCATGATGGCGGGATTGACAGCGATGTTGCTGACGGAAAATGAAGCGCTCATACCGGTAGTGTCCGTAGGGAGCGTGATGGTCGTCGCGGGCGTCATTTTGTTCATGATTAATGCGTTTAAGCATGTGCGATAGGCGCTAGGCCAGCGGATGGAGAGAAGAAATCGGAATACAAACGGGAGATGACAACTTGTTGATCAAGCGAACGAAACGGACATTATTCACTTTGCTTTTAACCTCAGCCCTGACGATCGGCACGCTGCCGCCGCTGCAGTCGAATGCAGCCGCTCCAAGCGTGGCCGTGCAGAAGTACATGATGGTCGACCAGTTCGGCTACTTGCCGACAGGCGACAAAGTCGCCGTGCTGGCCGACCCGCAAGAAGGATTTAACGCCGCGGATGCGTATACGCCAGGCAGCGTGCTCCAGGTCAGGCGCGTCAGAGACGACAAGGTCGTCTTCACCGGGGCGCCGCAGGCCTGGAATAATGGTGCTACCGAGCCATTCTCGGGCGACCGGGGCTGGTGGTTCGACTTCTCGTCCGTCATGGAGGAAGGCGACTTCTACATCTATGACGTGCAAGGCAACTGCAAGTCCAACAACTTCAGAATCGCCGGCGATGTGTATCAGGATGTGCTGAAAGCGGCGATTAAGACGTTCTATTACCAGCGTATCGGCACGCCGCATCTGGCCGAACACGCCGGAGCCGCCTATGCGGACGGCGCGGCTTTCGTAGGCCCGCATCAGGATACGCAGGCGCGAAACGTATTTGACCGCAATAACCCGACCACGGAGCGCGACCTGTCCGGCGGCTGGATGGACGCGGGCGACTTCAACAAATACGTCACCTATACGGCCCAGCCGGTCAATGAGCTGCTGTCCGCTTACGAGCGGCAGCCCGGCGCGTTCTCCGACGACTACAACATTCCCGAATCCGGCAACGGCATTCCGGATGTGCTAGACGAAGTGAAATGGGAGCTCGATTGGCTGAAAAAGATGCAAGAGAGCGACGGCGGCGTCCTGATGAAAGTCGGCGTACCGAGCAGCGGCGGCATCGGCGAGTTCAGCAATCCGCCGAGCACGATTACGCGTTATCGCTACTATTTGCCGAAAACGTCCGCTTCTACGGTGGTGACATCGCTGAACTTCGCCCATGCTGCGCTCGTCTACGGCCAGTTCCCGACCCTTAAGGGCTATGCCGACGACTTGCGGGAGCGGGCGATCCGCGCCTGGGATTGGTATCAGGCGAATCCGAAGACGGACAACGCCGACAAGGGCGAGATCGAAGCCGGCGACGCGGATATGCCGCTGGCCAATCAGGCGCAAGTCGCCACCACCGCCGCCGCGTATTTGTTCGCGCTGACCGGAGAGGCCAAGTACAACACTTACTTTATTAATAACTACAAGACGATATGGCCGATGAGCGACGGCTACTGGGGCATGTACTATGGCGAGCAGGCGGACGGCGTTATGTTCTACACGACGTTGCCGAACGCCGACCCGGCGGTCAAGGCGTACATTCTGGAACGGCGCGACGTTCAGGATTTCGACGAACGGTTTAACGATAACGACGATCTGTACCGTTCGTATGTGCCGGGCTGGGCGTACCATTGGGGCAGCCTGCAAGTGCGTGCCCGGCTCGGCGCCTCCGCCTACGACTTCGTCCAATACGACCTCAACCCGAGCAAGCGGGATAATTACGACAAGCGAGCGCAAAACTCGCTGCATTACTTCCACGGCGTCAACCCGTTGAGCTCCGTGTACTTGACGAACATGGGCGTGTATGGCGCGGAAAATTCCATCTCGCAAATTTATCATAGCTGGTTTGCGGACCGATCGCCGTGGGACATCGCGCCTCCAGGCTACGTCCCAGGCGGGCCAAGCATGCAGTACAGCGGCACGGCCTCGCCGCCGCTCGGACAGCCGCGGCAGAAGATGTACAAAGACTGGAACGGCATAGCCTGGGATTGGCCGCGGACGGTAGACGCCTCTTGGGAGATTACCGAGAACGGCATTTATTATCAAGCGGCCTACATCAAGCTGCTCGCGAAGTTCGTACCCGCGGCTCCGCTGCCGACGGCGCCGCCTGTCGCCCCTACGGGCGAAACGGCGATAGCAGCCGGCACGACGTCGATCTTGTTCAAGTGGAACAAGGCGGCAGGCGCTGCTGCGTATGACATCGAAGTGGATGGCGTCGTCAAGAACAACGGGCCTAGCGTCTCGTATACGCATGAAGGGCTCGAACCCGGTACGACACATGTGTACCGCGTGAAAGCCAGAAATGGGCTTGGCGCAAGCGAATGGAGCGCTCCTTCGGAGGCGACGACCGAAGTTCCTCCTCCGCCCCCAAAGACGCCAAGCGATGTGACCGCAACGGCGACGAACAGCTTCTCCACAGAACTGAAATGGAACGCGATGACAGGTGCTACCAGCTATGAGGTGGAAGCGGACGGCGTCGTGAAAAACATCGGCAACCTAACGTCCATCGTGTATAAAGGACTTGCATCGGCTTCCACGCACAGCTACCGGGTGAAAGCAACCAACAGCGGCGGAGAAAGCGCATGGAGCGAGCCGATGAAGGTAACGACGCCGAAAGCTCCGCCGACAAGCGAGATCGACCTGTCGCATAACGGCACGGCCGGTTATACGTTCGGACAAGCGTCCGATCAAGTGAAACGTTATCAGACCTTCGTTGCGGATGCTTATCCGGAGTTGACCGGTGTAGATGTGAATATCCGCAAAGGAGGCTTGCCCGGCAATGTGACGGTAGAGCTGTACGCAACAAGCGACGACAAGCCGATCGGCAGCGCACTGGCGTCCGCCACGATCGCCTCGAGTGCTGTGACCGATGACGGCACGATCGTCCGCGCACCGCTGAAGTTCAGCGGCCTAACTTATGGCACGAAGTACGCCATCGTGCTCGGGCAAGCGACAGGCGGCACGGGCGGCATTTATGAATGGCTGACCGGCATTGACGTGAACGGCCAACTGAATTTTGGCAAATTCATGGGCGATGCCTGGGTGGACGAGTCGCATATCGGCTACGGCTGGATGAAGCTGTATGTTGCGCAAAGCGCAGAGCCGCAACCGCAGCCTGACCCGGACCCGCAAGCGCAACCGCCAGCTGTACCGACAGGCGCCAAGGCGTCTGCCGCCAGCGCTGCATCTATAGCCGTGAGCTGGAATGCGGTAAAAGATGCGGCGGCTTATGAAATTGAAGCGGACGGCTCCGCTGCCTATGCGGTGACGAATACGCCAGCCTTCGTTCATAGTGGACTGGCTGCGGGATCGAAGCATACGTATCGCATTCGGGCCATCAACAGCGCGGGTGCCGGCGAATGGACGTCCCCCATATCGGCGGTGACGACACAAGCATCGTCGTCAAACGTCATTGATGTTTCCCATCAGGGGACGGACGGCTTTATGTTCGGCGAAACTCGGGATCAGGTGAAACGGTATCAGACCTTCGTCGCGAATGCGAACAATACGATGACCCGGATCGAAGTGAACGTCCGGAAATTCAACAACCCGAGCAACTTAACGGCAAGCTTGTATGCGACCAAGAACAACAAACCAACGGGGAGCGCGCTGGCGACGGCGACTGTCAAAGCGAGCGCGATCAGTGAAGATTATGAAGTCATCGACATTCCGCTTACCTATACAGGCCTGGGCAGCGGCGCAACGTATGCAATTGTGCTCAGCCAGTCGAAAACGTCCGACTATGCCGGCTACGAGTGGCTGACGTCGGAAGTGAGCGGCACCTTGAAGTTCGGGAAGTACAGCAGCGGTGCTTGGGTCGACGAATCGGCTATTGGCGACGGCTGGCTGAAAGTGTATGTAAAGTAAATCAGGGTGTCACAGAGAGGACGGGAAGCAATGGACAACGTACAACTGGTTGCGCTGGTGACAGGCGCGAATAAAGGCATCGGCTTCGAGATTGCCCGGCAGCTCGGCAAGCTGGGCATAACGGTGCTGATCGGCGCAAGGGATCAGGAAAGAGGTAAGGAAGCGGAGCGGCTGCTGGTCAAAGAAGGCATAGACGCCCAGTTTATCCAGGTGGACGTGACCGATCAGCCTGCAGTCGACGACGCTGCCGCCGCTATCCGCGAACAATTCGGCAAGCTGGACATTCTCGTGAACAACGCCGGCATTCTCGTCGACGAGAAGCCACCGAGCAACTACGATATCCGTTCGATGCGAGCTGTATACGAGACGAACGTATTCGGGGTGTTCCGCACGACGAAAGCGATGGTGCCGCTGCTGTTAGCATCCGAGCAGGGACGGATCGTCAATCTGTCCAGTTCGCTCGGCTCGCTGACGCTGAATAGCGATCCCAACTTCGAGTTGGCTTCCTTCCTGATGATCGGGTATAATTCGTCGAAGGCGGCAGTGAATGCGTTGACTGTCTTTTATGCAAATGACTTAAGGGAAACGGCGATCAAAGTCAATGCGGCGGACCCGGGTTATTGCGCAACGGCGTTGAATGGGTTCACCGGCCTGCGGACACCGGAGGAAGGGGCTCGAACGGCCGTTTGGCTGGCGACATTGTCTTCGGACGGCCCGACAGGCGGCTTCTTTAACGACGCGGGTATCGTGCCTTGGTAATAAACGAATCATAAAGAGAGGGGCCGCCATAGTGGGCGGTCCCTTTTGCGTGACTGAGCTACTTTCTGGGGGGAGTAGAACTAGAGCAATGTACTCCCTATGTTCCCTTTTGCCAAAATCCCCTTCACTCAGGAAGGCTGCCCCAGCATAGAAATGACCCTTGGCCCCCTATAGCCACAGACACAGCCTTTCCAACAACAAAATTGCGCTCCTGAACGAAGGGGATTCCGAGCAAAGGAGGTTTTTTCCTTGCGCTGCAAGTTTACCTGAGCGAGAGGGATTTTGGACAAAGGAGATTAATCTTCGATTGCAGTGGTTTATACGATGGTAGTAGTGGAGAGAACGGGCAACCTCAGCGTGTTGCAGTGTTCAGTTACAAACGAAAAGCTCGCACAGGCAGGCATGTTGACTACCCTGCACAGTACGAGCCTCTTCTCAATTGCGCTTAAACGGTTGAATCGCCTATACGATCCGATTTTCTTTTCGATATTACTTGATTTTCTGTTGTTCTTCATCTGAGATGAAGTAAGCATGAATGTCGTAGTGCGGCACTTCGAAGCCCTCATGCCCGTGCTCTTGGAATTCCAAATCGAACTGGACGACGGATGGAGACGGATATCCCTTCATGCCCGGTACATTGACATGATTCTTGCCTGCGACGAAGTCTTCTTGCGCAACCATGTATTCGAGGAACACCAATTTACCCTTGTATACCCCATAGATCGGACCTGTCGGCAAATCGCCGGCTTGCGGGTTCGACCAGTGTTCTCCCATCGCAGGAACGAGCGGCGTAATTTGGACGGTTCCTTCCGGCAGCGCTAGGACGTATACTTCGTTTTTGGTCGCATCCACAGTGACGGCTTGCGCGTGGACAGCGTCGGCGAGGTCTCTGATCCATGCTGTCATTGTACCTTCGTGCAGTCGGACGTTGGAGATGGTTTTGCCATTAAAAGTGACGGACTTGTTATCTTTGCCGACGATCGCGGTTTTATTGAACAGCTTCGCGAATTGTGCGACGGATACATACGTTTTACCATTCCAAGTGTGGTTATCGGAAGACTGCACCGGCACGCCGTTGACGAGCACAGATAGTTCGGCGGCTTTCGGCGCAACGGAGTGGGCGGAAGCAGACAGACTTCCTCCGATCAATGTGGAGCAAACAAGCATCGTAAGCAACAACGTACTTTTCTTCATTTTGGTCAACCTTCCCTTGTGGTTTTGAGGTGAATTTCGATCATTACGGTTTCATAATCATAAATGCAAACAATACAAGTCCGAGCGCCGATGCGACATAGAACAGGACGTTCACTTTGGCGAGCAGCACTGCCGACTCCGCTGGAAGCTCCTGCTCTGCTTTCAGCGCAGGATCACTTATCAGCTTCTGAAGCTTCCCCGTCATCGGTCCGAGCAGACCGACCACCACGATCTGAATCGCGACATAAAGCGCGAGCGAGCCGATAATCCAGAACGAGGCAAACTTCCAGCCGTCCAGCCAGACGAGCAGGAGCCCGGACAATACGGCGATCGTACCCCCGATTTTAGGGAAGAAATTCAGGAAGCCGAATAGCTCAAGGGACCTCCGGAGCTCTCCTACCCGCTGTCCCCCTCGGCACAGGACATGGCCGAAATACGTGGGGCCGATACCGATAATTGCAGTCAACACATGAACAAGCACTAACCATTTCATCTTGCATTCTCCTTGTATAGTATCTTTTGAAAGCCTCTGGACAATGGAACTTAGGGTCCATTCGGGGAAATTCTTATTTTGAACTTCTCATGTACCGGTTAACGAGTTGAGCACGGTTTTTGACATCCAGTTTGCGGAAAATATTGCCGAGATGCTTCTTCACTGTAATTTCGCTTAAATACAAACTTCCGGCGATTTCCAGGTTCGTGTACCCTTTGACAAGCAGCTCCACGACATCTTTTTCCCTCTCCGATAAGGAAGCCAACCCTTCGTCTTCCGGGTCCTGCATGTGCGGAAGGCCTGCCAAAGCGATCATTTTGTTCAGGAATTGCTGCAGCTTGTTCCCGCGCGTATCTATCGCATACAACGGCGTAGGCGTTATCCCGTCATATGCGCAGTGTTCCGAGCCCGCCAATTTCTCGCATCCGAGGCGGAGATGAATGTCCTCGAACATCGGGTGGGCGGGCGGCGCCGCGATGCATATACCGGGGGAAAGCATATGGTTGATAAAAGTAATGCCTGTTGCCTCGCGCATGACCAGGTCGCTGAAGTCGCCTACGTCGATCGTCATGACGAAATAGCCGGCCTTCGTATTCGGGGACAGCTTATACTCTTTCAGTTGCGCTTCCGTTAACTTGGAGAAATACGACGAAGAGAGCGGATGAATGCACAAATAATCGACGGTGTCGACGTTGATCGGAACGATGGCCGATAAGCCGCAAACGGCGCCGCGGGTGTCCCGAATGAGCTTTACAATGCCAGAGTCCAACTCATACAGCTCGTGCAGACGAATATGCTTCAACGTGTACAGACTTTCTTCGGCGGAGATGAAATACTCGTAGACTTCCCGGGTTTCGGGATTGCGGTAGCTGAACCGGGTATCCTTCGCGTTCCTCCTTCGCCGCTCGACGTACGCTTCCGCTTCCGTCCAGTTGCCTGCGTGCAGCGGCTCCCACGAGCAGGAGGCGGCTTGTTGGTAAAAGAAACCTCGAATCCACTGATCGCCCACGTAATAAATCCACTCTTCGCTTTCCCATGCCGTCGTTTTGCTTCTGGCGGACGCCTTAATGCGGTAATAGTAATGCATGATGCATCGCTTCCTCAGGCTTTCGTAATGGTCGGGGCGGCGGCGGCGTAGCTCGAAGCATATCGCGTCCCGCATCAGATCATGCAGAAGCCACCCCCGATCGACCCGGCGAATGAAACTGAGGCTGACGAGCTTCAGAAATTGTTCCGTCGCAACCGGCTTATCCATTACATAGGCCAGCAATTCCTCGTTGAAATGGCGCAGCACTGCGGCTGTCTCTACCAATTCGCGCAAATGTGCATCCGGAACTTCTCTCAACCATGCACCGACAACCTGGGAGAATACATCGCGCGCTTCCGAAGCGACGACTTGCCGGAAATGCTGCGCAAGCGTCGTAGACACTAGCAGCGACAAGGTGAGCGGATGTCCTTTTGTCTGATTCCAGATATGACGGACCGTTTCTTCATGTGCAATGCCTGCACGCGCCAAATATGCTTTAACTGACGAAAAATCCAGATCGTCGATGGGCAAACGCCAAATGAGCTCGCGCCACGCCGGAGAGAAGCTCCAGCCACCCTGTAGCGGGTATCTTCCCGAAATGACGATTAGCGTGTTTTTGGACAACTGAGGAAGAAATTCTTCACGCAACCAATATTCCATTCCGTACAAATGAATGATGCTTCCGTCCCGGAGAGAAGAGGTAAGGCATTCCCGCAAAAAGGCGACTTCTTTCTCGCGCCCTACGAGATAACGGCGTTCCTCCGTATCGATCGTGTTACCGATATGTTCCTGGTCGATCTCCTCCTTCATCTCGGACACACTCCTCCTGTATGCGCCGGCAGACGTTCATTCCGATTAGTCGACGTTTGCGGGCTACGGAAAATGTACCATATGGCCGAACGCGGCAATATTATACGAAAGTATAGTATTGAGGATGGGAAACGGATATTGGCTAATATCATGCGATAAGTGTACAAAATAGCTAAAATAAAATATAATAATCACATCTTAGCTAAATGGAGGTATTCCCATGAAAGTTCCGTCAACGCAAGCGCAGAACAATTTCGGCAAGTATTTGAAGTATGTGGAAGCCGGCGAAGAAATCATCGTTACCCGTAAAGGCAAAGACATCGCCAAAATTTCACCTTGTGACGGAGCGGAAGCCGGCCGTGTCATGGAAGGGCTTGCAGAGTACAAGACAAGCGGGGCGCGGGTGACCTATGAGGAGTATGTCGAGCTGGTGGAACATTCGGAGCAACGTTTCGAGTTGATCGACGGCGTCGTTTATAATCTCGCATCCCCATCGTATAAGCACCAGATGGCTGTACATGAACTCCACGGTGCTTTCTACAATTGGTTCAAAGGAACAAGTTGCACGCCACTTACCTCCCCATTCGATATCACATTCGATAAGGATCCGAACAATATTTGCGTCGTCCAACCGGACATTATTGTCATTTGCGACAAAGACAACCGGGACGATAAGGATCGATACAAAGGTGTTCCTAAGCTTGTTGTTGAAGTACTGTCCCCTTCCAGCAGGAGCAAGGATGCGGTTACGAAGCTGAATCTGTACAAGCGCTGCGGCGTCAAGGAATACTGGGTCGTAGATCCGATTAACGAGCAGATCATCGTCTACCAACTCGAGGAGGATGATATCGTGAACTACATCGCTTATCTCAAGAGTGCTAATCAGGACGTGAGATCGTTTTGCTTCGATGGGCTGAGCCTGCCGCTGAGGGAAATATTCTCCTAAGCTCAATCCCTATGGATAGAACGAAGCTTTCATATGGACATGCCTTAGATTTGCGATCGAGGCAGGCATGGCGTCTGATCTGCTCATGCGAATGTTGCAGGAGCGATATGAGGGGATTTAACGGAGTCAGCCGGCTTCCGGTTGGCTGTTGGAATTATATGGCGGTCGAAGATTTGAACAAGGTCCGGCAGGGGCGGCTACCTGAATCCGCGAGATTGTACTTCCGTCATCTTTCATTTCAATAGAAGGTGTGAACCAGCCGTTCGATAACACCGCTTGCACGCCCGAGGGCGTAAACGAGATGACAAAATCCGTTTGCGCCTTCGCGAGCAACTCCACTTCGTTCCAAACCTCGTTGTACCGGCGTGTGAACTGTAAAATATCCACCATGTAATCATCACCTTCCATGTTGATTTTTCCTTTCCTTCATAGGCATCTACACAATCATATAGTCATTAACCTACATATATTTGTTGACACAGGTCATTTGGCTTATGAAAAGGGGATGTTTAATCTGTATAGACAATTTCGCAATCATGCGTATGGTAATTATGCTCTTTCAAGAAGTATTTCTTTGCTCGATATGAAGCAAGGAGATGTAAATGGAGACGGAATCATTGATAACGTGTATTTATACGGAAATAAATCCGGAGGGATTTTTGCAGATAACATTACGCTTGTTATTCAAGATGGACATTCTAATCAAAGTACAACGGTAAATCTTCAAAACAATGCGGGATATAATGCCAGGCTATTCCTTGGAGATTTTTCTAAGGATAATGTACAGGATATATTAGTCAGTATTAATACTGGAGGAAGCGGTGGATATGGTGTTTTTTATATCTATTCCTTCAAAAATAACAGCCTACATGAAATGTTCGATGTTGAAAAATATAATAAGCAGTATAAGTTCAATGTGATTTATGAAGACTTCTACAAAGTGAGTGTCAGTAGTCCTCAGCTTGACGTGCTATTTACAATTGACATTAGTAATAAAGGCTATGACTACTTATCACAATATTACAACGATAATGGCAAACTCAAGCAACCCACCAAAGGTGAAGTACTTGCTTTAGGCGCATTGTATCCTATTGTTACAAACGGAACAGGCATGAGTTATGATTTGCTTGCTTTGCAACGTATTATTGGAACTACAAACTCCGATACATTAGGATATGTCGAAAACCTTATGACCTGGAATGGTACTCAGTTTGCATCCTCAAGATTGTCAGTAGCCATTATTGGTTCGAGGTTAATCAGTCTTTTCTAAACTTCTTGCGAACGGGAAAGCAAATGTCCGTAACAGAAAGATCAGACTCGGGACCATGATTTCTTTCATCATAGATTTAGATATCATATAGCCCAGCGAGTTCATATCCGCTTTCTTTTAACCACGTAGAGTATAAATAAGCATGCACGGCACCCGCATTTTCGAAAGGACCATTGAATGTAAACAAAACATAAGTATTGGCGGGGATCTCTCTAACAACCATCCCATACGGAATTTCCTCGGTTGAATGAACTTCAACTCCGATAAAAAATTCAAAATGATCCATTTCAGGATGATAATCTTCAGGGTCCGTGCTAAGACCAAATACTTCTCTTTCGTTCATACAATTATTGACTTCCGATCTTCTTTCCATGAAATTCGCCGATAGATTAAGGGTTGTTCGATTCTGTTGCACATCATAGAGAGTCACGTTAGCCGCTAAACCGATGAATGTCATGGACGGCTTATCGATGATGGTTGCTTTCATGCTCTTCCTCCTTAAAGGATCTCAAATGGAAAATTTTCAATTCGTTAAATATTCGAGAATAGATTAGACTATCCTGCTGCCAACTTAATGAATTCATGGTCAGTCCACACTCCTGAAAAGGAGCTTTTTTGTTGTTGGCGGTCTCCGGATGCGGCCGGTTTATGTTATTCTCATAATTGGAGGGATGCAAGCTATGAGCGAATCGAACCAGGAGTACATTGTCATCACGGGTGCGAGGGAAAACAATCTCAAGAACGTATCTTTGCGTATCCCGAAGCGGAAAATTACGATTTTTACCGGCGTGTCCGGCTCGGGTAAGTCGTCGATCGTCTTCGATACGATCGCATCCGAATCTCAGCGCCTGCTAAACGAGAATTTCAGTACGTTCGTCCGCAACTTTCTGCCGCGTTTTCCGCAGCCGGACGCGGATGCGATTGAAAACCTGAGCATGGCCGTCGTTGTCGATCAGAAGCGGCTGGGCGGCGGATCCCATTCCACGATGGGCACGATTACCGATATTTCGCCGATACTCCGACTTCTGTTTTCCAGAGTCGGACAACCTTATGTTGGACCGGTGAATTTCTTTTCCTTTAACGACCCGCAAGGCATGTGTCCCGAGTGTAACGGGCTAGGCAGAAGATTAGGCGTCGATATGAGCAAAGCGGTGGACATGTCGAAGTCATTAAACGAAGGGGCGATCCTGCTGCCGGGTTACGCACCGGGCAACTGGGAATGGAATATGGTCGTTCAGTCGGGGTCATATAACCTCGATAAGAAGCTCAGCGATTTCACTGAAGATGAACTCGAGCTGCTGCTGTATGCCAAAGCGAGAAAAGTGGAAATGGATTTCGCCGGAAAGGCCATGAACATTACGGTGGAAGGCATCCTCGAGAAATTCACCAATAAGTATATCAAGCAGGACGTGAAGACGAAGTCCGAGCGTACGCAACAAGCCGTCGCGCCGTATATTTCCGAGGGACCTTGTTCCAGCTGCAGAGGCGCAAGATTGAGTCAGTCGGCGCTCGGTTGTAAAATCAACGGTCACAATATTGCCGAACTGGCGGCGATGGAGGTCGGACAGCTCATCCGCGTCATTCGAGAGATCGACGATGCCACCGCAGCTCCGATCGTCAAGTCGTTGACCGAGCGGCTGCAGCATCTCGTTGATATCGGTCTGGACTACTTGACGTTGGATCGCGAGACGGACACGCTGTCCGGAGGCGAATCTCAACGCGTCAAGATGGTGAAACATTTGAGCGGCAGCCTCGTGGATGTTACGTACGTTTTCGATGAACCCAGCGTTGGCCTGCATCCTCGCGATGTACACCGGCTAAATGGCTTGCTGCAGAAACTGCGCGATAAAGGCAATACTGTAATCGTCGTCGAACATGATCCCGATGTCATTAAAGTGGCGGACCACATTGTCGACGTTGGTCCCCACGCCGGCACGCACGGAGGTACAATCGTGTTCGAAGGAAGCTTCCAAGGTTTATTAGAGTCCGGCACGTTGACAGGCAATCATATGAGCAAACCGCTCCAGTTAAAGGGTGATTGCAGGCAACCGTCTGGCCAGCTTTCCATTAAGGACGCCACGCTCCACAACTTGCGAGACGTAAGCGTAAATATTCCGACCGGTGTGCTGACCGTCGTGACCGGAGTTGCCGGCTCGGGAAAGAGCACGTTAATTAACGATATTTTCCTAAGCCAGCATTCTGATGCGATCGTCATCGACCAATCCGCGGTTGGCGTGTCGACTCGTTCGAATCCGGCGACCTACACGGGGATTATGGACGATGTGCGCAAGGCGTTCGCATCTGCGAACAAGGTGAATCAAGGTTTGTTCAGCTTTAATTCCAAGGGAGCTTGCGAGAATTGCCAAGGGCTCGGCGTCGTGTATACAGACCTTGCATATCTGGACGATGTAAAGCTGCCTTGCGAAGTATGCGGAGGCAGACGCTTCAAGGAAGAAGTGCTCGCTTACAAATTGAACGGGAAGTCGATTGCAGAAGTGCTGGAGATGACCGTGGAGCAGGCGCTGGACTTCTTCGAATTAAAAGAAGTCGTTCGTAAACTACAAGCGATGAGTGACGTTGGACTGAACTATGTCACGCTCGGCCAGCCGCTCAGCACACTATCGGGTGGAGAATGCCAACGCATCAAGCTAGCGAGCGAGCTGCATAAGAAAGGCAGCATCTACGTCATGGACGAGCCGACGACAGGTCTGCATATGTCGGATATCGCCCACCTGGTCGAAATCATGAACAGGCTCGTGGATACCGGCAACACGGTGATTGTCATCGAGCATAACCTTGAAGTGATCAGTCAGGCGGACTGGATTATCGACATGGGACCTGATGGAGGCAGTAAAGGCGGTCAGGTCGTGTTCGAGGGCACGCCGGCGCAGATCGTGCATGCGGAGCAGTCGATCACCGGAAAATATTTGATGGCATAGCGGGAGCGGGACAACCCCGACTCGCTTGACATAAACAACACATACGAGGAGGCTAACACTAATGTACAAACAAATCGCGGATTTCGAGAACACTTGGAAGCACGAATCGGCAGGAACGCTTCGGGCGCTCGAGGCGCTCACGGACGATTCGCTCGGTCAACAAATAACGGACGTGAATCGCACGCTCGGCCGCCTCGCATGGCATCTCGTGCAATCGTTGCATGACATGACTGCGCCGATGGGGCTCGTCTTTGAAGCGCCAGGCTCGGACGCGCCCGTTCCGACTTCGGCGGCAGACATTGCGGCAGCCTACAAAAAAACATCGCAAGCGATGCTCGATGCGGTCACTTCCAACTGGAAGGATGACAATCTGTTCGTCGTAAGCAACGTATTCGGTCAGGAATGGCCTAACGGGGTAACCTTAAACATGCTTGTCCACCATGAGATTCACCACCGTGGGCAACTGACCGTGCTGATGCGCCAAGCCGGTCTTCGCGCTCCTGATCTGTATGGCCCGACGCTGGAGCAATGGGCTGAGCACGGCGTGACGGCTCCGGTCGTGTAAAGGAAATTCATTGTGAAAGCCGCGGAAACGCGGCTTTTTGTTTGCAGTTACATGGTCGCTCCGCTAAAGTTGTTGAAAAAGAAAGAAAATAGCTCTAAAGAGTCATTTAGAGGACTCTACGAACCCTGTAATATAGAAAGGAAACCCAATTGCAGATCGAGGAGAATGAAAATGAAACCAGCCCAAATAAAGTCAAAGTCGAAGCCGAAATCCAATCCGGGCAAAATGCTGGTTCTGTACACAACAGCCCTTCTTGTTCTATTCGCGGCGATCTACTTCATTAATCGCCAAAGCAACGATTCGAAGGATCATTCGCGATTGTCGGATCTTCCGTCGCTCGTCGATCAACCTGTCATCGGCAATGAACAAGCCAAAGTAACGATTATCGAATTCGGAGACTACATGTGTCCGGCTTGCAAACAGTGGAGCGCCACCGTCTATCCGCAATTAATAGCCCAATACATCGATGCGGGACAAGCCAAGTTGGCCTTTATCAATACGTTATTCCATGGGGAACAATCAACGTTGGGGGCGATAGCGGGGGAAGCCATCTTTAAGCAAAATAAAGAGGCGTTCTGGGAGTTTAATGAAGCGATGTTCGCAGCCCAACCGACTACTAATCATGATGCCGCTTGGATTACCGAGACGAAAATAACGGAAGTCGCGCAATCTCTTCCGACGAAAGTCGATATCGAGCAGTTAGCCAAAGATATGGCGCAAAATACGACTATGCCGCAAGTTCAGACGGATACCGCTATCGTATCGAAATACAAAATTAACCAGACGCCGACTATTATTATTAATGGCATTAAAGTTTCGAATCCGTTTGATCTCAACGAAATCAAATCTATTATGGATAAAGAAATCGGCGGTGCCAAGCAATGAGCAGAAAAATAGCGGCCTTACAGCCTTATTTGCTCTATTTTGCCTGGATTGTCTCCGTCGTTGCAACGTTAGGAAGCTTGTACTTCAGCGAAATTCGCGGTTATGTGCCTTGCGAGCTTTGCTGGTATCAACGAATTGCGATGTACCCTATGAGCATCATTCTCGGAATCGCAGCCTATCGGGGTGATACTTCCATTCGAATTTATGTTTTACCGCTCAGCATTATCGGCGCCGTCATTTCCGCTTATCACTATATGCTGCAGAAAGTGCCTGGCTTCCATGAAATAAAACCTTGCACGAATGGTGTTCCATGTAATGTCGACTATATCGATTGGCTTGGCTTTGTGACAATTCCATTGCTTGCGCTTGTCGCCTTCGTTCTCGTGATCGTGGCGATGGTAGTTGTGAGGCAAAGCGTAGAGGAGTAATTTCTTAATCATGTGTTAGATCTCAGTCTCATTCCATAGGATAGCGGTGGAATAGGCGAAACTCGGCGAACCGACAGAGTCTTTTCCCATAATTTAACGCCGCGGTAGGGTTAGCCCTTACGAGTCATCCGCATCCCGGGATTTTCCTCTATGATGGGTGTAGCAACGCCTCACGTCATTTGTAAAGGAGAATCGTCATGGCTCAACCCTATCGCGTGCTTATCGTAGACGATCACAAACATGCCCGGGAAGCGATGCGTTATATCGTGTCGAAAGATACTTTGTTCGAAGTCGTCGGCGAAGGGAGAAGCGGCGCTGACGCCGTTCGCTTGACCGAAGACTGGCAGCCCGACTTGATTCTTATGGACATCAATATGAAAGACATGGATGGCCTCGCCGCAACGAAGGAGATCAAAGACAAATACCCGTACGTCAAAATCGTCATCGTTACCGTCTCCGACGACGCGCTTCATCTGTTCGATGCGTTAAAGAAAGGGGCTTCCGGGTATTTGATTAAAAACTTGGACACGTCTTCATGGCTTGGCTATTTACGGGGGATCGTGCTGGACGACCAGCCGTTGTCGCGGGATTTCGCCCATCTTATCTTGAAAGAGCTGACCCATCAGATGAACCAGTCGGCTGCCCAAGCGTCGATTACGGCTCGAGAGAAAGAAATTTTGCGCTGGGTCGCGACGGGATCGTCCAACCGCGAGATTGCCGATAGATTGTTTATTTCGGAGCACACGGTCAAAAATCACCTGAAAAACATTTTGTACAAACTGAAAATGGATAACCGCGTCCAACTCGCGCGATTTGCGATCGAGAACAATATCTCCGAATAAAAAGCCGTTACGAGGGTAGTTTCCCGTAACGGCTTTCGCTCATTTCATGGCTGAGAGCCAGTTTGTCACATCCACGATTTGCTCTTTTGTCAGCTTCTGCTCGAAGCTCGGCATTCCGCCGCCTCCCTTGGCGATTTGCTTAAAGATTTGTTCCTTCGTCATCGTGCCCCCGACTTTCGTTAGATTAGGGCCCATACCGCCTTGCAGGCTGTCGCCGTGGCATGCGATGCAGTTGCTCTTGTATTGCTGCATCGCGGCGTCGGCGTCGACCGGAGTATCCGGCACTTTGAACGTTGCCGATGGCTGCTCCGGCGTTTGCTTGGCCGGAAGCGAATAGACGATCAAATACAGTCCGAAGACGCATGCAAGGATGATCATGCCCGCCATTACTCTTTTGTACATCCCAATTCCTCCGCTCATTCGAATCTTGGTTGCTTATGGCATCATTGTAGCCCGTGTGTTGGAGCTTATCTATGACTCGATCGAGCTATCATGGCGGAATGGTGTCGTTGCACGGGTGGAAATAGCCCATGAGAGCCATATGGGGTGGTAAAAATCCCCGGTAAAATAGAAGGAAATGAAAAAAGTCGAGGAGGTCATCCCATGAAACCATGGAAAGTAGGCATTTTGTTGTTCGACGACGTTGAAGTTCTTGATTTTGCCGGGCCGTTCGAAGTGTTCTCTGTTACGGTACTTAACCGTGGCCAGCCGGATTTGTTCCAGCCGTTCGAAGTGCAGACGATATCGGAAACCGGAGGGCTTGTCGTTGCCTGCAACGGGCTCAAAGTACAGCCAGATTACAGCTTTCACTCTGCTCCGGCGTTTGATCTGCTCGTCATTCCGGGCGGGTTGGGCACGCGGCGGGAAATTCACAATGAACATTTGATCGATTGGATACGGCAACGGTTCGAAGACGTGCAATTGCAATGGATGACTTCCGTGTGCACCGGGGCGCTGCTATTGGCCAAGGCTGGATTGCTGAACGGCAAACGAGCAACAACGCATTGGGCCAGCCTGGAATGGCTCCGAACCGACTTCCCTGAGACGACCGTCGTCGATGGCGTCAAATACGTCGATGAAGACCGGATCGTCACTTCGGCAGGCATCTCCGCGGGCATTCATATGGCATTTCATATGGTCGAACGGTTGCTCGGGACAGAGGTAGCAGAAGAGACAGCACGCGTCATGGAATACGATATCCGATTCGATCGTTAACTTTAAGCGATGATGACGACAGGAAAGCGGGATTGCATTGAAAAACAAACGAAGTCTTTTCTTGTGTATGGTTTTATTGGTGTCGATGCTGTCGGGGTGTGCTGCTTCGACCAAGGAACAGGGGGGACAAGACGCCGCGTTGCCTCGCAAGCCTGAACGCGTCGTCATCCTGAATACCGAAGCGCTGGAATTGTTTTATCAGCTTGGAGGGACAGCGATCGGGCGGGCCAGTGCACCCGGAACGCCTGTCCCGGAGGCGGCGCGTTCGGTCGAAGAGGTCGGACAAATCAACGAAGTCAGCATGGAGAAAATCGCCAGCCTGAAACCGGATCTTGTCATCGGGCAGCCGTTCTTCCACGCCGGCCTGAAAGATGCGCTTGCGGCCGTCGGCGTACCGCTTGTTCTCGTGCAAATCGAAAGTGTTGAAGACATTCGAAAAGCCGCCAAGCAGTTCGGTCAACTGCTGGGGAAAGAAGCGGAGGCAGACAAGGCCATCAAAGACATGGACGATCGCATTGATGCGATTGTCAGCAAGCTCCCGGATGAATCGCCAAGTTATGCCGCACTTACGATTATGCCGATGGGGGTGTCGCTTCAGAAGAGCGGCAGCCTCGCCGTAGACATTGCCGATCGATTAAACATGAAGAACGTAGCCGAGAGCATGCCTTCCGGGCAAATGCCAAGCTCCGTGCCTTACAGCATTGAGAAGCTGATCGAAGCCGACCCGGACTATTTGTTTCTGATCGTTCATGGGACCGAGGAATATGGACGTAAACAGCTGAAAGAAGAGCTGGAGCAGAATCCGGCCTGGGCTTCGCTTCGCGCCGTCAAAGAAAAGCGAATGGTTTTCCTGCCGGCGGATTTCGTTAACGTGCCGGGCTTACATGTCGACCGGGCATTTGCGCATTTAGCTAAGATCGTCTACCCGAAAGCGTTTGGGCAATAAGATGAAGACGAACATTCGCAAATCCGTGTCTTGGCGCGTAGCCGTGTTTACGGCTCTAGCAGTGCTGGCGCTCGGAGGTATCGTATTCAGTCTCGTTAGTGGAGCGGTGAAAGTGAGCGCGATGGAAATCGTCCGCGTGTTCGCCGGCAGCGATCAAGGCGCGCTCAGGGATATCGTCTGGAACGTCAGATTACCGCGTACGCTGATCGCCGCACTTGTCGGCGTGAATTTATCACTGGCAGGGGCGCTGCTTCAAGGTGTCATGCGCAACGCGATGGCTGACCCGCACGTGATCGGCGTCTCATCTGGAGCGGGGCTGTTCGGCGTCGCTACGCTTGTTCTGTTCCCGGCTTACGCGTACTTGATGACGCCGGCCGCTTTCGTGGGCGCCCTCGGAGCTGCAGTGTTGATCTACGCGCTGGCTTGGCAGAACGGCGTGCGTCCCGGACGGATCATTCTGGCCGGAGTGGCGGTGTCCGCGTTTTTCAGCTCGGGCATCTCCGGCCTGCTCACGTTTTACAGCGACCGCGTCGACGGGGCGCTGCTCTTCCTCGTCGGCGGGTTATCGGCCAAAAGCTGGCCGCAACTGCAGACGCTGTTGCCTTACTCGATCGTCGGAACACTATTCGCGCTTCTCGCATCCCAACGCATGAACATCTTGATGCTTGGTGACGCGGACGCGAAAGGGCTGGGCTTGAACGTCGAACGAACGAGATTGTTGGTCACGGCTGCAGCGGCGCTTCTTTCCGCCAGCGCCGTCAGCATCGTCGGTCTGCTGGGATTCGTAGGCATGGTCGTACCGCATACGGTCCGACTGTTGCTGGGCAACGATTATCGCGTGATGCTTCCCGCTTCGGCGCTGCTCGGCGTCGCAGTGTTGACGATATTCGACACGCTTTCCCGCGTGCTGTTCGCGCCGATCGAATTGCCCGTCGGCATTATGATGGGCGCGGTCGGAGCTCCCTTTTTCTTATACTTGCTCAGAAAGAGAGGGGTCCAGGAATGATACGCGGAGAACATTTGGCGGTTGCTTATCGCGGACATACAGTTATGAACGATGTGAGCGTCGAGTTCGAAGCGGGGCTCGTTCACAGCATTCTCGGACCGAACGGCTGCGGGAAAAGCACATTGCTGAAAGTGCTCTCTCGTCAATTGCCAAGCTCGAGCGGCGCCGTCCTTGTCGAAGGAAAGGATGCGAATTCGTGGGGTACAAAGCCGTTCGCCCGTCATCTGGCCATGTTGTCACAGGCACAAGAACGGATGACGGATATTAGCGTATACGACCTTGTTTCGTATGGACGATTTCCGCATAAAGGCTGGATGCAAAAGCTGGACGATCATGATAGAGCCGTTGTGGAACAGGCCTTACAATTGACTGGAACGTCGGCCATGTCGGGCAGAAGCGTGCTGGAATTATCAGGGGGCGAGCGTCAGCGTGTCCGCATCGCCATGGCCGTCGCCCAACAGCCGAAAGCGTTATTGCTGGACGAGCCGACGACTTATTTGGATATTTGCCATCAGCTCGAAATTATGGAGCTCGTGCGCGAGTTGAATCGCGATCAGCGAATGACCGTTATCATGGTGCTGCACGATTTGAATCATGCTTCCTTGTATTCCGACCGGGTGACCGTCATGAAGCAAGGAACCGTCTATGGGCATGGCACGCCGGAAGAAGTCATCTCCGAGCAAATGCTGCGGGACGTTTTTCAGGTCGAATCGAGCATCGAGCGGGACAGGACGACGAATCGTCCGCTCATCAGAACGATGAAGCTGCAATCCAGCGGCTAGAATAGATTCAGACTTGAATGATGATCGGAAGGATCATCGGTCTTCTTTTCGTCTTTGCGAATAGAAACTTACCGACGGCTTCTTTGATGGCCTGCTTATAGACGCTCCACTGGATGGCCTGTTTCTCGTTGCCTTGCAGAAGGCGGTCGACTTCAGCCAGCGTTAGCCGATAGATGTCGTCCATTAACGCTTCCGACTCTTTCACGAACACGAACCCTCTGGAGACAATGTCTGGCCCTGCGATCACTTTATGGTCCGACTTGCCAAGCGTTAGAACGATAATCAGAATGCCGTCCTCTGCTAGAACTTTCCTGTCGCGAAGGACGACATTTCCAACGTCCCCGATGCCGAGTCCATCTACATACGTATTGCCGCTCGGCACTTTCCTTTCCTGAATCGCTTCCGAGCCTACGATATCGACGACGTCTCCATTGTTCACGATAAAGATGTTACCCGGATCGACGCCGACGGCTTCTGCCAGCAAGCGATGGAGGTGCAGCATGCGGTATTCGCCGTGAATCGGAATAAAATATTTCGGCCGAAACAAGGTCAGCATCAGCTTCAACTCTTCCTGGCTGGCATGTCCGGAAACGTGCATCCCGGTTGAAGCCCCCGAGCCGTAAATGACGGTGGCCTTCCTTGCGAACAAATTATCGACGATCCGGGCGACGTTACGTTCATTGCCGGGAATCGGAGACGAGGCAAAAATGACCGTATCTCCCGGAGATACCTCGACTTGCCTATGATTGCCGCTGGCAATGCGTCCGAGTGCCGCCATCGGTTCGCCTTGGCTGCCCGTGCAGACGAAGACGAGCTCTTCTCGCTTGTATTTACCTGCCTCCTCGATTTCGACAATTGTATTCGGAGGAACCGATAAATAACCGAGGCTCGAGGCGACGTCAACGACGTTTACCATGCTTCTGCCGATGAAAATCGTTTTCCGTCCCGTTTTCACCGCCGCGTTAATAATTTGCTGCAGCCGATGCACATTGGAGGCGAATGTCGTAATGAAAATTTTCCCTGTCGCTTTCGCGAATGCTTCGAGAATGTGTTCGCCGACAAGACGTTCCGAAGGCGTGAAACCGGGCTTTTCGGCGTTCGTGCTTTCAGACAGCAACGCAAGAACGCCTTTCGTCCCGAGCTCAGCCATCCGATGAATGTCCGCGAACTGATCGTTTACCGGCGTCAAATCAAATTTGAAATCCCCAGTATGTACGATGGTTCCTTGCGGGGTGTGGAAAGCGATGCCAAGGCAGTCCGGTATGCTATGGTTCGTGCTGAAAAAGGTCAACGGGAGGCTGCCCAGCAATAGACGCGTATTGGATTCGATCTGATGAAGCGCAGTTTTGCCAAGGAGACCATGCTCCTTTAATTTTCCTTTGATTAAGCCGAGCGTAAGCCTCGTGGCGTAGATCGGCATGTTCAGCCGTTTGATGATATAAGGAATGCCCCCGATATGATCCTCATGGCCGTGGGTGACAACCAAACCTCTGACGCGCTCCTCGTTTTCCAGCAAATAAGCGATATCCGGCACGATGACGTCGATGCCAAGCAAGCTTTCATCCGGGAACTTGGAACCGCAATCGACGACGACGATATCTTCGCCGCATTCGATCACGTACATGTTTTTACCGATCTCGTGAACGCCGCCGAGTGCGACAATCGAAACTTTGTTATGAATATCGAACGTCATACCCATCATTCCTCCGATGTTTCGAATGACCAAAGAGAACCCTTGTCGATAGGGTTCTCTTCATTTTTTTTCGTTCCGTGACGCAGATTACTGCATGGATCTGTAACCTGTGTTGAAATTTTGATTGTGGTTTTGGAACGCGTTCGGTTGTTGCTGGGTATATGCGGAATGCGGCGCAAAGTTTTGATTCGATTGATTGTATCCTGCGTTAAATTGCATTTGAGCCGAGTGCTCGATTTGTCTGCAAAGATTAGAAACTTGTTGCAGTTGTTGGATAACGGTTTGATGTCCTTGAAGCGCCGTTTGTATCATTTGCGCGGCTTTTTGTTCTCTGTGAGCGAGTTCTTCGAGCCGTTGAGCATTTTGCTGCTCTTGTTGCAGAAGCTGTTGGTAATTTTGACTTGCTTGTTGCGTCTGATTCACGAGTTGCTGAATGATTTGCTCACATTGTTGTAGAGATTGATTGGAATGGTTGTTTGAACCAAAATTCATTATGTGGACCCTCCTTTGGTATTGGAACGGACATAGCATTCCAAGTTTCCAAAGGGATATGCGCGGTAAAAGAGAATTTTCGTGCGGGAACGATCATACGCTCGAAGGAAACCGGATTGGGAGGAGATCGTGGATGAACGATTCAGCGTTGTACGAGCACCGTTTTTGGCTGCAGATTTTGGGGGATCACGCCAGATTCATTTTTAATTCGTTATCGCCTGCAGAAGCCCGGGACGTCGAAACTGCCAAATCTTTTATTCAAGCATTCGATGCATTGTTGGAACAGGCGCGTCGCCAAAGGCCGGAAGCTGATCTCATGCCGCTATCGCAACAGGCGCTCGAGTTGACGAATCGCTTTCGACAGTTTAAGCTCGACCTGCTTCAAAGATCGATTTTGGGGAAAATCGCCATCTCACTTCCGCCTACCTTCATTAATCATATGGTTAATGAGCTGGAAGAATATTTACGCATCTTAAACGCACTTGTCGCGGGTAAACCCGTCCCAACATTCGATGCGCTGCATCATGATTTTTTATGGCTTCCGGACGCGGCGGGCCATGCCGCCGCGATCGCGAGCGATCTCGACTTTGTCGAGAAGCCGCTTATCCGGAGAAGCCAGAAGTTCGAGAAGCATTTTCAACAATTGTATCTTAAGAGCATAGAGATGGCCGGATACATGAGAACAGGTCTGACGAGATTTCCGGCTTTCAGCAAGCTTCATCAGGAGATTGACCTGGAGATGAAGCTGTTCGTCGGATTTCTGTACGAGCTGGAACAAATGGAGCTGACAGCCGAAGTGTTGGATACGCTCAGCCCGTTGATACCGGATCATATGATGCGAGAAGAATGCTATTATTTAACGAAGCTTGCTGAGCTTGGATTGGTACCGAATCCGGATTGCCATGCGGATAAGCCCAGAATCCAAGCTTAAGCTATTCGTTCAGGGAAACGTCGAAAGTGCTACCGTCGTGACCGATAAAGACGGTTTCCCGATCGTTTTCCTGAACAATCAGCCTCATTCCGTTCCCCTCGGCGCGCTCGACGATCAGATCAAGTTCGCGTCCGCAAATCTGAGCCGCCGAAAGAGACATCGATGGCCATTCGGCTGGCAGGCGCGGCGTGCAAGCGAAGGAGGCCAGTCCCGTAAACCGGATGCCGAACAAGCCTTCTGTGATGATCCGCCCGTAAAGCGTGCTTTCAGCCGACAAATGACGCTGGTCACCTTCAGGGTAAGCTTCTACTGCATATGGTACGTGATCCCCTAGCAGTCTCCGCCTAGAGTAAGCGGAGAGTCGCGCCAGTGCTTTCTCCGTTTCCCCCGCAATAAACAAGGCCCGGAATCCGTACAACGTGGAGCGATCCCAGAACACGTGATCTCCGGCCTCCGTAGCGAGACCGTCTTCCGTCCATAACCGTGGCGACAGCATGGCGGATACCGTGCCTTGCTTGCGATCCAATATCCCCATACAAAGCGGCAAGCTGATCCATGAACGCAGTATATCGTTGCCATCGTAATACCGATAAGTCTCGAAGCCTTCGACTTCCGCTCCGAAATAATTCTCAAGCGCCTGCCGTAATTGGATAGCCGCTTCCTCATAAGCGGTCGCCAAGTCGACTTGTCCGAGTTCCTTAGCCACAATTGCCGCATGACGGAACGCGTCATAGGCGAGAGATGAGGTCGACAGATTGGCTGAACCTGCGGGGAATCTGCCTTCCAGCTCGTCCGAATCCGACGCGACGACGCCCTGGGCAGTCAGCTTGGCTTGACAATAGGACAGGCTCCATTCGATTGCTGGCCAGAGTTGCCCGGCTATCGAACGATCTCCGCAAGCGAGCGCATAGCGGGCAGCGCCATAAGCGTACATCGCGGCATCGCCACGGTCGCCGACTCCTTCCCATATATCTTGACCTTCCGCGATAATCGACGAAGGAATCGGAACGAGATCCGGCCCCATGAAAGGCACGTACAATTGAAATGCGTTGGAAGTCGCCTCAAGAGCAGCCGGATCGCCAAGGAAAGGGAAGAAGGGAGCCGCATATTCGATCTGGTCGTTCGTCCATACGGCAGCATAATAGGATCCCCCACCGGGGCTATGCAACAAGCCTTCCTTCGTGCGGAAAATGCTTTCGGCGGCGCGCAGCTTGGCGAACGCGAACATTTGGTTCAGAACCGGATCTGGCGTATGTAACCGAAGCCGGTTCCGGAGCATACTGATTTTATCGCTTCTGCGCTTCTCTTCCGAAGTTCCATCTAACTTTTGACTAGGTTGTCGCCAAACACGGCCGGCATAGACAATCGTGAATCGGGCTGTTTCCCCAGGCTGAATGCGTGCTGAAGTTGTGGAGTCCAACCGTGCTTCCATCGCATAAATGCCGGAGATCCCCCTGCCTCGCGCCTCGTAATCGGATGACTCCATCTCTAGCAGGACGGGAGAGCCGCTTGCATTTTCAACCTCAACCGTCTCCAGCAACGCAGGCGCATCGACTGCCGGAAACAGTTGGCGGCGAATAACGATTCCTGCTTCGGCAATGGATTCGATACGAAGAATACCGTCGAACGCGATCTTCTGCGGGCGTTCTTCCGTGATCGTCAGACCGTTCACCAGAAGCAGCGGCGTCGCGGCAGTTGGGTACGCATGAGTCAGGCTCGCATGCGTATTGTTCGGAATCGTCCGAAGATTTGGCCAGACGACCGTCCTTCGCAGAAGTAAAACGCCCGAATCGTCGACACCGTATTGGATGATGGCGGACGCTTGAAATCCGCTCATCTCGACTTTGTCTTGGTGCGGAAGTTGATTATCATTGCGGATATCCCAACGGATCCCGTTCTCTGTTAGCAGCCAGCGGTCGGCGGCGCTCTTACTGTTCATATGCGCTCTCTCCTCAGTAGTCAATTTGTGGTTCCAATTGAATCTATCGTACAGGATAACGCCATAACAGCGGAGGGGAGAATGCGTGTAAGATTGGTATATTTGCGTGTTTTTGCGAAGATTGCGATTGCGAAACGGATAGCAAAACGTTACGATGGGCCAGTGGAGGCGATAGGAGTGACAGCCGAAGAACGCTTTATTACCGCTATGCCCGGGAAACCGATCCAATTGTACTATTGCGGGCACCAGATTTGCTCACCCGGACATAGCTATGGACCGGCGATGCGCGACCATGTCTTGCTTCATTACGTCAGATCGGGCAAAGGTCGGCTGTGGATCAATGGCGGCGTGTATGAATTAACGGCAGGTCAAATCTTCACGTTGTTTCCGAATGTGCCCGGACGTTATCAAGCGAACGATGTTGAGCCTTGGCATTATTCATGGGTAGGCTTCGACGGCCGGCTGATGTCTGATTATTTGGCAGCCGCAGGCATTACGCCAGAGAGCCCTATTTATACTTTCCAAGATGCAAGCCTCGTCGCCGAACTGTTTGATCAATTGTTCGATAGTATTGCGGATGACTCTATGGCAGGCGAAGCGCTTGGCATCAGCTATCTTCTACAATTGATTGCCTATATGTTGAAAGAAAGTCGGCTTAGTTCGCAGTCCCGCCAGCCTGCCAGCAAAAGAAGCGCCGACGAGTTCATTCAGCGCTCAATTTTGCTGATTCGCACCAACTATTCCCGTAAACTGACCGTATCTATGATGGCAAAACATGTTGGACTGGAGCGCTCCTATTTTTCCAAATGTTTTCGCGAGCAACTCGGCAAGACGCCATACGACTTCCTCACGCAATATCGAATGGAGCAGGCGGTGCGTATGTTAATTCATACGCTGCTGGCAGTGGGGACGATTGCCGCTTCCGTCGGTTACGAGGACTTGTCGCATTTCTCCAAAGCTTTCATGAAATACGCGAGCGTCAGTCCAACGGAGTTCCGCAATCGGCATCGGCATCAGCAGTAGACAGAGCAATCTATAATAAACGTCGGCATGTGAAGTTTTTGGCGTTGAGCGCCGATCGCAGTCGCCCCTATAATGATGCGCATAGGGAGGCAATCACGATGATGAACATGCTTAATCGCTATGAGAAACTGGAGAACGATGGCGCATACCTGACTATCGACACGTCTATTACAAGCGGAAGCTCTTTATTGAATCATATTGTGCGGGAGAGCTTATCTGAGCGGGCGGATGTTAACGGGTATACGAATGTCCGCTTCGTACAGCATATGGACGACGAATTGATCGACATACTGCGGACGAATTTCGGAGATGTCAGCGTGGACGATACCGATGGATTTGCGATCGTAACGGACGAAAATGTTACGGTATACGCAGCAAGCTTCAGAGGGCTGCTGTACGGCGCGTACACGATACGACAACAAGCGGAGGACGGTTTTCTGCGCAAAGGGATCGTGTACAATACGCCATTATGTTCGTTCCGCGCGTTAAAAGTGTATTTGCCCGCCGAGAACGACATGGTGTTCTTCCGATCGTTCGTCGATATGGCTTGTTATTATCGCTATAACACGATCGTCATCGAAGTCGGCGGGGCGATGGAATACAAGCGACATCCGGAAATCAATGAGGCATGGGTGGAGTATTGCAAAGAAATGCGCGAATACTCGGGCAAATCTACTGCCATTCAAACCGGATACAATTGGGACAAAAACTCCATTCACAGCGAGAACGGAGGCGGCCGCTGGTTAAGCCAGGAGACCGTGAAGCAACTTGTCGCTTATTGCAAGGATAGAGGACTTGACGTTATCCCGGAAGTGCCAAGCTTAAGTCATAGCGATTATTTGCTGACAGCGCACCCCGAGCTTGCGGAGAGAGCATACGACCCTTACCCGGATGCGCTATGCCCTTCGAACCCAGCCACTTATGAACTTTTGTTTGACGTTCTGGATGAGGTAGTTGAGACGTTCGAACCGAAAGTCGTTCATGTCGGTCATGACGAGCTGTATTCCGTCGCTCTCTGCGAGCGATGCAAGACACGGGATGCGGCTGATTTGTTCGCCGAAGACTTAACTAAAATTCACGATCATCTCGCCGCCAAAGGCATCAAAACCATGATGTGGGCTGACAAGCTGCTCAACGGCATCAGCAAAAACGGAGGTGTCTATGGCGGCGCTGCGAGAGTGACGACGAACAAGGAAGGCAAGTTCAAGCAGTTCATCCCGCCGACCTATCCGGCAATCGACCGGATATCGAAAGACATCCAGGTTATGCACTGGCACTGGATCGTTAGGCGCGAACACGATCTCGACCTGCTCAGCCGCGGCCTCTATGCGGTATTCGGCAATCTTGAAGGCCCGGCCATTCCGGACTGGAGCGAAAGAATCGCCCGGGGCTTCCGGGGTACAGGCATCTCGAACTGGAGCGCGTTGCAAGAGGAATACGTGCAAAGAAACGGTATCTTCTTTAATCTCGTCTATTGTTGCAGGATGATGTGGAAGGAAGGGTACGAGGAACAGGCATTCGATACGCTAGCGGGCGAGACGTTCGAAGAACTGTTCCGTTACAAAAACCGAACAACGTTATCCGATCCGCATATCGAGATTACGCATGCCACGACGTTCAATCGGAAGTTCGAATGGTTTTTCGACGGCGTATTCGTTGATCCGAATAGAGATCAGTTAGGTGAGCATCGGCTGACGTTCGAAGACGGAACGACGCTGATCGTCCCCGCGAACTACGGGGTCAACATTTCAAGCTTGAATCTCTCTTGGGAGCGCTCGATGCACGAAGAGTTCGATATGTATGAATTCGATCGGTCACTGCTGGAAGCTTCCTATACGGCACGCCCATCGCGAGAAGGAAACAACACGTGGTATACGATTGTCGTAGCCAATCCGTATCCGGACAAGAAGCTGACAGGTTTCGCGTTCACGCCTAAGCCGGGTCTTGACGCTGACGTCGTAGCGGTCAAATCAGTACAACTTAAACCATAAAGAAGAGGGGCGCCGAGCGATTCGGATGCCCCTCTTTCGTTATTGTGGCTGAAAGCTTCTTTTGTAATCGGAAGGATATACGCCGGTTAGCTTCTTGAATAAACTGTAGAAATATTTCGCGTTGACGTAACCGACTTTCTCGGCTACTTCGGCCGCGTTCAGCTTCGTGTTTGCAAATAGCTGTTTCGCTTTCTCGATGCGGATGTCGTTGAGGTAGTGGGTGAACATTTGCCCGGTTTCGCTTTTGAACAGTTGGCCCAAATAAGCGGCGTTCAGATTATACTTGTCGGCAAGGATTTTGAGCGACAAATCTTCGGAGTAATGTTCTTTCACGTAGTTCGCAATGCGCTCGACCGTCGGGTTTTGCTTCTCTGTCATTGCCTTTCTGACTTGTATGGCTTGTTCAGCGGCCTCCTTCACAAGGGCGATCAATTCCGGAATCGATGTAACTTCGAACGTTTTGGAATAAAAAGCTTCCGGATAGGCGAACGGTTGGTGGTAGCGATCTACTTTCACTTGCGACGCTCCGAACACGGCGGATAACAGTTCGACCGTCAAACCGCGAATCGTCGTCGGCGTCAGCGAATTGAAGCTACGAAGCTGCTTAAACAGCTCGTCGATAAGCTGGTCGGCGGCTTCGCGGTCCGCGGAGACGATGCTGGTCTTGAGCGAGAGCAGGGAGGTATGCAAGGATTCCGGGATCAATTCAGAGGATTCATGCGCCATATCGTAGTCAATGACCGTATTGGGAGGCAGCACGAGCCGATAGTCGAATAATTCCAAAGCACTTTGGTAGCTGTTGCCGAGAGAGCGAAACCCTCTAACGACAGGGCCCACCGTTATATAGGCATTCAGACGCAAATAGACGTTAACGTTCGTCAAACAGCCTCGAAGGCCAATTAGCAAGTCCGAGTTGTCCGTAGGCATTTCGTTATACAGGAAAATCAGAACGGCTTCGCCGTTCACCGTCGGGAACACATACAGGTCGTCTCTCGGTCCTAACGTCTCGCTAACAATGTTGCATAAAGCGAAAGCCCCCAGATCGTTCATATGGCCGCGGTGCAATTCGTTATGGAATCCTTCGCGAGATTCCGTGACTCTCAAGATGCAAGTCCTATAATAGCTTGCTTCGAGATTCAGATTGAGCAACAAAGCTCTTTCTTTCAACTCCTTGCCGTCGATATTGCCTGCAGCCCAGCGGTATAAAATGTTGTCGCGCAAAATGTGATAATCGACCCGTTGCTGCATGCGATGGAACAGTTCGCCTTCTATTTTCTCCGCGAGATTAAGCAAAGTCGAAGCGAGCTCGTCTTCGTTGACCGGTTTCAACAAATAGTTTTCGATTCCGAGCCTGGAAGCTTCTTTGACGTATTCGAAATCGCTGAACCCGCTTAACACAACGATTTTCACGTTCATATGTCGGCTGCGTATCGCCCGAATCAGTTCAATGCCGTTCATATGCGGCATTCGAATGTCCGTAATCAGCAGATGGTATTCGTTCTGCTCGAGAAGCTCTAACGCGCGGGCGCCGTTCGAAGCCCAGCCCGTAATTTCAAAGCCGTACTCCGCCCAATCGACGATAATTTTTAAGCCGTCCAATATAAATGCTTCGTCGTCCACCATCAACACTTTATACATGGGTTTCCAGCTCCGATCTGCTTATGGCTTGGACTCTGAGCGTTACCGTCGTGCCTTCGCCGTGATGGCTGCGAATGTCGAGCCCGTATCCGTCGCCGTAAAACAATCCAATTCTCCGGTGCACGTTGGACAGTCCGATTTTACCTGTGCTTATGCCTGGTTTGTTTAAGCTTTCCTTTAATTCGAGCAATTTGTCGTCGGACATTCCCGCGCCGTTATCGGAAATGACGATGACGATATCGTCGCCGTCCCTTGAACCGCGAATTCGAATGAGGTTAACGTTGCTGGAATCCCAGTCGAGCAGCAAGCCATGGACAAGGGTGTTCTCGACGACGGGCTGCAATAGATGTTTAATGATGCCGTAATCCAGAATGTCTTCGTCGATGTCGAATTCGACTTTGAGCGTATCGCCGTATCGGAGCTTATACAGCTCGAGATAATCTTGGCAATAATCGATCTCGTCCCTGACGTCGACGACCATCCGTTCCTTAATACTCGTCCGGAACAACTCCGATAAGATTCGGATCATCGTGCTCACTTCGTTCTGTTTGTACGTGAGGGCTTTCATGCGAATAACTTCAAGCGTGTTGTACAGAAAGTGCGGATTGACCTGCGATTGCAACGTATACAATTCCGCTTCCTTCTGCTTCAATGACGCTTCTTTGCGTTGAATTTCATAGACGTATTCCTTCTCGATATGCTCGTTAATGCGCTGACCCATCTCGTTTAAGCTCGCCGCGATCATTGCAAATTCATCTTCGGGTGTCTTGACGGCCAGGTTCAAGTTGAAGTTCCCGTTTTTGGTTGACTTGATCGCCGCGATAATTTTTTTAATTCGTTTCGCGAAGAAGATATTGCTGAAATAAGTCAACAGCAAAATAACGACGATGCCCGCGGCGGCGACGACATAAATTTTTCGATTCATCGCGTAAATGTCTTTGTACAACTCGCTGTGCGGAATTTCACCGACGGTCACAAAGTCGAAGGAGCTATTTGAATTGACGTTGATAATTTTGTTATTCAGCGTGAACGTATGACTTGTCGAGTCGGCAACTTCGGCAAAATCGGGATAAGGAGCGCCGTAGTATTGGCCGGACGAATCGAACAACACTTCTCCCGAGCCTGTTAGCAGCAAAATATTGCCCTTCAAGTTCTGGCTGTATTGCGCGTACGATTTTTGGATCGCATCGCTGTTGTAATCAACGATTAACGTGCCTAACAGTTTGGAGATGTCGGTTTTGTCCCGAATAAAATCGCTTGTGGAAAATTCAAGAGAGGACGAGTCTTTTGCGTGTGTGTACGAATTTAATGGTGGGAACAAATGAATGAAGGCGATGCTGTTCTTAATCGGTTTAATCGCATCTGGTTCTACGTTAAAAACAGCCGGAAGGGAAGGTTTGTTATAGAAAACATAAGGTACGGAGTCATTCATGTTATAGGCGTACAAGTTGCGGATGTCCGGATCGAACGAAAGGGCGATGCCGGAGAGCGTGCTTTCGACTTGTTTAAACAAGGAGAAATAAGCGCCGGGGTTGTCCGCCTGATTCGTCTCCAGCAATTGGATAATGGCGGGATACAACGTCTCATCGTTGAGGATGTATTGGATCAATTGTTTCAAATTCCGGTGCTTCTGTTCGAAGAATGTGTTCACCGTCTCGAGTACTTGTTTGTTGTATTTGATTTGCTGGTCTTTAATCATCGAAGCGATGCTGCCCGAGACGATCGAGATGAGCACGCTGATCGTTACGATAATGATCAAGGAGTAGGCGAGAAACAATTTGTTGAAAAATTTATTCGTAATCTTCGCGCGAAGAATCGTTCTGAACAATGGGCATCCCCCCGTTCCTTCATTATAGCGATTGAGCGATTGGATGAAAGCGCTTTTCGCACTGTCCTATATTTATTGGACAGAAGTGAAATATTCGGTGTTGAAGGAAGCGGATCTCGTTCACTACGATGGAGTTGCACAAGGCTTCATTCGACAGTAAGGAGGCGGCCGACGTTTTCGCAAATTGAAATGTTGTCATCCATCTTCAACACATTGGAGGTCATCGATCATGAAAAACGTGATTAGAACCAAAGTACCTTCGCTCCTTGTCATCTTCTCTTTATTAATCGCATTGGCGTTGCCCGTTGGCAGCGTATATGCAGCGGCTCCGTCCGTATGGATTCAGAACGCTGCGGATCGGGCGTTTCAATCGTCGACAATGCCGAGCAATCCGGATACGTCGATTGTGCTGTATGCCGCGAGAAACGAATACGAAGCCGCGCAAATTCTGGTACGGTCGTCTTCGTCGCAATCTAACTTGTCTGTGACCGTTAACGCGCTGACCGGTCCGGGAGGCGCAACGATTCCGGCTTCGAACATTAAAGTAACGAAAGAATATACGCACAGCAATGTCGCCAAAATAGGTTCGGATTACGAGAATCCGCCGGATGGCAGCAGCAACTACACGGATGCGCTCGTGGAGAATACGCCGTTTACGCTCCCAGCGAACCAGACGCAGCCGTACTATTACAGCGTGCACACGACATCTACCCAGACGCCGGGCACGTACACGGGAACGGCGGTCGTTAACGCTAGCGGCGGCAACGTTACCGTGAACGTAACGGTCGTCGTCTATGATGTGACGATTCCGCCGACGAATCAATCGACATTCCGAATGAACAACTGGTTTACTTCGGCCGGTTGGGATTACGAGCGGGGCACGGAAGCCGTTCTTCCGCTGCAGTTCGGTGTTACGATGTACGACACGAACTGGTGGACGATCATCGGCAATATTGCTAAAAATATGGCCAAGCATCGCAACAACGTGATTTATGCCGATTTCCAAGCGCTTCTCATCCCGAATACAACAATTACGGGATCGGGAGTCGGAACCTACAATTTCGATTGGACGACGTTCGACAGATTCATTCAAATCTTCATCGATGCAGGCGCTTTGCAATATATTTATACCCCGACGCTGCTGGAACCGGGGACGGCGGGACCGGAATTGGAAACGCTGCAGAACGTTGGCGGCGTAACGAAAATGGTGAGGGTGCCATGGAATTCTACGGCTGCGAACAATTACTTGGCGATCGTGTTTCCCGCGCTGAAAGCCCATCTGGACGCCAAAGGATGGACGAATCTATTTTACATGAGCGCGGAAGACGAACCTCAGAATCAAACGGCGATTGATTCGGCGAACTGGTTTTATAACATTTACAAAACGTATTTCCCGAATCCGCTGACGAATGAAGCGCACTGGCTATTTAAAACAGGGCTGGAAAACAATTTAACGACGTTTACGCCTATCATCGATAATTACGATGCGCATACGGCGTATTACCAGACACAGAGAATCAACGGGAAAGACTTATGGCTCTATAATTCCGGAACGCCCGCAGGCAGTTATATGAACCGCCTGACCTCCTTCCATCTGGATCGAACGAGGCTCATTCCTTGGCTCGTCTGGAAGATCGGCGGCATCGGGTATTTGCACTGGGCGTGGATGTATGGAATCGAGGTCAATGGCAGTGGTACGCCGGTGTACCTGGACACATTCGACGAGTCGAAAAGCAGGGGAGGCAACTTCTGGATTGTTCGTCCGAACGTTGCCGCCTATGACTTCTACGATAGCGTCAGAAGCGAAGCGCAGCTTGATGGGCTGGAAGATTACGAGTTGCTTAACATCTTGAAGCAGACGAAGCCGCTTATCGCGAAGAGCATAGCGGAAACCTTGATTACGAATGCGACCTCCTATACGAGAAACGGCAACAATGTCGTTAATCGGCATAAGCAGATTTTGGATGAAATCGTCTCGACTGACGCCGACACGAGATTTCCGTTCTCCGATAACTTCGGCGGCAACGATGCGAACTGGGTGCATACGCTTGGCACTTGGTCCGTATCCGGGGGAGAATACAGCCAGTCCAACGCATCGCAATGGCAAGCTGTGTCCGCAATTAAAGGCCGCTCCTACGGAGACTACGCCTTGACGTTCGACGCAAAGATCGTAAGCGACGGCGGGAATCATACGAACTGGGCAGGAGCGATGATCCGCAGCATGAATGCGACGGATCTGGATACCGGATATTTGATCGCTGTGCGCAATGACGGCATACTATCAATTTATCGATCTGGCACCGTGCTCGCCAATGCATCGATACCGGGGTATGTTGCCGGCCAATATACGACGGTTAAAGTCGTGACGCAAGGAAGCAGCATCAAAGTATTCGCGGGCAATAACCCGGCCGCGCTTCTGAATATTACCGATACCGCGTATACTTCCGGCAACATCGCGCTCATCACCGGCGGCACCAGCGCGAAGTTCGATAACGTCGTCGTGAATGCCGAGCAGAACTATGCGGAAGGCAAAGCCGTCGCATATGGGAGCAACTACACGGGTGACGGGTGGGCACCGCAAAACGCGGTAGACGGCAAAACTTCCTCTTCCACGCAATCTTTAGGTTATACGAGCGATAGCAATATTACCGACCAAAATCATAACGAATGGATTTCGGTCGATTTCGGCAAGAGCTACCCGCTCAGTCGCGTTGATTTGTATCCGCGCAACGATGGCTCGAATACGGGCTACGGCTTCCCGATCGATTTCACGATCCAGACTTCGACGGATAATGTCAACTGGACGACCGTCGTCACGAAAACCGGATATGCGCAGCCGGGCAGCACAGTGCAATCTTTCCCATTCGCGAGCGTGAACTCGAGGTATGTCAAAGTCAATGCAACGAAGCTGCGAATGGAAGCGGCCGGGGCAAGCACATATCGTCTGCACTTTGCTGAGATTCAGGCGTTTGGCGGCAATCTGGCCAAAGGCAAATCCGTAACGGCATCCAGCTCATATGAGGGGCCGGCGGACGGATGGACCAAAGCGAATGCCACCGACGGAGCGCGTCTATCGAACGCTTTCTACTCGATGGGGTGGGTGAGCGACAGTAATCTGACGACCAACCATACGGAGTGGGTTACTGTCGACCTTGGAGGAAACAGCACGATCAGCAATGTGAATCTGTATCCGGATAATGCGGACAAGGAGCTTGGTTTCTTCTTCCCCGTTGATTTCACGATTCAGACTTCGACGGACAACGTCACCTGGACGACCGTCGCGACGAGAACGGGGTACGCGATGCCGGGCTATGCGGCGCAGAGCTTCTCGTTCCCAAGCACGACGGCAAGATACGTCAAAATCAACGGAACGAATTTGCGGTTTAACCAAGGCGTCTACCGAATGGGATTTGCCGAGATCGAAGTGAACTAAACGCGGATGCATCCGAGCGATTAAGGCTTGGATGCATCTTTTGTCTATATTCATGAGCCTGAAATGAAATTATCGGTGTTGAGATTGACAATTTTTGCACTTTATACTTTGATCACGCAGGACAATATTGCGTTATTTACAAGAAAGGAGGGCAAGTCATAATAGCTGCGTTACAAAATGAAAGGCAATCCATTCATTTAGAGGAGGAAACGTGAATGACTCCGAAAGTAAAAATCAGACTTTCTCTGCTTGTTATGATCTCTTTATTGTCCGCGTCGTTTATTTCCGTTGGCAGCGCGTACGCCGCCGCACCGTCCGTCTGGATTCAGAACGCCTCGGATCGGGCATTTCAGTCGTCGACTTTGCCAGCGAATCCGACGACGTCCATCGTCCTTTATGCGGCCAAGAACGAATATGAGGCTGCGCAAATCTTGGTCAGATCGTCGACGGCGCAATCTAACGTTTACGTTTCCGTAAGCGCTCTCTCAGGTCCGGGCGGGGCTACGATCCCGACTGCGAATATTAAAGTATCCAAAGAATACACGCACAGCAACGTCTGGATAGCAACTACGACTAAAGGGCCAACGGATAACGAGATTCCGCCCGACGGCAGCAGCAATTATACGGACGCGCTCGTGGAGAATACGCCGATTACGCTTCCGGCCAACGAGACGCAGCCTTACTTTTACAGCGTATACGTTCCGGCCGATCAAACGCCCGGAACGTATACGGGAACGGCGGTCGTCAACAGCGGGGGCGGGAACGTAACTGTCAACGTGACTGTCGTTGTCTATAACGTCACGATCCCTCCGACGAACCAGTCGACTTTCCAGATGAACAACTGGTTTACGTCGGCAGGGTGGGATTATGAACAGACGGAAGCAGGCATTATTAAGCAATACAACGTAGCCTTGTATGATGCGAACTGGTGGAAGGTCATCGGCAATATTGCCTCGAACATGGCCAAACACCGAAATAACGTCATTTTTACCGATCCTACGGCATTGCTCATTCCGGATACGACGATAGATGCCAACGGCAACTATACGTTCGGATGGGCTACGTTCGATAAGTTCGTTCAGAAATTCGTCGATGCGGGCGCGATGCAATATATATACAGCTTACCGATAACAAGAAGAATCGGCGAGCACGATCTTAAACTTCAAATGCTCAAAAATGTCAACGGAGTCACGGCAAGGCAGCTTGTCGACACCGATACGCCGGAGGCAAACGCTTATTTGGCTACCTTTTTCACGGCGCTTAAAGCGCATCTTGACGCGAAGGGCTGGACGAATAGCTTTATCATGAGCGCTGAAGACGAGCCGCATTCGCAAGCCGAAGTAGAAGTTGCCGACAGGATATACGCCAAGTATAAAATGTATTTTCCGAACGCATTGATTAGCGAAGCGCACGATGGAATTACCCTCGGTCTTGAAGACAAATTGACGACGTTCGTTCCAAGAACGGATAACTACGAGGACCATATTCTTTACTACCAACAGCAGCGATTAAGCGGCAAAAACTTATGGCTCTACACCTGCATTGATCCGAGACTTGACTACATGAACCGATTTATCAGCTTTCATCTGGACAAAACAAGGCTGATTCCTTGGCTCGTGTGGAAAGTCGGCGGGAACGGCTATTTGCACTGGGGTTGGAACTATTGGGCGCTGCCGGATGCAGGAGGGACTTGGAACGCGGTCGATACGTTCGATTCCTCGCAAAGCGGCGACTCCTGGCTCGTTCGTCCGAACAAGGCCGCTTACGACATCTATGACAGCGTTCGAAGCGAGGCGCAGCTTGACGGAATCGAAGATTACGAGCTTCTGAACATTCTGAAACAATCGAAACCGCTCGTTGCCAAGAGCATTGCCGAGACTTTGATTACCAACAGTACGCTATACACAAGGCAGGGAAGTCTAGTTGTAAACAGGCATAAGGAATTGCTGGATGAAATCGTGTCCGCCAATTCCGATGTAAGATTCCCGTTCACGGACAACTTCGACAGCGGCGACGAGGGGAACTGGAAACACTCGGTCGGAACATGGTCGATGTCGGGCGGCGAATACAGCCAGACGAGTCTTACTGGATATAACAATGTTTCCGCGATTAAAGGTCGTTCCTATGGGGATTTTGCATTGACCTTCGACGTCAAGATCGCGAACGATAACGGAAATCATCAGAACTGGGCCGGGGCGATGATCCGCAGCATGAATGCAACGGATCTGGATACCGGATACTTGATCGGCGTGCGCAACAATGGAGAAATTCATCTATGGCGAACGGGTACGGTCCTTGCGGCGGCGCAGATTCCGGGATATGTCGCCGGTCAATATACGACGGTGAAAGTCGTGACGCAAGGCAGCAATATTAAAGTGTTCGCGGGCAATAACCCGGCTGCGCTGCTGGAGGTCAACGACACGGGGTACACGTCGGGCAACATCGGGCTCATTACGGGAGGTGCCAGCGCGAAGTTCGACAATGTCGTCGTGAACGCCGAGCAGAACTACGCGGAAGGGAAACCCGTTGCTTATTGGAGCAACTACACCGGAGACGGATGGGCGCCGCAAAACGCGGTGGACGGCAAAACATCTTCTTCTACACAATCATTGGGCTACACGAGCGACAGCAATATTACCGTCCAAAACCATAACGAATGGATTTCAGTCGATTTCGGCAAGAGTTATCCCCTCAGCCGCGTCGATCTGTATCCGCGTAACGACGGAGCAAATACGGGCTTCGGCTTCCCGATCGACTTCACGATCCAGACGTCGACGGACAATCAAAACTGGACGACCGTCGTCACGAAAACGGGCTACGCGAAACCGGGCAACGAAGTGCAATCGTTCCCGTTCGCCAGCGTGAACGCCAGATATATCAAGGTCAATGCGACGAAGCTGCGAACCGAAGCGGCCGATGCAAACACGTATCGCTTGCACTTTGCCGAAATCCAGGCGTTCGGCGGCAATCTGGCTGCGGGCAAAAAGGTGACGGCGTCCAGTTCCTATGAAAGTCTAGCGGACGGCTGGGCTAAGGCGAACGCAACGGACGGAGCTCGTCTGTCAAATGCTTTCTACTCGATGGGATGGGTGAGCGGCAACAATCTGACGACCAACCATACGGAGTGGGTAAAGGTCGATCTCGGGGGAAGCAGCACGATCAGCAACGTAAACCTGTATCCGGATAACGCGGATAAGGAGCTTGGCTTTTTCTTTCCGATCGATTTCACGATCCAGACGTCGACGGACGACGTCAACTGGACGACCGTCGTGTCGAGAACGGGTTACGCGATGCCGGGCTACGCGGCACAGAGCTTCTCGTTCCCAAGCACGACGGCAAGGTACGTTAAAATCAACGGAACGAATTTGCGGTTTAACCAAGGCGTCTACCGGATGGGATTTGCCGAGATCGAAGTCAAATAAACGAGGGAGGATGTCATACGCTATGCTTAATAAAATCAGGTTGGTTACGATTACGGCGGCGATGATCTTCGCTTTGCTTATACCCGCTCTCTCAGTTAGCGCTTCGACGCCTATTAAAGTGGCTTTTGTCGGGGATAGCATTACGTACGGATCCGGATTGTCGGACCCGACGAACGGCAGTTACCCGACCCGTGTGGGCAGATTGCTCGGGAGCGCATACGAAATACGGAATTTCGGCGTTCCGAACAAAACGATGCTGAAGCAGGGAAACGATCCCTATTGGAATACGACAGAGTTCACGGACAGTAAAGCCTGGCTCCCCGACGTTGTCGTCATCATGTTGGGGACGAATGACGCGTTGCCCGGGAATTGGAATACCCTCAGCGGCAATTTCGCCGCCGACTATACGGACATGGTCAATACGTACAAAAACTTGAGCTCACATCCGAAAGTCTATATCAATAAAGCGCCGAAGCCCTATACGAACGGCTATCCGATAAGCGATGTGACGATTGCCGCGGTGAACGCCAAGATCGTTCAAGTCGCGCGGGATACCCAATCGGCGCTTACGGATGTGTATGCCGCGACGAGCGGCATGCCGCAAAATTTCCCCGACACCGTTCATCCGAATGATATCGGAGCCCAGGCGATCGCAAATGCGGTATATTCAACCTTAAGGTCGAATATGACGAACGACAACGACTCCAGATTAACCTACTCCGCCGGGTGGGCCGTTGATTCGGCAAGAGGAGTGGGCGACTATAACGACGATGTTCATTACGCGACCGCGAACGGCTCTTCCGTCGAGTTCACTTTCGACTATGCCGAATCGAGAATCGACGTCATCGCGGAGAAAAACAGCGATCAAGGCAATGTTGACGTCTATATCGACAACGTGTTCCAGCAGACGGTAAATTGTTATAATGCCACCCGAATTTCTCAAGCGGTCATTTATAGCAAAACCGGGCTATCTGCCGGTCCGCATACGATCAAGCTCGTTAAAACAAGCGGATCGTTCATCGTGATCGATGGATTCAAAACCGCATTTAATCTCGTGAACGATAGCAACGCCGGAATCGGTTATGCGGGTACGGGCTGGATGACTTCTTCGGGCAGAGGCGTCGGCGATTGGCAAGACGATGCTCATGCCACGACGGCAAACGGCGCTTCGGTCAGCTTCGCCTTTACCGGAACGAGAATCGACTACATTAGCGAGACGTATTCGGATCAAGGCGATGTCGAAGTGTATATCGACAACGTCTTTCAGCAAACGATCAATCTCGCGAGCGCAACTCGATTCGTTCAAGTGACGGCGTATAGTAAATCGGGGCTTTCTTATGGCACGCATACGATCAAATTAGTCAAAGCGAGCGGAACTTTTATGCTCATAGACGCGTTTCTTTATCAATAAAAAGCAGGCTGCTCCCTAGTATGGGGCGGCCTCTTTTCTTAACACAGCTTCAGCGGGCATATGAATAAGTCGATACAAACGATCCCTGTCATTCTCAATAAGCAGTTCGCTGCTCCTTCACGGGGAAGACGGCTTTGAGCTTCATGCCGTTTCCTTTGCTCGAATTCAATTCGTAGAGCCCGTTTAAGGACAAAATCCGGCTCTTCATATATTCCATTCCGACCCGCGATCCGATGATTTCCCGCTCGACGGTTTCCGTCGTATCGAAGCCGATGCCGTCGTCCACGTATGCGAGCGTAAGGCGGGAATTTGTAGCGACGATGTCGATTTTGACATGGGACGCATGAGAATGCTTCTTAGCATTGTTCAGCAGCTCCTGCACGATGCGGAACAGATGCTGTTTCATCTCCATGTCGCAACCTTCGATCTCGGAAGTCCCCGTTGCACGAAACTCGATCTTGAAAGGAGCGATTACCGCCTCCAGGCTGATTTGTTTCTCGATAGTCCCTATCAGGCCGATCTCCTTCAGCAAATATGGGTGAAGCTCGAAGCAGTTTTGCCGCAGATTCATATTAATGACGTCGATAAAATTGAGGACAGCTTTCAGCCGGGGATTTTCTTCCGGATTTGAATCATGATTATCGAACAAACCGGCGCATCTGCGCTTCAAATAAAACAAATCCTGCATCGTTGAGTCGTGAAGATCGATCGCGATTCGCTTCCGTTCCTTCTCCTGAAGCTCGAACATAAGCTTGCGAAACCAGGCGATCTCCGCCGCTGCCTTCTCGGGCGGCAATTTCGCGGCGAACTGCTCCAACTGTATCGTGATCTTGCGGATCAGGTGAAGGTTCTCCATGCTGACGGACAAATAGGACATCACCAGATCCAGCCATTGTGTCTCCTCGATGCCAAGAAACGTATTCGACTTCTTCTGCGTCATAATCAGATAACAAGCGTATTCCTCGTTGCGGGTAATTTTTTGTCGCATGTAAGTCGGATGTTCGGGCGACTCAGCTTCCGCCAGACGTTCCGCTTCGCTTATATCAATGTTGCCTACATGAATGATTTCCTTGTTGTCTTTGTGCAGGAAAACGATCGCGCCACCGTACACCTGCAACGTCTCGAGAATATCGACCAGTACAATATCCTTCAAATCGTTAAACGTGGAAATCTGACCGAGATTTCCGGCGATTTTCTTCATCGACTGCTTCAGGCGGTATCTTCTCGGGAAAATGATATGCTCGAGCTTTGTCGTAAAGTATTCGTACGAATACACGGTACACGCAAGCAGAACGACGAACAGTAGGAAGAGGACAAACAGGCGGCTGGCATCAACCTCATCGTGAAACCGTAAAGCAATCACTCCGACGAAGAGGGCGCTTGGAACAATGGAGATCAACATTGAGGTAACAAAACGTTGCACGACGAGATCGATGTCGTATAGCTTCCTGGAAGCTAACAAGTAGGTGAACGATAACGGAAAAAGTAAAATAGCCCAAGCGGTGTAGATAGACGATGTGTTAATTCCCCCGAATACTAGCTTCGGAATGAATGAGAAGCAAATCAGCGGCATGAACGACAGAAGGAAGACGACACCGATCGTTCGGATGATCATCCGGATTTCCTTGTCTTCTTTCCGGAGCTTCAAGTACATACCTGTCAAGTAAATCAAGTTGGATAACACGCCTACTGTAAATAATGAAATGCTGAGCAACTTCGAGTAGTTATATATCTCGTAAGCGCTGTCGCTTCTCACAACTGAAACGAAAACGAACGGTAAAAAGGTGACGATTGCAAAAGCATACATTAGACGGATAACCCAATCTCTAACGAGCTTTCTTCCTTTGTCTTCGAAGAAGACAACGAAAAAATGAAACAACGCGACAGGCACTAACACAACGCATGCAAAAATGAAACTTTTGCCCAGTTCGTCGCCTCTGGTCGAAGCAGCCAGACTCATAAACGCCCCGCCAATCGCCCAGAACACGAACGATAAATAACGCGCCGACCTAATATGCGACATTCGTGCATACACAAGTGCAGCGACAACGAAACATAAGAGTTCGCCTGTGAAAGATAACACATCGAAATGGGTCAGGAGGGTCGTCGTCCGTACTTCAACCTTGAATTCAGCCCCTGCTCGTAGACCGACAATCGACTTCGCCCCTTCCAGCACCTTCAGCTTAATTACCGATGAGAACTGATCCGTCTTCTGTCCATTCACTGCCACGATCTCATCGTCAACCCTGAGCGCGCCTTGCGGAAGACCGTTGCTTTCCGTATCGACATGCGAGACGATCCAATGTTCCTCTTTGTTTTGTAGATCAATCCCGATATAAGGCCGGCTGAACGCAATATAAAAATACCAAATTTGCAAGAAAGCGAGGGCGACAAATAAGAGGGGGGTTAATAAATGCTTGTTCATACGACATAATTCTCCTTTTTCCTCGGGAAGTATGGTATAAAAGAATCAGGAACACGAAATAAAAATCGATTGCAAGGGAGAGATTGCCAATGTCAGAAGTCGCATGGTCACCTGTATTACACGATGTGATGAAGAGCTACAAGCGATCGAGCAACAAAGAGAGTCAGATGAATCTGCTTCAATTGCTACCCCAAGAGAAAAGAGCGTTCGAAGACGTGATGAAAGACAAAGCGTACGGTCAGCATGCCGCTTCTCAAGATTTTTGGGCTTAATTTCGTTTGAAAGCGCTTCATAAGAGACTGCCTATGGACCATCCATAGGCAGTCTCTTATTTTTTTATTGCAACTTTATCATATAACATTTATTTCCTGTGCAATAGAAATTTCGGAAAAACCTGAAAATGCAAGTCGAATAAACGGTAAGAAGAGTGGGAGCCCGCAAACTGATCGCGATAATAAAACACGATAACGTGCCCCTTTTTTGCGTACACCAAACTATCCCCAATGCTGTGTCCTATTCCACATATAATTATTGGCGTTAAGTGAAACTATCGGCGTTGAGCGAAGAAAAGGCCAGTTCTATACTTTGATTAGTGATACCGCTTTCAATATACGAGTTGCGGTCATTCATCTATAATCGTTACAGGAGGGTATGGTCAATGAGAAAGAAAGCATCCAAGGCATTAGCAATCTTGGTCGCTGCATCTCTGGTGATTGCCGGCTGCAGCAAGGGGGACGACGAGAACAAGTCATCCTCCACGACAACACCGTCGGGAACCGCGACGGAATCGGCCAGCGCATCAGCAACACCCGCAGAACCGGTCGTCATCTCGGTCGCTCCGGTGGGCGGGGGCATTGCGGTCAAGTCGACGGGCATCCAGACGGACGACGTCTCCAAAGAAATCGAGAAGCGGATCGGAGTTCAAATTAAAATCAACAGACTTCCGCAAAGCGACGGGAAAACCCAGCTTGCGACGATGCTCGCCTCCAACGATTTGGACGACCTCATTAATTTCGGAAATGGAGTCGAAGCGCAAAAAAATATAGAAGCGGCTGTCAAAGCGGGATTGATTATACCGTTGGACGATCTCTTAAAGGCGAATCCACCCGACACGACCTATGACAAAACTTTCTATGAGCGGATGGATTTCAATCGCAAGCATTATAGCCCGGACGGGAAGTTGTATACGATCTCTCAAGCCGGAGGACCGGCTCCCGACATATTGCCTTCGGAAGGCTTCAATATTCGTTGGGATCTGTACAAAAAACTCGGGTATCCCGAGATTACGAATGACGATGAGTTGCTGAACTTGCTTGCGGAAATGTGGAAGCTGGAGCCAAAAACGAAGGACGGCAAGAAAGTGTATCCGCTCGGCGCCTGGTTCTCCGAAGGCGCGGGATGGGGCGACGTCACCGTCCACACGTTAAATCAAATGTTTAAAGGTTATGCGCCGCTGAATAACAATCCGATCTCGTATTATGATTTGGGTACACGCAACTTGTACGCGAACAACCCGATTACGGATACCAACAGCCCCTATTATGACGGCGTTAAATTTCTTTATAAGGCGCAGAAGATGGGCATGCTCGACCCCGAGTCTCTGACGCAGAAGTATGACAAATGGCAAGAAAAGCTGTATAACGGTCAATATTTGATGTTCGGCACCGGGTGGAACTTGCCTGGCACGAAAAACAGCTTTACGAACGCTGGCACACCGGAGAAAGGCTTCGTTTCGTTGCCTCCTTATCCGAATAATAACGGCATGGTCATGGATTGGGTCGCGTTAACCGGCGGTGGCGGATGGGCCATCTCCAAAAACTGCAAAAACCCGGAAAAAGCGCTTGCGCTTCTACAGTTCGCCAGCTCTCCAGACGGCGCAAGATTGCTGCTTGGCGGCGTGGAGGGGAAAACGTGGACGAAAGACGCGAATGGCAAGCTGCAATTGACACCTGAGTTTCTGAAGTTGAACGCAGAAAAAGAAACGAGTATGGCCGCATACGACCAAACGGGCGTACAGAAATATCGGAACATGGCCGGCTACGGCTTTAACGGGATCAGTCCGAAAGATAACGCCCATATGGATCTGACCAAAGAACCGGATTACTTGGCCCAAAATTATTCCGAGATGGAAAAAGACGCGATCGCCCACTACGGCATTACGAGCAATCACTTGGTCGATATTTATACGAGCCGTGCCAAGACCGTCTTGTATTTGCTTGATTATTCCAATGTGTTCGACCCAATGCCGGACGATATCAAAACAGCAGATGGAAACTTGATTAGTTACGTTTACAAGAACGAATTCGATATGATCTATGCCAAGAACGATGCCGAATTCGAGAAAGCGCAGAAGAAGTTCATCGATGGCGCCGCCAAATACGATTCGGATAAAGTGTACAATTGGTACAAGGAGCAATTCGCCAAAGCGAAGTTCGAGATCGATCCGTTCTACGAAGTCGCTCTGAAAGATTACCCGCTTAAATAACATTACAATTCCATCGCTATGCGCCTGGGCTATTTCGATAGCTCAGGCGTCTTTTGGCGTTTGTATGAAAGCGCATATAATTAGTGGCCTTACATGAAACTATTGGCGTTGAGCGGACAATTCCCCGATTTTATACTTGGATTATCAGACAGGGAGGTGATACGAATGCAAGCCCACACAAGCTCGACCAAGACGGCGACTCGGAAAATGACAGCGTTTGCGATAAGCGACAAACAAAAGTATAGGCTCAAGCTTCTCGCACTGGCTTCGCCGTTTGTATTGCTGCTTATTTTATTTCAGTACGTGCCTTTATTCGGTTGGTCGTATGCGTTTCTCGACTATATGCCAGGGGTATCGATCTGGAAAATGGATTTCGTCGGATTGCACTACTTTAAGCTGATTTTCTCAGGCGGCAGCGAGCTTGTACCCGTTCTAAAGAACACGCTGGCGTTAAGCGGTTTAATTATTTTGACGATGCCGGTTCCTATGATTTTCGCTATTCTGCTGTCTCAGATGAAAAGCGTCAAGTATTCGAAGTTCGTACAGTCCGTTACGACGATTCCTTTCTTTATTTCCTTTATTCTAATCTTCGGCGTCGTGTTCGCGCTTTTTTCGACGGAGGACGGCCTCGTCAACATTGCACTCATGAAGCTGAACCTCATTGAGGACCCGCTGAACCCGCTGGCGAACTCGGACATGGCGTGGTACTACCAGACGCTGCTCCATTTGTTCAAGACGACAGGTTATAACGCCATCATCTACATCGCAGCCATTGCCGGCATTGACAGCGAGATGTACGATGCCGCAGATGTCGACGGTGCGAGCCGGTATCAGAAAATTTGGTACGTGACCATTCCAAGCCTGCTGCCGACGTTTTTCGTACTGCTGCTGTTCGGAATCGCAGGCATATTGTCCGCAAGCGGCTTCGATCAGTACTACGTGTTTCGCAACCCGCTTACGATCAATCAGATCGACGTCATCGATACGTACACGTATGACGTCGGCATCGTGCAAAGCAGCTATGCGCTTGGAACGGCGCTAGGCATAGCTAAATCGCTCATCAGCCTGTTCCTTCTCTTCTTCGCCAACTATTTGTCCAAAGTCGTTCGTGGGAATTCCATTGTTTAACCAGGAGGTGATGACATGAGGAAGCACAAGGGAGATTGGCTGTTTCACGGCACTTTGAATCTTTTGATGGGTGTGATCAGCCTATTATGTCTTTATCCGTTCTACTACATGCTAATCTATTCGTTCAGCGATCCGCAGGAAGTGACGAAAGGAATCTTCTTCTGGCCGGTGTCGTTCAGCGTTCAGAATTACGTGAATATTTTCAGAACATCCGAGATTTTGTCTGCATTTTACGTGTCCGGGCTAAGAACGGTCGTAGGTACAGCTTTGACCGTGATGTGCTCAACCATTTTCGCTTACGTAGTGACGAAACAAGATTTGCCTTTCCGCAAGACGATCTATCGATTGGCCATCATCTCCATGTACATTAACGCCGGCATTATTCCTTGGTACATGACGATGATGAACTACGGTTTGAAAAATTCATTCCTGCTCTACATTCTGCCTACGGCGATCGCCGTTTTCAGCGTCGTCTTAATCAAAACTTTCATCGAGAGCATTCACCCTGCGTACGAAGAGTCGGCGATGATAGACGGAGCAGGCATTCTCGTTGTCCTTTTTCGAATCGTCTTTCCGCTGAGCTTGCCGATCATTGCAGCCGTCGCCGTCTTCAGCGCCGTCGGGCAGTGGAATTCGTGGTACGACAACATGATGCTTGTCTCGAAGCCGAGTTTGAAGACGTTACAATTAACGTTGTACGAAATTTTGCAAGGGCTTAATCCCGCGTTAATGAATATGAGGGACGTGGGTATTTCGATGGAAAGCAAAGTGAAACCGACACTTAACTCGATTCGGATTACGATTTCCATCATTACGATTTTTCCGATATTTCTTGTGTATCCGTTACTTCAAAGATTCTTCATTAAAGGCATTATGGTCGGGGGCATAAAGGGATGAGAAACGAGACGTTTAATGTCATTAATCCTCGGGTGGAAAATAGCTCGAATCCCTATCTAGTCGATCGGTTGAAGCCGATTTTCGGGTGGGGGTTCGAGTCGGATCGACGGAATGTGCGTCAGTCAGCCTATCAGATCATTGTCGCTTCATCCGAGAGTTTGCTCGAGCCGGGCAAAGCTGACGTATGGGATAGCGGCAAGGCCGAATCGAACATCAATGCGGGGGTGGACTATGGGGGCATCCCGCTGCAATCTGCCAAGCGTTATTACTGGAAAGTTCGAGTATGGGACGCCGAAGATCAACCAACGTCATTCAGCGAGACCGGCACATGGGAAATGGCGCTTCTCAATCGGGAAGATTGGAAGGCGCAATGGATCGGCGTGACGGAAAGGGACATTCGGCGCTGGAAGGAAGAATCGGGTGGATCGGAGCAAGCAACCGCTCCGCTGCCGCTGTTGCGAACGCATTTCCGTATGGAGAAGATGGTAACGCGCGCCAAAGCGTATATTTGCGGTCTGGGCCATTACGAATTGCGGTTGAACGGGGAGAGAGTCGGGGAGAGCGCGCTTGATCCCGGATGGACGAATTACGACAAAACATGTTTGTACGCTGCCTTCGATGTGCGTCCGCATTTGCGAGTGGGAGACAACGCGATCGGCGTCATGCTGGGCAACGGGTTTTATAATGTCGAAGGAGGGCGATACGAGAAATATACCGGCAGCTTCGGCACTCCGAAAATGATTATGCAGCTCGAAGTCGAATATGCAGACGGGACAACGGGGCGGATCGTCAGCGGGGAAGGCTGGCGGATAAGCAGGAGTCCGATTACGTTCTCCTGCATTTATGGCGGGGAAGACTACGATGCCCGGTTGGAACAGGTCGGCTGGGATCAGCTCGGATTTCACGAAGATCATCGATGGCAGTTAGCCCAGCTTGTCGAGGAACCTAAAGGACAATTAAGAGCTCAGATCCATCCGCCGAACAAAGTCATGCGGCGTTATAAACCGGTCTTGGTCCATGCAATCTCTTCCGGGCGTTACGTCTACGATTTCGGGCAGAATTTCTCGGGATGGATCCGAATCGGCATTCAAGGTCCTCGAGGCGCGGAAGTCAAATTCGTCTATGATGAGCTGTTAGACGATCAAGGGGAAGTCAAGCAAAGATGGACGGGAGGACCGAGTTACTTCTCGTACACGCTTAAAGGTGAAGGCGAAGAAATCTGGACGCCGAGATTTTCGTATTCGGGTTTCCGATATATTCAAGTCGACGGTGCCGTGCCGCAGAGTGCGTCCGGTGAGCCGGCGGACGAGCGGATGCCGACGCTGCTGCACATCGAAGGGCAAATGATTCATGCCGATGTTGCAGACACGGGCGGATTCTCCTGCTCCAACGACATGTGGAACCGAATTCACGGGATCATTAACATGGCCATCCTCAGCAATATGAAGAGCGTGCTGACCGACTGTCCGCACCGTGAGAAACTGGGCTGGCTCGAGCAGACGCAGCTTATGGGACCTGCTGTCATGTTGAATTACGACGTGCCGAATTTGTATCGCAAAATCATTGCCGATATGAGCGAGGCCCAATTGGACTCCGGGCTTGTGCCGGACATTGCCCCGGAATACACCGTGTTCGAAGACGGATTTCGGGATTCCGCGGAATTCGGCGGCGCCTACATTATCGCATCGTGGTATGTCTATCGCCGATACCGGGATCGGCAATTGCTAGAGTCGCATTACGAAGGGATGAAACGATACCTCGCTAATTTAACGGATCGTTCCGACGAATACATTTTGAACTTCGGGTTGGGAGACTGGTGCGACGTCGGGCCGAATCCGGGTTTTCCGCACAACACGCCGATCGCGCTCGCGGAAACCGCGACCTATTATTACGCTACCGTGCTCATGTCCCGCATTGCTCGCGTGTTAGGCAGGGAAGACGATTCGCATTCATTCGTAGACTTGGCGGCACGTATTCAAGAATCGTTTATTGCCGAGTTTCATGATCCAATAGGCGGACATTACGGAACGGGCAGCCAAACGTCGAACGCGATGCCGCTCGCGCTCGGCTTGGTTCCGAAACGATTGGAAGCAGCGGTGCTGGACAACTTGTTGCGTGACATACGAGAACGCGATTATAAGTTCACAAGCGGGGAAATCGGGTTTCGATACGTGCTTATGGCGCTCACGCAGCATCGCCAAGCGGAGACGGTTGCGCGTATGCTGCTCCGAACCGACGATCCGAGTTACGGGTACCAGATCTTGCAAGGCGCGACGACGTTAACGGAAGCTTGGAACGGTCCGACTTTCGGTCTCTCGCAAAATCACTTTATGCAAGGGCATGCGGAACAATGGTTTTATGCCGGCCTGGCGGGTATACGCCTGAATGACGAAGACGACGATCACAATCGCATCGACATTGCCCCGCAGCCCGTCGACGGCATTCAATGGGCGAGAGCTCATCATCGAATGGCTGCCGGAATCGTCGAATCGCATTGGCAATTTGACGATTCCTCGACTTGGAAGTTTAAAATTGCCATACCAGCAAACGTAACGGCTGTTGTTACGATTCCATTCTCGGACGTAAGCGCGATGACGGAGAACGGATTGCCGATTCGCGAGTCGCAAGACATCGTAGTGCTGAGGGAAGAAGAGACAGCCGTCGTTCTTGAAGTAGGATCGGGCAATTATTTGTTCGAAGTTCGCATTCTTTAGATTTTAATAGGATGGTTACCAAGAGACGATACCCATTGCACGGACGAATTAACTTGCAATGCTTGTCATAATGCGACCTAGAAAAAGAGCAGGAGGGATTCCTAAGGTGATACCTCGTTGCTCTTTTTCGACCTTCCGCAAAAAAATATGTACTAAGCATAGCGATTATGCAATATGATGATGTCGAATGAAACCCGTTTCATCATGTTGCTCAAAATGAAATGGAGGATGAATAATGTGGGAAGAAAGTTACAAGTTTCGATTTTGACTTTCACGCTTATGCTGGCGACTTCATTAAGCAATGTATGGACTCCGACAACACATGCGGCTGTAAGTGTATACGTAGACCCGGAAATCCAGTATCAAACGTTGGACGGCTGGGGCACATCGCTCGCATGGTGGGGGAACGTCGTGGGCGGCTGGAACGATCCGTTGGAGGACGAGATCGTCGACAAGTTGTTTAACCCGACGACCGGCCTCGGTCTTAACATCGTCAGATACAACATCGGCGGCGGAGAAAATCCGACACATCATCATATGGACGCTCGTCCGGGCGCTGCGATGCCGGGATTTAAAGCGACAGAGACAAGCAGCTACAATTGGCTTGCGGACGAGAACCAGATCAGCGTGCTGAGGGCGGCTAAAGCGAAAGGCGCCGATACGTTCGAAGCTTTCTCTAATTCGGCGCCTTACTGGATGACAATCAACAACTGCGCTTCCGGCAATTTCAACGGCAGCAATAACTTGAAAACGAGTTATTATGGCGCTTTCGCGACGTATTTGACCGATGTCGTGCAACATTTTAGAACAACCGAAAATATTACCTTCAGTTCATTGTCGGCATTAAATGAACCGATATCGACTTGGTGGACGGGAATTCAGCCAAGCGGCACAGGCGGCAATAACCAGGAAGGCATGCATTTTGATCTGACTAACCAACAGACGATGATCAACACACTATACAATGAAATGAACACGCGGGGAGAACTGGCCTACACGAAACTCAGCGGTCCCGAAGAATACGACATCGATTTGACTTACAATACGCTTTCCCAATACAACGCCGCGACGACTTCGCAACTCAATCGCATCAATACGCACACGTATGAATATCGAACGCATGAGACGGATCTGCGGAACTGGGCCGCCCAGAACGGCAAAAAGATATGGGTGTCCGAATTCGGCAACGGCGGTGTCGGAGATCGGCAAAATATCGATGCGAGCATGAATATGTCCAATGCGATATTAAAAGATTTGAACGGCCTAAAAGCGACGGCATGGAACTATTGGCAGGCAGTGGAGGATTCGGCGGGGGACAACAATTACGGGCTGATGAAGGCGAATTTCACGGGGACGAAAGGGTACACGGTGTCGAAGAAATATTATGCGATGGGCAATTACAGCAAGTATATCAAGAAGGGCTACAAAATCGTTAGCATCGATAATGCGGGATCACTAGCGGCTTACGATGCGGTCAGCCAGAAGTTGGTCATCGTCACGACGAACGACACGACAAGCAGCCAGGACCTGACGTACGACTTGTCGGCGTTCTCTTCCTTTGGTACGGCGCAAGCTTACCGCACGTCGGCAACCGAGAGCTTGGCCCCGGTTAGCGTCTCCATCTCCAACAAGCTGCTGAACCATATCGCGCAACCGAGATCGATTACGACCTACGTTATCACTAACGCCGTTTACGCCGGGGAAGCCAACGTCGTCGCCGCCAACGACAACGATCTGGACACGGCCAAATACCAGTTCCAATATTCGAGCAACTGGAGTTATTATGCGTATCAGAGTGGAGCCTACAAGAACGACAATCATTACTCGAATACAACGAACGCTTATGTCCAGTTTTCATTTGATGGTACCGGGGTTAAGTTATACGGTGCGAAAGATCCAGGGCATGGCATCGCGGAAGTGATTATCGATGAAGGTACGCCGAGCGCTTCGTCGACGTTGGTTGATTATTATAGTCCGACACGGCAGGACAACGTCAAATTGTTCGAAAGGCTGAATTTGGCATCTGGGACGCATACGTTAAAAGTCAAAGTTACCGGCACGAAAAATACGCTTGCCACATCCGCGTACATTACGGTCGATAAAGTCGAAGCCGTATCTAATCTGCTCGGAAACGCAGGGTTCGAATCCGGCGGCTTGAGTCCGTGGGCAGGGGAATGGAACCCATCATTGGCGGGCGTAGAGTCCTATTATCCGAAAAGCGGCGCTTATGACGCCTATTTGCATCCGACATCATCGCTTGATGTAGCGATCTACCAGACGGTTACTGTTCCGGCTACGAGGACTTATACACTTACCGCATATGCCGCGACAAACATCGTTTCGGGCGTTCAGCTTGGAGCAGACGTAAACGGCACGCAAGCCGCAGCGAAATATATAACCGGCAACACCGGATATGGCTATTATACGCTAACGTTTAACGCGAACGCCGGTCAAACGGTGAAAATATGGTATTATGCGAACCGGACGAACGGATGGGCCGTTCTCGATCAAGTTGTGTTGAAATAGGCGCTGCAAAAGATAAAAGGTACGGCTTCCCCCAAGGGCGGAAGAGCCGTACCTTTTATCTTACTAAGGTAATTAGAACTTAAGCGGTCGTGAGGGCGCCATTCCGCACGAAGTCGCAGAACAATTCAATGCCTTCATCGTTCGTGTCGAGTTCGTGTACGCCGTCGAAAGAAACGCCGCGGAATAGATGGGAGATCTTCAGCCGCTCATATAGATCAGCTACTTTATTGATCTCCTGTTGCGCGGATTCATAAGGGAACACTTCGTCCCGTTCTCCGACTTCCAGCCAGAAGAACCGTGGGGCAATCATGGCGCATACTTCGGCGTCCAGGAACGTGTTGCCTGAGTTAAACCATGTAAAATCGGGCCAATCGATGAGGAAACGGTCGTTAATGTAACAGGAAGAGTACGCTGCTTTTATTCTCGTGTCGACCGCCGTCGTATACATCGTGTAGAACCCGCCATACGAAAGCCCGATCATGCCGACTCTATCCCCGTCGATGTCCGGTCTGGAGATCAAGTAGTCAATCGCTTTCCGGATTTTATGAATCTCGACGGCGGCGATTGAACTGCCCACTTGTTTCAGTTGCTTATCGTAGTTGGCGCGATCGAATTCGGGGCCGTATAATTCTGTATTCCACAAATACAGTTGCGGAGCGAAGACGGCGATGCCGCGCTTCAATACTCTTCTTGTCATATCGCTATAATTCGTCTCGCCATAGAACCCCGAGCAAAGTTCAGGCGTTCCCTGTCCACCGTGCTGCGAGATGACGAGGGGATGTGGACCCTCTGTTTTCGGAAGGAAAAGCACCCCATAAGTCGTAAGTCCGAATCCGGCATCGACTTCCACGCGATAAATACGTCCAAGGGAATCTTCCGCAACCTCGGTGAGTTCGGCTGCCGGAACGGACCCGTCGTCCAGACCCAGCGGCCAGCCGAGCATGCTTTTGAATTGTTCCCGCCAGCGCACGATGTCTTTCTCATAGGCTGCCACACTTGAAGTATCCGGAGTGAAGAATGAATTTCTTTTGGCTTCAGCCGCCTGACGTAATTGAACCAAGAGGTCATCGAACTGCGCCTTCTGCCGCTCGCGATAGACGTTGCCGATTTCCGGCTGCTCTTCATACAAGTAGGAATTCTCGGACATCGTAGTACCTGCTTTCCTAGGGATTATACGGATATCATTTTGATAATAATAAATTAACATTTTCAAGTAAAATATGCCTTATATTTTAGCTAGAAAAATTGACAGTCCACCAAAAGGTGTCCCATAATGAGTTCGACACTAAATGGTGTCCTAAGGAGCGACCTTTATGACAAAAGGAGTGCGGAACGCCAAGATCGATCCGTTTTTCAATAAGGCCAAGAAATGGAAGGAAGAATTCGAGAAGCTTCGGGAAATCGTTCTTGACTGCGAATTAACCGAAGATTTCAAGTGGATGCATCCTTGTTATACGTACGATAACAAAAACATCGTTCTGATCCATGGATTTAAGGAATACTGTGCGCTGCTGTTCCACAAAGGCGCTTTGTTGAAAGATCCTCACGGGATTCTGATTCAACAGACGGAGAATGTACAAGCTGCCCGCCAGATTCGCTTCACAAGCGCGGAACAAATCGATGAAATGCAACTGATAATCAAAACCTACATCGATGAAGCCATCGAAGTAGAGAAATCCGGCTTGCAGGTGGAGTTTAAGAAAAACACGGAGTTTGCCGTTCCGGAAGAATTGCAAAATAAGTTCGTCGAGATTCCCGAGTTAAAGACGGCGTTCGAAGCGTTGACGCCTGGACGGCAAAGAGCGTATCTTCTGCATTTCTCCCAGCCCAAGCAATCCAAGACACGCGATGCGAGAGTCGAGAAGTATTTGCCGCAAATCCTTAACGGCAAAGGGATGGACGATTAGATTGAAATAGATAATGAGGAGTATTCCGCCGAGGGATACTCCTCTTTTGAGATTCCAAAAATATAAGCACGAATCAAAAAAGAGTGTGCGTTGTTGCTCAAAGGAATCGATTCTATACTTTGAAGAGTAGAACGTTCTACAACAATTACCGACTTCATAGGGGGATATCAATGAAAAGAACGTTGCGGTCAACCCTGTTGCCGACAGCTTTGGCAGTTAGTTTAGTTACACTCAGCGCATGCGGAGGCAATCATTCGAATAACGCTTCGCCGGGCAACGGCGCATCGGCAAGTAATGGGACAACTCCAAGCGCTTCGGCAAGCGCCGAACAGCCGTCATCGAACGGCGAGCCAGTTGTTATCCGCTACACGATGTACGATAACGAGTTCACGAGCGATATGGTCGCCGAGTTTGAGAAGACTCACCCGAACATCAAGCTGGAGATCGTATCCGCGGATTACAATAAACTGATGGCGATGATGGCTGCGGGCAATGGACCGGATATCATTCGTACGAACTCCAACGAGCTTCCGGGTTACGTGTTGAAAGGGATGGCGCTGGATCTGACTTCGTATTTTAATTCCAGCACCGTTTTCAAGTCCGAGGATTTTTATCCCGTCGTCAATCAATTCAAGTACGATACGACGACCGGAGTACATGGCGAAGGCCCATTGTACGGGTTTCCGAAAGACTGGTCGCCCGACTTTACGATTTACTACAACAAAAAGATGTTCGAAACCGCAGACATTCCGTTGCCTAGCAGCACGGAGCCGATGACATGGAAAGAGCTTGTTGATTTGGGCAAAAAATTGACGGTCACAAACGGCAAAAAAGTGAGCCAATACGGACTCGCGTACTTTAATGGCATTACGGCAGCGAATCAGGATCTGCTTAACCTGCAATTGCTTCAGGAAGGCGCAAGCATGTTTAGCGACGATTTCGGCAAAGCCGATTTATCGACTCCGCAAGTGAAAGACTTACTTAACTTCTGGGTGGATGCAGCCAAATCAGGCATAGGTCCGAGTCCTCTGCACCAAGAAACGGACTGGGGCGGTCAATTGTTCGTCGACAACAAAGCGGCGATCATTATCGCAGGTTATTGGTTCTCCGGATTCCTAAAATCGAACGAACTTACCAAAAATCGCTTGGGAGATTTTGGCGTCGCACCGGCTCCGGTCGTCGAAGGCGGAAAAAGGATTTCGCCGACCGCTTTCGGAACCGGCGCGATCATCTACAAAAATTCGAAGCATCCTAAAGAAGCATGGGAAGTATTCGAATGGTTCTTCGGAGGCAAGCCCGCGGAAGATCGCGCCAAAGCGGGATACGGTTTGCCGGGCACGAAAACGTTGGCGACTTTGCTGCCGCAAACGACCGAGTTCGACAAAATGAATTACGACTTCATCCAGAACGAGCTGAAATACACGGATGGCAGTCCTCCGTACAACCCTTTCTTGAATTATCAAGCGGTTAACACGATCTTCGACAAGTACTTTACGCCCGTGTATTTCGACAAAGATACGGTAGACGGCGCGTCACAGAAAATGACCGAAGAATTAAACACGCTGATTTCCGAAGGCAAGGAACTCGTAAGCCCATAAGATCAGAACGTCCAAAGGAGGGTTATCGGAGGTTGAACTTCTCCGGTAACCCTTTTATGAAGGCGTTTTTGCTAGTCCCAGACAGAAGCAAGGAGGGTGCCACATGAGTCCATTGGCGAATTCCGGTACGGTAACCGCCTTATCACCGAAGCGGACGCGATTGTTTCGTAAGAAAAGCGTGAAAGAAGCATTGGAGTTTTACGTGTTCATATCCCCGTGGTTTGTCGTTTTCGTTCTGTTAGGCCTTATTCCGCTGTTATACGGATTGTACTTGAGCTTTACCAATTATGCGGGCTTTAATATGGATCGCTTGAAGTTCGTCGGATTCGCGAACTACCATAAGGTGTTTACCGATAACGACGCCATGTATGCTTTGGGCAGAACGTTATTCTTCACGGCGATTATGGTTCCTTTAAGTACCGTGCTAGGATTCCTGCTTGCGGTGTTGCTGAATCAGAATATTAAGCGGATCGGCATATACCGAACGTTGTTTTTTATTCCGTCGATCATTCCGGTAGTCGCGGTCGGAACGATGTGGAGATCGTTGTTCGTGGACGAAGGAGTCGTGAACAACGCTTTAATCAGCTTGGGATTGGAACCTGTAGATTGGCTAGGTTACGATTATGCGATTTACCCGTTGCTGATTATGCTGCTATGGGGAGTAGGCGGGGGCATTCTGATTTATTTGGCGGGATTAAAAGGCGTATCGAAGGATCTCTACGAAGCCGCGGCGATCGACGGGGCGACGACGTTCCAACGGTTTGCGAGAATCACGATTCCATTGGTGACGCCGGTATTGTTTTTCCAATTCATTATGAGTATCATCGGATCTTTGCAAATTTTCGTGCAGCCGATTCTGCTTGCGGCGAATTCGAACAGTTTGTTATCAACGCCTATTCGGCCTAACTACGTCTATTCGGTGCATGCCTTTCAACAAATATTCGCGTTCGGCCGTTTCGGATACGGACTTGCCTTGCTTTGGGTGCTGTTTCTCATGATCTTGGTAATGACTGTCGTTGTGTTCTCGACAAGCAAGATGTGGGTATTCTACGAAGTCGATCAGGAGGGGAAGTAAGATGGTTAACGTAGGCGTCAGGAATACCTCGTTCAGAATCATGATCTATGCGTTACTTGTCTTGCTTTCCGTCCTATTCGTCGTTCCTCTCTATTGGCTCATAACCAACTCGCTGCAGGTCGTGGGCGCTGCGTCGACGTTCTTGCCGACAAGCGTGCATTTCGAAAATTATAATTACGCGGTCACCCTTATCGATTATTGGGGTTACGCCAAAAATTCGATCATCATCACCGCGATTTCCGTCATCATCCCGACATTAACGAGCGCGTTCGTCGGATTCGGCTTCGCAAGACTGAGAGGGCCGGGGAAAAACGTGCTATTCCTGCTCATGCTCTCCACGATGATGCTTCCGACGATCGTGACCCAGATCCCGACGTACGTCATTTTCTATAAAATTGGATTTATTAATACGTTCTGGCCATGGTTTTTCTGGGCGCTAGGCGGGAGTGCGTTCAGCATTTTCTTGTATCGGCAGTTTTTCTCGACTTTTCCGAAGGACTTGGAGGAAGCGGCCAGAATAGACGGGTGCTCGACTTACCGTATTTTCTGGAACATCTTCTTGCCGATTTCGCTGCCCGTTATCGCGACGGTATCGATTCTTGCCTTTAACGGGACGTGGGGCAATGATTATATCGCGCCGTTCATGTTTTTGCAGAACGAGAAATATCCGCTAGCCACGGCGTTGTTCTCGATCGGTTACGTGTTTCCGGGGCAAAAAGATATTACGCTGACGCAGATTCAGAGTGCAGGCTTGGTCATATTCGTGATGCCGATTATCGCCGTGTTTTTCATCGGGCAACGTTATTTGGTCGAAGGGGTGATTTCCTCTGCGGTCAAAGGGTGATGGACGTATGTGCATGAGCAGCGGGAGCGCAAAAATAAAATCGATTGTCATAGCCGTTATAGCGACCGTCAGCCTTCTTGACCTATTTGGCTGTTCACAACCTTCCGCTAAGGAGGAACCGGTCATCGCATATTCGGCGCCGGCGGATTTGCCTGAGAATTACCGTTCGTCCGTTTTCGCGGTGAAAGCAGGTGCGATTGACATCGATCTGTACAATGCCGGCAACAACAGCTGGAATAATTCCGTTACTTACGGGTACTTCGATATGCCGGGCAGCAGCACGATTACGATCACGCCGAATTTTGAATTTGAGAGCTTCGAACTCGTGCCTAGGTCGCTAGGGATCAAGGGCAAGCGAGAAGGCAATTCCATAACGTTCAAGCTGGATGGTCCGGCGAACGTCTCGCTCGTATTGGACGGGAATTATCAAGGGAAAGTGCTGCATCTGTTCGCCGGAGCTCCGGAGACGGATATTCCTGACCCGGAAGATCCCAATGTCCATTACTTCGGCCCCGGCTATCACGACCTGGGGGACTATGACACGGAACCGACGATGATCTCTTCGAATCAGACGTTGTACATTAGCGGAGGCGCGGTCGTTAGGGGCAGGTTCCGCGCGGATAACGCCACGAACATTACGGTAAGGGGCAGAGGCATTCTGCTCAACGATTATCGGAGCAACGACGGTTACGACGATATCGCGTTGGCGCTTAACCGAGTAACCAAATCCACGATCAGAGACATCATCGTCAACAGGGACACGAACAGTTGGACTTCCTCGATGTACGGCAGCAGCGACGTGGATGTCATAAATTACAAAGCCGTGAGCCCAAGGTACGCGAGCACGGACGGGTTTAATATCGTCAGCAGCCACGATATCGTGTTCGATGGCGTGTTCATCCACTCCAATGACGATGCCATAGCGATCAAAGGGATGTCGCAAGAGGAAGATCCGGCGAAGGCGCTTCCGGTGTACAACATTACCTATAAGAACGCACAGCTGTGGGCGGAAGCGAACAATGCAATCGGAATCGGAGCGGAGACGGTCGCTGCGTACTTCAAGAACATTACGTTCAGGAATATCGACGTTCTCTACAATTACGATGACCGCGATCACCCGGACGTATTGCCGGACCGATCGGCGATCAACATTTTCGCGTTGCACGGCACGGAATTCAAAGACATAACGTTCGAGGATATTCGCGTCGAGAAAGCGAAGAGGCTTATTAACTTACAGATGGACACGTCATTCTACTTCGGCGCCATTCAGGGGAATTGGTCGTGGGAAGGTTCGATGAGCGGCATCCGCTACAAAAACATTACTTCGTACTCGGACGGAACGAACGAGATGAAAGTCGCGGGTTGGAGCAAGGACCGCAGGATTTCGGACGTTGTCTTCGACAATATCGTCATCAACGGGAAGAAAGTCGCTTCGACGAAAGATTCGCATTTTACGATTAACAAGTATACGGAAGACATTAAGGTGAAGTAGAAAGGAGGCGTGACTCCATGCGATTAGGCGAAATCCATCTTCGCGACCCGTTCGTACTAAGCGATGAGTCAACTGGCGTGTACTACTTGTATGGCACGATCGGTCAAACGGCTTGGGGTGGCCAAGCGATCGGATTCGACGCGTATACGAGCCGTAATCTTGTAGATTGGGAGGGACCGATTCCTGTATTCCGTCCGCCAAGCGGCTTCTGGGCCGATCACCATTATTGGGCGCCGGAAGTGCACCTTTATCAAGGAAGCTATTATATGTTCGCGAGCTTCAAAGCGGATCATCGGTGCCGCGCGACGCAAATTCTGATCTCGAACAGTCCGTTGGGCCCATTCGTTCCGCATGGGGAAGGTCCGGTAACTCCGCCAGATTGGGAGTGCCTTGACGGGACGTTATACGTGGATGATGAAGGTATGCCTTGGCTCGTCTTCTGCCGGGAGTGGACGCAGGTCAAGGACGGGGAAATGCGCGCGGTACGCTTATCCCGCGATTTGGATCGGGCATTGGGCGAACCGGTCTTGCTGTTCAAGGCATCCGATGCCCATTGGCCAATCGAGGCCGAAGGCGAGGGCAATTTCGTGACGGACGCTCCATTCCTCGTGCGGCAGGATGACGGTCAGCTTCTGATGATGTGGTCCAGCCACGGCATCGAAGGTTATGCGATCGGCATCGCTCGTTCGGCGACCGGCCACATTGCGGGGCCGTGGGTGCAGGAGCCTGAACTGCTGTTCGAGAAGGACGGCGGACACGGCATGCTGTTCCGTTCAATGGAGGGGCAGTTGTTATTGTCGATGCACAGACCGAATATCCATCCGTATGAGCGTCCCGTATTCGTGCCGATCCGTAATCGCGACGGTAGGCTGAAAGTGATACTTGATACCGAGATCGGACAACAGATCAACGAAGAGAAGAGCGAGGAGTGAGACAGAAATGAACGATCCACATGTATATGATGTAGGTACAGCCCTGATCCGCATTTATCCAGCCCCGGAAGAACTCCAATTTGCGACTAGTGAAGAGCGATTGTCGGCGCAAGGCGAGGACGCTTTCGGCGCGGATCCGGACGGCCTTGTCTTGTCCCGGGATTGGCAGTTATCCGTCGGGGGCCATGCCGTGCCGGTCTTTGCGGCACCGGTTACGAGCGGAGGTCCGACTTCGTTCGCTTCGTTCGATTATGTTAGCGAAGCGGGCGGGGCGATTACGCTTGTCGCGAGAAGCGCGAGAGACGTTCAAAGCGCAATCGTTCGCCCGTTCTCGCTAGGGTTGCAACCAGTCGTGGAAGAACACACCGTTCATGTTTCGATAGACAGCCCTTGCAAGCTGATCGTAGAGACGAATGGAGATCGAGAACGGCCGTTGTTCATTACAGTGCACGCTCCGGAGCAGAAAGTTCCCCAAGCGGACGATCCCGACGTTGTTTACTTTGGACCCGGCTTGCATGAAGTCGACAAGTTGGAGCTAACGAATGGTCAGACGCTCTATCTCGCTGGCGGCGCGGTGATTCGGGTCATCGTTCCGGAGGAAGAAGTTCCGCTCGTGGAGAGCGATTGGGCAGAACAAAAAGTGTACCAAGATTTCATTGTCGCGGATCAAGCGGAACAAGTTCGCATATGTGGACGAGGGATTATCGATCTATCGATGTTGAACTGGCACGCTCGCAAAGCGATATTCATTCAACGGAGCGCTAACGTTCAAATCGAAGGCTTGACGCTTGTCGGCACATCGCATTGGACGATCCACCTATCGAAGTCCAGAGACTGCTCCATTAGGGACATGATATTAATCGGTTACAGGGAGAACAGCGACGGAATCGATATCGTCAACAGCGAGAGGGTGCTCGTAGAAGACTGCCTCATCCGCACAGGCGATGACGCCGTCGTCGTGAAAGCGATGGCTGCGCCTCCCGCGCTCGGCGGGCGGGACATTACCGTTCGAGGCTGCACGGTGTGGAACGACAAAGTGCGCTGCTTCGGCATCACCGGCGAGACGCGCACGGACATTCGGGACGTCGTATTCGAAAACTGCGATATCGTCCACAGCTTGGCGACGTGGACCGAAGAGGTCGGCTCTCTCTGCATTGTCGTAGGCGATTCGGGAACGATAGAGAATGTCCGATTCGATAATATGAGAATCGAAGAGGAGCATCAGTACGCGATGATGTGCCTGATCTTCAAGGATCGCTGGTCGGTCGATCAGGAGCCGGGTCATATTCGGAATATCGTATTTCGCAATATTCATGTTCCGCAAGGCGTGCCATCCCTCTTCCACGGCTCGGATGCAAAGCATCTCGTAGAGAACGTACGAATCGAAGGGTTGATCGTTGAAGGCCGAGAGGTTGTTCGGATTGAAGAAGCCGGCTTCCGCATGAACGACTTCGTTGGCGATATTCGCTTGATCGCCTCTTCCTGATGTCCCTATAATAAAGGTTCAGAAAGTTCGATGTTCAGCACCAAGAAGGTTGGATGAAGCAAGGGAATGAGGAGCGGAGCGTAGGCAAACCTACGTGAGCACCGGAAGTTCCTTGCAGCATTCAAGATTCGATGTCGAATAGGCTTCCTGACTCGCTTCGTGATCAACATCGGGCTTTCTGAACAACCTCAATAATGAAGGTAACATCATGTCATTGCCGGAGGGTGGACGCGAATGGTTACAGTACCTTACAAATTAATGATCGTCGACGACGAGTACGAGATCAGGCAAGGCTTGAGAAGTTTTGATTATTCCGCGTTCGGGATCGAAGTGTCCGAAGATTGCGAGAACGGGCTATTCGCCTTGAAAGCGCTGGAAAGCGAGCCGGTAGATATCGTCGTGACGGACATTCGCATGCCTCTGATGGATGGATTGGCATTGGCGGAGAAGCTCTCTTCGCGTTATCCGCATACGAAAATCATTATTTTATCGGGATACGACGATTTCGAATACGCCAAGACGTGCATGAAGCACGGGGCGCTCGATTATTTGCTTAAACCGCTCGATTTCGAAGAATACGAGAGAATATTGACGAAGGCCATCCGGTTAATCGACCTGGAAAAAGAGCAGAATGCCAGGTCGGCCGCGCTCGAGCGGAAAGCCAAGCTGTCCGCTCATCATCTGCGCAAGAAGTTTCTTCGGGATATCGTGCAAAGCGCGATGACGGATGATGCCATTGAATTAGAGAGTGCATCGGCCGAAGTCATGCTGGAGGAAAACGGAGAGTATGTGGTTGTCTTGCTTCGTTCTACCGTTTATCCGGAGAAACCGAAAGGCGTTGGGGATAAGGAGTGGAACCTGATCGTTTTCACGCTGGACAATCTGCTTCAAGATTTGTGGGACGAGCAAGGTATGGGATATCACTACGTGGAAACAGACGGGGAATGCTCGTTAATCTTGACGCAAACCGAAGGGTTAGCGGCGCTCCGGGAAGGCAAAGACGGTTTAACGGAACGACTGGATTCGCTCTTGAACGGTTTGAAGCGATTCCGCGGATTGTTCAGAACTCATTTCTCCTATGTCATCGGACCGATCGTATCGAAACCGGGCAATATTCGACGTTCCTATCGGGCGGCGCAAGGGTTGTTTCATGCTCGAATCGACCGTCCTGACGAGGCGGCGGAGTATTTGCAACCGGACGGAGAACGACCGCCGGGCAAGGAAATTGAACAAGCTAACGGCAAGCGACTCGTTCAAGAGGCAAAACATTTCATCGAAAACAATTATGATCGGACGATTACGCTCGATGACGTAGCGAAACACGTCCATCTGAACGCCAGTTATTTGAGTTTTCTATTTAAGGAACTGACCGGGCAGAAATATATCGATTATTTGACCTTGTATCGTATCGAGAAGGCTAAAGAGTTTTTGATGCAGACGAACCACAAGGTTCACGAGATTGGCGAGATGGTCGGGTACGAGAACCCCCGTTATTTCACGCTGGTGTTCAAGAAGTATACCCAGCAATCGCCGAACGAATATCGCAACGGCCTGTTTCATGCGAATGCGAAGGACGGTTAAAGATGAGGTTCCGCTATCATCGCAACCGTCTCGTGTTTATCGCATTCCTGCTAACGCTGTTGTCTGAAGGCATTCTGATCGGCATCAGCTATTGGAATACGCGTGATGTCGGGTCTGACATCCAGAAAGCGTCTGAGCAGAACTTGACCAAACATGTGGAAAGCCAGATTGTCTCCAAGCTGAACGAAATGAATTCGTTGTCCTTGCAAATCGAATCGTTGGATTTTACGAATTACTCCCGTTCGTTCTTGAGCTTACGGTCTGCGGAAGAGGAAGCGGAAGCCAGAGGCGAACTCGATTCACGCCTGCAACGTCTTCACCTTCCGAGCGGAACAGTCGATCAAATGTATTTTATCGGCGAGAATGCCAATCAGATGAATTACGGGAGATCGTTCGTATCCGACGCCAACATCCCTAGCGACCGGATTCCTTGGATCGAAGATTTGAGGAACGCGGGTGTTCTGGATTCTTTTACCCGTTACTACAGCATGCCGACTTACATTCCCGTCGGCATGTTCACGAATAAATTAGCAGAGAACAAGAAAACGATCTCGAGTGAATCGCGGCAACGGTTGGAAGCTTTTTTTGGCAGCATCGAAGGTCACTTAGTCATCAATAACGGCGTCAATTACTTGGGCGTTCTATCTGTCATCGTGCTTGACGAAAGCATCTTCTCTGCAGAACTGCCTTCTCCCGGCATATGGAACGGTTATGTAAGCGTGTTGGACAATAACCAACAAACACTCTGGTCGAACCTGCCTGATAAGGCTGCTTTAGAAACCGTCGCGCAGCGCATACGAAGCGGGTCAAAGCAATGGGAGCAGAAGATCGGCGGCAATTACAAAGTGAGGACGCAGCTCGTTTCTCCTTACGGGTTCGATATCGTCTTCTTCGAGCAAGAGAAGAACAACACTTGGTGGGGTCAGCAATTCATTCTGGTTTATGTCGGGGTTTCCATCGGTATGTTGTTGATATGCTTCTTGCTCTCTCTTAAGTTCGCCAATCTCATTCTATACCCTTTCCAAGTGCTGGCCAGAATCGTCTGGAAGAAAGAAAACGAGCTCGACTTACAGCGCATTCCCGAGGAGCGTTTCACGGAAACCCGATTTTCCAATATATCGATCAGAGGCAAAATTCTGCTCATGCTGCTGACGTCCGTACTGATTCCGGTTATTACGTCTGCGGGCATGCACTTGTTCCTGATCTATAACTATTATTTTAATAAAGCGGTGGATCAGTCGGTCGAATCGTCCAACCATCTCATGGTCGAGCTTCGTTATAAGATGGAAGGTTACGAAAATTTAACGAATCGCTTGTCCACGGACAGCCGACTAACGAATTTGTTATCTCCCTACACGTATATGGAGAACATCGACGACTTCACGGTTTCTTCATATCCAGGACTGGGCGATTTGTCGTATTTCGTGCTATTCGATATGGGCGGAGTCGCCCGGTATTCTTCCGCTTTTTTTAACAATCTGACTTTGTTTAAGCTATCTTCGATCGATTCGGCGATGTTAAAGAGCTTGCGACCGGAACAGATCGTATGGATAACCGGATTGGACGATGTATACGGGCATCCTTCCTTGATGCTGATCAAGAAGTTGTCCGTGCCGTCCTCGTCGACCGGAATGAAGACGGAAGCGATTCTCCAGGTTGTACTGAAAGAAGATGCGTTCTCGTCCGTCACCTCGAACCGGATGATGAGTTTCGTCATGTTGGACAAATCCGGTAAGTTCATCTACTCGAATACGTCTTCGCAGGGCTTCAAGGATGCGGCGGCTTACAAATGGAACGAAAACACGGAGAAAGTGGATGACGTGTTGATTGATCAAGTGGATGGGAGCAACCAAGTCGTCGTGTTCCGGCCGATCGGCAGCACAGGGTGGTCGACTTTTGTTTTTATGACAATCGATGATCTATATCTGAAGCTTAACGGGATGCTTCATCGGTTTATTTTACTGATCCTCCTCCTGGTATTGATCATTCTGGCGGCGATGTGGCATATTTCGTCTTTGCTCGTCAAGCCGATCGAGAGGCTGAAGAAGGCTCTGGAAAGGGAGGAAGAGTTACCGCTCGGGCTCGGACTTGACCGCGGAACGAACCCTCGGGACGAGATCAGCCAACTGGTGGCAAGCTTTAATCAGATGATTAAGCAAAACCATCGGTTAATGGAAGAGAACGTCAATAAACAAATTCGCGAGAAAATATTGGTTACGTCGAAAATGAAGGCCGAACTCGGTATGCTGCAACAGCAGATTAATCCCCATTTTCTGTACAATACACTTGAAGCGATCAATATGCGAGCCAGGCAATACGGCGCTGCGGAAGTAAGTACGATGGTGAATTCGCTAGCGAAGCTGTTCCGATTTACGATCAATACGGGAGGAGAAGTCGTTCCGCTCTCCGAGGAAATCGAACACGTACGCAATTATTTGACGATCCAGGAGCTGCGGTTTCAGAACAAATTCACGGTCCATTGGCAACTGGATGAAGCGATCACGAAGGTGCCCATCCTGAAATTCATCCTGCAGCCGATTATCGAGAACGCTCTTCAACACGGCATTGATGAGTTGTATGGGGAAGGTCAAATCGACATCGGAGCTAAAGCCGAGGAAGACCGATTGCTTATCATCATCTCGGACAATGGAATCGGCATGAGCGATGATGAATTGGCGAAAGTCAGACAAAGGCTCGCGATGGATACGGAATCGTTGCCGGCGGTTTCCTATGCGGAAGCGCCAAAGAAACGTTCCAGCGGAGTTGGTTTAATGAACGTTTACCAGCGGTTACGCATCTATTACGGCGATCGAGCCGGGCTGAGCATCGATAGCGAAGAATTCAAAGGTACGACGGTTGCGATCATAATCCCCTTGTTCATGAGTGATGAGGGGTAGTTATTCTATTGGAGAGGAATGTTATTTAATGCCGTTAATTGATATGCCGCTGGATCAATTGCAGCAGTATCAGGGCACGAATCCGCGCCCCGCCGACTTCGACGAATATTGGGATCGCGCGATCGCGGAGATGCGCGCCGTTGATCCGCAAGTCGAACTTGTTCCAAGTACGTTCCAATCACCCCACGCGGATTGCTTCGATCTTTATTTCACGGGTGTTCGCGGAGCACGCATACATGCGAAATACGTGCGTCCTAACGTACCCGGCCCTCATCCAGCCGTCGTCCTATTCCATGGCTATACGGGGAACGCAGGCGACTGGAGCGAGAAATTGGCGTACGCTTCGCTCGGTTTTTCGGTGCTTGCACTCGATTGCCGCGGTCAAGGCGGTTCCTCCGAAGATATTGGCGGAGTTAAAGGGAATACGCATCACGGTCATATTATACGAGGGCTGGATGATCACCCGGACAACTTATTGTTCCGGCATATCTATTTGGATACGGCCCAACTCGCGGGTATCGCCCTTGGTTTGCCCGAAGTCGATCCGGAGAGGGTCTATGCGGCGGGAGGTTCCCAAGGAGGAGGTCTTACCCTCGCATGCGCCGCACTTGAACCGAGAGTGAAGAAACTCGCGCCTGTATTTCCGTTCCTATGTGATTATAAGCGAACATGGGAGATGGATCTGGCTAAGGACGCGTATCAGGAGCTGCGAACATATTTCCGTTATTTCGATCAACTGCACGAACGCGAGGACGAGATTTTCGAGAAACTCGGCTATATCGACCTGCAATTTCTTGCGAATCGGATTCACGGGGATGTTCTATTATTCGTCGGCCTGATGGATACGGTATGCCCGCCGTCTACGCAGTTCGCGGCGTATAACAAAATTACCGCGCAGAAGAAGTTGGTCATCTACCCGGATTTCGGGCATGAGCATTTGCCGGGGGCGACGGATAGAACGATGCAATTTTTCTTGGACAATGAATAGCCCAATCCAATCCGAACACGGATATCACGGTTAATCCGGACCAAAACCATTCCTTTCTCTGGAATGGTTTTTTTATGCGGTCTCGTTAGTAACGCATTGTCAGACGCTAACTCCGCTGATCTCCACTAGAGCCTCGCGGATAACGAACTGATAGACGTTATCGATACATGGCCAATTTTCTAGCTCACCAATAACGCACTGACAGACGCTATCAACGTACTTCGAGCCCAACAGCCCACCAATAACGCACTGACAGATGCTATCAAGATACAACCAGACCGTCAACCCGCCCAATTGCACTGGCGGACGCTATAGGCGGAAGGCCAGAAGTGCTCTTTCTCTTGTTTGAGTATTGTGCCGCCGTTATCGGTCTCCGCTGGGACAATCTAGCACACAGGGCTCGCGCGAATATTCGTTGACAGATTTGCGCTCAGTCCATTATATTAGGGACATTAACGTTAACATTAACGATAATGTAAATATGAAATCCGGGAGTTGACAGCGAATGACGCTGGATTTGAAACTAGGCATTAACATGGGATTCGCCAATAACAAGTATCCCGAACCGGAAGTCTGGACCCGGATCGTCGCCGAGGAGATGGGGCTTCGATACGTGCAGTTCGTTGCGGATCTGCTGAACGTGTTCTTGCCGGACGACATTGTTGAAGAACAAACCGAACGTATTATCGAGAACGCGGACAAATACGGATTGCACATTACGAGCAGTTTCTTAAGTTCGTATACGAGGGTGAACCACTTTATGCACCCAGATCCGAAGCAGCGTAAACTCTGGCTCAATTGGTTTAAGAAATTCGCGAGCATATCAGCGCGGATGGGCGCGCGAAGAACGGGCGGACATCCCGGCATCCTTACCTTCAACGATTATGACGACTCGGTTCGCCGGGAAGAGAGAACTTCGGAAGGTATCAAGTATTGGCAGGAACTGAGCTGGCATTGCCGGGATATCGGAATGACGGATTTGATTTTCGAGCCGATGTCGATTCCTCGAGAGTTCGCCAATACGGTGGAGGAAACGCGCGAACTGCTCGCAAGGCTTAACGACGGAGCGGGTATTCCTTTTAAGCTGTGTCTCGATCCCGGCCATGCGCCGCATCCGAACGACCGGGATCCGTATCGCTGGATTCGCGAACTGGGCAGCGAGTCTCCAATTATCCATTTGCAGCAGACGGAAGCGGGTCATAGTCGACATTGGCCTTTCACGAAAGCCTATAACGATATCGGAATCATCCACGCGGATAAAGTGATCGAAGCATTGGAACAATCCGGCGCGAAGGAAGCGGAACTCATTTTCGAAATCTATCACAAGGAAGCCTGGTCATCGGAGTTCAGCATTATCCCGGATCATCAGGAATCTGTCGCGTACTGGCGACAATACGTCAAGCAATAAACGGCCGCTGGCAACCAAGGAGGCGGATTAATGGCAACGAATAATGGCAATACAGCTGCGTTGGAGACTGAAGCGGTAAAAATTGCGGTATGCGGTCATATCGCGGTTGATATCATTCCGAGGATCGACGGCCATGAGCGTTCGGAAGACGGTTTCCGTTTAACGCCTGGCAGCTTGTCCGAGGTCGCGGAAGCGACGTTCAGCACGGGCGGCGCGGTGTCGAACACCGGAATCGCCCTTCATCGGTTGGGTGCCGACGTACGCCTTATTGGCAAAGTGAGCGATGATTATTTCGGGGAATTGACGCTTCGACTGTTAAAGGAAGTTAATCCCGTTCTCGGAGACGATGTTGCACTGGTTGAAGGAGAAACAAGTTCCTATACGATCGTCATTAATCCGCCGGGGGTAGATCGCATTTTCCTCCATTGTCCCGGGACTAACGATACGTTTACTGAAGAGGACATCAGATGGGAAGAGCTTCGGGGGACGCAGCATTTTCATTTCGGATACCCGCCACTTATGAAAAGCATGTATGCCGACGGTGGCGATCGGCTGGCGGGCATTCTCAAATCGGCAAAAGACAGAGGGATGTCAGTTTCATTGGATATGGCGATGCCAGGGCGCGAGACGGCGGCGTATTCGGCGGATTGGCTCGGTATTCTATCGAAAGCGCTTCCTTACGTCGATCTGTTTATGCCGAGCTTGGAAGAAATGCTGATGATGGTCGACCGCGCATATTACGAGGAACTCGCGGTTGTGACAGATGAGGTTGAAATGGCTCTCCCCGTAGAAACCATCAGAGGACTTGCCGAACGGCTGCTTGGCATGGGATGCGGAGCGGTCGTGCTCAAGCTTGGTTCTTCGGGATTGTATATGCGAACGGATGACAGACGTTCACTGACGGAGTGGAATAACCGGGAGTTATGGTCGCCCTGTTTTCGAACGAACGTCGCGGGTACGACAGGAGCCGGCGATAGCACGATTGCCGGATTTCTGTTCGGCTTTGTGAGGCAGCTCGGACCGGAGGCGACGATGACGGGAGCAGCAGCGGTAGGTGCCTGCAGCGTGGAACGTCTGGACGCAACGAGTGGGATCACTCCGTGGGGAACGGTGCAGAACCGGATCGCGTCCGGATGGGAAAGACTCCCGATAGAAAGATCGCTTGCGGATTGGTGCTGGGAACAACGGTACGGCATCTGGGTTGGACCTGCGGATAAGGGCATAGCAGTGGAATAACATTCGATATTCATCCTAAGGAGGGCGCAATCGATGGCACAACAAGACAGCAAAAGAACGACACTTGGCGTAATTGTAGGGAATCGCGGTTTTTTCCCCGGGCATCTGGCCGAGTCTGGCCGCAATGAAATTCTCCGAGTTCTCGAACAGGAAGGTATTGAAGCAATCATCCTGGATGCCTGCGAGACGAAGAACGGCGGCATTATGACGCTCGACGATGCAAAGAAATGCGCGAACTTATTCAAGCTTCATCGTGATCGGATTGACGGCATTCTGGTGACGCTGCCCAATTTCGGAGACGAGAAAGCGGTAGCGAACACGATCCGCATGGCCGACCTGAACGTGCCGGTTCTCGTACATGCGTTTAATGATGACATTAAAGCGATGAGCATCCAACATAGAAGAGACAGTTTCTGCGGCAAAATGTCCGTGTGCAACAACCTGAAGCAGTACGGGATTCCGTTCTCGCTTACTACGCTGCACACGGTAGCTCCTGATAGCGAGAGCTTCCGGCAAGATTTGCGGAGCTTCGCGGGCACATGCCGAGTCGTCCGTTCGCTGCGCCGAGCGCGTCTCGGATCGATCGGAGCTCGTCCGGCGTCCTTCAACACAGTAAGGTACAGCGAGAAACTGCTGGAGCGCTCTGGCATTACGATTGAAACGCTGGACTTGTCCGAAGTGTTCGGAAGGGCGTCGAAGCGTAAGGAAAGCGATGCCGACGTCAAGCGCAAGCTGGAGGAAATCGCCAATTACGTAGACGTGAAAGGGTTCCCTCACGACAACTTGGTTCGCATGGCTTCGCTAGGCGTCGTTGTGGAAGAATGGATGAAGGAGAACGACTTGTCCGGCACCGCGCTTCAATGCTGGACGTCTATGGAAGAATATTTCGGGATTGTCCCTTGCACGATCATGAGTATGATGAGCAGCAGCCTAATTCCAAGCGCATGCGAAGTGGATATTACCGGCCTAGTCGGAATGTATGCACTCCAACAAGCGTCGGGCAGACCTAGCGCCTTGCTGGATTGGAACAACAATTATGGCGATGATCCAGACAAGGGCGTCGTCTTCCATTGCAGTAACTTGCCGAAGGAAGTGTTCGAAGAAATTCGCATGGACTATCACGAGATTTTGTCTGGCACCGTCGGGCGGGAAAATACGCTCGGAACGATTCAGGGCCGCATCAAGGCGAGTCCGTTCACGTATTGCGGCATCACGACCGACGATCTGAATGGCGGCATTGCGGCTTACACGGGAGAAGGCTTGTTTACGCGCGATCCGTTACTTACGTTCGGAGGATACGGTGTCGTACAGGTTCCGCGTTTCCAGAAGCTGCTTCGCTATATTTGCGAAAGCGGCTTCGAGCATCACGTAGCATCCAGTATGTCTACAGTCGCCGATTCCTTGGAAGAGGCGCTCGGCAAATATATGGGCTGGAAGATGTATCGTCACGATGAGGCTGCAGGAGCGGTATGAGCCGGATTTTCTGCCGGGGAGATTCGGGTTACACCGGCTTCAGCCCACGACGACAAGCGGCCGCTTGTATGAATTAAATAAGTAACATCATCTCAATAGAAGTAAATTAACCAGTATACGGAAGGAATTTTGAACAAATGACAAAATATTCAGACAATAACGCCTCTTATCCAGAATTACGGCCGCTCAGACGGATATATGTGGGTTGAGCCGATGAGCAATCTACTTTAGACTGGTAGTCACCAGGCACATTAAAGAATGCGAATGGAGGTAATAAGATGAAGATTCAGTGTAACACGGCGTCTGTAATCAAGTTACCCTTAAGCGCGATTCACGATGTGATGATGTATCAAGGGTTCAGTAAGATCAGCTTTGACCGACATTTTGTGTATCGTGCCAGATTTGACGACACTTCAACAAAAAAGTCATACCGTTTACTGATTCCAGTTGAAAACCATGACTACAGCACTTTCTCTGTCTTGGTTGCCGATGCGTTTTTTGAAGATAAGGGTTCGATTCCTCTCGAGGTCGTTGAAGCGGCGGAAAGCAAGTTATATGAAGTCAACGCTTATCTGGAAGATGAGTGGGAAAAACTCAATCAAGACGATAGATTTCAGCCGAATCAAACTGGCGGCATGGCGCCTAATATGGAGGAAATGATAAAGCTGGGAAAAGAGATGGCGGCTTTGAAAACCAATCAAGAGTTGCTTGAAGCCAATATCATTCCCGACCCCATACAGTAGGTGTAAATTTTTTACTCAGTGCCTGGTCAAAGAACGGTTGCCGATCACGGTTTCGTAACCCAGGATGTAACATTCCGTAGAGAGACATCGAACCCTGAATGCAAATCATTGCCTAAGGTGGTGTTTGAAATGGAAATGGGTATTATTCTGCTGGTTGTCGTTGTGCTTGGCGTAGGGCTGGTTGTGAGGAGAAAAAAGAATTGGAAAACGTTGCAGACGGCCACAGGTCCGAACTCTGAGCTGCTGCAAACGGCTTATGCGCATCTAAAGTCGAATCACGTGAAATGTAAATTGGTAACAGACTCGAGTGCTGTTGGCGATGTAGGCGTAGGGATCGTGCAGTCTGTTGACATCCTCCCTAGAGATGGAACGGTATTCATGCTGAAGGTGCATACCAAGCATATGGAACAAGCAAAAGAGCTGTTAGAGGAATTCCCGGAAGCAGTCTAGATGGGATGACGCCAGACAATAACGCAAACCCGCAATCCATAAGTGATTGCGGGTTTTGTTGTGTCAAACCGTCTAAATTTAAGAAAAATATTAGAAATACCCTATTTCTTCTTAAAAAACTTTCTCTAATCTTATTCATGTAGAGCCTAGGGAGAGCGAGATGACGAAGAAATAGGAGGTTTACAGGTGAAAAAGTTAACGATTGCCGTATTGTTTGGAGGATGCTCCAATGAGCACGAAGTATCTCTGCAATCAGCTGCATCCGTGATCGAGCAATTGGATTCGGAAAAATACGAACTCGTCCTGGTGGGGATTACGAGAGAGGGAGAATGGTTGAGATATAGAGGTCCTATAGCGGACATTCGTAATAATCAATGGCACTCGCATAGCAGGTGCGTTCCTTCTTTCATCTCCCCAAGCCGATCCATTTCAGGACTCATTGAGCTTGTGAACACGGAGTATCACATCACGCCCATAGATGTGGTTTTCCCTGTTATGCATGGGAAGAATGGCGAAGATGGAACCGTGCAAGGATTACTTGAGCTTGCGGGAATTCCTTGCGTGGGCTGCGATATGCTGTCTTCTGCTATTTGCATGGATAAAGAAATTGCACATACCTTGGTGAATGCTTCCGGGGTGAACACGCCCCGTTCCGTAACTCTATTTAAAAGCGATCACGAGGAAAACAGACTTCGCGATCTTCAAGATTTGGGATATCCAGTATATGTGAAACCGGCAAAATCCGGTTCTTCCGTTGGCATCACAAAGGCGCATAATATCTCGCAATTGTTGCAGGGCATTGAACTTGCTTATGAGCACGATCATAAAGTCGTCATTGAAGAAGAAATTATAGGATTTGAGGTAGGGTGCGCTGTGCTAGGGCACCACTATCCGATAATCGGTGTCGTTGACGAAATTGAAATAACCGGGGATTTCTTCGACTTTACGGAGAAATACTCCTTGCAATCCTCGAAGATCCATCTGCCTGCTAGAGTCGATGCTCATACCGCAGGTCGTATTAAGGAGACGGCAAAGCTGATTTATAAGACGCTTGGCTGTAAAGGCTTTGCCAGAGTGGACATGTTTGTCACTCCGGATGGCAGCATCGTATTCAACGAGGTCAATACGATCCCAGGGTTCACGGCCAATTCAAGATATCCCAAGATGCTTCAGACGAGCGGTTTTACCTATCCGCAAATTCTTGATCGATTAATACAGCTCGCGGTTGCGGAGGGAAACTAATATGGAGCATGTTATCACCTTGACGCCATCTGATATCCATCGTGGACATCTTCTACTCGTGAATCGGGATCATCCGTTAAGAAAGATAGATGATTCGCTTACGCTTAAGCGCATCGAGAATCTGCAAGTTTTAGATACAGGAAAGGAATCAATGAAGCTGGAAAGGACATGTTTAGAACAGTTAACCGCGCTGCTTGAGGATTGTAACGGGAATCAGGACATCCTGGTTGTGAGCGGGTATCGTTCAAAGGACGAGCAGACGGAACTGTATGAAGCTTCTCTTAGAGACCATGGAGATGTATTTACATCTAGTTATGTGGCCCGACCAGGAGAAAGCGAGCATCAGACCGGACTGGCTGTGGATGTTGGACAAAGAACGGAAGTGGTAGATTATATTTGTCCATTATTTCCAGACACGGGCGCGTGCAAGGGTTTCAAGCAGATTGCAGCCCAATACGGATTTATCCAAAGATATAAGGAAAGCAAGAAAGAGATTACGAACATTGCAGCAGAACCATGGCATTTTCGCTATGTGGGTTATCCGCATTCGGTCATCATGGAAGAGCGCGAATGGTGCTTAGAGGAATACATCGATCATGTAAAGCGATACCCTATCCATCAAGAACGGATAGAAATCTATTATGTCCCCATAACTCATGATTTTACTTGCATAACGATACCAAATGGAACACCGTTCACCATATCCGGAAATAATCATGACGGATGCATCATCACCGTATATCATGACAAAGGCAGTGAGCGCCATTGAAAGCCTTGCTTGAACTGCCGCGGCCAAGGAAATCTAAGAAGCAATCGAATCGAACAGATCGTTACCGAGCATGGGCAGAAATTAACCTCTCTCATTTGAAGCACAATGTAGAAGAGCTAAAGCGTCGATTGCCTAAAGATTGTCGTATCATGGCGGTAGTGAAGGCGAACGCATACGGGCATGGCAGCGTACCTATAGCACAAAAGCTGCAATCCATCGGTATTAACTCCTACGCGGTAGCCGAAGTTAGCGAAGGGATCGCCTTGCGCAAAGCGGGAATTCAAGGAGAAATCCTCATTCTCGGATTCACTTCGCCATGGCAATTTGCAGATTTGTGCCGATATGACCTAACACAAACCGTCTTAAACGCAGATTATGCCATGACATTAAACCAGTACGGCAAAAAGATAAAGGTTCACGTGAAGATCGATACAGGTATGGGAAGGCTTGGGGAGAACGTAGACCAAGTGGAGCGTATTCTAAGCATTTACCGTCAACCCCATCTAATCGTCACGGGTACCTACAGTCATTTTTCTGTTCCGGACAGCGATCTTAAAGAGGATATTGCTTTTACAAATGAACAAATTAATCGTTTTTATCGTCTCGTGCATGTCATTCAGTCAAATGGGTTCGATACGGGCAGACTGCATCTACAAAGCAGCTATGGGATTCTGCATTATCCACATCTGCGTTGCGATATGGCGCGACCGGGAATTGCTCTATACGGGGCAATAGATGTTGTAAAAGACAATGACGAGTCTTCGGTTAGCTTGTTGCCGGTGCTTTCCTTACGAGCAAGAGTAATCATGGTCAAGCGTGTTCCTGCGGGTTCGAGCATTGGATATGGACGCCTCTACAGGACGACACAAGATAGTATCATTGCGACAGTGTCGATCGGGTATGCGGACGGTATTCCGAGATGTTTATTCGAGCAGGGAGGTCATGTTCTCGTAAAAGGACAGCGCGTGGCTATCGCAGGGAATATATGCATGGATCAGATGATGATTGACGTTACGCATGTGGAACATGTTGAAGAAGGCGATATCGTGACGCTGATTGGACAGGACGGCGATTGTCGAATTACTGCTGAGGAGGTTGCGGTACGCTGCCATACGATTCCGAACGAATGGCTAACCGGCATTGGAAGCCGAGTAGATCGGGTATACGTGAATTAATGGTGCTCCGGGGCGCAAGGCTATATGATGAAGCTTTGCATCCGTCTGTTTACAGGCGGGCATGCAAGTAAAGAGCCGTCTTGATGATGAGTGAATACTCTCGTCATCAAGACGGCTCTTTATTTTTATCGGCTGCACTCTCGATTACACTTTGTCGAATAACGATCATAATTCAATATTTGTTCTCCGGAGAAATAGCTCTATCGAGCCATATTGAGCAGAGGTACGTCCTTGTAGAATGAATGAAGCACTAAGGCACATCGAAAGATTAAAAAATGACGAATATCCGCAAGAGGGTGAGTTAAGTTGCACATTGCGTTGCGTCTAGGAACGCTGGGGGTAGTTCTCCTTTTGTACGGAGCCGGTGCCGCCGGTGATGCGCACGCCGAATCCACGCCGGTCTCGCTGCAAGCGCTTATCGATGCGGCGCAGCCCGGCGACGAGATTGCCCTGCAGTCAGGACGAACATATGCCGGTCCTGCAACGGTAAATAAACCTGTTTCAATCGTCGGAAACGGCGATGTGACGGTTCGCAATCGTTCGGACGCTCCGGCGTTGACGTTGCGGGCGAACGGAGTCACGTTACAAGGGTTTCGCGTCGACGACGGCCAGAGCGATCCGAAGCGAAGCGTCATTCTCGTTAGATCTAACAATAACAGAATCGACGGCTTGGCAATCGTCTCGCAAGCCGGCGGCATTTATCTTCGAGAGGCGAACGGCAATGTCATCGTACACAATCGAATTGTCGGCGCGAAGGCTGGGTACCAAGCAGAGCCGTATTCGAAAAGGGGCAACGGGATTGATCTGCTCGCTTCGACAGGCAACTTGATTCAAGATAACGAGTTCGTTCACGTTCACGACGGGGTATACGTTGAAAGCAGCAACGAGACGCGAGTGATTGGAAATAAAGCTTTCGATTCTCGTTACGGTTTCCACATTATGTTTTCCGGAAAGCCGGAGCTATCGGACAATGTCGGGTCCGGCAACGTTACCGGGGGCATGGTAATGGGCGTCGAAGATGCGGTTGTTCACGGCAATCGGTTCGAGAAACAGACAGAAAGCGTTAACTCGCAAGGTATTCTGTTATTTGACGTCCACCGTTCAACGGTCGAAGACAACCGAGTGGAAGGCAATCGTGTCGGTCTTTATATCGAGAAGTCGTCGGATAACATTTTTTCTCGCAATGAAGCCTTAAGCAATTTCATTGGCATACAGATGATCCGCTCCGAAGGAAATACATTCACGGAGAACGTCTTCGTCTCGAACGTCATACAGGCTCAGGCGACGGAGAGTCGCAATAACGCGTTGGATGGAAATTACTGGGACGATTATCGGGGGCTGGATGTTGACGGGGACGGACATAGCGATTTGCCTTACGAGATCGATCCGTTTTTTCTAAAAATTACGGATCAGGTCGATGCATACCAGCTGTTTTTTCAAGCTCCAGGGCTTCCATTTCTGACCCAATTGTTTCGCGATAATACGGACAATTGGCTGAAAGATTCCCGGCCGCTTATGTCGCCGTCTGCTGGCATTGCCGGGTCGGCGGCCGACCGAACGGCAAGCGTACCGTATGCGGCTGTATTATTCCTTGCAAGTATTTCAATTATTTATTTATGGGGGTACAAAAACACATGAAAAAAATAGGGACACTTTTGCTAACTTTAACGATCGCTCTTATGATGGCCGCTTGCGGAAAGACGGAGTACAAACCTTCGCCTATTGACGAGTCTGTCGATAAATGCCCAGTTTGCAAGATGGCGGTCGCGGACAATCCATTTGCTGTCGAGATCATTCTCAAAAGTCAGAAGGCGCTCAAATTCGACGATTTGGGAGATTTGTTCGTCTGGAAAGCGGAGAACGGCACGAAGGAAATCGGCGAACAGTTCGTCCGCGATTACAACACGAAAGAATGGATCAAGTTGAAGGATGCCGTCTATGTGTACGACAAAACTATTCGCACGCCAATGGCGTACAACGTCATCTCCTTCAAAGATAAGAAGGCTGCCGAAGCGTTCGTTGCTCAAGAGGGCAAAGGCGAAGTTTGGGATGCAAACAAGCTTGATGAGCACAAGTGGGAGCCAAACGAAGAAATGATGAAACAAATGATGCAAGAACATGCGGACGAAATGACCGGTGGCACGGGCAAAGACAAAGGCGATACGATGGACATGGGCGCGTCGTCCGATGCGAAAGCGGAGTGAGTTCTGTTGAGACATGTGCTGACTATCGCGCGAAGAGAGCTTAAGCTTGGCTTCCGGAATCCATGGGCATATGCGTTTATGACGCTATTCGCTGTATTTAGTCTGGCGTTGTTGCTCGTTCAATCCCGGGCAGACATGGGAGGCTACACGAGTTCGACGGGATCGATGATCAATTTGATCTTGTATTTGCTGCCGCTCATGGCGGTGCTCCTCGGTTCTTTCTCGTTCACAGGGGAGAAGGAAGAAGGGGGATGGCGCTTGCTGTCCTCTTTTCCTCTCAGCTCCAGAGCCTATATGTGGGGAAAATACGTTGGGCTCGCTTTCGTTCTCGTTCTTATCGTCTCGTTTGGTTTCGGGCTGTCGGGTGTGATCGGAGCGCTATTCGGCCAAGCGTTATCTTCGGAGGCATTCGGACGCTTTTTCGTATTATCCGCACTGCTGATCGCCATGTTCCTCGGCTTATCGGCCATTCTCGGAGCATTATGTCGCAATCGCTGGCAGGCGCTCACTTACGGCGTCGGCATCTGGTTTTTTCTCGTACTGGGCTGGCCGACGTTGCTTTTGTCGGTTCTTGGTTTTCTTCCGTATTTATGGATCAAGCCCGCACTCGTTTCTCTCGTATTCGTCAATCCGGCTGAACTCAACCGTTTGTTCCTGATCGTCAAAATGGGCGGGGGCTCGGTGCTCGGACCGGATTATTACAAATGGGTTGAATGGATCGAGCGCCCGTCCGGCAGTTATTGGTTTGCCTTGGTCTGCCTGGCATGGATTGTTCTGTCGGTGGAAATCGCGATCCGCTTATGGGAAAGGGGGAGAGGACGTGAGTGACGCGCTGCTGCTCGAGGTCGATCAAGTGGGGAAAAAGATCGGACGCGCGACGCTGCTTGAACCGTGCTCGCTTCGTGCCCGCAACGGCGAGATTATCGCGCTGTGCGGAGGCAACGGGGCGGGGAAGAGTACGCTTATTCGCATGATAGCCGGCATCTCGAAGCCGTCGCACGGCAGTGTTCGTCTCCGGGGAGTGACATGGTCCGAGAATCGAACGAAATATGCGGAGGCCTTGGGCTATATGCCTGATGAATTTCAGTTTGGCTCGGCGTTGACGGCTGGTGAAACGCTGCGATTTTACGCTTCATTACGAGGTGTTTCGGTTACGCTAGTATATGAACTGCTTGAGCGTGTCGGCCTTGCGGATGTGCACAAACGTAAAGTGTCGACATTCTCCAAAGGGATGCGGCAGCGTCTGTTATTCGCGCAAGCGATGCTGTCCAAGCCGCCGCTTCTGCTGCTTGACGAGCCGACGAACGGGCTGGACCCTTACTGGATGGAGGAGTTCGGCAGGCTGATTCGTTCGGCGGCTGACGAAGGTCAAACCGTCGTGTTTTCCACGCATCAATTAAATATCGCGGAGGCGTACGCTCATCGAGCGTTGTTCATGGATGCCTGCGACGTTCGCCATGAAGGGAGCGTTCGAGAATTGGCGGAAGCTTACAAAGATTATGGCGGGTTATACGGCGCCTTCAATGCGCATGTGACCTTCAAATCCGGATTGGAGAAGAGGGCGTGATCGTATGAGAAAGAAGTGTGCACTGCTGCTGATCGCATTGGCGCTTACGATTGGATTGATGTCTGGCTGCGCGTCAGGGGGCAAGCCGCAAAAGCTCAAGTTCGAGGAAGTGGACCTGTCCAGCGATCCGGCTTCGCCGCTCGTCGGTAAAAATGCGAAGCTAACGGTACACGTGAACAATTCCCAGTACGCCAAGCAAGAGGCCGAAGTGCAACTGCAAATCAATTCGAACGATACTTTGCCGCAGTTGATCGACGCGACGCCGGAAGGGGAGACGTACGTTGCAAGCTATGCTTTTCCGCAAGCGGGAACTTACCATATCACAGTCCATATGAGTTATGAGGATGAACATTATGCTTATGCCAAGTCCCTTGAAGTCGGCAAGTGACGCCCGGCGGCGATTCATTGCTCTTATTGTCGTCTTCGGATGTTCGGTTCATAATTGCATTGACGAGAGAATATAAGTTTGATATTCTCCTTAAGTGTAATCATTACGTTTAACCTTGACGGGTTAAACTTTTTCTTTCGTCATTAATCGTAATGATTACACATAAAATCTAATCATGTCTGGAGAGAAAGGAGGAGAGTGGTCATGCTGCACTACGACTTCATGCAGCGGGCATTTTGCGCCGGAGGCATTATCGCGTTGGTTGCGTCCACTCTGGGGGTCTATCTGCTGCTCAGAAGACAAGCGTTAATGGCGGATATGCTTTCGCATGTGTCGTTGGCGGGCGTAGCTGCAGGCATGTATATACATGTCAATCCGACGTTCGCCGGCTTCATTGTCGCTGTCGCGGGGGCGATCATCGTCGAATATGTCCGAAGAGCGTACAAAACGTACAGCGAAATATCCGTAGCGATCATGATGATCGGCGGGTTGTCGTCGGCTGTGATTTTAATGAGCATGAATAAAGCGGTTAACAAAAGTTTCTCCTCGTATTTGTTCGGCTCGGTTGTTGCGGTCAATCGCACCGAATTGGTCCTTATGCTTGTCGTTGCATTGATCGGCTTTGTCTTTTTTTATGGCTTGCGTAAACCGCTTTATTTAATCGCATTTGACGAAGAAACGGCGAGAACGAGCGGATTGCCCGTCTCCTGGATTTCTTTGGGCTTCAGCGTCATGACTGGGATGATTGCGGCCGCCGCGATGCCGATCGTCGGCGTGCTGCTCGTGTCCGCATTAATCGTATTGCCCGCTTCGCTGGCGATCAGGATTGCTCCGAACTTTGCTTCGGTCACATTTATTGCGATGGGTATCGGCTTAGCCGGGGTGTTCACGGGACTTACGGCTTCCTACGAGTTAAGCACACCGCCCGGAGGGACGATTGCGTTCATGTTGCTATTGTTTCTTGTTGTTGGCTTATCGATCAAAGGTATAAGTCGCAGTTGGGTTCGGAGAAATCGAGTTCAGCATCAAACGATGGAGTATGGAGGGTTTAAGTAAAATGAAAAGAATGAAAAGTTGGTTAAAAGTGTCGTCCGTTGTCGCAGCGAGTCTGTCTTTGGTCATATCCGGTTGCGGAAACGGTTCGCAAAATTCGGCGGAGGACAAACTCCAGATCGTGACGACATTCTACCCGATGTATGAATTCAGCAAACAGATCGCCGGCGATCATGCGAACGTCGTCGCCCTAATCCCGCCAGGCGCAGAACCGCACGATTGGGAGCCGAGCGCCAAGGACATGGTGCTGCTGAAGGAAGCCGACGTGTTCGTGTATAACGGCATCGTAGAGGGCTGGGCGGCCAATGCGCTCGCAAGCGCTCCGAATGATAAACGCATCAGCGTCGAAGCAAGCAAAGGAATAGCTTTCATTGCAGGAACTGAACACGAGGAACATGTTGCCAAAGATGACAATGAGGCGGAACACGAGGAAGAGGGACACGGTCTTGATCCTCATGTGTGGCTCAGTCCCGTGCTGGCTCAACAGGAAGTGTCCGCAATTCAGGCTGCGCTGGAGCAAGCCGACCCCGAGCACAAAGACGATTACAAGAAAAATGCTGAAGCGTATATCGCCAAGTTGAAGGAGCTTGATCAGGCTTTTAAGGACGGGCTGAAAGTTACGAAACATAAGGAGTTCATAACCCAACATGCGGCATTCGGTTACTTGGCGCAGCAATACGGGTTAACGCAAGTGCCGATTGCCGGGTTGTCTCCCGAACAGGAGCCTTCGCCGGAACAGATGGCGCAAGTGGTCGAGTTCGCGAAAACGCACGACGTGGGAACGATTTTTTTCGAGACGTTGGTCGACCCGAAAGTGACGAAAGTCGTTGCAGATGAGATCGGCGCAAAAACAGAAGTGCTGAATCCGCTTGAAGGGTTAACGAAAGACGATGTTGAACACAGCCGTGACTACATTTCCATCATGAAGTTGAACTTGAACGCTTTAAAGAAAGCGCTGAATGAATATCGGACGAAGAACGAATGAAGAGCTAGTGGAAAGGCGCAGCAAGGCCGTTTTTTTCATTTTCGTTAATCGTAATCATTACACACAAGGAGATGGATATGAACATGAAGAAAATACCCGTAACCGTACTAAGCGGCTATTTGGGCGCAGGGAAAACGACCGTACTGAACCACGTGCTGAACAATCGCGACGGCTTAAAAGTGGCGGTGATCGTTAACGATTTGAGCGAGGTCAATATTGACGCGGCACTCATCAAGGAAGGGGGCGGGTTGTCCCGAACGGAAGAGAAGCTGGTGGAGATGTCTAACGGCTGCATCTGCTGCACCCTTCGGGAAGATTTGCTGCGCGAAGTGGAGAAATTGGCGCAGGACGGGCGATTTGATTACATTCTCATCGAATCGACAGGCGTCGGAGAGCCGATTCCCGTCGCCCAAACGTTCACGTACATCGACGAGGAACACGGGATCGATTTGACGAAAATTTGCCGTCTCGACTGTATGGTAACGGTCGTCGATGCCTACCGCTTCTGGCACGATTTCTCTTCGGGAGATTCGCTGCTCGAACGATCCCAGGCGATCGGCGATGGCGATACGCGGGATGTCGTAGACCTGTTAATCGATCAAATTGAATTTTGCGACGTATTGCTGCTTAATAAATGCGACTTGATCGAGTCGGGCGATCTGGCCCAACTAGAGGCAATTGTGCGGAAATTGCAGCCTCGCGCCAAGCTGATCAGAACCGTCATGGGGCAAGTCGATCCTGCGGAGATTCTAAATACGGGATTGTTTAATTTCGACGAAGCAAGTCAATCGGCTGGTTGGTTAAAAGAAATACAGCAACCGATTCATACGCCGGAGACGGAAGAATACGGCATTTCCTCGTTCGTGTACGAGCGGGCCAAGCCTTTCCATCCTGAAAGATTAATGACGTGGATGAAGCGTTGGCCTGTGGAAATCGTACGCGCCAAAGGGATCATGTGGGTCGCCAGCCGCAACGATATCGGCCAGAGCATCAGCCAGGCCGGGCCGTCGGTTCAGTTCGGGCCTTCAGGTTACTGGATCGCGACGCTGCCTCCGGAAGAACGGGATTTTTATTTCCGTGAAGACCCCGATCTGAACAAAACGTGGTCGCCGGAATATGGAGATCGCATCAACAAAGTCGTGTTTATCGGTATCGATATGAACCGGGACCAACTGATTGCCTCTCTCGACGACTGTCTGTTGACCGAATCCGAAATGAAGCAAGATTGGACGCGGTTTAAGGACAAGCTGCCGAACGCGAGCGCATAATGATGAATGACATCCATACGTTTAAGACGATGCTCATCAGCATCTTCCTTGAAGCGATGCCATTTCTGCTGCTGGGCATCATTGTATCGTCGTTCATGCATGTGTTTATTCCGGAAAGATGGTTTCGACAATGGATTCCGAAAAATCCGGTGCTCGGCGTGCTGGTTGCTTGTTTGCTGGGGATCGTATTCCCGCTTTGCGAGTGCGGAATGATCCCGATCGTACGCCGACTCGTCGCCAAAGGGATGCCTTTGTTCGTTGGCGTCGTATTTATTCTGGTCGGGCCGATCGTGAATCCAATCGTGTTCTCCGCGACATTCACCGCATTCCGGTCGAAACCCGAGATGGTGTATTCCCGCATGGGACTCGCCGTTGCCGTCGGTTTCGTGATCGGACTTGGCGTGTACTTCTTCGTGAAAGACAACCCCATACGTCAGACCAGGCACGATAGTATGGATGAGGATCATGGGCATCGGCACGAGCACCGGCACGGTCATCACAAGCATTCGCATAGTCGTCGCCGCAGCAAATTCGTGGAGATGCTCGAACATGCTGGCGCGGAATTTTTCGATATGGGCAAATATGTCGTTATCGGTTCGCTCATTACCGCTGCCGTTCAAGCTTTCGTTCCCAGATCGGAGATCGCCGGGATCGGGCAAGGGGATATCTCTTCGCATCTTTTCATGATGGGATTCGCGTTTATTCTGTCGCTGTGCTCGACTTCCGACGCCTTTGTCGCCTCTACCTTCACTAGCACGTTTTCCATGAGTTCTTTGCTGACTTTTCTCGTTTTCGGGCCGATGCTGGATTTCAAGAGTACATTAATGCTGCTCTCCGTATTTAAAGCTAAATTCGTCCTGTATTTGGCTGTCGGCATTGCAGTGACGGTACTTGTCGGCTCGTTGATTATCGGTAGTATCGTATGGGGGTAGAAAATAAGGGAGGAGGTATACATATGCATCGCACAATGGCTAGGCACTATTGGATCAGAGCGGGGATACTGTTCGCCTTATCGTGGTACATCGTTCATTTGGTGAAAACAGGCAACCTGTATTTATACATTGTTCCTCGAATGATGCCTTATGTGAAATGCGGCGCGCTGGCGTTGTTCGTACTAGCCGGATTTTACGCGTTTCTTGCGATACAGCGCTCGGACGACAGTCCCAGCGAACCGGATTGCGAATGCGGTCACGAAACTCCGGCGTCTGTGTCAGGGAATGTTTGGCTATATGGACTGTTCGCGATTCCTTTAGTGTTAGGGTTTGTGCTGCCCGACCGCTTGATGGGAAGTGAAGTCGTCGCGGTAAAAGGAATGAATCTGAAGGCGGCAGCAGCGTCTCAAGGGCAGATCATTCGAACGCCGGAGCCGGTTGATGATCAGCCAACTGGACAGCCGGTGAAACCGGAGCCGTCTGAATCATTCGAGCCGTCTGAACAACCTGTGCAACCGGAAATGTCTGACACACCTGAAACGACGCCCGAACAACCGGTCAAACAGTCGGCCGAACAGCCGATAGACGAACTGGACAAGCTGTTTCCCGAGGATGAGTACGGCATGGATTACGCCAAACTCGGCAAAAGGCTTTATCCCTATGACACGATCCATGTCCATACGGTAGGTTACCTCGAAATGCTGACGATGCTGGACTTGTATCAGGCGAACTTCAAAGGCAAACAGATCGTCATCAGCGGGTTTGTCTACCGCGAAGACGACATGGAGCAAGACGAGTTCGTCGTTTCTCGAATGGCGATGCAATGCTGTTCGGCAGACGCCACTCCGTACGGTTTTCTCGTAAGGTGGGATAAAGGCGCTTCCTTAAAGAAGGATACTTGGATTAGCATGACGGGAACGTTGTCGACGACCGTCTATAGAGGGAATAAAATCATTCGGTTGGAGGCGAACAAAATCAAGATTATCCCGGCGCCGAAAGATCCTTACGTGTATCCGTATTATGATGATTTTGATCAGATTTCGGCAGAGTAGTCGATTTTGTAAAAGTCTTTATTTTATAGTGGGCGGTTTCAATACCTTGCGGACAGCGGCTTCGATCCAAAGCCAAGGAAGCAACTTCCCGGCGACAATGAGCAAACGCGAGCCGTGCCCTACCGGATAGCGCAACCTTCGTTGGCTCTTCTGAGAAGCGAGGCGGGCGACGAGGTCGGCAACTTCTTGCGGGGGTGGCGCCGTGTCCGCTGTTTTTCTGGAAAAATGGAGCACGGCGTTCAGTTGGCGTTCGTATGGAGAATTAGGCTGTGTGTGCATGTTAGCGAAGCCTTTGCTCCAGATTGACGTGCGATAAGCGCCGGGCTCCACGATATATACTCGAATGCCGAACGGCGCCACCTCATGGCGCAAGCTTTCGCTAAAGCCTTCGATGGCGAACTTGGATGAGGCATATGCGCCATACCCCGGCAGACCGACTTTTCCGCTTACGCTCCCAATTTGAATGACAGCGCCTTCTCGCTGACTGCGCATATGCGGCAACACCGCGCGGGTTACGGCGACTAGGCCGAAGAAATTGGTCTCCAACTGCGCTCTCCATGCCTCCATGGGCACTTCCTCAATTACCCCACCAACGGCAAAACCGGCGTTATTCACGAGCGCGTCTATTCGACCGTACTTATCGATCGTGTGTGCTACGGCTTCCGCAATCGATGAATCATCTGTGACGTCGAGCTGCACAACTTCTATGTTGTTGCAGACGCCGACGCGTTCGGATTCCTGCATCAACTGCGATTGCTGCTCCGGATTGCGCATTGTAGCGACAACTCGATATCCTTTACTCGCCAATGCGACTGCAATCAGCAGGCCGAAGCCGCTGGAGGCGCCTGTGATCAGCGCGATCTTTGTTTTGGATGCCATCGGCGATTTCTCCTTCATGTTTATAGTTTGTATTTGCGAAGCAGCGGCACGCCGATCCTGTTGAGCAACCACTCTAGCGCCATCCAGCTCAGACGGCGGCGCTGCGGCAAGTGGCGGTCGTACACCGCCGTATATTCGATTTCGGCTGTTGCGCCTCTGTTTCTTTTGAATTGAGCAGCGCCGGAGCTTTCGTGAAGTAACAAGCCGCGACTGCGCGCCAGTTCGATCAACAGCGCAGATAGCATTCTGTACAAACCAAGCTTTTGCGGAAGAGAAGTGTCGTAGCCGAAAAGAGGCGTCGTCATAACGCCATCGCGCACATAGAAGCCGAGAATGGCGTCGAGCCTGCCGTTGCGGCGGAAACCGTGCAGTTCCAGCGTGCCTTCATGTAAGGCATCCGTCAGTAGCCGCTCAGTGAATTGTGGATTATGAAAAGAATACTTCTCTAAATACAACATGCGATACAGCTCGGCAATCCGGGGGATGTCGTAATCCGTCATTCCGTCGGCGTTGACTTGCTCGTAGCCGTGTTCGTCAGCCAAGGCACGATCCCGTTTCAGCAGCCAACGCGATTTGGCGTTGCCAAAGTCGGGGAGGTCGGTTTGCAGCAAGTAGATTTGTCTGCTGGGGACGAGGCGGCACTTGCGCGACCTCAGTCGCTCAAGCTCGGGCGCGTTCAAAGAAGAATTCAGTGAACGGAAGGCGACGGCATGGCCGGGAAACACGGAGAGAAGCTTGTCCAGCGCGTCCTCCCATTGCTCGGATCTAAGTGCAGGATACAAGTTCGTCGACATCAACCAGTTGTTGACGTGAACGATGCGATTGAAGCGCGAACGCTTCAGCAAAGCTCCGATTGCCGTCAACAACGCATCGAGCACTTGAATAAGCGCCCGATTGCCGAGTAGCTCAAGTTCCTGCCTGGCATAACTGACATAGTGTGTATATGGCGAGACGACATAGGCATTGTCGTATTCCGCGTCATTAACGGTGATAGGTACCGGCATTCCGTCCACCGACAGGACATAGAGGCTCGTACGGACATTTCGTACGTATTGCTCGGAGCCGCGCTCCAGCAACGGAAGCAAGTAACGTTTGGCATACTGCCCATACTCGGTATCGGGCCACTCATACGTATGAATGTTAGAGGCGTCAAACAGTTCTAAGCGCGACTTCATAGCTTGTAACTCCTTTCGACGCGGCGGAGTTTTCTCGTGCCGCACGTCTGCACATAAGAGACGAAGTCAAGCTCTGGCATCTGGCACTGCAGCCGTTCGCATAACATAGCGATTGCAAGCCGAACCTGTTCCTTCACTAGAGTACCGCGGCTTTCGTCGATGTCCAGTTCGATCGTCCATTTGTCCAGCGCCGTCTGAATGACTCGGTATTGGCGAATTTCAGCTGAGGCACCGATGATTGCCCGAGTCACGAAGTCCGGATATAAGATCACTTGCTCGCTGCTCTTATCCATAGCCGTCGCATAGAAAATGTCGTCGCAGCGCCCCTCTATACGTTCGATCGCCGTGTAGGGCGATCCGCAAGGGCAAGGTTCTTCGCTTTCGGTGAGTAAATCATTCAGTCGATAACGAACAATTGGTTGTGTCGTGCGGGAGAAATCGGTCACGATCGGAACGAAAGTTCGGCTTGAACCGGGAACGAACTCTTTCTCGATATAGACGAGGTCTTCGTTTAAGTGAAGCTTGCCGTTCGGACACGTACAGCCAAGAAAGCCTTCCGTACATTGATAGATTTGATGAACAGTCTGTCCGAATGCAAGTTCGATATGTGCTCGATCAAGCGGGTCCAGCACTTCGGCTACGGAAATGATTCGCCGAGGCTGAACGTTCAGTTTGCCGGAGCGAACAGCTTCTGCAAGCGAACGTAGAACCGAAGGCGGGGCAACGATGAGGTCAGGCTGCTGACGACCTAGCGTCTCAAGATGAAGCGTCATCGGATCGAGCAAGTCGTAGAACACGAATGCAAGCCGCTTGCTGCGTACGGATTCGTACAAATTACTGTTTGCCCTTAGGAAGAACGCGATCGATGTTCGCGAGAGCAGCGAGCCGGGCAGCATTTTGCCGAGCATCGCACCAGCCCATCCCGCTTGTTCTCGGCTGCCGACGAGAAATAGTCCGCGATTGCCCGATGTTCCGGATGACAAGCCGACCGTCACTTCACCGATGGCGGGCTTAAAGTTTCTTGAAGCTTCAGCCGCATTTGCAACGGCCCAAGCCTGAGCCTCGGATATCCCCACCGTGTTTAAGCGATCAAAATGCTGCATCATGATAGCTTTATCGATAAGAGGGAAGTCCCGCCACTGCGCATCCGGGGTCGTTCCCCACCATTCCCGGTAAAAGGCGGAATGCTTCCGTACGAACGCAATGTGCCGGACGACGCGTCGTTCGCGCCATCGTTCGAAAGAGACGGGATCCATCCATTCGCCGCGTTTTCTCCCGTACCAATAGTGCTTTATGAAAGCCAGAGCATTTCTCATAGTCGGCGAATCTCCTTGCTGTCAATGTCGTAGAACGTCCGGCAATGGCTCGGCACGATGATCAGCTGCGGATGTATGGTCTGCCAGCTGCGCAGTCGTTCGAACGTGTCGCGGTAAGCCTGGCGGTCGTACATCACCAACCCTGCGAGCGGATGGGGCGGTCGGTTCTCGCGCAACGCCCGGCTTGACCAAGCGGCGTCAGCACATAGAAGCACTTGTGCTGGGGCAGTGTTCAGCAACAAGCCGATCTGACCTGCGGCGTGACCGGGTAAAGGGATCGCAATCAAGCTTCCGTCTCCGAACAAATCTCTGCCTTCGGGGAAGGGGATGCTGTCGTCCAGTTTGACTATTGCAGCCTCACGTTCGATCGATTGTCCGACAGCGGCGAAATTATCTGGCAGGAGGCCAGCAATGAACCCTGCGCGAGTCGCCTTGATAGGTCCGAGCGTGCGAACGGCGTCATAAGCTTCTTGCGGGTACAAGAAACGGGCCGAGGGAAAATCCCGCAAGCCGCCGATATGATCGGCATGAAAGTGGGAAAGGATGATGTAACGTACTTCCTTCGCGGAAATGCCGAGCCGGGCCAATTGATGGATAGCCGTGCTCTCCTGGTTGAGCCGGACAGGGGTTATCCTGCGGTAGAGCGAATAAGGGAGCGACTGCGTCAGCTCCTGGAACCGGGGAGAATACCCGGTGTCGAACAGGATCCAACCGTGCTCGGGATGTCGGATGCAGGCGAAGCCGGCTGGATAAGCTGCAGTGCGCAGCGAGCCGCCGCGAAGCGTAACGAATTCAGGGTGCACGCAATAACCGGCGGACATTAGAAGCAATTCTACGGGAACAATCGGTTGCGGTACGGTCATACGTGTCGAACCCTCCACCAGTCCGCGAATCGGCGCAGCCCTTCGTCCAGGCTGATTGTAGGATCGTAACCTAGCGTTGCGCGGGCTTTGGAAATATCGAGCGTCTGGCTATAGGCGAGTTGGCCGACCGTAAACCTTGTGAATGGCGGCTCCTGGCCGAGCGACGGAAGTGCGCGGTAGAGCCATTCCATGCTTTGGCCGGCTGCGAGCGCGACAGGGCGGGCGAGCGGTTTTGTACGTAGCTGCAATTGCATCAAATCAAATAATCTCCGCAACAAATCAATCAGTTTGACAGATTCGCCATTCGTCAGATTGTAAATTTGCCCGGCAGCCTGCTCCGGCGCGGTGCAAGCCAACACAAGCCCATCGATCACATTACTCGTGTAAGTCAGATCAAGCTGCGCTTCACCTCCGCCAATGAGGGGAATGCCCCGGGATTCGTTCGCGCGAAGTAGTCGGGGGAACAACGCAGTGTCTCCAGGACCGAAAATCCCCCTCGGACGTACGATGATAGCGGACAATCCTTGGGCAGCGGCATCCAATACGACACTTTCTGCGATTCGTTTGGTCGCGGCATAGGCGTTCGCCGGTTTATGCGGAAGCGCCGTCTGCTCAGTAAGATGGAACCGGTCGGTAAAATCGAAATAGACGGATGAAGTCGAAACATGGACGAGACGGCCTACGCCATGGCGTAGGCAGCCGGCGACGATATTGGCAGTTCCAGTCACATTCGTGTCGTAGAAATCTCGATATCGTCCCCAAGGCGAAGATAAAGCCGCACAATGGATGACAAAATCTTGCCCTGCGCAAGCTGCATCGATTTCCTCAGCGTCTCGCAAATCCGCCTGAAAGAAGGGGATGCCTTGCCCGGCCAACTGCCGTCCGATTTGTTCGTCTCTGCCGACACCCGTCACTTTCCAGCCCATATCTCTCAGACGGATGGCTGTCTCCCGTCCGAGAAACCCCGTCGCACCTGTAATGAGCGCTTTTGTCATCGTTCTCCATTCCATTCTATATCGGATGTCGAAGCTTGCTGTAAAGTAATGCCTTGTTCACGCGCTATGCGCCGCGTCCAGGCGAGCAGTCGGAACTGCTCCGTGAACGGCTTTGGATCATCCCGGCGGAAGACGACGTCCCGGCTGCTCCGATATGCGCGCAGCCATTCGCGAAGATTGCGTTGTTTGACGGCCTGAACGAGGCCGAACGACAGCATGGCGGCGGACAACATCGCGCCTTGTCCGGCCTGAGCCGACGGGATGGCGACTTGCCCTTCTGTAAGCAGTTCGCTTGGCTCCAGCATCGCTTCCGCCAAACGGTCGTCCGAACCGAAGAGATGAACGCCGCTTGTCGTCCGAGGATTGCATTCCAGCGGTGCAACGGTACCGTCCGCCGCTATGATAAAATCGAACGCGATCTGGCCGGTAAACCGGCTTTCTTTGACAAAATGTCGAACCCATTCCCGCACATTTGGTTGCGTGCGCGCTTCGTAATGGATGCTGGCGCCGCGTCCCGCGCGAAACGTACTGCGATAAGCAGCATACGCGGTCATCTCCCCGCGATGAGCGACACTATAGGTGCACCATTCTTCGCCGCGAAGCAGTGCCTGTGCCACCCAAGGATGTTCACTCGTTACGTTTGCGTTAGCTAGCAAGCGGACGATCTTTTGCCGCTGCCGCTTTATAGCGAAACTTCGGCTGTCGCCGCGATCCGGTTCGAGAAATAGCGTGCGGGAAGCGAACCGAGAATAAGCCGGTTTCAGCACGATGCCATCGCTGAATCGGGGATCGTCGACCAATGGCAGCCAGTCGTCCGGGGACTCGAACGTTACGGTGGCGGGCACATGCAAGCCTATGCTTTCAGCGAATCGAATAAAGCTTCCTTTATGGTGCACACGCTCCAACGCTTCGAGTGGAGGGGCGAACACGCGGCAAACGCCATCAAACTGCCGAAGCTCCCTCGCGATATGGAAAATTTCCTCGCAAACCGGGATCAGTAAGTCGATCCTGTTATTCACCGCGATCGCGCGCAGTTCCCGGGCGAAACCTGCTGGATCGCCGGTTGGGGCGGGCACGACAAAGCTTTGCTCAACGCATCGGGATACGCGGCATAGATGATAGGGCGCGGACTCGGCGGCGAATACGCGATGGCCGGCCGCATGAAATAGGCGTGCCAGCTCCAGCGCCGCAGGCGATCTTCCTCCGGTGAGCAGGATGCGCAGCGACCTTCTGCCGGCGTTAGTATTCAAAGACGAGTCCTCCAAGCGTAAGGCCCGCAGCCGTGCCGATCAGAAGCGCTCGATCTCCCCGTACGAGTTGCCCTGTTCGAGCAGCTTCGTGAAGCCCCATCGGAATGGAGGCAGCAATCGTGTTGCCGTGGTCGGGCGTAATATAGACAAGCTGCCGCTCTGTGATGCCGAGTTTCTTGCGCAACAGGCGAACGGCCATCGCGCTTCCTTGATGGGGAATAACCGCCTTGAAGTCTGCCATTTTCGTCCCGGTCGCTTCCAGCAAATCGTCCGCGAATGCAGGGAGGAGGCGAGAAGCCATTTTAAAAATGGCTGGACCGTCCATTTCAAATAAATAATCGTCCGGTTCAGCGGGATGATAGCCGTTCGGATGTCGTTTCGTGCCACCAGCTCTTATCTCGGAATAAGCCGCTCCGGCGGAGAAGGTGCGCAACGAAGCGCCAATAATGCCGGACGATTCCCCGTCTGGAGAAGGGCCGATAACGACAGCAGCCGCGCCGTCGCCGAACAACGCCGCACTTTCTTTGTGCTGCCAATTCAGGCCAACGCTGGCGATCTCGGACGAGACGATGAGCACGTAACGATAGCGGCCGGCGGCGATCATGCAGGACATCGTATCGAGTGCGGCCAAGAAACTTAAACAAGTCGCGTCGATGTCGAACGCCGCAACTCCCGAATGCATCATGCCCATCGCCCGTTGAATGAAGACTGCAGAGCAGGGCAGCGCCTGTTCTTTCGTGCCGTTTGCGCTGATAATGCAGTCCACGTCCGACAATTGCAAATTCGCGGCTTTCAAAGCATCGAATGCCGCCTTCGCTCCCATCTCGGAAGCGGTATCCTGCGGACCCGCGAAATGGCGGTAACGGACACCCGTCATCCGCAGCGTCCAGCCTGGCGCCGTTCCGAGACGTTTGTCCATGTCCGTGTCTGAAATCGGCTGTCCCGGCAAATATTTTCCTGTGCCATATATTTTCACTTTGCGTAAGCTCAAAGCCACAACCCCTTCCGACGGGTTTATCACCGCATCTTCATATTGCCGTAGAGAACGCCGAGCGAATAGTACCAACTTCCTATAGTACCATCATTTTTCGACTGTTATTGTTTCTATTCGACAAAAAGGGTGGGGTTCCTGTCAAGTGGATGTCGCGGATCTACTAGGGCAATGGCTTAAGAAGAACACTCATATTCGAGGCCACATGGGAATGCAGCAGATTGACTTTGCAGAAGTTACTTCGCCGAACGCATCAACTCCTGAGCCCAGTCACAGAAGAAAACTACGCAAAAACGGCGCAGGGATACTCCCTAACGCCGCCATTTCATCCGATATGGTCTCGACCATTCTCGCTTGTTAGAAATTAAAATTGTCAGGGTTCGGTCCGACCCGCAAATCCTGGTTCAGTGCATCGATGCGTGCCATCTCCTCATTAGAAAGCTCGAAGTCGAATACCGAGGCGTTCTCGATAATACGAGATGCTTTCGTCGACTTGGGAATCGTAACGATGCCATGCTGCAAATCCCAACGAAGAATGACTTGGGCAACCGACTTACCGTGACTGGAGCCGATTTCCTGCAACACGGGATCGTTCAGCAACTGCCCCTGCATCAGAGGTGACCAAGCTTCAATCTGAATGCCATGGCGGGCGCAAAAGTCGCGCAACCCTTGCTGACTAAGTCGCGGATGCAGCTCGACTTGGTTCACCATCGGCTTGATCTCGGCATCTTTCATCACGTCCTCCAGATGATGAATCTGGAAGTTACTCACGCCGATCGCTTTGACACGCCCGGATTTGTACAACGTTTCAAGTGCACGCCACGCGTCTTTGTACTTACCTGCAACTGGCCAATGAATCAGGTACAGATCGAGATAGTCAAGCCCCAGCTTGTCTAAGCTCGACTCGAAAGCAGCAAGCGTTGCCTCATAGCCGAGATCGGCATTCCACACCTTGGAAGTAATAAACAGTTCTTCGCGGGACAATCCTGTTTCTTGGAGAGCTTCGCGGATCGCTTGACCCACGCTGCGCTCGTTGTTATAGATGGCCGCCGTATCGATGCTGCGATAACCATGGGCGACTGCCGTTTTGACCGCGTCCACGAGCTCATGACCTTCCGCCACTTTAAATACGCCAATACCGAACCATGGCATAGCTTTTCCGTTGTGTAGCGTTGTTGTTGCTTGCAAATGTGTAGTCATAAATAAACCTCCAATACGGGATGGTGAATCAAAAGCTCGTCTGTTAGCACTGAATCGGTTTTGCTGCAGCGGGGTATGATCTGACTTTGCGTTGTTCCAATGCCATGCTCCAACCGGTCAAAAGTACTGCGGCCAACACCATGATAGCGCCGATCCAGGTCGTATGAATCAATCCCAGTGAATCGGTGATCACTCCGCCCAGATAAGCCCCAATGGCAATGCCTGCATTAAATGCGGCGATGTTGACAGCGGAAGCGACATCTTTAGCTCTTGGCGCGAAGCGCTCAGCCAGCATGACAACATAAATCTGGAGTCCGGGAACATTCATAAAAGCGAGCAAGCCCATGATGAAAATGGTGATCAATCCGGCTACCTTAAATGGCGCAGTCGCCATCAATACGAGCAGTACGATCGCCTGCAAAATGAACATATAGAACAAAGCCTTGAGTGGACGCCGATTGGCAACTTTCCCTCCGACGACATTGCCGATCGCAATGGCAACACCGTAAATGAGCAGAATGATCGCTACAGTGCTTTCGGCAAATCCGGTTATCTCATGCAGCAAAGGGGATAAATAAGTAAATACGACAAAGGTTCCGCCATACCCGAGTGCTGTGATGGCAAACGCTAACAGCAGCCTTCCGTTCGTCACAAGCTTCACCTGCTCGCGTATCGGGGTTGAAACACCTTTGCGCAACGCAGCAGGGATCAGAATCAGGTTGGCGATCAACGCGAACAAGCCGATAAAGGAGATGGTGACGAAGGCCGCACGCCAGCCCATCTGTTGACCAATCCAAGTGCCTAGCGGGACCCCAGTTACGATTGCTATCGTTAATCCGGAGAACATCATGGAAATCGCACTCGCCCTTTTGTTCTCAGGCACGAGATCGGCGGCGATCGTTGATGCGATTGACATAAAAACGCCGTGAGACAAAGCGGAGAGCACACGGGCTGTCAACAAAATGCCAATGCTTCCGGCAACTGCCGCCAGGCTGTTTCCAGCGATGAAAACGAGCATAATGACAATTAGCAGCGACTTCCGTGACATTCCCGTTGTTAGCGAGGTCAGCACAGGGGCTCCGAAGGTGACCCCGAGTGCATACAGCGTCACGGTCAGTCCTGCCGTTGTGAGCGATATATGAAAGTTCTCGGCGATCAGGGGCAACAGCCCCACGCTGATAAACTCGGTAGTTCCGATCGCATAGGCGCTAATGGCAAGAGCCAGAAGCGCGAACATACTCCGTTTTTGATCCAATAACATGTTTCTCACCTCATCCAGTCTTCGTATTCGTCGGCCGATGTATGCTATTATGAGAGGAACAAGAGTATTTGGCTAGTACGTACTTAGAAGTACGGTAGGTACTGAAAAGTACCTATAAACGGAGGCGCAGCATGAGCACAGGAACGAATAAGAAGTATAACATTTCGGTGGAAGCGACCTTGGAAGTCATCGGGGGAAAGTGGAAGTGCGTGATTCTTTGTTACTTGACGCGAGGAAAAAAACGGACGAGTGATCTCAAGCGTATCATGCCCAGCATTACGCAAAAGATGCTCACTCAACAGTTACGGGAATTGGAAGCGGACGGGATTGTCAACCGAATCACATATCATCAAGTACCGCCCAAGGTCGAGTACGAACTGAGCCAATATGGCTGGAGCCTCAAACCCGTTCTGGATGCGCTTTGTTCGTGGGGAGAGGGACATATTATTAAAGAATACGGCGAAAAATCCGCTGTATTAGAGGATAACATTTTTAATCAATGAGACATGGAAACAAATGATAACCTACCGCGCTATGCGCGGGTTTTTTAATTCCACACCAAATCAGATAACCGGACAATGCTCGTCAGCATGTCCGCACAACGAAATGACATATACTGCCCGATTCAGAGTCTCAGGATCAATGACGTCGGAGTTGTTCAAAGAGATATCGACACCTGTCTCGGCCATCACTTGAACTGCTCTCGGATTAAGCCCGTGCGCTTCCAGACCAGCGCTCTTCACATCATAGAGGTGACCTCCGAATGCGTTCAAAAAACCGTCCGCCATTTGGCTTCTGCATGAGTTGCCGGTACAAAGAAAGTAAACCAATGGTTTTGTCATAATCATCCACTCCTATTAATTAATGATTTTCAACCAGAAATATAGTCCCGCGAGCGTGATGATGAGAACAGGAATAGTCAATATGACGCCGACCTTGAAATAATACCCCCAACCGATTTTAACGCCTTTTGTAGACAGTACATGTAACCACAGCAAAGTGGCCAACGAACCGATGGGTGTAATTTTCGGTCCTAAATCGGAGCAATCACATTGGCGTAAATAAAAGCTTCCCGAGCGAATCCGGTTATGCCGCTACTCTGAATTGCAAGAGCATCGATCATTACAGTCGGCATATTGTTCATGAAAGAAGATAGAAGGGCTGCTATGAATCCGGCAACCATGGTGGCCGAGAAAAGACCTTGATTGCCGGCCCATCCATACAGATGGCCGAGTTTATCAGTAAGCCCGGCAATTCGCAACCCGTACACGACAACATACATCCCGATTGAAAAAACGACTACAGCCCAAGACGCGCCTTTCACAAGCTTCCAGGTATAAATGCTTTTGCTTTGGCGAGCGAATAGAAGAAAGAGTAACGCCGCACTTCCTGCGTTAATCGAAATTGGAACTTGCAACATTTCACTGCTCAAGTAAGCGACCAACAACACAGCTAAGATCACCCAAGAGACTCGGAATAACCGCAAGTCTTTGATCGCTTCTTTGGGTTGTTTCAGTTGAGCAATGTTATAACGCTTCGGAATACTTCTTCTAAACATGAGATACAGCACCAATAAACTCGATCCGATGGCAAATAGGGTGGGGACGATCATGCGTCCTGCGTATTCGACGAAAGTAATCTCAAAGAAATCGGCGGATACGATGTTCACCAAATTGCTGACAACGAGCGGGAGAGACGCCGTGTCGGAAATAAATCCGCTCGCCATAATAAAAGGCAATATCATTTCATCAAGTGTGAATAGAGGCGTCATCCATTCACAACAACGCCACCTGTAGCATGAATGAATTGCCCGGAAATATAAGACGCGTCATCCGATGCCAGGAAAACATACGCAGGTGCAATCTCACAAGGTTGGCCTGCGCGTCCCATTGGATTGTTCTCCCCCCATTTCGCGACTTGGTTGGCGGGGAAGGAGGCAGGGATAAGAGGTGTCCATACGCTGCCGGGGACAACCCCATTTACCCGAATGTTTCTGCTGTGCAATGATTTCGAGAGCGACCTCGTAAAAGCAATGATGGCGCCCTTGGTTGCCGAATAATCGATGAGTTGTTCGTTCCCCTCATATGCGGTGAGGGAAGCGGCATTGATGATGCTCGCGCCCTGTTTCATATGGAAAAGTGCAGCCTTCGTCAAATAAAACATAGAGAAAAAGTTGGTCTGAAACGTTCGCTCCATTTGTTCGGAGGTAATGTTCTCCAGACTGTTTTGGACATGTTGCTCCGCCGCGTTATTCACAAGAACATCCAACTTGCCGAATTGTGTGACAGTCTGTTCTACAATCTGTTTGCAGAAAGCTTCTTGGCCAATGTCCCCGGCGATACATAGACATTTGCGCCCCTTCTGCTCAACGACTTGTTTCGTTTCTTCGGCATCTGAATGTTCGTTTAGATACACGATGACGACATCTGCGCCTTCTTTGGCGAATGCTACGGCGATGGCTCGTCCTTGACCACTATCCCCGCCAGTAATGATGGCAACTTTATTGGTTAGCTTGCCGCCTGGTCTATAGTTAGGATTGTCATAGATGGGACGCGGGTTCATTAACGATTCAATACCGGGTTGCTTATCCTGGTGTTGAATCGGATAGGGTGGTTTGGGCATAGCTGCGAATGTTGGAGTCTGTTCGGTTCCAGTGGTCATGGTTGTGTGGCTCCTTAATGATTCGATTCAAAATCAGGGTGCGTTGTTTTGGCCGTCAAAACATCAATCAAGTAAGGGATGGTGCTTGATTTCGCTTCTTCTAAGGTAGTACGAAGCTCATCGTTTGTTTTTACTCGTTTGGCAGCCCATCCGGACGATTCTGCAATTTGAACAAAATCGGGATTTGAGATATCCGTCTCAAACGGGGAAAGCTGTTTCAACTTCATTTTGTCCTGTTCCATTTGCAGGGTCCCATTATTGAATATAATGACGGTTAGGGGTAACCCGTAACGTGAAGCTGTAATCAAATCAGCTTGAACCATTCCGAATCCTCCGTCCCCGGCAACGCAAACGACTTGTTTGTTCGGGAATGAACATTTTGCCGCCATCGCGGCCGGTAATCCAAATCCCATCGTTCTGAAGCGCTCCGACAACACTAACCGCTGAGATTTCCCTCTGAAATTTCTCAAAAACCACAGAGTAACGTCCCCTTCATCCAACGTAATGATGGCATCGTTGTCGACGGACTGTTCAATGTCTCTGACAATGGATGAGGGGTGAAGAGGCGATGAAACGGTATTGCACTCCATTTCATTCTGAACGTTCCAAGCTTGCTTGCATTGGTTCAAGCGTATCATCCATTCGGGATTCGAGCGGTAATCTGTCATCTCTTTTGCAAGTGCTTGAACCATCTCTTGGATATTACCAACGATCCCGAATTGAGAAGGAATACCTTCACCGATTGGAGATGTCCGATCTTCTATTCGGATTACTTGGGCCTGTACAGGAACATGAAATTCAGGCCACCAGGAGGTCCCGACCGCAAGGACTACGTCTGATTGTTTACAAATGTCGCTAGCCAATGGATTTCCGCCTTCGCCTAAACCGCCAAGCAAGTAAGGATGGGATTCCGCTATAATCCCCCTTGCACCATAACCCATTATAATTCCGCATGCCCAGTGATCAGCTAACTTCTGAATCGCATCGCCGGCAGCATGGGCTCGATTGCCGGCAAGGATAACGGGGCGTTTCGCATTAGACATGAGCTCCACCGCTTGCCGGACTTGGCTCTGTCCGGTTATTGAGGTTGCCAATTGAATCGATTCGCGTGGTTGGGCACTGCAGGGAAGCGTCCATAGATCGGAAGGAATAGAAAGGTGGGCGGGAGTTGACTGTTCAACTGCCGTAAACATGGCTTGTGCTAAAGTATCAACGACTGCATCGGGATGAATGATAATCCGGCTGAAACCGGTAATCGCCTGAACCAGTCCTTGTTGATCGATATATTGCTTATAAGACGTTCCGATTTTGCGGGTTGGTGCTTGACCGGATAGGGCCAAGATGGAAACGCCATCCATGTATGCGTCTCCCATGCCGGTCAACAAATTCGTTAAGCCTGGCCCCATTTGCGCGGCGCATACTCCGATTCTGCCTGTTAATTTGGCTTCGGCAGACGCCATCATAGCCGCAACTGACTCATGTTTTACGCCAATCCATTCCATCTGATTCTGGCGGGAGAGACCGTCCATCAAGCCAAAGATGGCATCCCCGATGACCCCGTAAATCCGTTTGACACCCCACAATTGCAGCTGCTTGATCATCACATCCGCAACATTTTGCATAGGCATTGTGCTGATAGCTCCTCCCCCTTTTTCTCTTAGTATGGATACGTTGCTTGTTCATTATGAACAAACTTGGATGAATTTTCTTAGGCCGGATATGCTAAAAACCAATGAAAGCAGACACAACGAAATGAGGGAGAGTCCATGTTTTGGGATGCTTGGCCGATCGCAAGAATATTGATTTTGTTTGTCAGCCTTGCCTTCATGTTGATGGCCATTCAAGTGACGATGTACCACTATCGGCAAAATTTTCATCACAAGGCGATGTGGGCGCCGGTTATATTGTCTCCGATCTTTTTTATCGCTGGGCTTGTCTTTACGTTCTATAACGCAAATGGATTAAGCGTGTTGTTTCAAATCCTGATGTGGCTTGGAGTCGTTTCCGGGATGATCGGATTTTATTATCATTTTCGGGGGGTTGGCGTCCGAGTTGGCGGATGGGCGTTGCGCAATTTCCTTATCGGGCCGCCGGTTGTGCTCCCGGTAATGTTTACGGCGGTGAGCGTGCTCGGTCTGATTGCGGTCTATTGGAGGCAGCCGTTATGAGTAGAAAAAGTCAGTATCCTTCCTTTAACGTCATGAACGAAAAAGACGAGTGGGATGGACATACCCAGCTCATCGTGAGTTCTCGATTAGAGTCAAGCGTAAAATTTCAGTTTCTGACAGAGCACGAGGTGGAAATGTTACGCAGCATTTGCAGCTTGCTGGTAGATGACGCCTTACCGGATGCCCTTGAGTATGTGATTTCGCATATCGACCGAACGCTATATTCATCGCCTGGCGAAGGTCAACGGAAAGTCGGTGTGCCGGCTGCTCCTGAATATATTCGACAAGGCTTGGCTGCCTTTGATCGGAGTTCTCAACTGAAGTACTCGGCAACCTTTGCAAAATTGAGTGCGACCGAACAAAAGCAGCTCATTCAAGACATCAGCGTGGGACGAGATCACCCAGCAGAGGTTTGGAATGGCATTCCACAGAAGGATTTATTTAATAAGCTGATGCAGCTCACGGTCGAGTCGTATTGTTCTTACCCTCGAGTATGGTCGGATATTGGGTATGCCGGACCGGCTTATCCGCGAGGGTACGTGCGTACACAGCTTGGACAATTGGATCCATGGGAGGCAAAGGCTGAACATGAAGCATAAATATGCGAATGAAGAAGTGGATGTTCTCATCGTCGGAGCCGGTGCAGCGGGAGGAGTGTTGGCCAAAGAATTAAGCGAAGCCGGTCTTTCGGTCGTTGTGTTGGATGCGGGCCCGCTGCGCGATCCGCAGCATGATTTTGCCAGCGACGAGCTCGCTATGCAAAATCTCGCTTGGCAAGATACTAGAATCGTGGACGGTAACGATCCGCTCACAATGGGCCATAACAATTCAGGTCGTGGCGTCGGCGGCGGAACCGTTCATTTTACGGGCGTTTTTTTACGCTTCCAGGATGTGGACTTTAAGGCGCGGTCGATTGACGGGGTCGGGGAAGATTGGCCGATCAGTTATGAAGATCTTGAGCCATACTACACCCAGACGGAAAAGGACATAGCCGTATCCGGTCCGAAGCACTTTCCTTGGGGGCACTTTAACGGCCCTTATCCATATCCAGAAAGAGAGCCGCTTAGTCCGAATGCTTATATGTTCATGAACGGTTGTGAGAAGCTGGGTATTCGTTCAACCGTTGCACCGCTGGCCATCTTATCCGCCCCTTTTGAAGGGCGTCCTCCGTGCATCAATCGCGGATTTTGCAATCAAGGCTGCATGCCGAACGCGAAATTCAGTACGCTTATTGCGCACATCCCGAAGGCGATCAAAGCCGGGGCCGAGGTATTGCCTGATTGCATGGTAACGCAAGTGCTGTTAGGAAAAGACGGACTGGTTAAAGGCGTGACCTTCGTCCACGACGAGAAAACTTATGAGCAGAAAGCCAAGCTGGTCATCCTCAGCGCATTCGTTGTCGAAACACCGAGATTGTTATTGAATTCGGCCAATGCTCAGTTTCCGAACGGACTTGCCAATAGCAGCGGCATGGTTGGAAAATCCATTATGGTGCATAGCAGCAATGACGTTTACGCGAAGTTCGATTATGAATTGCGCTTATATAAAGGGACGCCGGTACTCGCTACAACGCTGGATTATTATCGCACGGATTTGAATCGTGATTTTCTTCGCGGTTATACGCTGCATTCACATGGTACAAGACCGGTTGAATTTGCGGGCGCGATTGCCAAAGCACAAGGCGGCCCGATCTGGGGCGAGCGATTCAGGCAGACGCTCCTGGAATACAATCATTTTGGAAGAATTACCATGGTTGGTGAAGTATTGCCGAATCCGAATAATTGCGTGACATTGGCGGACGAGAAAGACAATTATGGTCTGCCGCGAGCGAAAGTGACGTTTAGTTATGGGCAGAACGACCAAAAGCTGATCACGCACGCTGTAAGGACGATGAGCTCTATTTTAGAAGCGGAAGGCGGGAAGGTGGAGTTCGTAGTTCCGGATACGGCGCACATGATGGGAGGGTGCCGAATGGGCAACAACCCTGCCGATTCAGTCGTCAATTCATACGGGCAGAGCCATGACATTCCCAACTTGTTCGTGTGCGACGCGAGTATCTTCGTCACTTCCGGCGCAGGCAATCCGACCAATACCGTTATGTCGCTGGCTCTCAGGACAGCCGACTACATCAAAGAAGTCGTGAAGAAAAGGGAGCTGACGATGAGCAATCGCTTTCAGACGGAGCCCTCCGTATAGAAGGTATGAATACTCGCGACGACAGAAGCGTGGATGTAAAGGTTTACAAACACATCCAATTCAGATATTATGGTGACAATAAGTTAACTTGTCGCGAAGCACGCGCAACTTCATTTTCCCTGAGCAGGGGGGACGAAGCGGCGCGTGCTTTTTTGCGTTTGTGGCGACGGTAGAGCAGGGGCGCTATGTTATAATGGGAGGCAAAGGAATGGAACTTAACCGGTTGGTATCTGATCGAATGCCCGTGGTGAGGCTGAATCCGAAAAACTACTTCTTGTTCGGGCGGCTATTCGGGGAGGAAGCAGGGAAGCCGCTGCTCATTAGCTTGCTGAACGCCGTGCTGCGGCGCGGGGGAAAGCAGGCGATTACGGATGTAACCATTGTCGACGATACGCGGTTGGGACGAGAGTTGATCGAAGACAAAGAAGTTGTGCTCGATATTTTATGCAAAGTCGACGGAGAGGAACAAGTAAATGTCGAAATGCAGGTGCGCTGGTTCGCGCGGATGGACTATCGCACATTCTGGAGCTCCATTTTATTGAATGCCCGAAATTCCAGCAGGTTGTGTTTGACATACATGATCCGTTGCATCGTTGGCTAAGGTTTTTGCATCATCGCACGACATCCGAACAAATGGAGGAGTTAATGAAGATGGATGAGACGATCAGAGAAGCGGAGGCGCGTATAAGTTACCTGGCCAGCGACGAGGAAACGCGCAGATTGTATGCGATTCGGGAGAGAGCATTGCACGATCGGGCAAGTTGGTTAGAGGATGCGAAAGCAGAAGGCAGGGAAGAAGGCAAGATAAAAGGCCGAGAAGAGGGCAAGATAGAAGGCAAGATAACACCGCATGCGATTACTCTGAGAACCGGATAAAGGCAAGCGATTGACAACACCTTGCCTTTATCCGGTTTTCCTGCAATGCTCGAGGATACATTTATATGCGAATTGATCCGCTTGATCTTCGTACGAGACTTCTCGGTAATCGGAGGCATCTCGTGCGATCCGCTGATGATCGACTAAAAAACGTTTGAAGTCTTTCATCGTTCTATGATCCAGATAGAATAGAGCATCCAAGAGATGGGAGAACTCATGGAAAAAGATAAAGTAAGGGAGATCCCGTTTTCTCAGCTGATATCGCTTCAGAATATTCTGTTCGTCTACCGTCAAGAAACCGTCGTATGGAATTTGTACGATGATTTTGACTTTTTTCATCGTTCGGTCCGCGATAACAGCCCCTCCATAAAAAGGTCCCCATGAAACATCAAGTGAGCAGCTTATATGAGCAGGTATACGAGGAGCTAGTGTTTCCAACTGCTTGTGAAGCCTCTTTTTCCAGATGAGTAGGCGGATACGTCTTCGTTTATAGTGATGCCACAGTGCTTTCATCATCGTAATCACCATATTAAACGATATATTGACAATGAATCTTGTACAACATGCAAATGGAGGGAATTCTATTTTAGTGCTAAAATTTAATAAACGGACAGGAGCGCGATACGATGATCAAAGGTTTCGGAGGCCTATTCTGGAGGACAAAAAATCTTGACGCCACAAAGAAGTGGTACAGCGAAGTATTGAAGCTTGAAATCAACAGCTGGAACGGAACTGTGATCAAAGCCGAAGCAGGAAATGAGACAATTTTTTCGTTCTTTGCCGAGGATGACAGCTATTTTCCTACAGAGCAGCAAGTGATGCTGAATTTTCAAGTACATAATCTGGATGAGATGATCACACATCTTGAGATGATAGGTGTACCGCTTGCCAAGAACAAAGAGAGCAGTGAATATGGAAAGTTTGTATGGATCAAAGATCCTGAAGGCCGACTGATCGAGCTTTGGGAGAAATAAGGAACAGGTTGCCGACAGCAGAAGCGGCAGCCTGTTTTTTTGTATTGTGACCATTCGATGACAGGCTTTAAAACGTGATAAATGTTACAGAGTGACCGAAAAAAAACGATTATGCTGGTCTCAGGCGATAAGCGAAGGAGGACATCCGATGATAGCAAATATGGAATCCATGATCCCGGCTAATAGGAAGGTGCTGGTGCTGGAGGAGGCCATCGTTCGGGCAAGACAGGACCTCGAGACGTTAAAGGAAGAGCTGACGGCGCTACATGATAAGGCGTGTGTTGTTCAGAAGGACGAGAATATAAATCGACTCAACCAGGAACTGCAACAACTGGACGAGACGGTCAAACTTTTTCTGAGAGATTGGTATAACCATAATGAGTGGGAAGAACACGAGCTATTCCCTTACGCCGCATGGTACTTGGGAGAAGATCCGCAGTTATTTGACTATATGGAACAAGATCACAGAATGGCGGAGAGTAACATTCGCGCGTTCCTCCAGACGCTGAATAAAGCAACCACCCCTGTCAGCCACGAAACAGCACAAAGAATGGCATCGTATTTGTTGCAAGCTTCCGCGTTCTTAAAAGTGAAGTTCGAAGAGGAAGAGGACATTCTGGTCGCGCTGGAGGATCATTCGAACCGGCATCAGTTTTGACAGATTATCTTGTAAAAATATTCGCAATCTATTCCGAACAGCCGGAAGAAAGGGGGAACGACGATGTCACATGAGAAAGAGCAAGCGCCGCTTCTCGAACTGTACCTGACCTACGACCAATGGAAAGAAAAACATGACTCCCTGTATGCGCGATTGATGGAGCTTTGCCGGTGTATGCGTTGGAATCCGAGCAACTATGAATGTGCGAACTGGGAATCGCATCATCGGCTGGTGCGGGCAACGTTCATCCCGTTCATGGAAGAATGGAAGAAGTATGTGCAGCAGGAGAAGTTAACGATTTATCCGTTCGCCAAAGCGTCGATCCGTGGAGACGAGTCCAGTCCAGTCACCCCTTTGGAGGAAGACGACCGACTCGTTACCCTGTTCTACGAGCATTATGTAAGAGCATATGAAGAGGGAGCGACACCAGAGGATTCTCTGGCGCGCGTGATGCAAGTTCTACTGATTGTGACGGAGCACTTCCGGATAGAAGATGAAACGATATTGCCGATTACAGAGAAATTGATGGAAGATCTGGCGTACAGTGGCTCTTAAAAATAGGAGGCGATTCCGATGGCAATGAAGGAGAAAACGCAGGAAACGTTTGTAGGCGCTCAAGAAGAAGTGAACGCTCTCGCGACGCTTGCACGACAAGCTCTCGAAGCTTATATGCAGTTGGACCAGGAGAAAGTGGATCGGATTGTTCAGGCGATGGCGCTTGCGGGACTGGATCGGCATATGTTGCTCGCCAAGATGGCGGTTGAGGAAACCGGACGCGGCGTATACGAGGACAAAATTACGAAAAACATCTTTGCCACAGAGTATATTTACCACAGCATCAAGAACGAGAAGACGGTCGGTGTCATTGAGGAAAACGGATATGAGAACTATCGTAAGGTGGCGGAACCTGTCGGTGTTATTGCCGGCATCACACCGGTCACCAATCCGACGTCAACGACAATGTTCAAAGCGTTGATTGCGGCGAAGACGCGCAACCCGATCATTTTCGCGTTCCATCCATCTGCCCAGCGTTCCAGCCGTGAAGCCGCCAAAACGTTGCTTGACGCCGCAGTAGCGGCAGGTGCACCAGAACACTGCATTCAATGGATCGAGCATCCTTCCGTAGAGGGGACGCAGTTGCTCATGAATCACCCTGGCGTAGCGCTTGTGTTGGCAACTGGGGGTTCTTCGATGGTCAAAGCCGCTTACAGCACCGGCAAACCAGCTCTTGGCGTCGGTCCGGGCAACGTGCCTTGCTTCATCGAGCGTACAGCCGATCTCGAACAGGCCGTAACGGATCTCATTCTTTCCAAAACGTTCGACAACGGCATGATTTGCGCCTCGGAGCAGGCGGTCATCCTTGATGAGCCGATCTATGAAGCCACGAAAAAGCTGATGCTCGCTAATGGCTGTTACTTCCTTGACAAGAAAGAAATCGAAGAAGTGTCCCGTCTGGTGATCAACCCGGAAAAATGCGCGGTCAACGCCGTCATTGTCGGGCAACCCGCCTTCAAGATCGCTGAAATGGCCGGCATTAAAGTGCCTGAAAACACAAAAATTCTGGTCGCGGAGCTCGCAGGCGTCGGAGAGAAATATCCGTTGTCCGCAGAGAAGCTAAGCCCAGTTCTCGCTTGTTATAAAGTAAAAAGCGCGGAGCAGGGCATTGAGCGGGCCGCCCAAGTCGTTGCTTACGGCGGAATGGGGCACTCCTCGGTCATTCATACGAACGACCAGTCGGTCGTCACGGCTTTCTCCGAACGGCTGCAAACCGGTCGAATTATTGTGAATGCACCTTCCACACACGGCGCAATCGGGGACATCTATAATACGAACCTGCCATCGCTTACGCTCGGCTGTGGCTCCTATGGAAGCAACTCGACGACCTCCAATGTGACTGCGGTCAACCTGATCAACGTGAAGCGGGTGGCGTATCGCACACTTAACATGCAGTGGTTCAAAATACCGCCAAAAATCTATTTCGAACGAGGATCGACTCAGTATCTCGAGAAAATGCCGGATATAAGCCGGGTTATGATCGTCACCGACGCCGCTATGGTGAAGCTGGGATACGCAGAGAAGGTCGAATATTACCTTCGGAAGCGCAAAAATCCCGTCTCCATCGAAGTGTTCTCGGACGTTGAGCCCGACCCGTCCGTGGATACGGTGGAACGGGGAACAAGGCTTATGGCCCAGTTCAAGCCCGACTGCATCATTGCCTTGGGCGGAGGATCGCCGATGGATGCTGCGAAAGCGATGTGGCTGTTCTACGAATACCCGGATACTAACTTTGATTCGCTCAAGATGAAGTTCCTTGATATTCGCAAGCGCATCTATAAATATCCGCGGCTCGGGCAGAAAGCCCAATTCGTAGCCATCCCAACGACTTCGGGTACCGGCTCGGAAGTTACTTCGTTCGCGGTCATTACTGACAAGAACAAAGGGCATACGAAATATCCGTTAGCCGACTATGAATTGACGCCGGATGTCGCGATCGTTGATCCGGACTATGTGTACAGTCTGCCGAAGACGGCGGTTGCCGATACCGGTATGGACGTGCTTACTCATGCCATCGAGGCGTACGTCTCCGTCATGGCGAGCGACTTCACAGATGGACTGGCGCTTAAAGCGGTCCAACTTGTGTTCGAGAACATTGAAGCGTCTTATCATCGCGCCGACCCGAAAGCGCGGGAGAAAATGCACAATGCTTCGACGATTGCCGGCATGGCGTTCGCGAATGCTTTTCTCGGCATCAACCACAGCTTGGCGCATAAGTGGGGAGGCCAGTATCATACGGCGCACGGCCGTACGAACGCGATTCTGATGCCGCATGTCATTCGATATAATGCGCAGCAACCGACGAAGTTCGCTTCGTTTCCGAAATATGACCACTTCGTGGCAGACAAACGATATGCGGATCTGGCGCACCTGCTCGGATTGCCGGCACGCACAACAGAGGAGGGCGTGAACAGCCTGATCGAAGCGATTCGCAACCTTAACCGGTCGCTTGACATTCCGGAATCGTTCCAGGCGCTTGGCTTCGATGCCTCCGATTTTGAATCCAAGGTAGACGATCTGGCCGACCGTGCCTTCGAAGATCAATGTACGACCGCCAATCCTCGAATGCCGCTCGTGACCGAGCTCGCCGATGTGTACCGCAATGCGTTTTATGGCAAGTTTTAAGGGTTTCATCATCGATTTCAAATGAGGAGTGATCTCACATGTCCACCAGGGAACAAGATCTGCGCCCCGCATCGGGTCAGGAACGGATTGACGGCTGGAGAACGTTCCATCCCGGCACATGGCAGCGCCATGTTGACGTCAACGACTTTCTCGCTTTGAATCTGACGCCATACGAGGGAGACGAATCCTTCCTTGCGGCGCCGACGGCAGCGACCCGCACACTATGGGATAAAGTGTTGCTGCTGACGAAGCAGGAACGCGATAACGGAGGTGTATTGGATGTGGATACGGACACCGTGTCCACGATCACTTCACATGCGCCAGGTTATATCGACCGCTCGCTTGAGAAGATCGTCGGACTGCAGACGGATGCGCCGCTCAAGCGATCCGTTCAGCCCTTCGGCGGTATTCGAATGGTCGCGGACGCCTGCAACGCATACGGGTATAAGCTGCCGGAGGAAATCATCCGTACGTTCACTGATATCCGCAAAACGCATAACCAAGGTGTGTTCGATGCCTATACGACGGAAATGAGAATGGCCCGCAAAGCCGGCATCATCACCGGCCTCCCGGACGCTTACGGTCGCGGTCGAATTATTGGCGACTATCGTCGAGTAGCGTTATATGGCGTCGATCGACTCGTGGCGGAGAAACAGGAAGACCTTCTTCAACTGGAAATGGATGTGATGAATGAGAACACGATACGGGCAAGGGAGGAGTTGTCCGAGCAAGTGCGTGCGCTGGCCGAACTGAAAGCCATGGCGAAAACTTACGGTTATGACATCAGCCGTCCAGCCGCTTCGGCGGCGGAAGCGATTCAGTGGCTGTACTTCGGTTATTTGGCGGCGATCAAGGAACAGAACGGCGCGGAGATGAGTTTGGGACGCGTATCGAGCTTCCTCGATGTCTATATCGAACGCGACAAGCAAGAGGGAACGCTGAGCGAAGATGAGGCGCAGGAACTTGTGGACCACTTCGTCATGAAGCTTCGTTTGGTCAAGTTTCTGAGAACGCCCGACTACAATGAGCTGTTTAGCGGCGACCCGACGTGGGTGACCGAATCGCTCGGCGGCATGGGCAATGACGGACGAACTCGCGTGACCCGTACGTCGTTCCGTTTCCTTCACACCTTATACAATCTGGGGCCGGCGCCAGAGCCGAACTTGACAGTGTTATGGTCGACCCGACTGCCGGAAGGCTTTAAAAATTACTGCGCCAAAGTGTCGATCGACACCAGTTCGATCCAGTACGAGAATGACGATCTTATGCGTCCCTTGTATGGAGATGACTATGGCATTGCCTGTTGCGTATCGGCGATGCGAATCGGCAAGCAAATGCAGTTCTTCGGGGCGCGTGCCAACTTGGCGAAGGCTTTGCTCTATGCGATCAACGGAGGCAAAGATGAAGTGCTCGGCGAACAAGTCGGGCCGGCCATTGCGCCGTTGACCGGTGAGACGCTGGATTACGACGAAGTCATGAACAGATACAACGACATGCTGGAATGGCTCGCGCGTCTGTACATGAACACGCTGAATGTCATTCACTACATGCATGACAAGTATTGCTACGAACGGTTGGAGATGGCGCTCCACGACAAAGAAATCATTCGGACGATGGCTTGCGGCATTGCCGGTCTGTCGGTCGTCGCCGATTCGCTCAGCGCCATCAAGTACGCCAAAGTTCGTCCGATCCGCAACGAACAAGGGCTGGCCGTCGATTTTGAGATTGATGGCGAATACCCGCAATATGGGAACAACGACGATCGCGTGGATAGCATCGCGGTGCAGCTGACGGAGACGTTCATGAGCAAGCTTCGCAAACATGAAGCTTACCGCAATGCGATTCCGACGCAGTCGGTTCTTACGATTACTTCGAATGTGGTTTATGGGAAGAAAACAGGCAGTACGCCGGACGGACGCAAAGCAGGCCAACCGTTCGCACCGGGAGCGAATCCGATGCATGGACGCGATCGCAAGGGTGCTCTGGCATCGCTCAACTCGGTCGCCAAACTTCCGTACGATAGCAGCCTGGACGGCATTTCAAACACATTTTCGCTTGTTCCAAAGGCGCTCGGACGCGAGGCGGATACCCGGGTCGGCAACCTTGTCGCGTTGCTTGACGGCTATGCAGCGAAGAACGGCCATCATCTTAATGTCAACGTCTTTAACCGGGAGCAGTTGCTCGATGCGATGGAACATCCCGAGCAATATCCGCAACTGACGATCCGTGTATCGGGGTATGCGGTTAACTTCATCAAGTTGACGAGAGAGCAACAGCTGGACGTCATCAGCCGGACATTCCACGGTAACATTTGACTACGTTGAACAACGGCCTGCAGCCATCGTGTTGAATGTCCGGAAGAGGGGAGAAGAAGAAATGAGACATACAGGCAGAATACACTCCATCGAGACGTTCGGCACGGTGGACGGTCCGGGCATCCGGTTCGTGCTTTTCCTTCAAGGCTGTGCGCTTCAATGTCGCTACTGTCATAATCCCGATTCGTGGGATACGCAAGGCGGCACGCTACGGACGGTAGACGAAATATTGGCCGAAATTGAGCCGTATGTCGATTATTACACACGATCCGGCGGAGGTATCACCGTCTCCGGAGGGGAGCCCACCTTGCAGGCACCGTTCGTTGCCGAATTGTTCCAGGCGTGTAAGGATCGTTGGAATCTGCATACCGCGCTAGACTCCTCCGGATTTTGCGACCCGTCGCATGCCGACACTCTACTTGGGGTCACCGATCTTGTGCTGCTCGATCTGAAACTGATGAATCGGAGGGGACATGTCGAGCTGACGACACAGCCGAACGATCGGACGATCGCATTCGCTAAACACCTGTCGGAAAGGGGAAATCGGATGTGGGTCCGTCGTGTGCTGGTGCCGGGTTTAACGGATTCGGCGGAGGACTTGATCGATCTGGGGAGATTCGTCGAAGAGTTAACCGGAGTAGAAAAGGTGGAGGTGCTTCCCTATCATCGAATGGGTGTGTACAAGTGGCAGCAGCTCGGAATGCCTTACACATTAGACGGTATTCAGGAGACTGCTCTGGAAGAGGTCCAGCGTGCGTACCAGCTTATTGGGCGGGGGCGCAACATGGTGCGGGTGAGGCCAAAAATTTAACATGAATAGAGAAAGGCCCGTTCGGTGGAACTACATCCATTCCACCGAACGGGTCTTTCTATATGATACGCGCATTTACTTTTTTGGCGTAGCCTTCGGTGTCGCTTTGATGTCTTTGGTTTGGCCAAGAACGTCTGCGCCATTCTCGGCTGTGATATCGAAATGATAGATGATTGCATTTTTCAACTTGACGAACGTATAGCTGATTTCTTGCCCCTTGTTTTTCAGTGGATCGATCATCACCGTTTTTTCGTAAATTGGCATGCCTTTCTTGTCTGTTTTATACCACCATTGGATTTTATATACAGTGGGTGCCTTTGTTCCTTTTAGTTTACTGAAGGTCAACTTGACAGAGCCGTTCTCCACAGTTGTTTTGACATCAATGGTAACCGGTATAATCACCGGAGTACCAACAGCAGTGCCGATAACGGGATGCTCTCCTTCTTTCATGGCCACAACTCCGATAACATATTGCTTCTTATTGGTCAATTTCGTAAAGGTATAGGTCACAGTATCGGAGTCCATTGTGTCTGCCGTCAGAACGATTGGAATGGGGGGCTCAGACTGCCCCTCAGTTATAATCCTTAGAGTGAAAGTATCCGGAACAATACCGGAGTCGAGTGTTTTTGGAAAAGAAACAGTGAGTTGGGAGTCGCCTGGCGATACAGTCACTTTCCATTTGGTGTTAGCGTTTTCCTTGTTGTAAGCGTTGTCTGTAACGGATTCAGCGAAAGCTTGTGTAGCTATCGGTAATAGTAGCATGATCACCAGAAGTAGACTGAGTGTATGACGAAGTATTTTCATTGTAATCTTCCTTTCAGGTGGTAGGATAAGGAAAGTGTGACTCTAAAATTATACACGAAGAGTGTTTCTGTAAACACCCTGATCCGAAATCGCGGTTTTTGAGAAATTCGAACATTGTGGGAAGAATTCCCTTTGTTATAATTAGGCTTAAGAAACCTCTACAACAGGTGACGAATAATGAGCTATCAGCAGTCTGTGCAACGAACGATCGACTATATTGAGGCACATTTGGATGAGGAGATTGATCTCGCCAGTCTTGCAGAAGCCTCTTATCTTTCGGTTGCTCAATTGTACCGGGTCTTTTGCGCACTTACCGGGCATCCCGTCAAGGACTACATACGAAAGAGACGGATGAGCGTAGCCGCCAATCGCCTGAGAAATTCGAAGTGTACGATCGAGGAGCTGGCATGGGAAAGCAGGTTCGAATCTTATCATTCGTTCTCGAAAGCGTTCAAGAAGATCGTCGGATTGACTCCCGCCGCATATCGCCAGGCCGATATCTATTTCAGCTTTGAACCGATCAAGTTACACGAACAGGTCACGTATCTGGAGGACAGAGAGCAGATCGAGCGATTCCCCGATGTTAAAGTGATCCGATTCGCGCCAGAGAAGGCATACGCATTCTTACACGTTTCCGAGCGAGAGGTTGGGATGGAAAACGCAGCCTTCCAAGTCGTTATCGAGCTGATGGGCGCCCATATGTCTAAGGTTGCCGCGAAGATGAGAATTTTCGGTCACAATGTTGATCTTCCCGAGACGGACGGCAAACTGCGCTATGGTTACAAGATACTAGTCATTTGTGAAGAAGGGTCAATCGAGCATGAAGCTTTTACGGAGGAGTCGTTCATAGGAGGACTTTACGCCGTCCGAAAAATCGCTGCCCGCTCCCCGAAGATCGTTCAAGATGGATGGAACCGACTGCTCGCGGAATGGTTGCCGAAGAGCACGTTCGACATCGGTACGCATCCGTACATTGAAGAGTTCATTGCCTACAACAGAAAAGTGACAAGAATGAACTTGTATCTTCCGGTCCAGCGGAAGCTGCGCAACGAGCCGATTGAAGTCGTTAATCGACCGCTGGTCGAAACGTTCTTCTTCAGAGGGTACGGTGCCGAGGCGCAAGAGGACGCTGAACGACGGTTAATCGATTGGTACGAGAGACAACTTGATGGCAAACGGTTGAGAAAAGGCAACTATTACATGTCGTACGACTACGGTGCCGGCGATTCCGAGGAGACTTGGTGGGAGAACGGTTTCCTAACCGCGCAGGAAGACATGTTATGGACTGGGCTCGAAAGGAAGCACATGGGGGCGGGATTGTATGCGTGCTGCGTATCCAAATCGTACGGGCTGATGACTGGTGTTCTGGATACGATGCATCGCTGGATCGCAGTGAGCGCCAAGTACCGATTTGACGATGACAGGCAATGGTACGCGGAATATCACGTATTAGCAGACAGGGATATTGAGCGGGACACGCTCGTCAAAGTCTATATTCCTATTCTTTTGAAAGAGGAGGCGGCAGAAGATGGGAAGCGCTCATTTGAAAAGGACAAATCCGGACGGCTATAAGCCAGAGAGGGTGCCGGCAGCGCTGAAGGCCATGCAGCGGAAAACCCAAGTCGAGACGAGTCGTTTGGAGAACATGGTGCCCGTTATTGTGGAGCACGGCGAATTGAAGCTGATTGGCATTCCTTGCATCAGCTTAAACGACATGAGTGGAAAGTATCATCATGCTAAGGAAGGATTGCTATCATCAACGAAATATTTTCCTGCTGTTAGAAATCCATCCATTCATTATGGTATATGGCCGGAGGCTCCTTCGCAGAGCGAATCCGATCGACATGCTTACATCCTTTGCGTAGAAGTGGATACTTTCGACGACATTCCAGAATGGTATTTCAAGACAACCTTGCCGCCACAACGATGTGTTGTCGTGCCCAACGAAAGCGGCAACTATAATGCTGCCTGCCAAGTCGTCGATCAATACGTCGCCGAAAACGGCCTTATCGTAGATGCGGAAGGACGGAAGTATACGATTTGCGAACGCTACAACTACGATGGGGAAGGGTTCGCCAAGTACTCGCTTCCGATACGGGAGAGCCTGGAGGGGGAACGATGAACCAACGACCCTTGCGCAAAGAAGTGCCGGAAGGTTATCGGCCATTAATAGTGCCGAGGGCACTTAAACGAATGAACGGAGGAAAATCGATGGACGAACAAAAACAAGCGCACGAGAGTAAAGTATCCGCCAGTCCGATCAAAAACAAAGTGGGAAGCTTGTTCATCCCCGTGCGGGATATCGAGAAGTCGCGCGACTGGTATTGCCGAATTCTCGGATTGAACACAGCCGATTGCGCAATTCTGTCCGGCCATCTGTGCCCGCTCCCGATGGAAGGCACCGGCATCATTCTGGATACGATGCCGATGTGGGGAGGCCAAGAGCCAGGAGGAGCCCCATCGATTGAGACACCGGCATTCATGCTAATGACGAAGGATCTGCAAGGTTCACTCGACTACATGAAGGAGCTTGGAGTCGAGTTTGTCACGGAGATCGAGCATGACCACTGGTTTGTCGTGAAGGACCTGGACGGCAATAAGTTGATGATTTGCCGAGAGTAGTAGCCTTTCCTGAAGAAATGAAGAAGGATGAGCTCGGATGGTAGCCGGCAACAATGGTCGGCTGCCGTTTTGATGCACGGATAGTTGGATAGGATTGACAACAAATACTTGCGTGCGTACAATATGAATGAATCGTTCATTCCGAGGTGAAATATGGCTGACGCAAGACTTCGCAGCATCTACTTTCATGCAGGTAAGCTGTTCAATACCAAACAGTACGCGAATACGAAAGTATCAGAAATTGCTACTGCCGCTGGTATTGCCACCGGCACAATCTACAATCTGTTTACGAGCAAAAAAGCGATCCTGACCTTTGTCATTCGCGCGGCATTGGAGAAAGACTATCTCGACTCCGATATTGCGCTGCCGGTCGAAGAGGCCGACTTGAATCATCTAATTGAGCTTCAGGTAAAGCTCCATGACCGGATTTTTAATGATATTTTCCGAATTACGGACGAGAACGGATTGATCATCAAGCGATTTAAGCAGATGATATCGGATATTTTCGATATGAGTGCGGACATCCTTCTTGCAACAGGAAACATTGAAACGAACGCAAGTATTCTCCGTGAATTGGCAAAAGTCTTTTTCCCGGCGAAGGAAAAATTCTTTCAAGTATTCGAGCAAAACTTAACGATTTACATGGAAGATGGCGAAATTCGGAAATTGGATTACCCGCGCGTCCACGTACAATGTATCAACGATATTCTGACATGGTGGGCGATGAACGCCAACATCTTAATGCCCGAAATCTCAGTACCACGCGATGCGGCTCGTGAAATCTCTGTTGATCTCGTGGCGAGATCTTACTTAATCGATTACTAGTGACACAAGAGATTTGGCACGCTACGGCGTGCTATATTTCATGAATAAAAATGAATGAATGGTTCATTCGAATGAGGAGATGAGCAAATGAACGGTGGTATTATGCCATTGTATGAAGCAACCCCAAGCACCCTACAAGTCGTTCAGCGTTATTTGTCTGTCAATGCGAAGCATACCCCGATTCTCGTAGCAACAATTGTATTCTCGCTCCTAACGTCTTCCGTATTGAGCGTTATAACGCAGTGTCTTCGTGCCATTATTGATGATTATGGCATTACGGGGACGGTCTTTAACACGCAGACGGCACTTCTCCTGATATCGCTCACCGTATTTATTCCATCTCAATATTTACAACAATTTCTCGGAATCAAATGCAGCGAGATGTGCGACCGTACAATGCGTGAGAACACGTTTGCAGTCGTGTCCCGGATGAATAAACAGACCCTTGATACCCAAAGGACGGGTGATATTCTATCCCGCGCCAATAGCGATTTAAGCCAAATTAACGGGGCTTTGCATAATTATTTCTCGGTACGGCTGCCACAGCAAGTAATCGGCCTCGTAGCGCTTATCGTATCCCTCTTTATAAGCTGGCAATTAACAGTGTTCTCACTTGCCATAGTGCCATTTATCGCTGTGTTGCAAGTGAAGATCTCGGCACCGTTAACCGGGTTCGTACTCCAGTGGCAGCGAGCGGCTGGGGAATCTCTGTCCATTGCGAACAACTTGATGGGCGGTTATGAAGTCGCAAAGGCATACAATTTGGGCCAGCTTCTGCGTCAACGTTACGATGCGGCGGTGGATCAAGCAGCTTCTAGTGGAATGAATGCCAACCGAGCAACAATATGGCTTTCCCCATTAGGTCAGGTCATGTTTTTCTTCCCGCAAATCATCATCTGTGGATTCGGCGTGTATTTGGCAAACGCCCATCAAATTACTTCAGGCGGTGTCATGTCAGTCATTATTTTAAGCGTTTTTATCGGCAATCCGATCGGAGACTTCTCGGCCGTGCTGACGGATTTCAAAACAGCGCGTGGTTGTGCTTCTCGCGTATTCGAACTGTGGGATATGCCGGCTGAACAGACGGGGGGGACGGTAATGAAGCCGAAAGAAGACGCTATTCTGTTAGAAAACGTTAGCTTCTCCTACCCGGGTAAACCGGCTGTATTAAACGGGTTATCCTTCTCCATCAAACAGGGCGAACAGATTGCAATCGTCGGCGGAAGCGGTTCGGGCAAGTCAACCGTGATCAAGCTGCTCATGGCGTTATACCGTAAGGATGAAGGCAAAATTTCAATATTTGGTCATGCGATAGAGGCGTGGTCGACGGAAGCGCTTCGCGATCACATTTCCTATGTGGGGCAGGATACGTATTTGTTTACCGGAAGCATATGGGACAATGTAGCAGTAGGTAATCGAAACGCATCGAACGAAAACATACAAGCCGCGCTCGACGCAGCGCTGCTGAACGATATCGATGTGAGGCGTGAAATCGGAGAACGCGGGTTTCATCTTTCCGGCGGACAGCGACAACGAGTTGCGATCGCCCGCGCAATCATGAAGGACGCTCCGCTACTCTTGCTTGACGAACCGACCTCAGCACTTGATACGCAAAACGAAGCATTGGTATCCGAAGCGCTTCGGCGACTTGCAAAGGGGTGTACCACAATCGTTATTGCGCACCGGCTGTCTGCTCTGCGAAATATTGACCGAATTCTATGCCTCGAAGACGGCCGAATTGTGGAAAGTGGTACGCATGAACAACTCATGACGTTGCAAGGGGCGTATTATCGACTCTATCAAACACAGGAGGCGGGCATATGAAATCAACGATGGACAGCATTCGCTACACTTTTCGAATGATGGCATGGTCTTGGCGGTTTATTCGCTCGTGGCGAATTCGCTATCTTTTATGCTCCGTAATTGGCATCCTGCAGAACGCATGGATGTCAATCACCACAGCCTATTTAATCGGGCAGACGACAGCGCACGCCGCAACGGGTAACTTTCCAGCGATGCTGGATACAGTCGGAATTGTGGCTGTTATTGTCGTTGTAGGCATCATCGTCATAACGACCGTAAATTACCATGCTTCACAAATACATGTCCTTGGCCTGGCACAGATACGCAAATCGTTGTTCGCAAAGTTAACCATGATGCCCGCGTCGGAAGCGGATCAACAACTGTCCGGCGATGTGACCACACGCTTGAGCATGGATGCGGATCGTACGGCCGCATTTTTCGGCTCCATGATGACCGGTAATCGTAGTTTATTCGCTATCCCTGTCAGTATTTTGATATCTATAATCATTTGTTTCGTTAAGCAGCCTTCTATCGGTATGATGAATCTCGTATTTGTATGTATTAGCATCTATACGAACCTGGCGTGCATTCGTAGGGAATACACATGGCATACGAAACGAATGGGGGTCATGTCGGTTTTGACGCAGAGAATGATCGACATGATTGCAGGCAGTATCGTCGTGCGTATGTTCGGGCTTGCTTCGCATTTGCGGGGACTATATGAATCCGATTCTGGAACCGCTTATTCCTTTGCGATGCGTGGCGCTAACTACAACGCGATGCGTTCATCGCTAAGTTCTGCCATACAATGGAGTGCGATTATATTTACGCTTGTCATTGGCAGCGTATTCGTTCACATGGGGAAGACCGATTTAGGAACCGTGGTGTTCATCGTACTTATTCAGTCGCAAATCAATAATGACGTGTTGTTGATGACCAATTCCTTTCAGCAGTTGCAATTCGCAACGATCGCCGCGTCGCGCGTCAAGGAAGTTCTTGATTGCCCCGATGAGCGAATGAGAGAAAATGTGGCTAAGCCTGACGCAAGCGCGGTGCATGCGGTAAATATGCGAGGCGTCACGGTATGTTACGACACTGAATCCCCAGTTATCAGAAATATGACCTTGCAAGTCAAAAATGGCGAAAAGCTTGCGATTATCGGCGGAAGCGGCGGAGGGAAGACGACACTGGTTCGCTGTTTGATGGAGCTCGTGAAAACGGACAACAGAGACATCCAACTTTACGGGCATTCATGCGAACAGTATTCACAAGAAACGGTACGAGATCTGATCACCTATGTACCTCAAAACTGTTATTTATTTGACGGTACGATACGTGAAAATATAGCATGGGGCAATCCCGAAGCAACCGATGAAAGCATTGGGCATGCGGTGCGCGAAGCAGGGCTGGAAGAAATGATCAAACGGTTACCGGACGGTTTGGATACGCGTGTCGGTGAATATGGCACACACTTATCCGGCGGACAGCGCCAACGTATCGCCATAGCACGGGCAATGGTGAAGAACGCGCCGCTGTTGTTGCTTGATGAAGCCACATCGGCACTGGACGGAGAATCAGAGGAACTCGTTCAACAAGCATTAGAACGGCTTATGGAAGGACGGACTGCGATCGTCATCGCGCATCGTTTATCTACGATTCGCAATGCAGACCGCATTATCGTTATGGAGAATGGAGAACTAGTGGAAGAAGGGAATCATGAGCATCTGCTGGCACATTCCGGGCGATACGCACAGCTATATCAGATGCAATATGCGTAACTAAATAATCGGAATCGTGATTACAAATTGGGTGCCGATACCGAGACGGCTAAAAACGGATACGCCAAATTCCGGTCCGTAAGCTAATTGGATACGTCCATGGACATTGCTGATCCCGTATCCCGCTTCTTTGTCTCTGCGCATGATGTCCGCAACACGCGCAGAGGACATGCCGGCGCCGTCGTCGACTATTTCGAAGCAAATCGCGTTATTCTTCCGGTACAGCCGGATAATGATATTAAGCGGCTCATGATCGTTCCATACGGCGTGGTGCATCGCGTTTTCTACAAAAGGCTGTAAGATGACTTTGATCGTTTGATGTTTGAACAGTTCCTCGTCCAACTGCCAATGCATGCGAAACAGATTATGGAAACGAGTAAGCTGTATCTCCACATAATGTCGTGTAATTTCGACCTCTTTTTGAATCAGAATAATAGACTTACCCTTGCTGAGCGAGGTTTTGTAGAAATTGGACAGATGGCGGACGATTTTGCCTACTTGCTTGTCCTGGTTTTGAATAGCCAGTGATGAAATAATCGCAAGCGTATTGTATAGAAAATGAGGATTAATCTGACTCTGAAGCAAAGCAAGCTCCGCTTCTTTTCGCGAAATTTCCTTCTTGTACACCTCGTTAATCATCTTGTCCAACCGGCGCTTCATCGTATTAAACGACTCCGAAAGCAAACCAATTTCATCCTTGCTGTCCTGCTTCATCTCGAAACGGAAATCTTCTTCCCCGACTTTGCGGACAAAACGGGTAAGCGTCTTAAATCGATTGGAGAAATAACGGGCCGTCGTCGCAATAAGGACGATAGACAGAAGCAGACTGATGGCGGCGATCACCAGAACGCGGCTTGAAGATTTGTACGCTTCGCTCAGAACATTCCGCAAAGGAATGATGGACACGGTTTTCCAGCCATTAGGCATCGTGTCGTAGACGATCAGCGAATCTAGTCCGTTAACGGTTCTCTCAAAAGTACCGCTGCCTCTTGCAGGCCAATCGCCATCGTCCAGCACGTTGTTGATTGGTTGCAAGATCTTCGATTTGTCCCGGGTGGACAGAATGATGCCTTCATGATTGACCACATAAATATCGCTTGCTTGAGCCTCATGCCCAAACAGGGAGTAGATTGCGCTTTCCTTGACATCAATCGTAAGAATGCCGTATGGATGTAGACTGTCGTGGTTGTTCATCAGTCTCGCCAACGTAATGTCGTACTGCTTCTCGTCACGCTTGATCATCACATTATAGACGGCATTGCCATAGGACTTCTGCAGCTCTTTGTACCAATTCTCAGCCTTCATCTGCTCATCTACATGTCTAATGAATAGGCCGTCGCTCGGGATCGATTCATTAAAAGGATAGATCGTAATGGAATCGATATCCGAATTGGTCAGTTGAATGCCAAAGAGCAGGCTGTTGATATAGTCATAGGCGTGGACGATATCTATCCCTTTCTTGTAGTTCTGGATAAGCAGGTCCCGCAGTTGGGAATCCATATACAATAAGCTGGATATTTGCTCATAGTTTTTAATTTTATTATTGATATTGCTGGTGATTTGGCTGTTCATCGTTCGCATGCGGTCGTGCGTCTGCGTGACAAGCTGGTTTTGAAACACCTGATAAAAATAAACGGAGATGGCCAGCAAAGGAATGACGGAAGCGAGCAGAAAAAAAACAAGCAGCTTGTTGCGCAGCGTCAGATTGTTAATAAACCGTTTGATTGTCGTCATAGCGTGTTATATCCGGGCTGCCGGTTGCGATACTGATTCGGCGTTACTCCGCGTTTCTTATGAAAGACGGAGCAGAAATGCGACGCGCTTTCGTAACCAACGTGCGTTGCGATCTCATGAATTTTCAGCTCGGTATCGCGAAGCAGCTCGGCGGCGCGCTCCATTCTGACTTTAGTGATATGTTCGAGAACGGTGAATCCGGTATATTCCTTAAATAGTGTCCGAAAATGATTAGGAGACATATAAGCATGTTCAGCCAAGTATTCAATCGTTAGTGCGCTGCCGAACTCATGGTCAATCAGCGTCTTCACCTGTTGAATAATGGCGTCATAGCGGTCAACGCTGCCCGATGGGGCGGGGGAAGCAGCGATATAATGCCCGCTGCCATGCTTGGCAATATGCCGCCCGCGAACCTGCAGCATATGCAGGATCACTTCATGCGTTTGCTGGAGAGCAATGGGTTGCGGATATAGACAAGTCGTTACCCATGGGCTGATCGGCAATAGCTCCGCATGCCATTTCACAACCAACTGAGCGATACCGGGAGCAACAAGCGCAACCAGTCGTTCTTCTTGCCATTCAACTGCCAGTGCCTGAACATCGTTCGTTAGCTGCTGCATCCGTTGAAATATTTTACTTGTCTTTAGACCCGGATCGGAAGGATCGTCCGCGGGCTTGTACGCAGCATCGATCGTAATCAGAACAACTGAATAGACGCCTGCTGCGGCAGGCAGAAGCTCGTCGAGCAGCTCTTGCAAACGACTTTCTGAAGCCGGTTGCGGCTCTTCGAGCAGCAACTGCCTGACATAATGAGAAGCAAGCACTCGGGAAGACAGTCTATTACGCTCTTCCTCTGCACATTTCTGCTTGACCTTTAACATTTGCTCTCGAAGCTCGTCCATATCGAGCGGCTTCAGCAAATACCCCAGTGCTTCCAGCGTGAGGGCGGATTTGACATAAGCGAAGTCATCATACCCGCTCATAAATATAATAATCAGCCGGGGCCATCGTTTGCGCGCGGCTTTGGCGAATTGGATGCCGTCCATAATCGGCATTCTGACATCCGTAATGACAACATCGAAAGATGTTTCCTCCATTTGGCTGAGTGCCTCGCGACCGTTTTTGGCGACGCCCGCCACCTCAAATCCAAGCTCGTCCCAAGGAAAAAAACGCGTTAATGTATCAAGCTCAATATGCTCATCGTCGACAAGCATTATTTTGTACATGGCATTTCCCCCTGACCCTCATGCTGTTGATATCAGTATCCCACCCGGTTTTTCAACCGTCAATCGATGTCAAAATAGGTTCATTCAATCCCGCTATGAATCGTTGATTCCCGATATGGATTATCGGCAGCCGGGGGATCCATAATGGAGTCAGCCGGCAAATCCATTACAGAAACGAGGGAAAACATTGCGCCCAGACCGACATGCACAACACTCTTTACTGGGCAGAAGGTTGCATATACATCGATATTTGTACTTGATGTTGATACCCGCTTTTATCTGGGCTTTGTTATTTGCCTATGCGCCAATGGCAGGACTTTATATGGCCTTCGTCGACTATAAGCCGACTCTGGGTAACTTCTGGTCATCGTTTTTTGGCAGCAAATTTGTAGGATTCGAATGGTTCACTTATTTTTTCAATGGCAGCGACTTCAAGATCGTCATGCGTAATACACTCGTGTCTAGTGCGCTTACACTTGTGCTCGGCTTTATCGTCCCCATATTGTTAGCGCTTGCTTTAAACGAAGTGAAAAATCAAGCTTTCAAACGGGTTGTTCAGACAGCTTCCTATATGCCGTATTTCATTTCCTGGGTCATCGCAGCTAACATTTTTGTCGCCTTGCTGTCTTCGGAAGGAGCGGTGAATGAACTGCTGCAATTGGTGGGGCTGACCAAAGATAACATCCCATTTCTTCAGGAAGGTAAGTATTTCTGGGGGCTTGTGTCAGGCGCGAATACCTGGAAGGAAATGGGGTATAACTCGATTATTTATTTGGCGGCCATTTCTTCCATCAATCCGGATCTCTATGAAGCGGCCAAAGTGGACGGAGCAGGCCGACTTAAACAAATAACAGCGGTAACCTTGCCATTATTGCGTCCGACGATTGTCATTTTGCTCATCTTATCTGTTGGGAACTTGTTGAATACAGGCTTCGATCAATATTATTTGCTCGGCAATTCGCTCAACAGAGACTACTCCGATGTGCTCGATACGTATTCATTCCGTTACGGCTTGCAGAACAGTATGTTCTCGTATGCCTCCGCCGTCGGCTTGTTCAAATCAGCAGTTGCATTCCTGTTGGTGTTTGGCGTGAATGCAATCGCCAGGCGGATGAATAGCAATTCATTATTTTAACGAAAGGAGTCCGCTATGAATGAGAAAGAGAGGATACTGGGCGTTGCGGGAAACACCGTACTTTATTGTTTTCTAAGCATCGTTTTTCTCGTCACATTTTTTCCGTTCTGGCAAATCTTTATACTGTCTATCAACGATGGCTCGGATTCCATGCGTGGCGGGTTTATGTTATGGCCAAGGGAATTCAGCCTGGACAGCTATGTAACTGTATTTTCTAATAGTGAGATTCTTACCTCGTTAAGAACAACTATAATACGCACTTTGGTCGGAGTTCCGCTAAGTGTCATATGCATTTCCATGCTGGCATACGTGCTGAGCAAACGCACCTTAGTAGGCAACCGGGCTCTGAATCTGTTTTTTATCTTTACGATGTACTTCAGCGGAGGTTTGATTCCAACGTATATGGTAATCAAATCGCTTCATCTGATCGACAATTTCCTTGTATTAATCTTTCCGGGCCTCATTAATATTTTCTGGATGATTCTGATGAGAACCTATATGGAGCAATTGCCGAAGGAGATGGAGGAGTCTGCGGAGATAGATGGCGCTAACGACGTTCGCATATTCGTTCAAGTCATCTTGCCTGTCTGTATACCCGTTCTAGCTACGATCGTATTATTCTCGGCTATTTTCCATTGGAACGCCTGGTACGATTCATACATTTACACGTACAAGGCTGACCTGAAGACGCTGCAGGCCGTGTTAGTCAAAATTCTAAACCAGTATCAAACAGGGGACATGCTTTCCCAAGCGCAACAGCTGGCCAATGAAAATAAGCGGATTCCGGTAACTTCGGAAAGTATTCGAATGACGGTTACGATGGTGGCCACGCTTCCAATCATTCTTGTGTATCCGTTTCTGCAAAAGTATTTCCTTAAAGGCATGCTGCTGGGTGCCGTCAAAAGTTGATTTTACATCGAGGAGTGTTTGTACAAATGGCTAAAATTACATTCATCGGAGCGGGTAGGTCCATTTTCGCAAAAAACATTTTAGGGGACTGCATGCGGACGCCGTCATTGGCTGATGCACATATGGCGTTATTCGATATTAACGCGGAGCGTCTCCAGCAATCGGAGAAAATGCTGCATAATTTGAACCAGAACTTAGGCGGCAAGGCGACAATTAAGTCGTACACAGATCGCAAAGAGGCGCTTCGCGGAGCGGATTACGTCATTAACGCTATCGCAGTCGGCGAGCTTATTCCAACGATTATGTCAGATTTTGAAATTCCCGAGAAGTACGGCCTCTATCAGACGGTTGCCGACACACTCGGCATGGGCGGCTTGTTCCGCGGGTTGCGTACGATTCCGGTTATGATTGACATTGCCCGCGATATGGAGGAAGTGTGCCCGGACGCATGGTTCCTGAACTATACGAATCCAATGGCGATCGTAACAGGCGCAATGCTGCAGGCAACTGGCGTAAAAACGGTCGGCTTGTGCCATAGCGTTCAGACTTGTGCCAAGGAGTTGTTGGAAGGTCTCGGCATGCCGTCTGACGATGTTCGTTGGAAAGTAGCCGGCATTAATCATCAAGCATGGCTGTTGGAAGTCACTCGCGGCGGCGTAGACCTGTACCCGGAAATCCGTAGAAAAGCGGAAGCACGTGTGGAGCAGCATAACGATAGGGTACGCTACGAATACATGAAGCTGTTCGGCTATTATGTTACCGAGTCCAGCTCGCACGGCTCAGAATACGTGCCGTATTATCATAAGCGGCAATATCCTCATTTGAAAGAGAAATACATGCTGCCTACGAATGGCTACAAAAACTGGGGAAGAGGCAAAGCCGAGTATTGGCACGAAGTGAATGCGATGATTGAAAATGCTAACCTTACGCATGATCGCTCTCATGAGTATGCTTCCTATATTATGGAGGCGATGGAGACGAACAACCCGTTTGAGATTGCAGGAAACGTGCTGAATACAGGCGGCTTGATTAGCAATCTGCCGCATAACGCATGTGTGGAAGTACCTTGCATGGTTAATGCTAATGGAATTCTGCCAACCCGGTTCGGCGCGCTGCCTCCGCAATGCGCTGCTCTTAACCAGACCAATATTAATATGCAGTTGTTAACGATCGAAGCGGCTTTGACAGGTAAGCGCGAGCATGTCTATCATGCAGCGATGCTGGACCCGCATACTTCGTCCGAATTGTCGCTTGACGATATTGTAGCGATGTGCGATGAAATGCTAGAAGCCAACCGCGATTTTATTGCCGTAAAATAAACAACTTCAGGAGGGGATTGTCATGAGTAAGACTAGAAAAGCTGTCGCTTTGACTATGGTTTCCGCCATGATGCTAATCTCACTATCGGCTTGCTCTGGAAATAAGAATAATGCAGCGCCGAGCGCGACGAACGGGGAAAAAGCGAGTCCAAGCGAACCGATTACGTTGACTTTTTTCGATAAAAATACAGGTGATCTATTCACCAACCCGGTGGCCGAGGAGATTACGAAGCGTACGGGAATTAAGATCGAAATCCAGCAGCCGACAGGCAATCCGGAAGAAAAGCTTAACCTGATGCTGACAAGCAATACGCTTCCGGACATCGTTCTCATGGATCGGCGGAGCGATATCGTTAACCGTTACATTACAGCAAAAGCGATCATTCCGTTAGATGACTTGATTGAGCAATATGGGCCAAACATTAAGAAAATGTACGGCGATGTGCTGAACAAAAGTCGCTACTCGGACGGGCAAAACTACTATTTGAACAATTGGTACGGTATGGATCCCGATCCGGGCTGGAGTTTTAACCTGCGCGCCGATATACTGAAAGAGTTGGGCTATGGCGACAGAATCGAAAGCGGCGAGAGCTTCACGCAAGAACAATTCCATGAATTGCTGCAGAAGTTCAAGGAGAAATATCCACAAGTTGATGGGAAGCCGTCAATCCCGCTAACATTCAACGCTGACCATATGCCGACGGTTGTAGGCACATTTAAGGGTATGTACGGCATGAAAACCTACTACGAAGCAGATGGCAAGATCGGTTTGGAAGTACGGGAGCCGCGTTATAAGGAAATGATGAGTTTTGTCAACGATTTGCAGACCGAAGGTTTGCTGGACAAAGAGTGGGCAATCAACAAAACGCAAATTTTTGATCAAAAATTAACAAGTGAACGTGTATTTGCTGTAGGCGGCGGCGAGCCTTCCGAAGCGAACCGATTGTTGCGTGAGAAGTATGGCGCAGATACGGACAAGCAGTTCTATGCGTTTAAGGTAACGGCACCGGGTGTCGATCCGTCCGCTACGACTTATGGACCGCGCAGCTCGCTTGGATGGGACGCTATTGCGATTACGGTAGCCAACAAACATCCGGAAGAAACAATTAAGTTTATGGATTTCCTGGCAAGCGAAGAAGGCCAATACTTGCTGATGTGGGGGATTGAGGGCAAGAACTGGGATATGGTGGATGGTAAACATAAACCGCGCCCGGAAGTGCTGCAAGGCTTCAAAGACAACTGGAACGAATACGCCAAGCAGACCGGGATTCGCAAGTGGACATGGTTTATCAAAAACGGCAATGGCTCCGACGGCACGCCATTTGACCTCGCAGGCAAATACGAGCGCAACAAGTATAACCAGCTTGCTCTGACATCGATGAAGGATTCGACGTGGGATACTGCGATCTACGACAACTTGGGCCCTGAAGGCGGCGCGCCGGATGCGCTGAGCGAGCAGAAGCTGAAGGATTTGATCTCTCAAGGCTTCACTCAGCTTGCTTATGCCGAGTCCAAAGAAGAGTTCGAGCAGCTGTACAAAAAACTGATGCAAGATGTTGAAGCAAACAATGCGAAACGTATCGAGCAAATCTATACGGATAACTACCAGAAACACTTGGAGCTATTTAAATAAGCGGATTCACGCAAAACAAAGTCGAGGACAGATGTTCCATTCATGGCGAGCCATAGTGGAACGTCTGTCCACGTTTATGGAGGAGGAATTCCTATTCTAGTTCAGTATATGGAGCAGCATGCTATTTTTCATTTGCAGTCGAAGGATACAAGTTATGTCATCCACATCACGAAACAGGGGTATCCTGCGCATCTGTATTGGGGCAAAAAAATTCGCGGCGTTCAACTGCGGAGGTTGCTGGAGCTGAAGGAGCGTTGTTCTTTCTCGCCTAGCACGGATCTTGACCAATTGGAGCTGTCTTTGGACACGCTTCCGCAAGAATACCCGGCTTATGGCAACTCCGATTTTCGCATGCCCGCCTTCCAGGTGTTGCTGCCCAATGGTACAACGGTGACCGATCTGCGTTATGAATCGCATCGGATCATTCCTGGCAAGCCGGGGTTAGCGGGATTGCCGGCCGTTTATACGGAACGCGATGACGAGGCGGAGACGCTGGAGCTAATCTTGAAAGATGAATTCAGCGGATTAAACGTTGTTCTCTCTTATACCGCGTTCTCGGATTACGATGCGATTACGCGTTCGGCGAGGTTGGTCAATAACGGCAAGCAAACCCTGCAATTGCAACGTGCATTCAGCATGAGCCTGGATATGCCGAACGATCAATTCGAGATGCTGCAACTGTCGGGCGCGTGGACTCGCGAGCGATATATGCATAAGCGCAAGCTGCAGCCTGGGCTTCAATCGATCGAAAGCCGTCGAGGCTCAAGCAGCCATATGCAAAATCCGTTTGTCGCGTTGCTTGCTGAAGGAGCAACAGAGGATCACGGCGATGTATACGGCGTCAGCTTAGTGTACAGCGGCAATTTTACAGCGGGCGTGGAAGTGGACCAATTCCATACGTCGCGTCTCTTTATCGGCTTGAACCCGTTTGATTTCGGCTGGAGACTGGAGCCGGGGGAGCAGTTCCAGACACCCGAAGCGGTTATGGTCCACTCCGATCAAGGATTAGGCGGCATGTCACGCAGCTTCCATGATTTGTACCGTTCGCGTTTAATAAGGGGCACATTCCGCGATCAGACTCGTCCGATTCTTATTAACAACTGGGAAGCGACTTATTTCAATTTTAATGCGGACAAAATCGAAGCGATTGCCCGAACAGGAAAAGAACTGGGAATCGAGCTATTCGTTCTCGATGACGGCTGGTTCGGGAAGCGCGACGGAGATACGACTTCATTGGGTGACTGGTTCGTCGACCGCAACAAACTTCCGAATGGTCTGGAGGATCTCGTCAGCCGGGTGAGACAGCTTGATATGCAGTTCGGCCTTTGGTTTGAGCCGGAAATGATTTCACCGGATAGTGAACTGTACCGCGCGCATCCGGACTGGTGTCTTCATGTGGAAGGACATAGACGTACTCAGGCTCGTCATCAGCTAGTTCTCGACTTATCGCGTGCCGATGTGCAAGAGTATATTGTAAAGGCCGTTTCCGACATCCTGTCAAGCGCGCCGATCACGTATGTCAAATGGGATATGAACCGCAATATGACAGAAGTCGGTTCAGATCTGCTGCCGGCAGAACGTCAGCGCGAAACCGCGCACCGTTATATGCTCGGCTTGTACCAAGTGCTTGAGCGAATTACTTCGGCATTTCCGAATATTTTATTCGAGAGCTGCTCGGGCGGCGGCGGACGTTTCGATCCGGGGATGCTGTACTATATGCCGCAGACATGGACAAGCGATAATTCCGATGCGGTTTCCCGACTCAAAATCCAATATGGCACAAGCATCGTTTACCCGATCAGTACGATGGGAGCGCATGTGTCAGCCGTGCCCAATCATCAGGTCGGCCGTATGACGCCGCTTGAGACTCGCGGCAACATTGCCTTGTCGGGCAATTTTGGCTACGAGCTTGATTTGAGCATCATACGGGAAGAGGAGAAAGAAATCGTCAAGGCGCAGTTGAAGCTGTATAAGGACATTCGCCATCTTGTCCAATTCGGCGACTTCTATCGCTTGCTCAGTCCGTTCGAGGGTAATGACACCGCTTGGATGTTCGTCTCCAAAGATAAGAAGGAGGCATTCGTCGTCTATGCTTCCGTGCTTCAAGAGCCGAACCCACCATTGAATCGTTTCCGTCTGAAAGGACTCGATCCGGAGCGAGACTACAAGCTCGACGGTGAAGAAGCGATATTTGGCGGCGACGAATTGCTTTATGCAGGGCTGTCAACGCCGCAATTCAGCGGCGATTACGCCAGCAAAGTATACCATTTCAGAGCGGTATGAGCAGGTTCAAATAGTTCGAAGGGAGTCCCATTCGGCAAACGGGGACTCCCTTTTTTTGCGTCTTAACAAGCAACAAGTGCATCCTTTATGTCCAATTGTTAGTCAAAAGTCAGCACGATTTTTCCGCGCCCATGCCGTGTCTCGATCAAACGGTGCGCATCAGCGGCTTGATCGATCGGGAATATTTGGCGAATTAGAATGCGAAGCTTTCCATTCGAATGCAACTCAGCCAGTTCCGCGAGCCGAGCGGCGGTTCGTTCGGTCCGGACGACGCGGAGGCCGAGCTTCTCGATCAGCTCGTGCGCGGCGAACGTGCAAATGCGGCTTCTGTCTTTCACCAATTCGATCGATGCCCATACGGCTTCGGCACCGGCTGTATCGAAAGCGGCATCGACGCCTTGCGGCGCGATGGCGCGAACGCGTTCGACGAGTCCTTCTCCGTACGTTACCGGAACTGCCCCTAGCGAGCGGACATAATCGTGGTTGCTTTCGCTAGCCGTGCCGATGATTGTCGTCGCGCCCCATTCCTTGGCCAACTGTACGGCGAATGCACCTAAGGAGCCGGCCGCGCCGTGGATCAGAATCGTATCGCCTTTCTGAACGCCGATTGCCTTAAGTGCGATATAAGCGCCTTGGCCGTTGCCGCTTAATCCGCCGGCCTCTGCCCAAGACATCGTCTTCGGCTTGAGCGTGATTTGATTCGCGCCGACGACAATATATTCCGCGTAGCCGTTCAGTATCGTGAACCCGAGCACCTCGTCTCCCAATGCGAATCCCGTTACGCCTTCTCCGAGCTGATCCACTACGCCGGCGAACTCGTTTCCCGGAATTTGCGGGAAGTGAACCATAACTCCCGCCGGGGAATAGCCGCTGCGAACCGCGCAATCGAAGTGCTGCACGCCTGCAGCTTTCACCCTTACTCTGACTTGCCCCGGACCGGCCAACGGTTCGGGAAACTCCATCGTTCTCATGACCTCTGGACCGCCGAATGATTCAAATGCTGCTGCTCTCATGAAGCATCCCACTTTCTTGTTTAATGATTTTGTTAATTATTATAGAATGGAAATTAAATAAACAAAAATATATGTTAAGCTATTTTCTTCATAACTTAAAGTATATGGAAAGAAGGAGGAGAGCCTGATGGAACTGCTGCAATTGCAATATTTCCGAACAGTTGCCAAGTGGGAGCATATGACCCGTGCCGCCCAAGAACTACGGATCGCCCAGCCTGCCCTCAGTAAAACGATCGCCCGGTTGGAGGCGCACGTCGGCGTGCCGTTGTTCGATCGCCAATCAGGGAGAATTCGCTTGAACGCATTCGGTAGAGCCTTTCTGGTCAAAACAGAAGCTGCGCTCGCGTTGCTTGAGGAAGCCAAAATGGAGGTTGCGGAGATGGCGGGGCTGGAAGGAGGAGGCATTCAGCTTGCGACTTCGACGTTAAATCGGCTGTCCGAACCGCTCGGCCGATTTTTGTCGCTTCATCCGAACGTCAATATGCAGATTACGCAAGCTTCCGCGGAAGAAATCGCACGTCTCGTCGAGAACGGCGACATCGATCTCGGCTTTACGGCGATGCCGGTCAAACGGTCGGGCATCGCGCAAGCATCGGTGTTGGTGGAAGATTTATATTTGGCAGTTCCCAAGACTCACCGTTTGACCGGCCGCAAAGCCATTCGGTTGAAGGACGCAGCAGGGGAAGCGTTTATCGGATACAAAGACGACTTCGTTTTTCAACAAACGAACGATTTGTTATTCCGGAAAGCCGGCATAACGCCTAAATTCGTCTGCCAAGTCGACGAGCCCGGCGCGGTCATGAGTCTTGTGCGCGCAGGGCTCGGTGTGGCGCTGTTTGGGTGCAGAAGCGATGAGGAGGAGAACGTCGCATTCCTGCCCATCGAACATCCGATTTGCCAACGGGAATACTGGCTCGTCTGGTCCGAGAAAAGACATTTCTCCTTGGCGGCGCGCAAATTCCGCGACTTCCTAATCAACGAACTCTAATCCGCTTATGAATGGGGAAGGTTAAGCTGCCAAGATACGCCGAACTTATCGTTTAGCCATCCAAACTTCTTGCTGAAACCATAGCTGCCTAACGGCATAAGCGCTTTTCCATCCGTCATGAGCTTATGGTAGAGATCGTCAAGCTCATTTTCGGAACTACAGGTGACAAAGATCGAGAACGAGGGGGTAAAGGTGAACTGGTGCTTGACATTGCTGTCAATGCACATGAATTCCTGCCCTTTTAAAGTAAAAGTCGCGAGCATGACTGTTCCTTCTCTTCCGGGCTGATTGGCTCCATAACGAACGATGTTTGAAATTTGCGAGTCTTCGATCAGTGACGTGTAATAATTCATCGCTTGCTCTGCCACTCCATCTTGAAACATTAAGAAAGGTGTCACTTTCTCCATCATCATCGGCTCCTTATCCTGTCATCTGGCAAAATCATTGTCCCACAAATGAGTCAAGTTTAACAGTTGGCTTAGATCTGTCCCAGAATCGTAAAAAATTAAACAACATAAAATGTCCTACTGTAAATCCAGCGAGATTGTGGTCAATTTCGTTGATTTTTTTATTTTACGCTGTTTTTCCGCGGATAAAATGAATGAGAGAGTATGAGTAATGATAACCCCAATCAATCCAATCAGAAGCAAGTTGGTGATGAACATTGCGGCCCTTAAGGACAGAACAACCGATTGTTGTACGAGATGCAGATGGCAGTGAGCTTCAAGAGATTAAAGCGCTTGTGATATGGGATGGAGCGGTGTGCCATACGGAATTGTTCCATCACGGGGAGCGTCCGCTAGCGATTAAGGAAGTTGTTTGGCTGAACATGGATGTATCCGCATGCAGTCAAGCGAGCGCGTATGGCGAAGGATATAACATGCTGTCGCAGTACGAAGGAAGTTTATCGAAATTGCATCTGATCGGAAATTACGGCGACGGTGAACATTATCGCATGCCGCAAGTTGAAGGAGATCAGACGGTTTACAATTTGCTGCTTCTCTCGGAAGCCGGCGATCGCCATCTTCTACTTGCTTACGCGTCGTGCCATCGTTTTCGCGGCGAATTTCGGATTCGAGGAACACGGTTGGAAGCGGCGTTATGTTTGGAGAACCAGGTGCTTAAGCCGGGTGAAAGTTGCAAGCTCGAACTGTTTTATGCCCAAGAAGGGACGGACAGCAACGCGCTTCTGGAACATTTGGCGGAATGTATATCAACTCAGCATCCGCCGTTACCCGTCTCCGAAATACCGACGGGCTGGTGTTCATGGTACGCTTACGGACCGGACATTACAGAGGAGATCATCCTCGATAACCTCGATGCGATCACCCGACATAGGCTGCCACTCACCTATATTCAAATCGATGACGGTTATCAAGCGCGGATGGGCGATTGGCTCGTTCCCGGAGCCGGGTTCTCGTCGGATATGAAGCTGCTTTGCGAGCACATTCGCGAGCTCGGTTATGAGCCTGCCATCTGGGTGGCCCCGTTCATCGCGGAACCGGATTCGGCGCTGTATCGCGAGCATCCCGACTGGTTCGTGCAGCACGAGTCGGAGGACCGGGCATTGTCCTCGGAAGAAATCTCGTTCGGCGGTTGGAGGTGCGGCCCGTGGTATATGCTGGACGGCTCGCATCCTGAAGCGTGTGCCTACTTAACGATGGTGTTTCGCACGATGAGGGAGGAGTGGGGCTGCCGCTATTTCAAGCTTGACGCCAACATGTGGGGCGCTTTGCCGGGCGGCCGTCGATATGTCCTTGGCTCGACCAGCATAGAAGCATACCGCAGCGGCATGCAAGCCGTCCTGTCCGGGGCAGGAGAGGGTAGCTTCGTGCTCGGGTGCAACGCTCCGATGTGGCCTTCGCTTGGGCTCGTTCATGGCATGCGGGTCACGGACGATTTCTCGCGAAATTGGGATTCGATCAAGCTGCTTGCTCGGCAACTTTTTCATCGAAACTGGATGCACGGACGCTTATGGATCAATGATCCCGATTGCCTTGCTTTTCATAATTTGGAGGTCGTATTGCCCGGTCCGGACGGGGTGGATCGGGTGACGATGACGGAAATGACGGACGAAATCATTGATTTTCATTTTGTTTACGTTCTGGCTTCCGGCGGGATGATGCTGTCAGGAGATCGTCTAATCGATCTTGGCGTCGACCGGGTGAAGCAGCTTGCGGCTAGCTTGCCGCCTTCCGGGGTTGCCGCAACATTCAAGGATGCCGCTATGACAGTGGGCTTCGCGTTTCTTTCCGACAGCTTGCTGCGCGTGTTTCTCTTTAACTGGGAAGACAACGAGTCGGACTACTGCGTTCCGCTCCCTTGGCCTGCCGCAATGTCGGATCTGAAGACGGGAACGCTGCTCGGCGACGGAGGCGTGCTTCGCGCAACAATACCGGGCCGTTCCGCCAGAGCCGTCGTCTGCATTCGGTCGGTACATTAAAAGCACGATTGGATACGAGGAGTATGATGAAACCTATGCGGTATGCGATGCACATGAAACGCCCCGCCTCGTGGTGGAATGACAATTGGCGGGAAGGAACGCCGCTCGGCAACGGATTGCACGGGGCGTTAATGTATGGCAATACGGCTAACGAACGCGTTATGCTCACCCATTCGCGACTTTGGCGGGAAGGAACGCAGCCGGACATTCCGGATGTATCCGATGTTCTGCCCGCCATGCGGGAACTGATCTTTGCGGGTGAAGTGCCGACGGCGGACCGCATGATCACCGATGCGCTCATCGAACGGGGATACGCTCCCCGCGAAGCTTTTCCGTTTCCGGCAGCGGATCTGAATCTTGTTTTGCCCGCCGTCAAAGGGTTTTCCCGCTATCGCAGAGGGCTGGATATGTCTTCGGCGGAAGCTTACGTTCGTTATATGGACGGAGACACCCGAATGGAGCGCCGCGGATTCGTCTCCCGGTCAGACGATGTTGTCGTAGTGGAATGCCATAAGGACACCGAAATTTCGCTGAGCATCCATCGGCCCGATTCAACCGATGAAGAAATAAAGCTTCCCGAGAATGTATGTACGGTCGTAGACGGAGAGTGGCTTTATTTCAAAGCCGAAATCGCCGGCGTTGAGCACGGAGCTGTCGCGAGGGTCATCAAAGGCGACACGGCTTTAATTCTCGTCAAACTGTATACTGAAGGCGACAGCTCGGTGAAGTGGCCCGCTTTGAAGGCGAGGCTTGCCGATCTTCCGGCGAATTACGCCCCCCTGTTCGAGCGGCATGTCGCAGAACATCGGCGATTGTTCGATGCCTGTCGGTTCGTTCTGGAAGATCGCGAGTTTGATCAAGAGACGACGAATGAACAATTGCTCGATGCCGCCTATGACGAGGGAATGCCGAACGCGCTGGCTGAGCGGATGTGGGCATACGGCCGATATTTGCTCATTAGCGCTACGACGACCGGGGGACTTCCTTGCAATTTGACGGGGCTATGGAGCGGGGATTATGAGGCTTTCTGGTCGTTTAACATGGCCAATATTAATCTTCAAATGACTTATTGGCAGGCGCTTCAGGGGGGACTGAGCGAACTGATGCTGCCCGTGTTCGACTACTACGACTTCGCTATAGAGGATATGAAAGAGAACGCCAGAAAGCTGTACGGCTGCAGCGGGATTTTCCTGCCCGCCGTGACGATGCCGGGGTGCATGAGGCATGTCTGTCTGGCTCCGCATATTACCAATTGGACAGCAGGCGCGGGATGGATTGCGCAGCATTATTACGACTATTATCTTTTTACAAGAGAAACCGATTTTCTGGAGAAGAGAGCTTTGCCGTTCATGACCGAGGCGGCCAAGTTTTACATCGATTTTGTCCTGTGGCAAGGGGATACTTGGCACGTCTGCCCTTCCGTATCGCCGGAGAACCGTACCCTGAACTACAAAATGGGCAACATCGAGCTCGGAGACGGCACGCAGTCTGCTATCGATGCAACGATGGATATCGCCGTCATCAAAGAGTTGTTCACGAACCTGCTCGCGATCGGCGACGCAACTTCACTCGTATCGGTGTCCGATATGGCCGCCTATAAGCGTATGCTGGACGGTGCGCCGGCCTATCAAATCAATGAGTGGGGAGCGCCTAGAGAGTGGCTGCACGAGGATTTTCCCGATAACGATCTGCATCGGCATCAGTCCCATCTGTATCCGATGTATCCGGGACTTGAGCACGCCAGGAGAGATGAAGCGACTACGGAAATCTATCGACGAGGCGCCGTGCGCAGAATGACGGTCGGTTTGTCTTGTCAGACGAGCTGGTCGCTCGTGCAGAACGCCAACATGATGGCGCGCGTGAAAGAAGCGGAGCTCGCGCTCGAGAGCCTGAATCTGATCGCGAAATCGTGCTTGATGAGAAACTTGTTCACTACTTGTAATGACTGGCGAGGAAGCGGAATCGGTCTCGAATTCCCGCTTGCGCCGTTCCAGTTGGATGCCAATGCAGGGTGGTCGTCCGCCGTTCAGGAAATGCTGCTTTTCTCCGATGCCGAACGCGTCGAACTGTTGCCCGCGTTGCCGCCAAAGTGGGAGAGAGGACAGATCGGTCCGCTCCATACGCGGTGCGGCATATCCGTCGAGCTTAGTTGGGACAGGGATGCGAATGAAGCATCCGTTATTCTGCTTGCATCAAGGGATACCTCGTATAGATTGGTTATGCCGGATGGCGGCCAAAGGACGATAACGATGAAAGCGGGCGACGTGCAGAAATCGGCATTCGGACTACGCAAGGAAGTCTAAGCATCTAAGCATCAAAGCAACGTTGAGGGACAGGATGCGCCATACACCTCACAACCAGCCATCTTTCCTATCCGATGGTTGGTTTCTTTTATGGTAAAATGTACTTAATAAAGCAGCTGCGGAAGGAGACCGCCAACGATGCACCGTGTCATCCTGGTAGAAGACGAGATGTTGGTGAGACTGGGTTTGCGCAATGCCGTCAATTGGCAGCAGTTTAATATGAACCTCGTTGCGGATGCCGCGAACGGAGCGGAAGCGTGGCAATTATATGAATCGTTAGCGCCTGACCTGGTGATTACAGATATACGCATGCCCGTCATGGATGGGATGGAGCTCATACGGCGTATTCGGGAAAAAGATGCCAGAACGCGAATCATCATCTTAACGTGTGTGGAAGAGTTCGAGACAGTCAGGCAAGCTTTGGGGTATGGCGTTTCCGATTATATTCTCAAGTTAACGATGACGCCGGTAGACATAGAGAAAATATTGGCGAAAATCCAACAAGAATTGGATACGCTTTCACAAAGCAAGCCGAATGCTCCAAGACTTTCGAAAGAAACGATCGTGGAAAATTTGTTCAAGGATTATTTGTTCCGGAATTACCACACGATTCAGGAGTTTAATGCGAAGCTAGCGGAAAATGGAATCCCTTTGACGGAGAGCAAGTTGGTTTTGTTATTGATGGAAATCGATTATTTCGAACGTTTGCAGCACAAATATAAAGACGTGAAAGGCAATTTGATTTCCTATTCGGTCCATAACGTACTGAAGGAAGTATGCGATAGCTACAAAAGGTTTGTCGTTATCCACGATGAGAGGAACCGTTTTATGCTCATCGGAAGTTTCCAGGATGTCTCGAGCGAACACCGCATGTTGACTGAACTGAATGAAATGACGGATCATATCGCCAAAATTATGAAGACGATTTTTAACGTGTCGGTCACGTTCGGGCAGAGCTCGATTCGAAGCGGCTTTCCTGAATTGAAGGCTCAATATGTAGAAAGCGCCGATGCGCTGATGAAAAAGTACGTGCTAGGCACCGGAAGAATGATTCGGCAATCGGATCAACAGGTGCAGGCCGAGGTTGAGAACCAATTGAAAGCCGTTACGGCTAGCGGCGAGAGGCTGCAAAATGAAGTGATTTCCAAGCAAATACAGCAAGAAGTCCGAAAATTCACGAATTGTTCTACGCAGAACGACAAAGTTTCGTTTCTTCATTTGTTCGCCCGGCTGATGCATCTTCCCCTCGTTGTAACGCCAACGGAGGAAAACGTTCAGCAAGCGGCAATGAAATATTTTTCAAGGATGGAACGGTCCGAATCGTTAGCGGAAACCTGCAATGTGTTTGACGAATATATGGCTTTCCTCTCGGAATCGCTGCAATGGAATCGGCAATACTCCAAAGAGATTGTCCAGGCTCGCCAATACATCCATCAACGGTTCAAGCTAAATGTTTCGTTATCGGAAGTTTCTTCTCACGTCGGGATGAGCCCCAATTATTTCAGCAAGCAATTTCGCAGCGAGACGGGCGAATATTTAACGGATTTCATCAATCGGCTTCGCATAGACGAAGCCAAAAAAGTGCTGCTCGAAAGCAATCAACGCTCTTACGAAATCGCGGCATCCGTCGGGTTTGCCGATCACAGTTATTTCAGCAGGGTGTTCAAAAAATACACCGGCGTTTCTCCGACGGAATATCGAGACCTTTGGTACGGGCACGGAACGGAGCGTGCGGAGGGTGATCAAAAGTAGACTTCAAAACCAGTTTTTATTTGCGTTTGTTCTTCTTAGCTTTTTGACTTTGCTGATCGGCTCTTATTTGTTGTATATTCGCATATTGTCCATGCTTCAGGACAAAACCGAGCAAGCATCCGTTCAAAGCTTCCAACTGGTGGAACAGAGCATTCGATCGTTCCGGGACGAGGTGAACCGGCTTTCCCAGTACATTCTGACGGACGCGAACGTTCAATCGTTTCTTGAACGGCCATTATCGAATCAAGTGGAAGAGATCCACATTGCCAATGGGATTCGGGATAAATTATCCGATTCGATCGGAATTAATAAATACGTAAAATCCATTTTTATTTATTCGAAAGATGGACGGGCGCTAGGTTATTCCGACAATAAGTTTTATACGGTACCGGATTCGGTCGAACGCGATTGGCTGCTATCATCCGACATTTATCAAATGGCAAAGAGCAGTTTCCCCGATCTCATATGGGAAGGAGTCGATCAATCCACGATTCCATTCGGGGACAATCAACGCAATTTAATCTCCGCCTATCGCGGAATAAAATCGTACTACCAATCTTCCGTAAGCGGGATGCTTGTCATTAATGTGACCGAACAGACGTTGGCCGATATTTATACAGGGGCGGTAAATAGCAAAGATGAGAATATTTATATTCTCGACCCCACGGGAAGAACGATATCCGCTTCGGCCAAGGATTTGGTCGGTACAAATAAATCCGCCTACATCCCGAAATTCGAGAAAAAGTCCGGAAGTTTTATTATGCATTCGGAAGGCGAGGATAAGCAGCTTGTTTACTATGCGCTTGGCGATACAGGCTGGACGTTGTGCAGGGAGGTTCCGGTATCGACGATGGAACGCGATATCGTCTCCCTTCGAACCGTGCTATTCTATGTATTTATCTTATGTTTACTTGTCTCTACGCTTCTGGCGTTCTACATTACCCGCAAGCTCCTGAAACCGTTGACTGCTCTTGTGAAGGGCATGCGGAGTTTGGAAAAAGGACAGCTAGGCGTAACGCTTGAACGGCAACCGCCGAATGAAATCGGTTTGCTTTTTACGCAGTTCAATCAAATGTCCGTTAGTCTGGAGCATTTAATGGAACATAATCGGGTCGTTGAGAATCAGAAACGGCAAGCAGAGCTTAACGTTCTGCAGGCGCAAATTCATCCTCACTTTCTGTATAATACGCTCAATGCGATCAAGTGGATGGCCGTTGCCGTCAAAGCGGATAACATTATGCAAAGTATAACGGCGCTAGGGAACATGATAAGGCCGATCTTTTCGGATTCCTCGCCGATTATTACCTTGAAGGAAGAGCTGGACTACGCTTCAAATTATTTTACGTTAATGAACAATCGGTACGGGGAAGGGGTGACCCTTGAAATCCAGGTGCCAGATGAATTGAACAGCGTTCCTATTCCGCGTCTGCTGCTTCAACCGGTGATCGAGAATGGGTTAATCCACGGCCTGGAATCGAACAATTATAGGGGACATATGCGAATCGAAGCATTTCGGGCCGGAGATCAAATCGTCATCCACGTGGAAGATAACGGACGGGGAATCGAGGAGAAGGAGCTTGTCGGCATTCAAACTTTGCTCGCAACCGCAACGGATGAAAAACAACGTTCGGGAAGCGGCATCGGTCTATTAAATGTGCATATTCGGCTGCGTCTCTACTATGGCGAAACCTATGGTTTACAGATCGAACGAAGGGAAACGGGAGGGACGTTGGTCACTCTTCGGCTTGGATTCGTCCCGAAATCGTAAAATATTTAAACAACCAAAATAGACGTTCCAAAATCCGGCGAGATTGTTGTCAATTTCGTTGGATTTTTTATTTTTAGCCGTTTTTCATCGGGGTAAAATGAACATCAGAAGCAGAAAGAGAGGAGGGAGACAACTGAATCAGCGTCAACTTTTATTCCTGATGGGGCTCCCGTTTATCGTGTTGACGATCCTGTTTTACTACATTCCGTTGTACGGCTGGATCTATGCGTTCGTCGATTATAAACCGGGAATCCCTTTGTCGCACAGCGCTTTCGTCGGGCTGAAGTACTTCAAGCTCGCCTTCTCGGAGGCCAGCAATCTTCGTCAGGTTATGATTAACACGTTGGCGCTTAGCTTCCTCAGTTTATTGACAGCTCCGCTTGCCGTCTTGTTTGCCGTATTTTTGACGGAAATGCGAAGCGCGAAGTACCGCAAGCTGATCCAGACGACTACGACGCTGCCGAATTTCATTAGCTGGGTACTCGTGTATTCCGTTTTCTTCGTCTTTTTTAACCTCAACGACGGATTCGTGAATCAGCTTCTGATGAAATTAGATCTGATCAAGGAACCGTTTAACATGCTGGGAAGTGCCCGGTACGCCTGGCTATTTCAAACTTTCGTCAGCGTGTGGAAAAGCCTCGGATGGGGAGCGATCATCTATATGGCCGCGATTGCGGGAATCGATCCCGAGCAATACGATGCGGCCAAAGTCGATGGGGCGGGCAGGTACAGAATGATGAGGCATGTTACGATTCCGGGCGTTATGCCTACCTTTGTCGTCATTCTGATTCTTAGCATCGGCAACGTCCTCTCCAACGGTTTCGAGCAATTTTATGTGTTTTACAATCCGCTCGTTGCGGATAAGCTCGAAGTTTTGGATTATTACGTGTATCGGATCGGGCTGACTTTAAACGATTATTCGTTCGCTACCGCTATCGGCATATTCAAGTCGGTCATTAGCATCATTCTTGTATTCAGCGTAAATATCCTTTCCAAGAAAATTCGCGGAAATTCCGTATTTTAGGAGGGCAAGCATGCAACGGCTTTCGGAAGCTGCTTTCCAGACGCTCAATTATTTGCTCTTTACTTGCTTTATGCTTCTGTGCATCTATCCCTTCTATTACATTTTTATTTACTCCATCAGCGATCCGGCAGAGGCCGCCAAGGGACTGCTGTTGCTCCCGAAGGGAGTGACCTTTCAAAGCTACAGCAGCATGTTTCAATTGGATAATATTAAACAAGCGTTCGTCGTTTCGACGTTAAGAACGATTGTCGGAACGGCTGTTACCGTGTTTTGCTGCACGATGTTCGGCTATGTGTTAACGAAAGACAAAATGATTTTGCGTAAAACGTTTTACCGGATTCTGATTGCGACGATGTATCTCAATGCAGGTTTGATCCCTTGGTATTTAACAATGAAAGCCTATTCATTGGGGAACAGCTTCTTGTTGTACATCCTTCCGAGCGCGATTGTCGCTTTCTATGTCGTGCTGATCAAAACCTTTATGGAACAATTGCCCGCCGCTCTCGAAGAATCGGCCATGATGGACGGCGCCGGCTATCCGACGATTTTCTTCAAAATCGTTTTTCCGTTATCGATCCCGATTGTCGCTACCATTGCCGTTTTCTGCGCGGTTAATCAATGGAATACGTGGACCGACAACTATTTCCTCGTTTCAACGGAGAAGCTGCAGACGTTGCAGCTTACGCTTCTCCATTATTTACGCGAATCCGAGTCGATTGCCAGCCAATCTACGATGGATTTGACGCGGCAAGGGTCCCAAATTCGAATTACGCCTTCTACGATACGGATGACGATTACGATGATCGTGACTTTGCCCATCTTGTTGGTCTATCCGTTCTTGCAGCGATATTTCGTAAAAGGAATTATGCTTGGCGCGGTAAAAGGATAACGGCTTCATTGGCTTTATAGCCAATAAGTATACAATGACTACGAGGGGGACTTCAGCAATGAGCAAGAAGTTGGGAAAGCAGCTAGTCGCGCCGACAGCTGCGTTAATGCTAGTGGCAAGCCTGATCGGTTGTTCCGGAGGGGATAACAAGAACGCGAATTCCGGAGCAAGCAGCGCCGCCGCAACTCAGAACACGCAGGAGGTCTCGTCAACGCCTTCCCAGAAACCTGCGGAGGTTGTGAAACTAAGCTTGTATGGACCTCAATTCGGAGGAAACTACCAAAGCGGAGAGCAAACGGATGAAGTGGCGAAAGAAATCGAGAAACGTCTCGGCGTCAGCCTGCAAATCGAAACGCATCCCGATGAGCAAAAATTCAATTTGATGCTGGCCAGCGGCGATCTGCCCGATGTGATGGTAACCGAGCAGAAGTTTATTAAGCAGCTGGTGGAAGGCGGCAGAGTGTTGCCGCTTGACGAGCTCGTGCAAAGCAAAGGGAAGCAAATGGTTGAAGAGTTTCCGCAAAAGTTCGAGTTCAGCAAAAAGTATTACAGCAACGATACAGGCAAGTTATACTTCGTCCCCGGGTACGACGGTCCGATTCCGCCCGCGTACACTTACGATTCCGTAGCGCTGGTGACGAGATGGGATTTGTACAAAAAATTAGGTTATCCCGAATATAAAAGCTTGGACGATCTGCTGCCTATTCTAAAAAAAATGCAGGATCTCGAGCCGGTTAACGAGCAGGGACAGAAAGTTTACGCGCTTTCGCCATGGTTTGATTGGGGCTTGTGGAGCGCCACGACGTATCCCGCCAACAACCTGAACGGCGCTTCGGGAGATCTTGTCGAATTCGATGCTGAGCGCAATATGAAAACAAACATTCTTCAGGATGATGCCGCCTTCTGGCAAGGCGCGCGATTCTATAACAAAGCGAATCGATTGGGCATCCTTGACCCGGACAGCTTCACGCAAAAGTTTGAAAACCATGTCGAAAAAGCGAAAGCAAACCGCATATTGTTCTCATGGGTTTCCTGGTCCGGGGAGTCTGACGCGACGAAAGCGTATGCTGCCGCCGGCCAGAAGGATAAAGGCTTTGCCGCATTGCCGCCGATCAAGGGCGGATACCAGTATAACGGCGATTATAATGATCTTGGACAAGGCTCAAGATTATATGCGATCTCCAAAAATAGCAAAAATCCGGAAAAGGCGATGGAACTGATTAATTTCCTGAACAGCTATGAAGGTTCGGAGTTGCTGCTTAACGGCATCGAAGGCAAACACTGGTCCGTGGAAAACGGAAAGCCGCAAATGAAGCCCGAGATCATTCAACAAAGCTTAAACGACCCGAATTTCGCCGCTACGACCGGAATCGGAAAATATACGAACTGGGTCGGACACGGCCCTGGCAGTATCGATCCGAAATATAATGTCCCGATTGATTTCTTCTCGTCGCAAGAAGCGTTCAAGGCGAAATTAACCGATCTCGACAAGGAAATGAGCGAGCATTACGGCGTGGAATATCCGGGGCAGGTCGTGGAAAACGCGGTCAAAAGCGGCGATATTAAATTCGCCTCCTTTAATGGCATCTACAATGCCGTGACGCCAACCGACTCGGATGATATTAAACGCATTAAGGACAACATAGTGCAGTACCTGAACAAAAAAATACCGGAGCTCGTGCTGACCAAAAACGATGAGCAGTACGAGTCTATGAAAGCCGGCATCATTGCAAAGTTGAAAGAGATGGACGTGCAGAAAGTGATTGACGATGCGCAGACGAAAGCGGCAACCGCCAGAGAAACGGCAAAACCTTATTTGAGATAAACATCAAACGAGGGAGTGAGCGGCTTGAGGAAGTTATGGAGTATTGCGCTGGCAGTTTGCGTGTTCGCAATGGTTTGCACGTTGCCGCCGGTCGGGACGAGTAACGCCTCGTTAAACAATTCGGCTTCGGACTGGATGAAGAACAGCGTGTATGGGATTGACGTCAATGTGCCCATGCTGCTCGGCAAAACGTGGGATCAGTCCGTTGCCGCATTTGACGTAAATACGCTGGCGAATCAGGCGGAGCAGGCAGGAGCAAGTTATGTCCAGCTTGATATTGGCCAGAACTCGGGGTATTACGCTTCACCTAATGCGACTTACAATTCGTATGCCGGTTATTCGCCCGGCGTTCGAACGTCCACGAGAGACTTGCCGATGGATATGGCGAACGCCCTTGCGCCCAAAGGAATCAAGCTTTTTATTTACATTCCTTCCAATCCGCCCGAGAACGATCAGCAGGCGCGCAACGGCTTGGGCTGGCCCGGCACCGGTTATGTGACCCCGACCCAAAACTCCATCAAGCGCTGGGGAGAAGTGCTTAAGGAGTGGGGGGACCGCTATGGCTCCAAGCTTGCCGGCTGGTGGTTCGATGGCTGCTATAATCCGGGCGCCTATACGGGAACCTATGATTTTAACTACTTCGTTGCCCAGGCTAAGTCGGGCTACTCCGGTCGACTGGTGAGCATTAACTCGGGAATCGGATTAAGCAAACCGACGGACTACGCCGATTTGACGGCAGGCGAGCTCAATGACATCAAATTAATACCGAGCAATCGCTGGTGGTATGGCTTGCAATGGCATACGTATTCTTACATCGGAAATAGCTGGAATTCTTCAACGCTCGCGTACAGCAATCAATATTTAATCGATTATTTGGCGACTCTTGAGCGCTTTGGAGGAACAGCTACCTTAAATGTCGCTGCCGATGCGGGAGTCATCCCTTCCAACGTGCTGAACCAATTAATTGCGGTCAAAAGCGCCTTGAAGGACAATGTAGGCACCAAACATGTATGGATCAACAGCAGCTCGATGCTCGGCTTGGCGTATACAGGCACTTGGACGAACAGCACGAACCGGGATTATGGCTCATGGGCACCGGGTTACGCCTATTACAACAAGCTCGGCGATATTAACTTCGACGCGATGATCACGCAAACGAATAACGATAGCGTAGAGTATACTTTCAACGGTACGGGCGTTGTATATATCGGGGAGAAGGGGCCGTCATTCGGCAATGTAGACGTATATGTCGACGGCGTATTTATGCAAACGGTTAACGCCTATGCCGCCACCTCTACCTATACCTATACCGAATACTTGTACAGCATTGAAGGATTACCGCTAGGCAATCACACGATCAAACTGGTCAAGAAAAGCGGTTCGTATATGTTAGTCGACGCCTTTGGCGTGTCTAATCTGGGACCTCAACCGTTACCAAGTATTGTATCGGGAGCGCCCTATAAGATTTACAACAAAAACAGCGGGAAGGTGCTTGAGGTTTACGGCGGATCGACAGCAATGGGAGCTGCGATTGATCAGTGGCCTGATGAGAATACGCCAGGGAAGAAATGGGTCATTACCGATGTTGGCGGAGGCTATTACAAACTGATTAATGTTGGCAGCGGTTACGGACTGGATATTCCTTATGCGTATACCACTTACGGCGTGCAGTTGCAGCAGTGGTTATATCAAGGCAATACAAACCAACAATTTCAGCTTGTCCCTACAAGCGACGGCTACTTCAAGATTATCGCAAGACATAGCGGGCTAGCTCTGGATGTATACAACGCCTCCACGGCAAATGGCGCATCCGTTATTCAGTGGCCGTACGAAGATAACGATAACCAGAAGTGGTGGGTCGTACGGCAGTAAGCATACGAGCAGCGATTTTCGCTGCTCTCAGACGCAAAAAAGAACACGACCCTTAACCGGGTTGTGTTCTTTTTAATGTTCCAAATCTCGCGGGGAAACCGGCGTTCCAGTCAGATGCTGCTCGAACATGTCAATAATGAACAGAAATCTTTCCGCTTCTCGAAACACATGATCGGCAAGAAGGGGATGAATAATGCTTTTAATTCTGCAAGCCGCGATGAGGTCTCTAGCAGTTTGTTTGAAGTCGCGTAAAGATTTCACGGAAACTCGGTTCTGGTCAAGGAATTGATCGAGTATGGGAACAGTTTGCGATTGCGGGCGCATAGATTCGATATCTCTTGCTTGGAAAAGGAGCTGATCAAAGTCATGACTGAATTGATTCGCTTGGTCCACCAGTTTTCGTTCGGAAGGATCGAGAAGATGGCTGATGAATTTAGCGTGATCCGCCATAATACGAAGAAAGAATACATTTTCATCTATTATCGCATCAGGCAGAGGTTCCAACTCTTGCAATCGATTTCGAAAATAATTCGCTTCTCGACTGACATGGTCAACGAGTAACGGGAAATTGTTAGCGCCGGGCAACTGGCAAGTAAGAATGAGTCCTAGAACTTTCCGCTTAAAGGCCCAAATATGCGAAACTGCAGTATGAAACTCAATATTAAACCTTATGATAACCTGCGGATCCGTATCCAGTTGCAATGAATTCGCTCTATTTTCGATTGCTTCGAATATCGCATAAAACTGATTCGCTTCATTGATAAGTTGAGTATCTTCGCATCTGAATCCTAATCGTAAAAATAGAGAATGTTCTTTCATGATACGAGACCAAAACCTTACTTCGTCGAGCGAACGAGAAACAAATGCGTCCGACATCTAACTGTTCACCACCTCATTTTTATCATACATCAGCTTATTCTTTCTAGGTTTGACCCATTAGAATCGCATCTAAAGCATGCATAGAAGAGGAGCCATCCACGGTAATCCACCGGATGGCTCCTCTTCTATGCATTAAGCGGATTTCTTCTGAATCAGTACGGTCAAGCTGACAAGAGTAACGAAGACGGTAGCGCCCATGTCGGATAGAATCGCAATCCACAGAGTCAACCAACCCGGGATCGTTAATAACAAAGCGATCAACTTTAATCCCATGGATACCGCGATGTTGAACTTGATGGTCCGATTGACTTTTTTGCCGACGGATACAGCTTCCGGCAATTTGCCAAGATGATCCTGCATGAGTACGACATCGGCGGTTTCAATCGCGCTATCCGTCCCTTTGCCCATTGCAATGCCGATTTGCGCCGATGCTAGGGCAGGGGCGTCATTAATACCGTCGCCGATCATACCGACGATTCCTTGTTCGGCTAGTTGTTTGACTTTATTCACTTTATCTTCAGGCAGCAGGTTTCCGTAAAATTCCGTGACGCCAACTGCTTTTGCCACTTTGTCGGCTGTTTTTTGATGGTCGCCGGTGAGCATCACCGTCCGTTTGATACCGACTTTATGCAATCGGGCAATCACGTCTCGGCTTTCTTCTCGAATTTCATCCGATATGCCGAACATGCCTAACACCTGTCGATCATCGGCGACGAGAACGAGAGTAAGTCCTTGCTCCTTCAGATTTCTTATTGCATCTTGAACGTCCTGCGGGATCTGCAGATGCTCCATGCTTTTTTCGTTGCCTAGCCAATATTTGGTGCCTTCAACGACGGCCACGATCCCGCGCCCGGATACGGCTTCGACTGATTCCGACTCAACGGCGATTTCAATGCCTTGCTGGGCAACCTCTTTCATAATCGCTTTGGCAAGCGGATGAGAGGATGTTTTCTCGATTGCTGCCGCCACTTTCAAAAATCTGTCTCGGTCATAAACGACGGACTGTTCTACGTAAGGTTCGCCTTTAGTTAAAGTCCCCGTCTTATCGAATGCAAGAATGTCCAATTTGCCCAACTGCTCCAGAAACACTCCGCCTTTGATCAAAATGCCGTTTCTAGCGTTACGCGCAATCCCGGAAACGATGGCGATGGGGGAGGAGAGAATTAACGCGCACGGACAACCGACAATAAGAACCGCGAGCCCTTGATAAAGCCATTTGGACCAATCCCCGTTAAACAAAAGAGGGGGAGCGATGATGACCAATGCGGACACGGCCATGATAATCGGCGTATAATACTTCGCGAATTTGTTAATGAAGAGCTCGGTTGGTGTTTTCGTTTCTTGGGCTTCCTCTACGAGATGCAATATTTTCGCGAGCGAAGAGTCCTCGTACGCTTTTTCGATTCGAATTTGGAGAACGCCTTCGTTATTGATACTCCCGCCGAATACGGATTCTCCTTCGGCTTTCTCGACGGGGAGAGATTCGCCTGTAATTGCTGCCTCGTTGACGGAGCTTTTGCCAGTGACTACTTGACCGTCCGACGGAATCTTTTCGCCTGGTTTGACGATTACGGTGTCGTTTGCTTTCAGACTTTCGATGGGAACGATTATTTCTTTGCCTTTATCGAGTTTAACTGCTTCTTTGGGAGCAACCTTAAGGAGAGCTTCCATTGATCGGCGGGCCTTCTCCATGCCAAGCCCTTCAAGGAGCTCATTCAAGCAGAAGAGGATGGCAACAAGGGTTGCTTCTTTCCATTCCCCGATAGATACGGCACCGACCAGTGCGATCGTCATCAACGTATCAATATTGAATTTGAGCCGGAATAGGTTCTTAAGGCCTTTCACAAACGTGGTGTAGCCGGACACTATCGTTGCAATCAAATACAGTAAAACAGTGGTGGAGCTCGCTACTTGACCGTCAATCAAAATGCTTATTAAGTAAATAAGCGTTGAGAATCCAAGCAATAAGTACATTTTTTTACTGCCATGACTGTGATCATGCTCGTGGTCCGAATCGCTTCCATGGTCGTGCCCGGAATGATCATGATGGTCATCTGAGGCATGGGACTCACCAGCATTCATTTTTACATCCACGATGTAAGCACCATCCGATTTCAATATCTCTTTGACTTCGGATAGAGGGATTCGCTCATCCAGCTTTAGTTTGCCCGAATTATAGCTCAATGAAGCCGTTTCGCCGAATTCAAGCAATTGAATTTGATGTTCTAGTGCTAAGGTGCAATTTCCGCACGATAGGCCTTTAACGCGATATTCTTTCATCCATCAACCGCTCCAATATATGAATGTTTGTTCATATGATATGCCTTGTCGAAAATTTTGTCAACACATGAGCAAATGTTCACATATTATTCGATTGACGTTGTATACGATTTCATTCACTATTAAATGTAGTTTAATGTTGAAATCGGGGGTCTTTTGGATGTTGGAGCTTGGAATCTTCTTTGGAGTGGCTATAATCGTTGGAATCATATTTATGATCGTAATCCCTAAAACAATGAAACCGAAAGATCAAAAACCAGCCGATTATGAACAGATAGATGATTAGATTTTGAATGGTTTTATGGATAGAAGTCACAGCTTAAAGGGGATGTTCCTTAGGTCAAATGTTGACCTGCGGGACATCTCTTTTCTTTTATCCTGAATTCGTCGCGGTGCATAAAAGAACAGGGCGAGGGTAATATACCAAATGTTGCATAATTCTAAATCCAGGAGGAGAGCAGTGGACGTAACCTTTTCTAGACTGCAGATCATTTTTTTGTTGCTGTTGTCGCTTGGAATATCGAATCATGTACTGGTGATTCCCCATCTCCTCCGTGCGGCGGAACGTGATGCATGGTTTAGCGTCTTGCTTGCCTACCCGGCATTAATCGGTTGGAGCGTGATTTTGTATCTCATTATTAAGTCGATGCGATCTTTATCCTTTCATCAATGGCTTAAAGGCAGATTAGGTTCGGTCGGCTTATGGATAATAAGTGGTTGTATCGCGCTGTATTTAGTGGCCGCCGGGATCATGATCGTTTTCGATACGACCCAAAACATCAGTATCTTTTTTCTTCCGAGCACGCCCGAAATCGTTGTTATTCTCAGTTTTATCTTTTTGTCTTATAGTGCGGCCAGATCAGGACTTAAAACAATTGTTTATATGTCGACGATGTTGTTGCCCGTGGTATGGATGTTGGGGATCGGGGTATCTATCATGACCAGAGGCAGCAAAGACTATGGCATGCTGCACCCCTTCTTGAAGGAAGGATTAGGTTCTGAACTGTTTGGAGGCGTTGTTGTTTTTGGAGGAAGCATGGATTTGCTGGTCTTGCTCTTAATACAACATAAAGTAAGCAAACCCTTGAATTACGGATCCATTATCATTTTGCTGACTTTATTAGTTGGCCTAATCATGGGACCTACTGTTGGTTCTTTGACTGCCTTTGGTCCATACCAAGCTGAAAACATGCGCTTTCCCGCTTTCGAACAATGGAGGCTGGTCATGATCGGCAGACAAATTTCTCATGTCGATTTTTTGGCGGCATTTCAGTTAATGGCGGGCAGCGTGGTGCGGACAGCCCTTATGACCCATCTCATGACTGAGCTTATTGGAGGCAAATCCCCTAAAGTTCGACAAACGGTTTTGCTCAGCAGCGCTGTCATTTTCGCTCTTCCTTCGCTTTTAAAGGTTAGCGATATTAGCATGCAGCAGGTTATCCATCGCTACTTTTACACCTTTTCGCTCTGTTTCGGAGTTGCGCTAACGGCGGTTCTTTTAACAGCATCTTATATTCCACGGCGAAGGAGGGGAAGCAATGAATCCGTTACCTGATGAATCGAAATTATTTGCAGAGCAGGAAACCCGATTACAAAGCGGGAGCTTGCTGACCGGCCAATTGAAAGAAGCATTCTCTCCCTATTCGGACATTTTGTTTCCTCCGCTTCCGCAGTTGGAGGTTTCGGATCGTTTGATTGCTTTCTATTGCGAAGGCATGATTGATAAGACGGAATTAAACCTGTATATCTACAGGGCATGCAAACACATCATCCGTTTATCTTCTAATGTGGAAGAAGATCAGAAGCATTCCGAAGAAATGCCTCTTTTCGAAATCAATCGAACGTTCAGAGAAATGGTTTCTAGTTTGTTTAACGGTTGCTTAATTCTTTATATCGAGGGGGCTTCAAACTTTTGGGCGCTCGATATTTCCAATGTTCCTCAACGCTCGTTACAGGAATCCAGTACGGAAATTTCAATCAAAGGGCCGAAGGATGCTTTTACGGAAGACGTGTATACGAATCTATCTCTAATACGGAAACGGATGCAAACAAGCTTGTTGTTCAGCGAACAGTTCGTCATAGGTAGCTTAAGCAAAACCCGGGTGATGCTTATTTATATGAGCCAAAAAGCGAACCCAAAAATGATTGCCGAAGTGAGCAAACGGTTGGAAACCTTTCAAACGGAAAGCCTTTTAAGCAGCGGGCAACTGGAGCAATGGCTGTCGGATCGAACCTACTCGTTATTTCCATTGATTGATTATATCGGTCGACCCGATTTCGTCGTTGAGACGCTGTTGCGAGGAAGATTCGCGATTATTGTTAACGGGTCACCAATGGTTCTGATCGGTCCGAGCAACTTTCTCGAATTGTTAAAAACGCCTGAAGATGTCCATTTCCCGTATTATTACGTCATTTTTCAACGGCTCCTCCGGATCATTGCCCTGATTCTCAGTATTTTTCTCCCAGGCTTCTGGACTGCCATTGCGACAGTCAATCTAGATCAGATCCCATTTACCCTGCTTTCTACGGTCGTTATTTCTCGAGAAGGGGTTCCGCTTCCCCCGTTTCTTGAAGCCTTGCTTCTGTTGTTTCTATTTGAATTACTTCGGGAAGCCGGCGTTCGGATGCCGAAAGCCGTTGGTCAGACGATCGGAATCGTAGGGGGCCTGATTATTGGGGACGCGCTCATTCGTGCAGGGCTTGCATCGCCAACATTACTCGTCGTTGTTGCGGTATCAACGGTTGCAACATTTAGCCTTGTAAACCAGTCTTTATCCGGTACCGTGAGCATTCTTCGGGTTTTTATTTTGCTGTTCTCTTCTTACCTTGGCATTTACGGCTTTTTTCTGAGTATGTTTTTGATCTTGATCTATCTCTGCCGCCTTAACTCTTTTGGTTTGGCTTATCTCGAGCCGGTATCCTCTTTGCGCTTTAAGGACTGGCTGACTGCGTTCGCCGTTGATCCATTCCGAAGATCACGCATTTCGTCTTTGGCCAAAAAACGAAAGAGGTGAGTGGGTTGAAACGCAGTCTGAAAGTTGTCCTTGTTATGATCGCTGGATTATTATTCGGGACGGGTTGCACCACAGATGTCAAGGATATCGAAAGATTGAATTTTGCGTCTGCCTTAGGCGTTGATTATAAGGACGGTAAATATCACGGATATATCCAATTCATCGATTTCCAATCAGTCGCCAAATCGACCGAAGGTCAAAAGGGGCCGGCAAGAATCTGGGTAGGCGAAGGCATTGGGAATTCTTTTGAAGAGGCTTTTTTTGAGCTTTACAAAACGGAGCAAGAAAGAACTTATTGGGCTCATTTGACAGCAATTGTGATTAGCGATGCTGCATTTAAGCACGGATTTGGTAACATTTATGACAGCTTAATCCGATATTATGAATTTCGTCTTACTCCTTGGGTGTATGGCACGCAAGAATCGATTAAGGACATTCTTTCTGCAGCCGGTTTTTACGGACAGTCTCCTCTCAGCACAATTCTTCATGAACCTCTGGGGACCTATTCGCAGGCTTCTTTGATTGAGCCGATTAAGCTACACAGATTAATTGGTCAAATTAACGAGCCTGGATATACCTCATGTATTCCGACGCTCGCTTTAAATAAGAAGCATTGGAGTGAGAAAAACAAGAATGATCCTAAACTAACTATTGACGGGGCGATATTTCTAAAAAATGATACATTTAAAAGTTACATACCTTTAGAGGAATTAAATGGCCTTCGCTGGATGCAGGCGAGTACAAAACGTGCCGGCGTTCCCGTGCCGAATAAGTTTGAGCCTGCTGTTCAAATCGTTATCGATAATCCGAAATCCAAGCTGAAAATGGTCAATACAGGAGGGGTTCCACAATATAACGTTAACATGAAAGGAACTGGATATTTGGTAAGCGTGACGAATAATACGCTTACGGAGTTGCAGAAATTAACCCGGAAGACGGAAGAGGTCATCGAACAAGAAATCAGAAAATCTTTCCTTGCCGGATTACAAAGAGAGACGGACATTTATAACCTTGAACATCATTTATATCGCTTTCATTACAGAGAGTGGAAGGCCATCTCCCAAACGAAGGGGAGCTGGCTAAAAGAAAATGAGATCCATGATGTACATTTCGATTTAAATATCCAGCATTCGAGTTCTGAGAAAAATTCGACAATAAAGAGAAGCGATGAATGAACCCAAAAAGCAGCCGATTTAATTGTGATCGGCTGCTTTTTGATGGGCGACCTTCTTTATTCTGCGTGCTCTTCTACGTTGATCGTTACGATGTTAGAATGCACCGTAAACCGTTGGATCGAATGGACGGGCTGGAAGCTGACCGCCGCTTGGTTGTGCAACGTTTCGTTGGACGGCAGCGCGATTTGCTTCGTCTGGAACACCACTTGAATCGTGTGTCCCGGGGCGATATTACCCAATGGGATTCCGGATTCCGGATTGGCGCTCGGTACATGGGTGCCGCCCGCTATCACACTGCCTGGGACGAATTGGGTGCCCGCTTGCAGCGGATCTGTTAACACCGCATTGATTGCTTCGATCGTGCTTGTATTAGCAATCGTAATCATGAAGCGGATTTTATCACCGACGAAGACAAAATCGCTGTCTGTTCTTTTGGTAACGGTAAGCGGAAGGCCGATGATTCTCACAGAAGCGGAGGCACCAAGGGGTCCTGTCTGAGTGGAGTCGACGAAAGCCGTGTTAACGATCGTTTCTCCCGGGATGGCGCTGGTTGGAACCGTAAACGGAATGATCAGGGATTCAACAACCCCGACATCTTGCGCTAATACGATTCCGCTGATACCGAGAAGCGGATCGGCATACCGAATGTTGAAGAGCGGTACATTGCCGGTATTCATGCCCTTCACTCTGAAAAACACCACTTCGCCGGGGAAGGCAACGGGTTGAAGTGCCGTCTTGCTAAGCATCAGTCGCGGATTGTCAGCTACAGTTACTTGCGCTATAGCTGTAATCGGTGGCGTCTCGGCTGAACTAAGCGTGGCCGTATTCGTAATGATGGAACCGCCACGGGCATCAGCCGGAATTGTGAATGTACGGGTGAAAATAACGAAAAAGCCGGGTGCAAGTGAATCCACCGTTTCGTCTATGCCAAGTAACCCATCAATAAATCGGACGTTGGTAACCGTTGTGTTGGACGTATTGCTAACTTTGATCGTAAAGGTAACTGTATCTTCAGGTAAGGCGATTGACGGGCTTACCGTTTTGACTAAACTGAGTTGGAATTCCGGCAGCACGGTTACCGTTGAGGTGGAAGACGCTTGCCCCGTTTCGTCCGAGAATGCCGTCGCCGTGTTGGTTAACACCGTTCCGGCAGGCACGGTGGGAACGATGAAAGATGTCGTTACGACTTTCGCGGAACCGACGGGCAATGTTGGGATAACCGAGCGGAAGCTAAGCGACGGGTCTGCGATGACGACGTTGGTGAGTCGGACGTTGCCCGTATTGCGCGCCGTAAAGGTCACGGTGACCGTCTGGCCGGGTGCGGCTTGCGATGGGGACGACGATTTCTCGATCGACAAACCCGGACTTGGGTCAACCGTCACAGATGCGGTGCCTTCCACCGGATCCGTTTGGTCTGATGTGGCGACAGCCGTATTAACGATATTCGAATCGTTTAAAGAATCTTCGGGGATGGTGAACAAAAAGGTAAATGTCAGGCTCTGGCCGGGAATTAAAGTTCCGATCGTCTGGACTATGCCAAGAATCGCGTCCGTTAAGGCGACGTTGGTTAAGGTGACGGCTCCCGTATTCGTCACCGTAATCGTATAGGTGATCGTGTCTCCAGGCGTGGCCGTCAACCGATCGGCTGTTTTGACGACTTCAAGGGCGGGCGGCAACGGATCGATTAGGACGTTGGCGGTATCCTGATCCGAGACCGCCTGGTCGGAAATAACCGTACTCGTATTCGTAATGACTGTTCCGTCCGGCGTTCCCGCAGGAACGACGAACGTCAGCGTGAACGATTGGGACTGACCGACCGCGAGGGATGGAAGAACGGCGTTAAAGCCTAGCAACGGATCGCTGACGATGACGTTTGTGAGACCGATATTTCCGGTATTCGTCACGATCACCGTATAGGTAATTGTATCACCCGGCATCGCATTGACTCGATCTGGCGTTTTCGTCAAGGCGAGCGCTGGAATCGAGTTGACCGTGACCTCTGCGATCGCTTGCTTCGGTTCGGTCTCGGCAGGGCTGACAGAGACGACATTCGTTATGACAGAGCCGGGCGTCGCGTTGGCGGGCACGACAAACGGGATCGTGATCTCCAACGAAGCGCCGGGTTCAAGTAACGTTACAATATCCGTGAATGCGAGTAGCGGGTCGGTAATGACGATGTTCGTTAACGGAGCGCTCCCCGTGTTGACGATCGTAAACGTGAAATTCACTGTATCCCCGGGGTCGGCTTTCGTTTGATCGACTGTTTTCGTCAAAGTAAAGGCAGGGAATAGCGGCACCAATGATGCTTCTCCATTTGCTTCTACAGTTTGCGATCCGGACATGCCCGTCGCTGTCGCCTTGTTGACGAACGGGTTTGTTGCGTCTGCTGGCACGACGAATGGGAACTCAACGACTAGAGATTGACCTTGTTCAAGCGTGCCTATGGTCTGGTTCAACCCAAGCAGTGGGTCCGTTAGCCTGACGTTGTCGAGAATCGTGTTGCCAGTGTTCGTTACGACGAACGTATAAGTGACCGTGCTTCCGACAGGGGCTTTTGCAGGAGAAACCGATTTGTCCAGCGCAATGTCAGGTACGGCGAAGACAACGACGTCAGCGTTCGCTGACTCCGGGCCGGTTTGATTCGACGTTACCGTGGCGACGTTCACGAGGGTGTCGCCTTGCAAGGCCGTTATCGGAATAACAAAAGGCACCGTCACTTGCACGGAATCTCCGGGTTCTAGAGCGTCGAATGTTTGGTCGACTTCGAGAGTCGGATCGACGATATGCACGTTCGCTAGCGTCTGATTACCCGCATTCGAGACGGTGATCGTATAAGTTACGGTATCTCCGGGCGCTGCGATCTGAGGATTTACGCTCTTGAAAATAAACACGGACGGAATCGGAGCGACAATGACGGTAGCCGTATCGGAGACAGGCGGAGTCTCAATGGAGGTGGCCGTCACGACATTCGTAAAGACACTGCCCGCCGTTGCCCCCGTAGGGATTGTGAAAGTCACTACGAACGTTCGTGACTCGCCTACTCCCAAGGATGAAATGACCTGCGAGAATTCGAGCAGTGCATCCGTCACCTTGACGTCAGTAATTGGCGCGTTCGACGTATTGATGACTTCGATCGTGTAGGTGACGATTTCGCCGGGTGCCACGGAAACTCGGTCCGACGTCTTCGCAACGACTAAGCTAAAGCTCGGGAGCACCTTCACTTGAGCGATATCTTTGACAGGTTCCGTTTGATCGGAGAAGACGACAACTGTGTTCTCGATGAATGTGCCGGCAAGCGCGTCCGGCGGGATGACGAATGACGCCGTTAGATCGACTCTAGCTCCGGGTGCCAAACTGGACAAAATGTCGATGAGGCCGAGCAGGGAATCCTCGACACGAACATTTGTCAAAGTCACGTTACTAGGATTTGAAACTTCGAAAGTATAAGTGACGATGTCTCCAGGTGCCCCCGATGGAACGGATGCTGTTTTCACAATATTAAGCGCTGCCGGCGAAGTGATCTGTACGATGTAGTCTTCAACCTCGCCGTCCGAAGCAGCCCCCAAGCTTCTTGTATCTTCTGCCGTTCCTGAAACGTTCTGATTGATCAGATTATCCGAGGTCAGCCGAAGCCGTACGAAGGTATGGTCGCTCTGCAGCGTCACTCCCACAGGAATCGTGAAGTTAAGAACGATTGTTTGAATTCCTGCTTGAGACGGCACCGACTGTACGGCGGAGGCTTCATCACCTTGGAATATTCCGTCACCATTAAAGTCGACCCATCCATACAGATTGGCGGCATTTCCGATATTGTTCGTCACTCTGACATCTAGGGAATAACTTGTTGCATCGAACGGAATAGGGGGGAGAGGGACCGTTAGCCCATCATCTTGAATGCCCACTCGAATATCGTCGCCAGTCGCTGTCGCATTTTGCAACGCGTCCGGTTCCGCCGTTACCTGTGTGCCTAAGAAGAGCGAGTCAACGAGATCATGCCGCGGGCCGTTTTTGGACAACAAGCTGGAGTAGTTATCCGGACCATTCCCTGGGGCGGTATCGGGGGCGTCGCCGAAATCGATTTGGACAGTTGCTGAAGGGCACATCGTCGCGTCGTTAAAAGAGGTCGTCACCGTAGTCGAGAATTGCGACGCTGTCGCCGTGTTGCCGGAAATGATGTATCTGTACACTGCGCCGGTTTGGTTGGATATGGCGTAGATCGTTCCAGTCGCATCGACTGCGATTGCTCCGAAGGGACCTGTATTATGCGGCGTTGTCGTCAGACTCGTCAGACTGCCAGTAGTTGGGACGATTCTTTGCATAATGCCCGTAGGGGTAATGCCATATAGAAGATTATCCAACGGATTGATGACCCAATCGCTCGCATTCAGGGCCGAGCTTAGATTGACGCCGAAGTTGCTCGTCTGTTCGGTAAAGCCGGTTGCCGGGTTGACCAGTTTCATGAAGGTGGAGGAGTTCGGTCGCAGGTCGATGACGTAAAATTTCGTTGCATTGTTGGTGAAAATGTAGAAAAAACCGTTCGAGTCGAAAGCTCCGTTCGTGTAAGCATCGGTAGGGAAGCCAGGCGGCAAGGGAGACAACGCGGTCACGTTGCCGCTGTTATCGACGCGCACGATATTGTTGTTTAACTGATCGTAGCCATAAATAAAATTGTCGAGCGGGTTGTATCCGATGGCATTGATATCAACGGGAGGATTGACGGTTCCGAGGACGACAGCCCCGCCTGTAACGACGCTGATACTGTATCGAACGGAGGGACGACCGGCAAATTGAATCAGTCGAGAATTGCAGGTTAGCGTGTCCGTGTTCGTGTCGTGGCTGAAATTCTGATTGCCTATGGTCACATTACCGCTGATCTGAGAGGCGCTTACGGGGACTGTCAATTTCCGCGGGCCGTTCGACATCGTAAATCCGGCAGGCTGCGTAAAGGTCGTCGGCGGACAAGTCAACCCGGGATCAGCAACAGGCTCATAGACCGTATAGGTCCCTGCGACAGTTACAGTAAAGCTGTAGTTTCCATTAGCGTCCGTTACGGCAGATGTACACGTTCCGCCTGCGCTGCTGAATAGAACGACAACGACATTCGGGATTCCCGGTTCTCCGGGGTCGAATGTGCCATTGTGGTTCAGGTCGTTAAACACGACTCCCGAAACCGTTGCCGGCATATCAGATTATCTCTCCTTCAACTGATCGTCTTGGCGAGCTCCGTTGTAGGCATAAATACCATTATCGCATTCATATGTGAGATGCCTTTGTCAGGTGTCTAGTTTAATTGGATTTTATGAGTGGTATAATAAAATAAAATGTTAATCATAAACGGGTGAGTCACAATGATTGAAGCCTTAAAACAATGGGCGAGACAGCGCCAAATCGTTATCCATATGTGTAGTAGCCTATGCCTTTAGCCCAATTGATTTGATTCCGGATTTCATTCCCGTATTAGGGTATTTAGATGATTTGATACTGGTTCCCTTAGGTGTTGCGGCGGCAATTAAATTGATCAACGAACAAGAATATGTATCAATTAGAATCCGCGCTTGCGCGGGTTTTTCATTTTATTATGGTTGCGGCGACAGACATTGGCCTAGTGCAATTCTGAGCTTGAATACATACGCTATTAGAAGTTCGGAATAGGGCGGGTGCCCGTAGATGACCTCATCTGTTTCATTGTACATGTTGTCAATTACCCCCAAAAGGGAATGAATTAAAAAAATGGGCAAACTTAAATTATGGGTCATGTCTCAGGAGTTTCAACCCAATATAATAGGGGGATTGGGGATCGCCGCTACCGTATTCTTCGATTCCCCCGAAATTCCCGGTATTTCAACCGTTCCAAACACTCCTTCAAAGCTTCCACCGTTATGCGTGCAGTTTCTTCGATGGGTTACATTGCACCGGATATTGTTCATGTGCACAGCACGGAGTTTGCGAATACGGCCCAAAAGGCAAAAGTGCAGTTCAGGGTCCCGATCGTCTATTCATGCCATTCTCTCTTATCAAGAGGAGTCAACTCGCCATCTGGTAAATTGTTTCGAATCGCCAAAAAAATCATCGTTCCGAGCAATTGGCAGGTTAGAGCAATTAATAAACGCTATCCGCGAAAGGCTTTTCGTTCAGTGGCTGTGATCCCTCATGGTGTAAAACCAAATCTTATGAAGAAAAAGGGTTCATCGAATCAATTGCTCTACGTTGGCAGACTCATTCCTTCTAAAGGACTTGAGCCTTTAATTAGGGCCATTGCGTTGTTATCTAAAAAACATAGCCGTGTTCATCTGACGATCGTTGGAAGCGGCAGAACAAGCTATCAAAGAAAACTTAAAACCCTTGCGAGGCAATTAGGTGTTGCAAAACGAATTCGCTGGATTAAACGAATGCCGAATGGCACTGTACAACGGATGTATGCTTCTTACGGTGCTGTGATTATTCCAAGTAAAACAGAATCGTTCTGTTTGGTTGCGCTTGAAGCAATGGCAAACGGAGTGCCTCTTATCTCTACATTGTCGGGTGGGTTAAAAGAATTTGTGAACGAACAAAATGCTCAAATCATACGCGCAGTTGAGAGTGTGAGCATAGCCCAAGTCATCAAAACGTTCTGGAGCAATCCTACCCGTAGAAGAAAAAGAATAACCAATGCTCGATCGACTGCTTCCCGGTTTAGATGGCCTACTATCGCGAAAAGATATAAGTCATTGTTCATGGCAATAAAAAAGGGGAATTCATAACATCAGTGGACCTTTGATTAACCATATTGCAAAATGTTTTGGGTTAAAGAAAAGCAGACATACGAAGATTAGAGGCGGCATCTATCGGGTTGTCAATTCAGATGGGAAGACATTCAATTTGAAGCGGATGCCAGTTCCAGTAGGAAGATTAAGGTGGATAGACCGCGTCTTGCTCAGGATCCGGCGCAAAGGATCGCTTCTGGCATGGCGTGATCCCAATACCCTTGAGGGGCGCAAACCCTATGTAACTTCCCGGAAAGGCGAGCATTATGTCTTAACGCCCTGGATATCGCGGAGGAAACCATCTCCACGTACATTATCGGATATGCGTGCATGCGGAATCGTCTTGGCTCGCTTTCATAAGGCCGGTCGTGCTGGATTAAAGGGAAAGATCGCATATAGTGAGATAGGAACATGGTACTCCACATTAAGAAATAGGGAAAGTTATATTAAAAACAAAATGGGTACCGCAAGAAGAAATGGGTTTAGTCCGCCGATAAGCCGATTTATCAAGCAACGCGGATCGGAGATCTTGCGGTACTCGAACAAGGCAAAAGCGCTGTTACGAGACAGCGGATACCACACATACCGTCATAACCCGCGTAAGCATGGGGTTCTATGTCATGGAGACGGGGGACCGAGCAACTTTATTATAACGGACAAAGGTACTTATCTGATCGACTTCGAGACAGTTCATGTAGACCTGAGAGTCTACGATTTATACCGGGTTACCGTCGGGTTTCGAAACTTCATAAGAACGATATCAAGCTTATTCGTGCGTGGTTGCAGTTCCCGTTCACAACATATTTTGTGTTTTGCGCCTCTAAACGATTTCCGTTTACAAAAAAATGGTTACAGTGGGCGCTTGAATCCGAAAGAAAAATAGGTCCATTTTTAAAGAAGCTTGATGAATATGCTGCAAGGAATTGTTCCTAAATAAATGAATCGTTTGGTACGCATAAGACGTGTACTGGAATCCTTGGTCGCTTTTAACGATCAATCCATTCACGTCTTTTTGCTTTTCAATAGGCAACGCATGCGGAATACCATTGACATTGCCGTTCCAGCCTCTTATAATTCTGTTGAGTTGCATTTGATAATCATTCTCAACAATCGAGAATGATTCCAAACTAGAGGTGTGAGTTTAGTGAAAATAGGCAAAGCGCTGTTGCTCGTGCTCGCGTTGTTCATGGGTTTTCACGTGTCTTCCGTGTTCGGAGAAGGGAAGTCCGCCGAAGAGAACATGACAGAGGCGAACACGATGGTGGAACAGGCGATCACGCTGGTGAACGGCCAAGACATCGCAGAGGCGAAAAGCCGATTCGCAGCGTTTAAGACCCAATGGTTCAATATCGAAGAAGGCGTCAAGGAGAAATCCCGAGCGACATACAAAGAAGTCGAGGACGCGATGGGCAAAATCGAATTCGCGTTCCTGAAGGATCCGGTCAATACGGCAAATGCTGTCAAGGCTTTAACCGAACTGTCCGAGGCGAATAAACGGTTTATTGCTGGCGATTACGTGGCCGATCAGCCTGCTGAATCACAGTCGAAAGGAAGCGTCTCATCGCTGATCAAGCTCCTTAATGAGGCCAAGATGGCGCTCGAACAAGGGGATTCGGCCAAAGCCAAAGCCGAAATCGAACGGTTCCGTGAATCGTGGCTCGATATCGAAGGTATCGTCTTGAGTCAATCGGCTTCCGCTTACAGCGATGCCGAACGAGATATGGTGCTAACTTACGCCTATTTAACGAATCATCCGACGAAGACGGAAGACGCCAAGCAAACGATTGAAGCGATGATCGTCTACTTGCAGCCACTTGCGGCCAAAACCGGCTACAACATGCTGGACGCCGTCACGATTATGTTGCGCGAAGGGTTGGAAGCGCTCCTCGTCGTCGTCGCTTTGCTCGCTTTCTTAAAGAAGTCGGGACACGAAGACAAACGGAAATGGATATGGTCCGGCGTCGGTTCCGGGATCGGCGTCAGTCTTGTCCTTGGCATAATCGTACAAGTGTTGTTTTCCTCAGGCATGTTCGGCTCGAATAACTTTATGATCGCCGGGTTCACCGGCATCTTCGCCGCCGTCATGCTACTTTATATGACCTATTGGCTGCACAGTAACGCCAACATCTCTCAATGGAATCATTACATCAAGTCGAAAAGCACGAGCGCGTTAGCTAAAGGCAGCTTATGGTCGCTAGCGATACTTGCGTTTCTGGCTGTGTTCCGCGAAGGCACAGAAACGGTGCTTTTCCTGATCGGCATGGCTTCGTCGATTTCGCTCTTCGACCTTCTTGCCGGCATCGGCATTGCCGTGGTGATTCTGGTTGTCATCGCTTATGTCATGCACAAATTCGGGGTGAAAATTCCAATCCGGCCGTTTTTCATGATATCAAGCTTGCTCGTATTCTATTTGTGCTTCAAGTTCGCGGGTATGGGCGTTCATGGTTTGCAACTTTCGGGTTTACTTCCGGCAACGGAAGTAAACGGTCTCAATACGATCGATTTTCTTGCGGTCTACCCGACGTGGGAAGGACTTCTGCCGCAACTGTTCCTCTTACTGGCGGCTGTCGGCATCGTGATATGGAACCGGTTAAAGGATCTTAGATTGCAATCGCAATTAAAGATAGATAGCAATTGATAAAGGGGACTTTTATTCATGTTTAAGCTGAAGATGAAGCTTGGAATGACGATGGTGTTGGCTACAGCGCTGATGATATCGGCGTGCGGCAAGAAAGACGACAACAAGATTTCGGACGGCGTAAGCGAGATGAAAGACGTATTGACGAACGTACAGGCGGCGGTCGATGCGGGCGACGTCGCGAAGGCGAAGACGGAAGCTACTAACCTCGAGAGCGCATGGGAGAAGTTCGAGGACGACGTGAAAGACAAATCCGCGGAATTGTACGAGAAAGCGGAAACGCCGCTGCATGCGATCGAAGCCGGGGCAGAAATCGATCCGCTGGACAAGGACGTGCTAACGAAGTCCGTCAACGAATTGAACCAGGTTCTCGACGAAATCAATAAATAAGGCTCGGATGCCAGGTCTGGCAAAAAAAATCCTCCTCAGAATCAATAGAGGAGGATTTTTTTGGCTATCGGTAAGAATATGGCTCAGGGTATTGGAGTTAACGTATCAATCTTTACAGTTTCCGATCCGAGAACCCGTTGAGCATTTACTAGGTTCCCATTTATATCCGTTGAGAAAAGGTTAGCGGTAAAGTCACTTGCGGAGGATACGTCTGCTTGAAGCTCGTAAGCTAAAGCTCCGGTAATATTATAAGTCTTAATGATGTTAGCAAGTGGGGGTACTGCAAATTGTTCTTTCGCAATTGGAACTTTCGGAACAACGCTATTCGTAATGATAAATAGTTCTAATTGAACTAAGGGCGTTGCAGCGGGGTTACTGTTCCTAATTGCAAAATGAAGTGTTGTTGCCACTCCATTATTAAGGATAGGTCCCGATGTCCTGGGCAAGTCGATCTCCTCCAATCAGTTGAAGTTAAAAAATGGGTGTTAATTGCGATATTTCTTGAGTTTCACTGCCGAGAACCCGCTGGGCTCCGATAAAATTGCCGCCCACATCTGTCGGAAATATATTTACAGAAAAGTTGGACGTACCCGTGACATTATACTGAATCTCATACGCGGAAGCACCAATGAGCCCATAAACACGAATATAGTTAATTAATGGTGGTACTGCAAACTGTTCATGGGCTACGGGAGTTGAGATACCCTCGATTGTAAGAAATACTTCAATTTCGATTACACCTGCAACATTTACATCATTATTACTTATTATCACTGTTGCATATGCAGCCGGATTCGGCACACTATTCCATATCAAGCTAGTCGTATTTGCCAAGTGTTCACCCCTCCATGAAATATGCTTTTTCTTAAATATTAGATGTGACTATTATATATATGGAGCTATTAAAAATCGGATTGTGTGAATATATGATAAACAACTAAATAGGTTATAGAATTGTGGTCGTAGACGACTTTTGAGGCACTTGCATGAAAGTACGGTTTTGCATAAATGCAGAGCGGTTATCACTAACGACTTTTCCTGCGGATTCCCTTATTCTTGGCGTATGAGCAGTAAACTATCAAGAATAAGAGAGGGTGCGACGAATATGAAATGGCAGATGGGTAATCGCGAACTGGAGATGGGCAGCAAATATTTGACGGAGCTTCGCAGCTCGAACGATATTTTGGAAGACACGGAGGCGCTGCGCGCGCGGCTGCAGGAGGATGGATATCTGCTAATCCGCGGCTTCCATGATCGCGAGACGGTGCTGGAGGCGCGTCGGGAGTTTCTCCGCAGTCTGGCTGAACAGGGCAAGCTCGATCCGAACGTTCCGTTGGAGGATGGCGTTATCGGGGAAGGTAATAAAGGCGGCATGTGGGGCAAGAGCGCTTTCGATCTGGAGACCGAGTTCCCGAGCTTTATTAACGTCGTTAATAATCCGAAAGTATTTACTTTCTTCGAGCGTCTGCTCGGAGGGCCGGCGATCACCTTCGATTACAAATGGCCGCGCGCAGTCGGTCATGGCGGAAATACCGGCGCGCATTACGATATCGTCTATATGGGGCGCGGTACGAAAAACCTGTACACGATGTGGACGCCAATGTCCGACATACCGCTGGAGCTTGGTACGCTGGCCATGCTGCTCGGTTCCCAGAATTACGACAGAGTGAAGGAGACGTACGGCCAAATGGATGTCGATCGCGACAATGTGGCGACCGGCTGGTTGTCCGAAGATCCGATCGAACTGGTCGACACGTTCGGCGGACAGTGGGCAACAACCGCTTTCGAAGCGGGCGATATGATCGTGTTCGGCATGTTCATGATGCATGCATCGCTTAACAATACGACGAACCGGTATCGGATTAGTTCGGATACGCGCTACCAGCTCGCCTCGGAGCCGGTCGACGAACGTTGGGTCGGCAAGAAACCTAAGGCGCATTACGCCTGGGGCAAAACACCGGAAAAATCCGTCGCCGAAGCGCGCAAGGAATGGGGCGTCTAGCAGGGGGTTATCGGAAGCGGGAGTGACCTTGCGGGCGCTCCTGTTTTCTGTGTTTATGGAAAATGGTAAGATAACACAAACGTGAGGAGGAGTACAGAAGAATGAAACTTCGTCTTTTTAAATCGTTATGGGGAATGGAAGAACTCTCCTATGAAGAAAGCTTCGAAAAAATCGCAGCGTTCGGTTACGAAGGCGTCGAAGCTGGCGTTCCGCCGACAGAGGATCGCGAGAGATTCTCCCAACTGTTGAAAAAACACAACTTGTCCTATATTGCCTTAATAGGCTCATCGGGGGATCATGAGAAAACGTTCGAAGAACGCGTTGCATCGGCGGTGCTGCTTGAACCGGATTTGATCATTTCCCACAGCGCCAGAGATTGCATGGACGAAACTGAGCAATATCGTTTCTTCGATAAAGCCCTACAGGTCGAGAGTCGTTATGGTATTCCTGTCGGTCACGAAACACATCGTCATCGCGCGATGTTCACGCCATGGACGACGTCGAAGTTGTTGAAGGCATTTCCTGACTTGAAAATAACGGCTGATTTCAGCCATTGGTGCTGTGTGTGTGAATCGCTGCTCGAAGATCAGGTGCATCACTTAGAGCTCGCATTCGAGCGTACGATTCATATTCATGCTCGTGTCGGATACGCGGAAGGGCCGCAAGTGCCTCATCCCGGCGCCCCGGAATACGAGAACGAGCTATTGGCGCATGAGAGATGGTGGAAGAGCATTATGGAAGCCCGTGCAGCCAAAGGATGTGCCGCGACAACGGTTACACCGGAATTTGGACCGCCGGGTTATATGCATACGATGCCTTTTTCAAATAAGCCGGTATCGGATTTATGGGACGTATGCTCGTGGATGGCGAATCGATTGAGGGCCAAGTATTAGCGGACAAAAGGGACCTGCTGAAGGGGAGTGCCGGATGCACATTCGCAGCTTTATCGGGACGCATGAGAAGGAGTGGGAAGACCCGCACGCCTTCCGTCATGAAAGCCTGGAGTTGACCAATATTGTGGAGGGAAGCGGGCTGTTTCGCTGGGGAGAGAAAGAGATCCCGGTCAGCGCGGGTCACATCGTGCTCATACCGCCCGATGTCGCCCACTCGTTCCACGCGGTGACGGCGATTCGCTTCGCCGTCATTCTGATGGATGGGCTACCGCAGGCGACAAGGGAGCTGTTCGATCGGCTGCTTCTTAACGGCGAACCGACGGTTATCGCGCTTTCGCCGTTCGACCAGGAGCAGTACGCGCAGTTGTTCAAGCAATGGCTGCGCATTGCCTCGTCGAAGCTTAAGGATCCCGAGCGTAGTTACGAGGCTTGGCTCGATATGCTGCTGTTGTTCGTGTCGGAGCACTCGCAGGCAGGCACGCAAGCGCAGTCCGTTGCACACATCGCCGATTACATCCGCACCAATCTGGACATTGGTCTGCAGATCGGCGATTTGGCCGAGAAAGCTGGGCTTTCGGAAGAAGGCTTTCGAAAGCGATTTATGAAAGCATACGGCATGACCCCCAAGCAGTACCATCAAATGTGCAAAATGACCGAAGCCAAATGGCTGCTTAGTTCTTCGGACAAAGATATGCAAGCCATCGCGGAAGCGATCGGTTTCGGGCAACTACATTCGTTCTCGACATGGTTTAAGCAACTCGAGGGCTGTTCGCCTTCGGAATGGCGCAAGGCGCAGCGGCTTTATCATCATTAATGAGAGTGGGCCGGATTATCACTGACCGTATCTGTCAGTTGTACAAGTGTATACTGGAATCAGGAGGCGAATTCTATGAAAAAGAAATCGAGCGAATTGGCTGTTATATTGTTCGAAGATCAACAATCACTTGAGAGTTGGCTTGAGGACAATCATGATACATCAGCGGGAATCCGACTGCAGATCGCGAAAAAAAATTCCGGCGTTGTTTCTGCTTCCTATGATGAGGCATTAGAAAGCGCACTATGTTATGGGTGGGTCGACAGTCAGAAGGAAAAATATGATGAAAAAACGTGGCTTCAACGATTTACTCCGCGTGGCGCTAGAAGCATATGGTCGAAAGTGAATAAAGAAAAAGCGGAGCTTCTTATCTCCAATGGAAGAATGAAGCCCTCCGGATTCAAGGCGATTGAAGCTGCCAAACAGAATGGACTGTGGGCAAAAGCCTACGAGTCGCAGAGCATTGCCACTATACCTGAGGACTTCGCAATCGCATTGGAACGGAATGTCAAAGCAAAGGCATTTTACGATCAGTTGGACAGACAAAATAAATATGCAATCTTATTTAGAATCCATAACGTCAAAAAGCAAGAAACTCGAGCTAAGCGAATCGAACAGTTTGTCCTGATGCTTGAAAAAGGTGAAAAAATCTATCCTTAGCGCAAAAAATAACCGTATTTTTCCAGAGTAACACTTTCGCTTCGCCTACATTATGATAAGTCTAGACATCGAATGAGGTGAGCGAATGGCAGTTGTAAAAGCCAGGAACCAGGACATTGATATGTTGGCGAGGTTGCTTCGAGCCGAAGCCGAGACTGAAGGCGAGATGGGCATGCTTCTTGTAGGGAATGTCGGCATTAACCGAATAAGGGGGAATTGCTCTGATTTTAAGGGGATTCGGACTATTCCTCAGATGATCAACCAGCCGCATGCGTTCGAAGCCTTGCAACATGGTTTGTACTATCAAAGCGCAAGAGACAGGGAACGCCGTCTGGCGCAAAGGGCTGTGAGCGGAGAGCGGAATTGGCCAGCCAAATTCTCTCTATGGTATTTCCGTCCGGGGTCGTTCGAAAATCCCGGGCCATGTCCACCAACATGGTATAATCAGCCGCTCGCAGGACGATGGAAGAAGCATTGCTTTTATGAACCGACAGCGGAAGAGTGTGAAAATGTATACAACACGTTCTGATTTCAAGTGCAACACGAATGGCAGAAACTCTCGTAGTGTGTGATTAACGCTTTGAGCAGTTATTTCATTACGCCGAGCAAGTGTCCGAACGTCCAGGGACTTGCTCGGCGTAAAGGCGATTACCCTACGAGCGCGCCATTGATCGCAATTCGGTTAGTGCCGTTGGACTTAGCTAGATACATCGATTCGTCCGCCGCGCGAATGAGTTCGAGCTCCGTCTTGCCCTCTGTCCATTGCGTACAACCGACGCTGGTGGACATCAATAGTTGAAGCCCCTTAAGCTGCATCGGCGACTCTAGTTGCCCGGTCAGACGCTTGGCGACCTGCAGCAATCCGTCGTTGCCGTTCTGCAGCCATGCCGCCACCACGAACTCATCTCCGCCTACGCGCGCGATCAGATCGGAGTCGCGAACCGCTCTTTTGATACGATTCGCGAATTCTACTAATACGAGATCACCGACTTCGTGTCCGTATGTATCGTTACATTGTTTGAATTTATTCAAATCGAGATAGAACACCCCGAATAAGCCTTCTTCTCGACTGGCCCGATTAATCCAACCTTCGATTCTATCGCTAAATCCTCTACGATTCAGCAATCCCGTCAGAATGTCGCGCTCTGTCAATTGAATAAGCTCACTTTCTAGTTTTTCGCGTCTTTCAATTTCGGCCCTTAATTGGACTAATAATTCCTCGTAATCGTTCAGAACTCGGATTTTGTCGTCGTAGGTGATTTGCTTGCCTAGCTCCGAGCCCAGGGCGAGCGATAACAACTGCAACGTCTCGATATCGCGGCTAGAGAAAGCATTGGGACGTCCAGAGATGACTTTCAACACGCCGACAGCGTGGCTAGATTCGAACAGGGGGACGCAGACCATGCTCCGCGCGCCGACTTTCAGGCACGCTTCTTTGTTGACGCGATCGTCCTGTTGCGTATCCGGAGAATACAAGATTTCCTTCTTCGTCACGGACAAGCCCGACAAGCTGCCAACCTTATTTATTCGAATTCCGAGGTGAGGTTGCAAAGTGCCGCTAACGGCGGCATAAACCATTTCATCGCCCGCCAGCATCTCGATGGTAGAGCCGTCGGCATCGGTTAATAAGCACATCCGATCGCAGATCGTATGCATAAATTGATTCAAATCAAAGTTAGCTAACAGCATCTGCTGTTGGACTTCCATTATGACTTTAAGGCGCCGGTTCTCAAGCATCGTCCCAATTCCTCCATGTACCGAAATCTGTCACATCATTAGGTAACATGGTAGCACTTTTAACTAGGTTTGTCAGCGGGGGGCTATGGAGAGCCATGGAGACGCAGGGTACTCGCTTACGGAATGCACAAACCTTGCACGGACCTCCAAGAGACAGGCATTTAGTTAGACTAAACACAACTACAGGGCACCGCGGCGACTCATTGTTTTCGCAAGCGATTGCCCAGTGGAGCCGCGCATAGCGCGGCTTTTAGTTTATTAAATGCACGCCTCGGTCAAAGCCGGCAGCTTCTTCGAGTTCAATTATCGCTATTTACGTTTTCGTTTTCTCCAAGTCGAGGCGATGGACTTGATTTTACGGTATTGACTTTTATCCTTTAACTTGGCGAACAGAGCATGGGATGGAAAATCGAAGTTTACTTCGATGACCCATATTTTCCCGGTAGGTTCAATGCCATAGTCAATGCCGATTTGTCGCGTGTATTTGTACGAATCGAACCGTCGACAAATTCGATAGCTGAGCGATTTTAACAGCTTCATCTTTCGTTCAGGACTGCGCTGCTTCGAGCGATGCAGAGCAGTCGGGATGCTCAGCACGTGGCCGCCGCCACGCCTGACATTCGTAATCACGCTGCCCGACCCCGCCACTTTCGCCAGCATCCCTGCATAGGTCCAGCGCCCCTTGAGGCGCATCATCATGACACGGATGTCATAGACCCGACCATTGACCCGTGCGAGCGGGATTGCTTTCTGAACGACGTAACTCTGTTTCGATCGAAGGTTTAACTTGCGGTATAGCTCGTTCGGCGTGCTCACGGGCGACGAAGGTGAGCCGCGAACCTTTACGAATGTAAAGCTGCCTGTTTTCTTCTTCCAAGCTTTAATGATCCCGATACCTTGATGCTCGTAGTTCGGTTTAATGTACACCCCTTTATGCCGATTCAAAAAACGTTCCAGCGTCGATCTCCCATAGATGGCTGTTGCAGGCAGATGATTCCGTACGACGCCATCCTTCCAGTAAAACCGGTGCAGTTGCCATTTCCCCATGCTGTCATCCCTTTCCCTCGGTCCGGCTTCCTGTTCAGCTTTCCAGTTCCATGTCTTGCCTGGCAACGGTCAAATCCAACGTCTCGATTTTTTCGATCCGATTGCTTTCATCGACGTATACGACGGTTGGCATTAATGAAGCTACTTCTTGCTCGTTAAATAACCCCGTGCTGAGCACGATCACGAGATCTCCTGGTTGAAAGAGAAGGGCAGGAGGTCCGTTCAGACAAATTTTTCCGGAATGCTCAGGTGCAGGTATGACATAGGTGATCCATCGTGTCGCATTGCGCAAGCTCGTGATTTGTACCATCTCATGAGGCGCTATGTTCGCTGCTTTCATCAGCAGCGAGTCGATCGTAATGCTGCCGACGTAATCGATCCGGGCTTCCGTAACCGTTGCTCGGTGGATTTTGCCCTTACACATATTGCGAAGCATGAGGTTCCTCCTTCGTGACCTTACATAGTATATGGCGGCCCCCGATAAGGCTTAGGCGATTGAGGGATTTGAATGGGCTATTGTCAGTCGCACGACCACCCATTTTTGTGTAAGTTAGGGTGAAGGATTTCGGGAGCATTCCATCGTTCGTAAAAGAGGGGGATACCGATGAGTAAACTAATGCCAGTAATCGGCGTAATCACAAGACGAAAAAAAGGCGGTTTCGTCGAGCCTGATTATTTCCGGGACTTGTATAGGGAAGGATCCAAATTGGGCGCATTGGTATACTTTTTTTCCGAGGAAGACGTGCGCTTAAAAGATAACGTGATTTTAGGTTTTGCGCCGGATAAACGCAGATGGAGACAAACGCTCCGCCCCTGGCCCGATGTTGTCATCGACCGAAGAAGGAGCAAATGGACGCGGTCCTTCTTGAATATACGCAGAAAGAAGCTATTTCCTTACACTAGCAGCAAATTCGCTTTTAAAGATGTTGTGACCCGAGAATTATCACGAATCGATGAGGTTAGCAAATGGATCCCTCAGACATCAACTTACTCATCCGATCGTTTGTCTCAAATGATGGATCGTTTTCCGCTCGTTTACGTCAAGCCGGGGAACGGTACAGCGGGAGGCAGCGTCGTGCGAATCGCGAAAGACAACAACCACTGGATTGCATGGGGGAGGGCGAAGGGGAAAAATTTGCGGAAAGCACGGTTCGCTAACAGGGAGCAAGTAATCAATTGGGTGAATACATGGGTGCGCACCGAGAGAGTGCGCGACGGCAAATTTATCGTGCAACAAGGACTGAATCTGGAGCTTATTCCCGGAAGAGTTGTCGATAATCGCCTTTTGATCCAGAAGAACAAAAATGGCAAGTGGGAGCTTACAGGGCTCGCGACCCGTATCGGCGGTCCAAACAGCCCGACAACCAATCTGCTCTATGACGACGGAAAAGCTCGAAAGTTCGATGTTTTCATGCGTGAACGCTTCGGTCCAGAGAAAGCCGCGGAGATCAGGGAAGAGTGCGTACGGATGGCGCACTCGCTTGTGGCGGTATTCGAACGGAAGTACGGTCCAATGATGGAATTCGGTATGGACGTCGGCGTTGACGTTGACGGACATGTATGGTTAATCGAAGCGAACCCCAAACCGAGCAGGGACGTCTTCCTTAAGACTGGGGAACGATCCACTTACTTGAAAGCCGTGCGTAGACCGCTCGAATATGCCTTGTATGTGGCTAAGCAACCGACTTGAGGGGGAAGACGATGAACAAATGCTGGTTGCGGTGCACGAGATGCAAGAGCGTATTCGACTTCCGACTGATCGGCAAATGCGAGAAATGCCAAGGAACCCTTCTTGTCGAGTACGACATGAATCGAGCACATGACGTCTTCACGCCGACAAAGTTGGCCCTAAGCAATAACAATACTTTATGGCGCTATCATGAACTGCTTCCCGTCCGATCTCTCGACTCCGCGATAACGCTTGGAGAAGGCGTCACGCCGCTCATTCGGATGCCCGCAATTGAGAAACAGCAATCCCTGCGCCGGGTCTGGATGAAGCGAGAGGAGCAAAATCCGACCGGCAGCTTTAAGGCGCGAGGCTTCTCCGTAACCGTGTCCTTGCTGGCCGAGCGAGGAATCCCGATTGCCGCCGTACCGTCAAACGGCAACGCAGCATCAGCTTTCGCGGCCTATGCCGCACGGGCGGGAATCGATGCGCATGTCTTCATTCCCAAAGATTGTCCACCGTTAATCGTCGAAGAATGCAAGTTGTATGGCGCACATACGACATTAGTCGATGGGAAAATACACGATGCTGCGGCTGCAATCGAACTACGGAAAGATCAAATGGGTTGGTTTAACGTGGGGACTCTTCGTGAACCGGGCAGGGTCGAGGGGAAGAAAACGATGGCATTCGAAATCGCCGAACAGCTCGGCTGGCGGCTTCCGGACGTGATTATCTATCCGACCGGAGGTGGTTCGGGCATTGTTGGCATGTGGAAGGGCTTTATGGAACTCCGACGGCTTGGACTCATTCAGGGGACACTCCCTAGATTGATCAGCGTCCAGGAAGAGGGCTGCCGGCCCATCGTCGATGCATTGAAGGGGACGGAGAACCAGGAAGAGAGCATAACCAATGAGGCTTCTAATCCGACGGGAATGCGCGTCCCCATTCCACCTGACTTGGATTTGCTCGTCACCATTCTAAAAGAGACAGGCGGTGATGCGATCTCCGTAAGCAAATCGGAGATGGACTCTGCCCAGAGAATGCTAGGCACACTCGGTATTTCCTCATCCCCAGAGGGCGCAGCCACGTATGCTGGATTGCTAAAGCTGACCGAGACGAACGGCCTTTCCGGCGAAGAAGAAATTGTCCTTTTCAACACATCGCATGCAATGAAATACTCGTCGGTATCTCCGAGCGCTATATCAAAACGTCAATTGGCTGATTATATGATCTAGCGCCTTGAACGCCACAAGGCTGCCGAGAAGTCTCTGCAGCCTTGTGGACCGTGATCGTTGAATTTGAACGTTTTCAAACGCGCTCAAGCTTCAGCAGCCAACAGGAAGTGCGGTCCAGCGTACGGGTATTTCGTGCGCTATTTATGACGGCAATGTTTAGAAAGATACGGACTCCGTCCCCGGTCCGGTTGTTGAAAAGCACTTTGTTCGGTTGCAAATCGCCGGCACCGCCGCGTGCAGTGAACGTTCCGGTTGAGGGCAATGCCTCCACCTTGAAGATGAATGCATCATTGGACAACAGAAAATTCACACTTCTCAATACGAGCTTTTTCCGGTTAGGTACGTCGATCACAATGGTTTGCACATCAACGCTTTTACCGGGTAGTAACTTAATCGGACTTTTACCACCAACAATACCGTTTAATTGAAGCATAACGACACCTCCAGATCGTGTATGCCACAGTATATGTCAGACGCATTGGACAAGTTTGGATGATTAACCGTCCCAAACAAAAGAAGACGACTGGCCCGCAATATAGGCTTGTCGTCTTCTTAGCGCTTTAATGATGCTCGAAAAATCGGATGCTTGACTTTGCGTTCTTTGTTAGGCCGACGGGCAATTAATAAGATTAATTCCACGAGGAGAACGGGAAGCGTCACGCGCCTAGGATACGCTAGGTAACGAGGCTCCCATGTCGGATGGAATTTTTCTTTATACTTACGAAGACCTTTAAACCCGTACCATTGCCCTCCGTATTCATAGACGCGGTTCGCCAACTTTTCCTCGCGCAGTGCGGATCGCGTTTCTCCGACGCTAGATAACGGAGCCATCCCCAAATTAAAGTAGGAATAGCCTTGGTCACGCGACCATTCTAACAAACGAATAAACAGAAAATCCATCGTCCCGTTCGGAGTACCGCTCAAGTGACGCATAAGGTCGATGGACATCGAACGATGGTCGTCATAACCAGGTGCAAGCGTAGCAAAAGCGATCTCTTGCCCGTCAGGATCGATAAGAACCGCGATCGGGGCTTCCTGCAAATAAGAGGGCTCAAACGATCCTAGCGAAAAGCCTTTTTCCCGTCGTCCCTTAAGCCATTCATTCGAGATCCGGCGAAGACGCTCGAGGAATTGCTGGTCATGCGGAGAGTGAAGAACTTCGAACCGAAAGCCGTCGCGTTCAAAGCGATTATTGACATTGCGTAGACTGGTATTGATTTTGCCGGTCAGCGTATAGGTCGACAGGTTCACGAGCGCTTCTTCCCCTAATTTGAAAAACCGATAGCCGTTCTCGTGATAAAGCGGGAGGTTCGCCGGCGACACTTGGTAAAATACAACCTCCAGATCGTATAAATCAGCTAAACGTTGGCACTCCTGAATGCCATCGCTGATGAGCATGGTGTCGCCGATTGGATCTCCAAGCACGACCATTTTGTTCCGGATCACGGAATAAGGAATGAGAACTCGCTCGTCGCAAGCCCAGAAAAAGCTTTTGTCACCTGAGAACAGCATGTGTGTGAGCAGGTTACCTTGTTGTTTAGCCAAAAATCCGCGTACTTTATCCAGGTCATCTGCCGAAGCGCCACGTGCGACCAGCCTGCTTGGCCGCATCAAAAGCGAGAGCGACAACAGGAGCCAAGTTATCCCGAGACCTGACACGATGGCAACGGTTTGTTCAGTCTTGTTAAGGATCAGGTGAAGTGAGTGACTTTCCGGGAGACGTTTCACAAATCCTGGAATTGTGCCGGAGGCGATAACATCATAGATATACGTTATAACTAGTGTGGTAATGGCCCAAGCCGCCATACGTTCACGATTGATCGGAGCTCCTAATCGGTAAAAGCGCTCCCGCGACAAGTAAAGCAGAAGGGCGATAAGGAGCAGAAAGATCGCCTCTTCAAAATCAAACGCTTTAGTGAATGTAAACAATGCCCCGGCGCATAGCAGGCCTAAAGTCCACTGGTATGCCCGCTTGATTCGACGGGAGATTCCCCAGGAAAGAACAACCAGCATGAGGCCGATCATCACGCTCAGTTGATGGGACAAGCGCATGAGCGGCGCGGATAGCAATTCCTCGGCGAACCGCAGACGATGGAGAAGACCAGGAGTTGCAGCAGATAGAAGCAGGACGACTCCGCTGAGAAATACCAGCTTACCGAGCGCCCACGCACCAAATTCGGAAATCCACGCATACTGCCCGGGAAACTCCCAGAATCGCTGCCAGCCGTTAAGAGCCCCCTCAACGTTGTTCTCCGTAACTTTGCGCTGGTCTTGTGCGAACTCGAATGCACCCATAACCAATCCAATGAGCCACGGGACCAAATAGTACATCATGCGAAATAATACAAGCACCGCGGCGGTTTTCTCAGGCGGGTAGCCAAGCGCCTGAAGCCCCAGCAATGCAATAAGATCAAAGCCGCCAATCCCACCAGGCGCCAGACTCACAAGGCCGGCCGCGGCCGCGACTGTATAAATGCCCAATGCCGTCCGGAATGGGAAATCCGGAAGAAGGGTGGACGCGATCATCCAGAAGGCAATACCCGCCAGTACCCATTCCACGACGGATACAGCTACTGAGGCAACGATCGTAGATACGTTCATCTGCGGCAAGTCGCGGTTTAACCATCTCGCATAAAAGGGCGTCCGCTGAAAAACCAGGTAGCCGGGAAGATAAAGCGCAATCGCCCAGACGGCATACAGCGTCCAGTGATGAGATCGGATCACGGCATCTATAGGTAAGAGTCCTGCAAGATCTCCCCAAGCCAGCAACGAAATCCCCGAAATGGTGATGGTGGATAGGAAGGCTATGGATGCCGTTATGATCGGAACGGAAATCCCGCGGTTGCGATACATGTAAGTGCGCAGCGCGGCTCCCGCAATCCCGGCGAATCCAATGACATTGTTCGACGTATTCGCAATCCACGCCAAGCGGAAAGTCGTCCAGTGTCCGATCGGGAGCCGGAAATGGCGCCGCAGTACGAATTCATACCCGCTAACTGATGCGACTGCGGCAAGAGATAAGGCTAAGAGCAGGAGAAGCCTCGAAGGTTCGAGATGCCGCAGGATATGCATCGTGGCTTTCCAGTCAATTCGGCGAAACTCGGCTTGTCCCTCCCATATGATCAGTGCAATGATGGCGATGGGAATCAAGATTTGTACAATTTTTAAGCGGTACAACGTGGACAGGAGCTTTAACGCTTTAAGGCGCGGATGCTCCCTTTTTATTTCTGCTGCCATGCCTTTTCTCCCTGTACGTATGTCGTACACTGAGTATGTCCGTAATGACGGTTATTCAAAAGTCGGCAAAATTTAATTAACGGGATTAAATATAGGCAAAAACTTTGCTTGCTTGGCGTGTCCGAGCGGGGGAAGGTCGTACAATTCTTCGATTGTGCGCAAGACATCGAAGTGATTGGACTGTTGTTTGTAATCGCCGATCTTGACCATCGGTCCTACAAATGTCGTTGGAATTTTGTTTTTTTGGCTGCGGTCGTCCTCGTCCCATGTCAGGATAAACAGACTATTGTTGGTTTGTGCCCATTCGACGTAACCGGATAAGTGTTGCTTAAGCCAGTCGTCCGCTTCTTTAATCGTCCCGTCATGAATATCGTGGTCCATGTTCGGGATGACGAACGAAACGGTCGGCAATTGGGCGTAATCCTTCGGAAAGCTCGTGAACGGCATGTTAACCGAACTTGGAACGTTCGCGAAATCGACCCACGGGTTGTGTTTTCTCGCGTAATTCGTTTTCAAGTCAAATGGCCCCGTATAACCGACTTTCGGTAATCCCTCGGAATAGCCTCCGAAAGTAAGACCGCGTTTGATCAGTTGAGCGGCCAAGTTATCGGACTTAAACGTAGGCGTCTTTTTATCGTCTTTTACGCCCTGATTCGATCCGGAGAACAAATCCAAATAATTAGGTTGGCTGGGATGCTCGATTGCGAAGTGGTTTACGAGATTTGCCCCTTGCTTCATGAGTTGGTTCATATAAGGAGCGGACTTGTTACCGGAAATTTCGCGCAGCGAGTGATTCTCTTCGATGACGATTACGATGTGATCCACCGTGGGCCGCGAAACAGAGGGCAGCTTCGCAGATACGGCTTGCTGGTCGACCGGCAGCGGGAATCCGGAAACAGCTAGCGGAGTAAGCATTAGAAGTAGCGAAATCAGTAGCTTCTTTTTGCGTAGCACCAGTACCCATCCTTTTAGATTCGTGTGTGGTAGAACGATTTCAGTATAGGGGAGCGGTAAGGCGAGTTGCAATGAATTTCGTCGAATTCGTTTGATCAAACACAGTTTTGTGACGAATACCAGTGTGGAGGGCATTCGAACAGGTAAGCAGATTTAAGAGAAAGTTAATAACTTGTTCACAGACCATTAATTTCTGATGTCTAAGCTTGAATAGTAAGACTATTCCATTGTAGGAGGTTTACTATGGTCAAGAAAAAATGGATATGGACGAGCAGTGCGATCGGCATTAGCAGTATCGTCATGCTGTCCACCGGGTTAACGGCGTTAGCGGGCACTTCGGGTTACGATGATTACAAAGCGGCTTTGAAATCGACGAAAGCGTTAAGCAGCGTCAGCGCGCAAGCTTCAGCGACTTTAAGGGATAACGGAAATGTTATCGCCGAAGCGCTGGCGAATGTGAAAGCGGATTTGAAATCGGAATCGAAAAGCGGCAACGTCAAAGTGACGAATAACGGAGGCGAGCAATACGTCGATCTGTACGCGTTACCCGACGGACAAGCATGGAAATCGAATGCAACGGATACTTATTTCGTGAAGAAAGATCGGCCGGATTCGGATAGCGAAGACTCGGGCGAAGGTACGGACTCTTCATGGATCGATCGGCAAGCAGAAACGGTGATCGACGCATTAGTCGGCAACCTCAAAAACGAGGTCACTGAGGAAGCCAATTCCGACGGCTCGAAGAAGATTTCGATCGCGCTCAATAGCATGCAGATTCCGGCAGTCGTTCAAGCACTAGCTCCAATCGCCTTTCATAAGCTTTCTGCCGATCGCGGTGAACGTGACCATGAAAAGCAAGATGCGAAGGATTCGGAAGAAAGGTCCGATCCGGAAGATCTGTTCGCGAAGCAACTATTCAATTCCATCGATCTCACCTTGACGCAGGATATTCAATTGAAGTCGATCGATTTGACGGCGGATATCAATGCCTCCGGTCAAATCGAACGCCAACAAGCAAGCATCGTCTTTGTCGGTAAAGATGCTTCCGGAGCAACCCATGAATTGAACTTCAGCGTGGATGCTAAACTGTCGGCGTTCAATCAGACAACGCCGGATACAATCGACCTTACTGGGAAAAAGGTACAAACAGTGCAAGACCGCCACGCTGGCAAACATCGCGATTAATGCAAGAGAATACAAGGAAATATCATTTGTCGGGACGGACGGGGCGAAAGTTGCCCCTCTGTCTTGACGCTTACAGTCGGGAGGCAGCAGGATGGAATTGATCGTTCAGATCGTCGATTTGACGAAACAATACCGCAATCGCCGAGGGGTCCAACATGTTTCGTTGGAGCTTCGCAAAGGCGACGTTTATGGATTGCTTGGCCCGAACGGGGCGGGAAAAACGACGCTCTTGAAACTACTTACAGGTCTTATACGACCGGATAGCGGAACGATATCACTGTTTGGACATGCTATCGGTGAATCGTTCGAGAGCGCGATGAAGAGAGTAGGCTGCATGATCGAATCCGCGGATTTCTACGACTATTTATCGGCTTATGAATATTTGAGACTGCTTGGAAATTATTATCACCGAATCGACAAAGAGGCGATCCTGTATGCGATCGATCAAGTCGGGCTTACTCCATATGCGCACGAGAAAATCAAAAATTTCTCCACCGGAATGAAAATGAAGCTGGCACTGGCTGGTGCTATCCTGCCCAATCCTGATCTCGTGATACTGGACGAGCCTACAAACGGACTCGACATCGAAGGGATCGTTTTGTTCAGAGAATTAGTGGGGCGGCTCTCGAGCGAAAGAGGCATCACGTTCTTGATCTCCAGCCACATGATTCACGAACTCGAACAACTTTGCAATAGGGTCGGCATTCTACTTGGTGGGGAACTCGTACATGAAGGGAATGTCGCCAATTTGCTGATGGACGGCAATTCGCTGGAGCAGTTCTATATCGAACAATTAACAAAACGAAAGGAGGTCTATCTACATGGGCAACTTGCAGGCGGCTATTCGGAATGAACTGAGGCTCATGCTCTATCGTAAGAAAACGCTCGCTTTTTTTATCGTTTCCGCAGCGATTCCCATTCTTGCGGCCTTCGCTTTTCGTTCCCTTAAACCAGTGTTAGGCATTTTCTCCGTGAATCCATCGTTCCCGATCGAGATGCTCGGTTTGTATACAGCGTTATGGATACCGCTATTTCTGCTTCTCTCGCTTGCCGATTCGTTTCCGCAAGAAGTATCATCTCGGACGCTAAAGTTGGCTTTGCTCCGGCCGGTAACACGGATGAAGGTCTATTTGGCCAAGCTGTCGGCCATTGCGATTGGAGTTGCCGCATTGATGCTTCTATTGTTAACGGTGACGCTGATCAGTAATGCGATGGCGGGCTCTGTCGGACAGTCGTTCCACGAGTGGTTCGTGTTCGCGAAAGCTTATTTCGCAGGATTCATCTCTATGTTGGCGCTTGCGACCGTTTTTTCAATGGTCGCGCAATTATTTCGTAGCGCGAGCGGCTTTCTCATTTTCTCTATCGTACTGTACGCGGCTGCGAAGATTGCCCCCTATTTTGTCGGCGGTTTTTCCGCGTTTTCCCTCGCCTCGTATACAGATTGGTACGTCTTGTGGCTAAGTGGAACTGTTGCGACCAGCCGACTGTTCTCATCATTTTTGTTCTTGCTGTCCGGAACCGTCTTATTCTTCTCGTTAGGATACACACTGTTTGATCGCAAAGAAGCATAGAAGGGAAACGACATTCCCATAACGGAACATAACAGGCATGCTGCTCGATTCTATGAGTGCGTGCCTATTTGCATTTCTAGTTATTCTCATTCTGCTTGTCTCAAGTTCATCCCTAAAATAAAAACCAGTTAATAAATAATTTATAATTCCCCTTTAATATAGGACACGTGACGCAAATAGGAAAGGGGAATTCACATGACGGCTAACGGAAATGCAGTTAAAGGCTGGTTTAGCAAAGTACCGGAAGTTACGATTTTTTTCTGGATCATCAAAGTATTATGTACGACAGTGGGGGAGACCTTTTCGGATTTTTTGAATGTGAATTTAGGAATGGGCTTAACTCAAACGACGATTATCATGGGGGTCGCGTTCGTCGTCGTTTTGTTTCTTCAATTCAAGGCGAGGAAGTATGTGCCCGTACTTTACTGGCTAACTGTCGTGCTGATCAGCGTATTCGGAACGTTAGTTACCGATAATTTGACGGATGCAATGGGCGTGCCGCTAGAGACAAGCACAATCGTTTTCAGCGGATTGCTTGCTCTGACTTTTCTAATGTGGTATTTGAGCGAAAAAACGCTCTCCATCCATTCGATATTCACCTTTAGAAGAGAAGCTTTCTATTGGCTGACCATTCTTTTCACGTTCGCGCTCGGCACTGCGGTCGGCGATTTGTTTTCCGAGCAACTCGGGCTCGGATATCTGAAGACCGGTCTCACTGTCGTTATCGTTATCGCAATCATTCTTGTCGCTTGGAGATTCAAACTCAACGAAATTCTGGCATTCTGGATCGCCTATATTCTCACCCGCCCGCTCGGTGCATCTTTAGGCGATTACTTGTCGCAATCCAAAGTCAATGGCGGCCTTGCACTCGGCGCAACGGTAACCAGCGTTATTTTCTTAATCGCGATATTAGCGATTATTCTATTCCTGGCTGTATCGAAAGTGGATATCATCAAAAAAAGCGAAGCAGATACGTCGACTCAAATCACACAAACTCCTAGAAAAGTTCTAGTGCAAACCGTAGTTGTTATTATCATTTTCTTAGCCGTCGGTATTGGCGGATATGTATGGTGCAATCAAAACATCATACCGGAAATAGATGCCGCACAAACGACGTTATCCGGACAATTAACGGATTTTATTACGACCGAGAACGAAATGCTTAATGCCGTTAAATCAAAGGATTTCGCTACTGCGAAATCATATGCGGACACCTTGGAGCATGATTGGGACGAGGCGCAAGCTAAGCTAAGGAAAATCGATCGCAAAACATGGACGAAGATCGACGGCACGATCGACGATGTATTGGCTGCGAATCGCGCGAAACAACCGAACGCAGACAAATGTCAAAGCGCGTTGGAGGACTCGCTAAGCGCCTTGAATGAAGCGAACCAATAGAAGGAGTGCTAAAATGAAATTGGCCGCCGAGAACGTCTCGGCGGCCAATGCTCTATTCGGACATGGATAGAGCTTGTTGATTAATTTCGCATTCTAATGCATGGAGCAAATTCAATGTTTCCAGATGGTCCTGTATTTGTTTCATTGTATTTTGTGCGTCGACCAATTGATGATTGAGTTCTTTAAAAACATTCGTTTGAAGTTGATTTTCTGTCAATTCGACTATGTTTAAATGTTTGGTGAGGTTTCCTATTAAAGACTCTTCAGGCATTCCGGCAACTGTAGCCTTTGATTCTGGTTTTGGTGCTGCCAATGATGTTGTTTTTAAAATTGCTTTTTGAATTTCTTCTTTAACGAATTGTTTGACAATCCGTATTTCGCGTTGAATCTGTTGCTCCGAGCTTTGGATTTCACTTTTTATTTCCAGCTTGATGTTATTATTCGTTTTTTGGAAAAAATCATGAAGTTCTTTTCGTTGCGCCTGCAATAAATCTTTAATCCAATCGTGCATTTTTTCATTCGCTTTTTTAGTGTGCATTTGATTTTCATTTTGAAAATGAGTCAATTTCGATTGGATTTCGTTTCTGATGTTTTCCAGATCATTATGGATTTGTACCGTGGATCTTCTTTGGTCATCCTTCAATTCGCGTTGAAGTAGGCTGACGGAGGTTTCCTTTTTCTGTTTGTATGCTTCATATTCGAGAGCAACCTCGACATCCGTTTTTGCTTGCATTTTTTTTAACGGTAGAGAAGCTTGTTTGGGGGCGCCCACAATTTTATTATTGAAGAAGGCTCTCTGGAAAACGACTCCAACAACTAACATCACTAAGATCACGATCAGGATAGAAAAGATCACTTCCATGCCCCCTTCTTAACAAGGGGGCTACGTAATCATACGTAACCCCGCTTGTCCGTTTTTATTGAATCGTTGGCTGGTTCATGCTTTGATTGTTCTGATTCATCATGCTGTTCATATTGCTTTGGTTCATATTTTGGAATCCGGAGCTTTGTTGTGTCATTTGATTCGCTTGTTGTTGGGATTGCTGAATGAGCTGTTGCATTTGGCTTAACATTTGGAAAGATTGAACGGTTTGATTGGCTTGATTTAAGGTTTGGTTCGCTTGTTGGATAGCCTGTTGGAGCTGCTTGATGGATTGTTTCTGTTGATTTTGAATTTCAGTGCTAAATTGGTTCATTTGACTAATCAGTTGATTGATCTGTTGTTGATTTTGGCCTGTCGATCCAGACGAAGCCGAGCTGGAACTTTGATTAGACGATTGTTGAGCTTGAGACAAGATTTGTTGCATTTGTTTAAGCGGATTCTCTAAAGGAGAAAGTTCATTTGCCACTTCCATTTTTACTGTTTCCGCGATATTTGCCGCCATTCCCGATTGTGTTGCGGATTTCAATACTTCATCTTTTTTGGAAGTCATTTTGTTGAATTCCTCCTAAGTCGATTTTTGCACGCCTTGTAGTATGTGACCGAGAATGATTTTTATCCTTTGCATTGTAATTGACGGCACATGAGAAATCACATATAGTTAAATTGGTCAGACAACTTACCATTGTTAAAAGGTTGTGATCATTTAAATGCTCAAGTCGTTAAAAAGGCAAAAGCTTCATGAGTCGATCTCCGAGGAAGTGCTTAAATATATCGTTGATAAGGGCCTCAGCCAGGGGGACCGCCTGCCTCCCGAACGATTTTTCTGCGAACACTTTCAAATCAGCAGAGCCTCTTTCCGGGAAGCGATGAAGAAACTCGAAGGCTACGGCATGATTGAAATTAGGCCGGGAAGCGGCATGTATCTTAAGGCCGAGAAAACCATTCTTGGGGAAGTTACGGATTTGCAGCTGCGCATTTCACTGGAGAAAAAGTCGCTGCTGGAAATGTTGGATCTTCGGGAAATGATGGAGCAGTACGCGATTGAGCAGATTGTCAATCAGGGCCAAAGCGCTTGTCTGACTCAACTGGAGAAAATTATCGAGGAATATGAGCGGAAGCGAAGCATTGGAGAAATTCCTCGAGAGGAAGATTTTTTGTTCCACAAAACGTTGTATGAAGGCGCTAACAATCAATTGCTGCTCAATTTATTTCAGTCGATTGAGGATTTGGAAAGTTTGTGGGCGGACCGAGTGATCGATTCCGCTAATTTCCCCGTATTCGGCAGAGAGACGGAACCGCTTCATCGGCAAATTCTGGACGCGATGAAAGCGGCGGATGTGAAAACAGCAAAACGCATTATGCGCAAACATTTCGAAATCCTTAAAAACGATATCTACACCATAGACGAAAGGTTGTTCCATACATGAAGGCAGGTTTTCAGACGATGCTGACCCACTATGGCGAAGAGAATATCCATGGTGCGGTTGTTCCCCCTATTTTTCTAAACTCTACATTTGCCCATGATTCTTTCGAAGATTTCCAAGCGGGGCAGGGTTATTACTACTCAAGGCATAGCAATCCGACATTGGAAGTGTTGGAGAAGAAGTTGGCCGCGATGGAATGCGGAGAAGCCGCAAAAGTATTCGCTTCCGGAATGGCCGCGATATCTGCAGTTTTGTTTCACTTCTTACGTCAAGGAGATCATGTGATTTGCAGTACGCCTACCTATGGCGGAACCTACGGGATTCTAGGACCCTATATGAAAAAGTTCGGAATATCGGTTGACTTCATCGATTTTCGGGACACGGAACGCGTACGCGCGGCGATCAAACCGAATACCAAATTAATCGCTTGCGAGTCGTACTCGACTTTTTTTATGGAAGTTTTTGATGTTGCTGCCATCATAGGCATTGCAAAGGAACATGGTTTGCTTACCATTGTCGATAATACTTGCGCTTCTCCTGCGAATTTTCGCCCGATCGAGTGGGGATTCGATATCGTCATCCATTCTGCGTCCAAATATTTGGGCGGACACAGCGATGTCATTGCCGGAGTCGTGATCTCGTCCAAAGAGATCATGGAGAGCATCGAACAGATCGAGTATGGGATATTCGGCGGCGCGCTTGGTCCCTTCGAGGCTTGGCTTGTTACACGCGGCATAAGAACGTTCGGATTAAGGATGAAGCAGCATGCAGACTCGGCATTGCAGATCGCCAAGATGTTGGAGGAGAACAGCAATGTAGCAAGAGTGAATTTTCCTTTCTTGCCTAGCCACGAGCAGCATGAATTAGCCAAGAAGCAATTCGATGCCCCTTCGGGTTTAATCAGTTTCGAGCTTCATGGCGGGAAGGCTTCCGCAGCACGGGTGATCAACCGATTGAAGTATTTCAAGATCGGCGTGAGCTGGGGAGGCTTCGAGAGCTTGGTTTATTCTCCGGGCATGCATGGGGAGAACGAACAGTTTACAGGGACTCCGTACGAGCCTCGGATGGAACATCTGATCCGGATATCCGTGGGGCTTGAAGATCCGGCTGATCTCATGGAGGATTTACGATCGGCTTTGGAAAGCGCTTAATTCTCATAAAACTAGATAAGGGAAGGTATCGAGATGAGCAGAACTCCAATGAATACTTACGAGATAATATTGCAAAATCCGCAGGAGGGAGCGAGAAGTTTTACGCGTTGGTGGTGGTACGGCGCGGCTGTTACGAAAGAGGAGGTTCGCCGAGAGCTTACTTTTATCAAAGAAGCAGGCTTGGCTGGGGTCGAAATTCAAGTGACTTACCCTCTTTCGGAGGATTCCGAGGAGCAAGGCATTAAAAATCGCATGTATCACTCGCCGGAATTTATCGAGATTATGGATTATACGTTAACGACTGCCGAGGAACTGGGACTGTTCGTGGATTTGACGCTCGGCTCCGGCTGGCCTTTCGGCGGCCCGTTCGTTCCGTTCGACATGGCACCGGAAATCTTGATTCCTTACCAAATCGATCTTATTGGTCCTACTGAATTTGAGCGGGATTTTACGACGATGCTGCCCGGAACGCCTTTAAGAGCTGTAATGGGTAAATTCGAGAACGGCGTCATCGTTGCAGATACGTTAGTGGATATCACCGATCATTTGGACGTCACTTGGCTGCACGGATGGGAATGGGGACATTGTCTGAACAAGATCAGCATCCCGGAAGGCCATTGGAAAATTTACATCTTCATTACAAGCCTGTATAAGCAGACGGTGGGTATACCTGCGCCGGGGATGGAAGGGTATGCGATCGACCATTGCCGCAAGGACGTGTCCGACTTTTACTTCGCGCAATTCGGCGAACCGTTGGTCGAGAAGCTGGGAGCAGGGCGTATCCGCGCGTTCTTCTGCGACTCGATCGAGCTTGGCGGCAACAACTGGACGCAGATTATGCCGGAGCAATTTCTTGCTCGCAGAGGCTATGAGCTGACACCTTTTATGCCGGCTTTGTGGGGGGACATCGGCGATATTACGGCGGATATCCGTTATGACTTCTACAAAACATTTTCGGAGTTAACGATCGAGAACTTCTTCCGCAACTTCACCGCATGGAGTAACTCCAAAGGGATCAAAACGAGAATTCAGGCGCATGGAACTTGGGGCGATATTCTTCAAGCTTATGCGGCTGCCGATTTTCCGGAGGGCGAAACGTTCGGCCCGAACGACAAGTACGAAGTGAACACGGTTCATCGCAGATTGGCTACCTCTGCCGGTCACGTCTACGGTCGCAAGGTCATATCGAACGAGACGTTCACCTGGCTGCGTGTGCCGCGTTTCATGGAAACTCTGGAAATGATGAAAGCGGCGGTTGATGCGGTTTTCCTCGATGGCATCAATCAAATCGTCAATCACGGCTATTCCTACTCGCCGGAATCTGCAGGTAAACCGGGCTGGGCATTCTATGCTTCATCCTTCATTTCTCATAACAATACATGGTGGGAGTACTACCCGATCCTCTCTTCCTATATTCATACGGTTTCCGCCTTCCTGCAGACGGGGGACAGCTACTCGGAAGTGGCGATCTATTTGCCACAGTCCGATATTTGGTCCTCGATGCCGATGGCCGAACTGCATCTAGGGATGAAGCTCGAGGAGCATATGGGCAAGAGCTTGATCAATCGCGTGAACAAATCGTGTTATTATTTCGATTTCCTGAATGATGAAGCCATAACCGATCTGTCTCACATGACTGACGCTGGGCTGGCAATCGGTGTTAACTTATACAAAACGATCATTTTGCCAAAGGTGACTCGACTGCCGCTGGATACGGCTCACAAATTGCTTGAATATGTGCTTGGAGGAGGCATCCTCATTGCCGTATCGGATCGTCCGCGAACCGTCCCCGGATTTATTGACAGAGAGGCAAACAATCAGCTCCTCGATAAATTGATGGAAAACATGTTCGAAGTCGAAACCGGGATTTGGAAACAAGTCGGAAAAGGCAAAACGATCCTTGTCGAAAATGAAGATCAGTTGATTGATCGGTTAAAAGAGTCGGAGGCTCCCGATGTGACGATTGAATCGTTAGGGGAGGAGGGCAGCCCGGACGTGGCAGCGCAAACCGTTGGTTATGTGCATCGCGTCCATGAGGGTGGTCATATCTACTTCGTATCGAACGTGTGCGGCGAAGAACGGAAAGCGCGTATACGGTTTAAATACGGCAGCCGGACAGCGGCCGTGCTTGATCCAATGACGCGCGAGACCGTGCGATATGTTGAATTCCCGTCGGAGAGCCACGAAACAGTAATTGAAATTGCATTCGAGCCGTTCCAGTCTTTCATTGTGGTCTTCGGTGACGAGCTCTTTGGAGCGGGGAATGAGAGGGAAGACGGGACACTGCCGACAGTGCCGCAGGTTGACCGTCATATCGACATTACGAATAGCTGGACTCTTCGGATTCCTGAAGCGAACTTCGAGCGACAACTGGAGAAACTGCAAACATGGGAGCAGTTCACCGAGGTGAAATATTACTGCGGCAGCGCGTTCTACGACAAGAAAGTGACGGTTCCTGCAATCCGGCCAGGAGAGAGCATTTGGTTGGAACTGGAAGACGTTCGCGAAGTGGCCGAAGTGTTCGTGAACGGCAGCAGCGCAGGCGTGCTCTGGAAAGCGCCAAGATGTCTCGATGTAACGAATTGGTTGCACGAAGGAGAGAACGAGCTGTCCATTAAAGTCGTGAACCTGTGGATTAATCATATGATTTCTCCGGATTTGCACGAACCGAAACCGGAAAGTCCCGTAACGAACAATTGGCCGTATTTTACGGAGAAAATCAAACAAATTCGCGACAAGCGACTTTACGCTCATAACGAAAGGGAACGCGTTCAATCGCTGCAGCCATCCGGACTTGCGGGGCAAGCGACGTTGACGATTCGGCACGGGGGGGCTTAAGCAACGATGAGCATAACTAGAAGTAATCATGCCGCTGTAACTGCTGTTGATTTGAAAACGGAGAATACCGTCAATCCGCTCGGGATCAGCACGATGCTGCCTTTGTTCAGTTGGAAGCTAGAAGCTTCCAAGCGAGCGCAAAGTCAAACGAGCTACCGCATAATCGTCGATACGGACGAGACGCAAGTGAATCTTTCGGTCGGGGGAGCCTGGGATAGCGGTAAAGTGGCATCGGATGAAACGCTGCAAATTCGATATGCGGGAAGTCAGCTGTTATCCGGTCAACGTTACTATTGGAAAGTAATGGTGTGGGATGGAGATGACGCGGCTTCGGAATGGAGCGCCCCTGCCTGGTTCGAAACGGGCTTGTTGCATACCGGGGATTGGCGGAGCGAGTGGATCGGCGGCAATTCGAGCTATAATCCGTTAGCTGGTTGCCGATGGATCTGGCATACGTTGCCATCTCAAGCAGAGCCCGAAGCGGATGTTAAAATCGCTTACCGCAAAATCATTCGTTTGCCGTCGCATAAAGCGATACGGCAAGCGATCTTCCATGGTACTTGCGGGAGTCTGTTCACTTTGTTCGTCAATGGAAGCACGATCGCCAAGCAGAATAAGCGATGGAAGCAGGACTGGTCTTCGCCTTTCTACTATATCGATTTCACTGCCAAGCTGACCGAAGGGGATAACTGTCTAGCGTGCGAGGTCGTGAACACGGATTCGGTCCATGCAGGCTTTATAGCCAGCTTCGAGTTTCATTATGAAGATGGCTCCATCGAAATGATCTCGACCGATTCCACATGGGTTACCTCGATCGCGGCTGACGATGGCTGGAAGCTTGCCGATGATGTGGAGAGCGGTTGGCAGCAGGCGAAGGTGATCGCGGAGTTCGGCGATCAGCCGTGGGGACGGATCAAACGCAGAGGTCCGGCTCCGTTGATCCGCAAGGAGTTCGCGGTCGAGAAGACGGTTAAACGAGCCAGGCTGTATATGTGTTGCCTCGGTTATTTCGAACTGACCTTAAACGGAGAGCGTCTTGGCGACGGGCTGCTGCAGCCGGATTATACGCAGTTTCCTAAACGCGTATATTACTTGACGTTCGAAGGCGAGCAGCTCTTGGCCATCGGCAACAATTGCATCGGCGTTGAATTGGGTCGCGGGCATTATGCATACGGGAAAGATTGGATCGGCGACAACCTTAGCAAGCCCGAGCCGAGTACGGGTACAATCGAACCGAAGTTTATGCTGCAATTGCAGATGGATTATTCGGATGGAACGAGTTGTAAGGTCGTTAGCGATCGCTCGTGGTTAACGGCGGACGGTCCAACCCGGGACGATAACATCTGGTATGGCGATAAGTATGATGCTCGATATGAGCAGAATGGTTGGAACAAGGCAGGATTTCGAAGCGAGAGCTGGGTTCCCGTGAACGTCATGACGCCGGCAGAAGGCGCGATTGAAGCGGCATTCGTCCCGCCGATTCGCGTTGTCGAGACCGTGCCGTTCGCCCTCATCGGGAATCCGAAGCCGAATGTTTACGTGTTCGATTGCGGCAAGGTGACGACGGGTTGGGCGAGATTGTCGCTTACTTCTCAGCCGGGAGTCAGCGTGAAGCTGATTTACGGAGAGATGCCGCGTGCGGATGGCCGGCTGGACATCTGGAAGGCGGGCTACGACCATCAATTCTGGGAGAACGCGCAAGAGGATGTTTACGTCTGCAAGGGCGGCGGCGAGGAAAGCTGGGAACCGAAATTCAGCTATAAAGGCTTTCGTTATATCCAGATCGAGAGCACGTGCGACATAAGCGCTGTTCGGCTGGAAGCAAAGGTATTCCACAATGACGTAGGGGCAATTGGCAGCTTCGCAAGCTCGAACACGTTGTTCGACCGGATTCATCGGGCAATGGTGGATACGATGCTGAATAACTTTCACAGCATTCCGACGGATACGCCTTTCCACGAAAAGCGTGGCTGGTTGGGCGATGCGCAAGCGATTGCCGAGTGTGCGTCGATGAATTTCGATATGACGGCATTTTTCAGCAAATGGCTGCAGGATATCGCGGATTCGCAAGATGAGCACGGGGCGGTCTGCCATACGGCGCCGGGTCCGTTCCTTTACATGACACCCACGCCTGCGTGGATGTCGGCGTTCGTCATCATCCCGTGGACGTTATACGAGTACTACGGAGATCGGGAGACAATGCGCAAGCATTACGTAGGCATGAAGCGGTATTTGCAATATGAATGGGATCGGCTGGTCGACGGCACGAGCACGGACGAAAGTTATGCGGACTGGGCGGTGCCGGGGCCATTTATCGGTCCGGAGGGCGGGGATTTGCTGGCCACGGCATACGTACTCCATTCGTTCAGCTTGATGGCGAGAATCGCCGAAGTGCTGGGTGAGGGGGCGGATCGCGAAGCGTTCTTGATCGCGGAAGAGCGGCTGAAGGCGGCGTTAAACGAGAAGTTTTACGATGCGGACAATGCTGTCTACCACACGCCAATAGAAGCCGGGTACCGCCAGACGTCCAATGTGCTCCCGGTCGCATTCGGCGCTGTGCCCGAAGCCAACATCCCCCGTGTCATAGAGAATTTGGCGCAGGACATTCGGACTCGGACGAACGGGCATCTGGATACCGGTTGCTTCGGCACGAAGTTCCTGGCGCCGGTGCTGACCGAACACGGGCAAGGCGAGCTCGCCTACTGCATCGCGAACCAGACGACGTACCCGAGCTGGGGCTATTGCTTGGCTGTCGGCGGAACGTCATTCTGGGAAGCGTGGGAAGCTGAAACTCGATCCTATGCCCACTATTTTCTAGGCACGATCGACGATTGGTTCTATAAGCATCTAGCGGGAATCAAGACAGGCACGAACGGATATCGAACGAGCGTCATCAAGCCGTATATTCTGGGCGACCTAACCCGCGTCAGCGGCACGATCGATACCGTCCGGGGCCGAATCGGCTCGGCTTGGGAGAAGACGGAAGATGGATTTACTCACACGGTCTCCATTCCGGCGAACACGACCGCTATGATCTACGTTCCTAAGGTTGGCAGCGGATCGTTAAGGGAGAGCGAACAGCCGGTTGAGCTGGCGGAAGGCATATTCTCGGTCTTGGATGTACCCGACTATTGGATAATCGAAGCGGGCTCGGGAACGTATCGATTCGAGTTGTCGGTCTAGCGGAGGGCGGCATGTCGGATAGAGCGGTCGTTTTCCAACTATTGGGCGTCACCTTGCTATGGGGCGGCAATTACGTTGCCAGCGCCTATCTGCTGACGGAGTTCTCGCCCATCCTGCTCGCGTTCTTGCGCTTAACGGTCACGTTACTGCTGCTGATCGGCGTAAGCCTCTGGGGCGGAGGGATTGCCAAGCCGAATCGGCAGGAATGGGTGCTGCTTGTCCTGATCGGCGTTACGAGCTCGCTGCTGTACCAGATTTTCTATTTCGTCGGCCTCGAGCATACGAGCGCGGGCAACGCGGCGTTAATTATCGCGCTGTCTCCCGTAGCCACGTCATTCCTGGCGCGAGCGTTCCTTAAGGAAAGAATGACCGGCTTTAAGCTGATCGGCGCGCTGGTCGCGCTAACCGGCGTCGCGATCATTGTCTTGAACGGCGGCAAAGTTACGGGCATGTCGACCGGGGACTTTTTCATCCTACTGGCCATGTTGATGCTGGCGTCAAGCGTGCTATTTATCCGCAAAGCCACGATGACGATGAACTCCCGGGACGTCACGCTTTATGCCACGATTATCGGGGTGCTGCTAATGATTCCTGCGGTTGGAGCCGAACAGCTGCAAAGCCACCTGCATTACAGCGATCATTCTTATCCGTGGGTGCTTCTGATCGTCATGGCTTTGTTCGCTCAGGGAATGGCAGGCCTTTGGTGGAACCACGGTATTTCCAAGGTCGGCGCTTCGACGAGCGCGATGTATATGAACATTCCGCCTTTCGTCGCGATTGTGGTCGCGTATATCGTTCTCGGCGATCCGATCCGGCTTGCGCAGCTCGCGGGCGGGGCACTGATTGTCGCAGGCGTGATGGTATCGAACTTGAAGAAAAGATCGACAAAATTTAATTTCTATTCGAAAGCGAGCGGATCTTAATGAACGTATTGGCTATTGGTGCACATCCGGATGACATTGAAGTATTTTGCGCGGGAACTTTGCTCAAGTACAAACAACAGGGCCACAACATCTTTATCGCGCTTACGACCAGCGGAAATATCGGTTCTAACGAGTACGAGAGCAGAGAGGCTATCGCCGCGCAGAGGGAGCAGGAGCAGTTGGATGCGGCGAAGCTTATGGGGGCGGAAGTCCGCTTCCTACGCTTCGACGATCAAGGGCTGCAAGACACGCCCGAACTGCGGAGGGCCATCATTAACGCGATTCGTTGGGCGAATCCGGACGTCATTCTGGTTAATTACCCCGAGGATCCGAGCACGGACCATGCGATTACAGGGAAGGTCGTCAGCCAGGTCATGCTGTCGATTCCAGGCAAGCTGATTCCGGCAGACGAGCCGCCGATCGACAAGAACCCTTCTCTCTTCTATTACGGGACTCCAGTGGGAATCGGGTTCCTGCCGGAAGTGTACGTTGACATCACGGATGTGTACGAACTGAAGAAGGAAGCGCTGGCCATGCATACGAGCCAGTTCAACTGGATGGACGTGTACCAGACACACAACCTGCTTAACATTTTGGACATTACGGACAAGTTCAGAGGTCTGCAAGCCGGGTGCGAGTATGCCGAAGCTTTCCGGGCATTCAGACTTCACGGCTACATGCCGAACTTCAAGCTGCTTCCTTAGGCTGCTTCGGGTGAAGGGGATGAGCAGATGAGTGAGGCTTACACACTCGTGGAGAAAGTCGTGAAAGTTGGCGGAACCGCCGGCGAGGACTGCGACTATACGGATTTAAAGGCTGCGCTCGACGACATAACGGACAACTCCGCACAGAAACGGTACGTACTGCGGATACTGAACGGCACCTACGATGTCTCGAACGACGGCAACCTGTTTTTGGGCTTGAAAAATTACGTGGAGCTCGTCGGACAATCCCGAGGCGGCGTGCGGATCCTGAAACGGGACGATGATTACAGCGATGCGAAGAACGTATTCGATTCGGCCTGTTACGGTCAACGGATCGAATATGCTGCGCTTCGGAACTTGACCATCGTCAGTTATAATTTGAAGGCACCTGTGCATATCGACGACGAGTACCTTCACGGGACGATCGAACTCGTCGACTGCACCCTGATCAACGAAAACACGCCGGACATGGGCAACTATCGGAATGGCCTCGCTTGCGGACTCCGGCAACACCAACGGATCGTCGCCAGGGGCGTCCATTCCAACGGAATGCTATGGATGCATAATGGCTTCGAGGCTTATAATGGTGAAGGCTGCCGGTTCGAGCTTTACAACTGTATCAGTCCGTTCATCGTTATTGGCGAACTGATCACCTACGGTAACGAGACCGTGATCATCGAGGGCTGCCGAGCGGAATTCCTCCGCTATCTCTATATCAAAGGAGTTGCCGTTAAGCAACTGCGTTCGTATGTCCAACCCAGCTTTTCCTTTGAGCTTCGGGGTAATTCGATCGACTACGTCGAAGCCGTCACGACGCTGGACTTGGGCTATACGACGGTTCCTACCGCGTTCGATGAGCTTTGCGAAGGAAAGTGGTCGATCAGCGATCCTTCGATTCATCGGTTCGTTCGGAATACCGGAGCGATGACTATTGACAAAGGAAGCCTGGTGTCGCAGGATGGGGAAGGTGTAAAGAGATGGGTATCAGGCGACTCGTTGTACGGGACGGCAATGGACGCGATTCCGCCCGGCGACTATGGAATCGTGCAGGATCGAGGAATCGTGTTCATAACCGCTCGTCCGGATGTTGAACTGAACGAGAATGAGCCGGTCGAGCTTGATGCATCAGGCCGGGCCATTCGACAAGTTAGCGGCACGAAAATCGGCGAGGCTCGAGGCTGGTACGCGCACGGTGAACGTCTGTTGAAAGTTAAGCTGATGTAAGGGGAAAAATCAAATATGTATAAGGAAAGAGCCGATTCTTTATGCGAATAGGCTCTTTCTATATCCATTGGAATTCGAGATTGAAAATGAGGTGTTAGTCATGATCAAGGTCATCCTCGTAGAGGACGAGATGTTGGTGCGAATTGGCCTGAAAAACTCGATCGATTGGTCGAAATTAGGGATGGAGGTTATAGCGGATTTCTCGAATGGGCAGACGGCGTGGGATTTCTATCAGCAAGAAAAACCGGATCTCATCCTTACCGATATTCGAATGCCTAATATGGACGGCATGGAACTGATCTCCCGCATTAGGGAGAACGATGCGCAGACGAAGATTATCATCCTGACTGCTTATGAAGAATTCGATTTGGTTCATAAGGCGATCCGGTTCGGCGTGACCGATTATATTCTCAAGTTAAAAATGTCCATTGATGAGATGGAATCTGTTTTGCAGAAAGTGAAGTCAGAATTGCAAACAAAAAGTGTCCGAGCTCCATCGGAGCCACAGCAGGACCTGCTGAATGCCATTAACCTCAAAGAAAACGCAATGAAGGATTATTTGTCTTACGGGCGCTACTCGGATGCGGAATTCGCCGCAATTACGAAAAAACTGCGGTTCCGTCTCCACCCGGAGAGACTGATTCTTTGCGTGATGGCGATCGACAATTTCAAACAGATGGAAAGCAAATTCAAAGACAGTCACGGGAATTTGATCCGATTCAGCATTCTGAACATGATGAGTGAATTGCTAGCCGGCTACAACCGGGGAGAAGTCATCTACGAGCGGGACGAGAAATATATTCTGGCGTTCAGCTTCCAGGATGTCGTCAGCGAGTCGAATATTTATCAACAACTGCAGGACATCCTGTCACATATCAGCAGCATCATTAAAACTTACCTGAACGCTTCCGTCACTTTCGGGATCAGTTCGATGAACAACGGATATTCCGCGCTTAAGGCTATGTACGTGGAATGCCTCCGCGCGCTGGATCTCGGATTCGTTCTCGGAAACGAAAAATATATCAGAGCGGATCTAATGGGAGCGGACCGCGTTGCGAAAAACGTAGGAATGAAGCTCGACAATATGATTGCCGATTCGGAGCCGTTGTTTAACGACAGGTACGCCAAAGAAATTCAAGCCGGCATCCAGGCGCTTAGCCAATTGGAGAGCATCTCCAAGCAGGACATCCAGGTGATGATGATCCGCTGGATTCACTGGCCGACCGTTAACCTCAATATTTATGCCGAGGATATCTCCAGTATGGCGTTCGACTATGCCGGCCGGATTCATCAGAGCACGACCTTGGATGAGAACATCTCTATTTTTACGGATTATTTACTTGAAGTTAAAAATTATCACCAGAAGAAGAGGGCGATCAGCAAAGAAATCGCCGAAGCGATTAAATATATTCAGAACCATTACGACCAAGATATCTCTCTGCAGCAATTAGCCGATCAAGTACAGATGAACCCGAGTTATTTAAGCAGACTGTTCAAGAAGCATTTGCAGACGAGCTTTGTTGAATATTTAAATCATTACAGAATCGATATGGCTAAAAACCTGTTGATGAATACGCATCTGAAATCGTATGAAATCGCCGAAAAGACCGGTTATATGGATGACAGCTATTTTAGCCGAATATTCAAAAAGGTGACCGGCATGAGGCCGCATGAATTCAGGAAGATATGGTTCGTGGACAGCAGAGAGGAAAGAGAGGATAGGGAGGAAGGGGAGGACGAAGCGGATGATGAGAATCTTTAATAAATCGAATCGATCTTCCTTGGCGAATCAATTGGTGATCTCGTTCCTCGTCATCTTCCTGTTTATCTTTACGATAAGCTCGCTTATTGCCTATTTCGGCATCCTGAATGTATTGAAGAACAATGCAAAGGATACGAATCAACAGCAGTTTAATCAATACGATTATAATCTGTCGTTGTTTGTCAATCAGGTTGATCAGGTTTCAAGACAGCTCTTCTTAAAAGCCGAATTGCAAAATTTGATCAATTTCAAAAGCATGAATGAGACAAACAGCGTCTTGCAGGTTGTGGCGGCGTTCCAATATTTCGCGGAAACGTTGTCTGCCAATAAATATATCGACTCGATCAGTTACTTCGGCGATAACGGCTTTATGATTCGAACGACCGTGCAAAGAAACGATATTCTATTCGATTCATCGAGTAACGTGAATGAATTTTATCGCGCTCAAATTTATAGCAAGGTGAAGTCTGCAGCGCAAACGCTAGTCTGGTTCGGAGGGTTTACCGATCAGGATTTCAATATTGCAGATGCGAGAACGATATCCAATTCAGCTGCGAAGCCGCCGACACACTATATTTCTGCAGCACGCAGCTTTTACTCGAATAACCACTCGGCTACGCTTGTCCTCAATGTGAATATGAAGTACTTCAATGATATTTATAATCATGCCAACGATATGCAGAATAACGAACTGTATTTGGTCGATGACTCGGGGCAAATCGTCTCTCACGGGGACGAAGCGAAAATCGGCCAAGCGGGAGCGCTTCCTGAGCAAAAGGATCATCCCGTGAACGCAGGCAATAAATTTGCCAGCGAAGAACGGGATAGTAAACAGATCATGTCGTACCGAATCAACGCGCTCGGTTGGACGCTTGTGAACGAAATTCCAGTAAGCATTTTCACCAGAGATATTTTGACCTTGAGGCTCATTGTCGTCACGATGTTTATTTGCAGTCTGGCATCGGCGGCCATTCTTTCGAGGTACTGGATTCGCAGAATAACGAAACCGCTCAACAGTTTAACGACCGTAGTAAGAAGAATGGGGCAAGGCAATCTGGGATTAACGTTGGATCTGGACTTAAGGAATGAACTAGGGATTCTGATTGCTCAATTTAATAAAATGTCCAAGAACATTCAGGACTTGATCGAACAAAAGGAAACGATTCAGGAAGAGAAACGGACGATCGAGATCGGGGCTTTACAATCGCAGATTACGCCCCATTTCTTCTATAACACGTTAAATACGATCAAATGGATGGCGATTATGGTCAAGGCGGACAATATTGTGGAAAGCATTACGACATTAGGGGATTACTTGCAGCCGATGTTCAAGAAAGGCATGCTCTGTACGATCCGGGAAGAAATCGAATATATCGAAAATTATATCAAAATTATGAATTACCGAATGGCAGGCGGGGTTAAGTTCCATTATGAGATATCTCCCGCAGTCATGGAATATCCGTTTCTGCGTTTCCTGCTGCAGCCGTTGGTCGAAAATGCGATTACGCACGGTTTGAAAAACCGAAATGGCGGAACGATAACGATTACGGCTACGGAAGAGCAAAATGAAATCGTCTGGCGCATCTTCGATAACGGTGAAGGCATGTCCGAATCGAAGCTACAAGAGGAAAGAGAAGCTCTCATTAACGGCAATAACGAACATTCCCATGAGAAGAAGGGGATCGGCTTGTACAATACAAACCGCAGAATCCAACTTCACTTCGGTGACCATTATGGCATCAAAATTCATAGCGAGCTGCAAGTAGGGACTGAATTGATATTTGCGATCCCGAAAGTGCAAAAAACGTAAAGAAAGTGCAACTTATTTGGCGCGATGGAAATAAACCTTTTTGGGGCATTCGGTTTGTTGTGTATTTCACTAGAAAGTCCATTTTTATGCGGAGATCCCGCTTCTATAATAAGTTCATAAGACACAACAATCGTCAGGCAAGGAGGAATCAAAGTTGCTATCTCTAAAGAACAAAATCGGATGGACCTATTTCTTAATCGCCATGCCCTTTATGATTTACGTGATTGCTTTTTATTTTGTGCCGCTGTTCGGTTGGGTCTATTCCTTTTATAGCTACAATCCGGCACTTAGTTTTTCGCAGCTGAAGTTCGTAGGCTTTGATAACTTCGTGAAGATGTATCAAGAATGGAACGAGATTTTCCGGGTTCTCAAGAACACATTGGCAATGAGTTTCCTCTTGATTCTGGTTACGCCATTACCGCTCATTGCAGCCGTTATGATCAACGAAGTGAAGCATAACAAGTTCAAGAGATTTATTCAGACGGTAACAACGCTGCCTAACTTTATTAGCTGGATTGTCGTATTTGCCCTGACTTTCGCCGTTTTCTCCAACGAGGGCCTTTATTATACATTGCTAAGAAGCTTGCATGTCGATGTGCCTGTGATCGGAATACTGGGCAATAATGGCGCGGCATGGTTTTTCCAGGCGGGGCTGTATGTGTGGAAGACGATCGGTTGGACGATGATCATTTATATGGCCGCGATTGCAGGAATTGACAACGAGCAATATGAGGCGGCCCGTATAGACGGCGCTGACAAATTCGGCTTAATGCGCCACATCACAATTCCGGGGCTAGGCCCGACGTTCTTTGTCCTCTTGCTGTTGCAGATCAGCAACTTGCTCAACAATGGTCTTGACCAATTTTTTGTTTTCTACAATCCGCTTGTCGCAGATAAATTGGATGTGCTCGATTACTACATCTACAAAGTCGGCTGGGCTGTCAGCGATTACTCGTATGCGACTGTTCTGGGGATGGTTAAGTCTCTGCTCGGCATTGGCCTGTTGTTCGCCGTCAACTATCTCTCCAAGAAAACGAAGGGGGAGTCGATCCTGTGATCAGCAAACAACAGCGCTCGCTGGCCGAGCGAACGTTCGACATTTTCAACTACGTGTTTATGGCCTTGTTTTCCTTCGTGTGCGTCTATCCCTTTTATTATGTGTTCATTTATTCGATCAGCGAACCGAGATTGGCGCAAAAAGGCGTTTATCTATGGCCGGGTAATTTCAATATCGACGCTTATATTAAAATATTCAGTCTGAATACGATCCCGCATGCTTTCCTGGTTTCGGTGGAAAAGACAGTGATCTTCACCGTACTGTGCGTCTACTTCTCGGCGATGCTTTCCTATCTCTTTACGAAACATGTGATGCCTTTCCGCAGGTTAATGTATCGTATCGTCGTTGCATCCATGTATTTGAACTCGGGTTTGATTCCTTGGTATATCACCATGAAGAGTTATGGATTGCGCAACTCCTTCTTGCTCTACGTCCTTCCGGGAATCATTAACGCCTTTTATATTATTCTGATCAAGACTTATATCGAGCAATTGCCATCATCGCTTGAAGAGTCGGCTCAAATCGATGGCGCCGGATTTATGACCGTCTTCAATCGGATTATATTTCCATTGTCCAAACCGATTGTCGCTACGGTTGCCGTGTATGCCTCGGTAGGCTGTTGGAACTCGTGGATCGATAATTACTTGCTGGTGGAGAAGGCCAATCTGCAAACGATTCAAGTCATCTTGTTCAGCTATTTGAATGAGGCTCAGAGTTTGTCTCAAGGTCTTGCGGACATGATGAGGAGCGGGAATTCGGGCAGACAGCTCCAGCTTTCGCCGGAAACGATTAAGATGAGCATCACCGTCATCTCGGTGCTTCCGATCATTCTTGTGTATCCATTCCTGCAAAAGAATTTTATCAAGGGCATTATGCTTGGTGCAGTAAAAGGTTAATACACGGATATAATGGTTTTTCTAGAGAACCATTTATCAATAGATGCATCCATGAACCGATAACAGGGAGGGTATTCGATGTCAGTAATGAAGAAGAGAACAAGTCTGCTCGCGATGGTTCTGATCATGACGCTTCTTGTGCTATCCGCGTGTTCCAGCAATAACAATAAGAACAATGCTGCATCCTCCGCACCCGCTTCAGAATCTGCTTCATCCGAAGCGCCTGCATCAACTGATAGTGCATCACCAGATTCTTCGGGTTATCCTGAGCTCCCTAGAGATCCGATTACGCTGAAAATATTCGTTGGCGGTTCGAATGCCAATTTGAATGGGGTATGGAATACTTCCATAGCTAAAGTGATTAAAGAAAAATTCGGGATCACGCTGGAACTGATTACGGGCGATGATGTCAAAGAGAAAACATTAATTGCCGGCGGCGACTTGCCTGACGTCATTACGACGGGCGGCTCCGTCTCTGCATTGGTCGACTCCTTGATTCAAGGCGGCCAGGTTATTCCACTCGATGACTTGATTGCGAAGTATGGCCCGAATATTACGAAAAATACGCCGCAAGCGCTGGAAATTATGAAAGCGTCTGCAAGCAACAATACGGGGAAAGTCTATTTCCTGCCGGTTCGGGTGAATAAAGCAAGTCCTACGCCTACTCCGTTGTTAACCGCTCTTGCCGGTTTCTACACGAGATGGGATTTGTACAAAGCGATCGGCGCTCCGGCTATGAGCAATGAAGATGATTTCTTGAAAGTAAATAAAGAAATGCAAGACAAGTTCCCGAAAACGAAAGATGGCAAGAAAACGTACGCGTTCTCTGCGTGGGCCGCAGATCCGTTCCCTTACATCATCTCCTATCCGTTCTCCATGGGATATAACAACTGGACGGCGAATACGTCGATCAGCGCAACGACCGGAGATGTGGTAGACAACTATATTGCTGGCGACGGCGTATTCTGGAACGGAATCAAATTCTTCAACAAAGCATATCGCATGGGACTGTTTGATCCGGAAGGTTTCACGCAAAAAATCGACCAATATATCGCCAAGCTTAACAACGGTCAAGTATTTAACTCGGCAGCGAGCTTCTGGACAGGCGGCAATGATCTGATCAAGAATACAGGCAACGATAATGCAGAATTGCAACAACTGCCTGGACCGTTCCCTGGGTATATGGCGTTGTACACCAAGGATGCCCCAGGCGGCAACCTGTTGGGACCAGCTCGTGCCATTACAAAGGCGAATAAATATCCGGAACGTACGATGGAACTGTTCAACTACCTTAGCGGTGATGAAGGCGGAAGATTGGTGTTCACAGGCGTTAAAGGCGTAGATTGGGATGTCGTAGACGGCAAACCTCAATTAATCGGCAAGATGGCGAACCCTTCCGATCCTGGTTATAACGATTATGGGATAAGCGTAGGTACTCTTCCTGCTCCTGTGCTGAACAAAATCTCGAACCTTCATGAGGCTTGGACAGCAGAAGACGGATATCCGCTTGATTTGAAACTTGTCATCAACCCGGCTACGGTTACGAAGGCCGAGAAAGAATTGGCTCAACAATTCGGAGCAGATTTGTACCCAGGCCAAGTATACGACAAGTTGGTTAAAGAAGGAAAAGCGGTTACAGATTCGAAATACTTCGCGTTCCCTGCATTTGTTAAGCAATTGTCCGAGCCAAGCCAACAAATTATGGTTAAAGCAGACCAATACTTCTTGGCTAACGTTGCGAAATTTATTATGGCCAAAGATGACGCAGCTTTCGATGCCGCGAAGAAAAAAGCCATCGATGATTTCACTGCGATGGGCGTAGACAAAGCGTATGCAGAGTTCCACAAACTCATCGATGATGCCAAAGCGTTTGTTAAAGCGAACAATTTGGGTGAGTAATTGAGCATGGCAAAGGATTGATGCAGTAAAAAGGGGCTGCCTTGGGTGGTCCCTTTTTACTTAGGGACTGTTGCGAAATAAGGTGAAGGATATCCCGCAGGATTTTGTCGGAGTACAAGGAAGCAAAACCGCCGCGTAGCAGAGCTACGCAAGGTTGAAGCTGACGCAGTAATCCGGCAAAAGACAAGGGATAGACGAACGGTTATTTCGTAACAGTTCCGTAAATAGCAGACAGGAGGGAATCATGTGACCGCTTTTCAGAATGCAATTTACGCCGATCTTGACAACATGCGCTTTCAGTATGAGTCGGAATCGTCCATTTATACAGAAAAGCTAGTCGATGGAAGGCTGCTGTTCGCCGGGTTTCAAGATAACGGAACATCGATCTACGAACATATGGACTTAAAAGATAAACCGTCCTTCGACCTTACGATCGACGGAGAATCCTTATATTACGGGTGGGAATACAGCGACTTTGTTTCGACTCGAGATGAGCTTGGAAGCACGATCGGAACGCTGACGTTAAAGCATACACGGAAGTCGATTCAATTAAAAATCATCACCAGCTGCTCGGGGTTCGGCTTCTTTAAGCGATCCATGGAAATCACCAATCTCTCGAACGAGACCACTTTCGGGCTTACGAACGTAACACCCTTCAAGGGTTGTATTTGGAATATTACGGATAACATCGCCGATAATCTGCGAGACGACACGGTAGCGCCTTATTCCGTCGGGCGGTTTAAAGATTTGTATTGGGCGAACGAAGGTAACTTCGCTTGGCAGGCTATTCCGGTCAACACCGGCATATTCTTTAACTCGACTTTCGGCATGAGCGGGCACAGCAGTCCTTTCTTTATATTGCGCAATAACATAAACGGCGGCTATTTCGTTTGCCAGATGGGGTGGTCGGCGAACTGGAAGACAGCCTTCTTCGCCGATTATTTCAATGATAGCCGTCTTCCGAACAAGATCAATTTGAACTTCGAGGTTACACCTGTTACGCCGTCTCCTGCCAGATTGATCGCGCCAGGCGAGACGATCTCAGCGCCGGACATGCATTTCGGGTTGAGCCATGTCGATCTCGATACGGCAGTCCAGAACCTGCATGGCTATTTGCGTCAATTCGTCCTGCGACAAGTCGGCGACGGCTTGCAGCCGGTGATTTATAACCAAGCCGGTTATATGGTGCCTGGTTATAAGCAGCCGGATATGAGCGAAGAGGGACTGAAGCACGAGGTAGACATTGCGGCCGAGCTAGGCGCGGAGCTCTTCATGGTCGATGCCGGATGGTACGGCAATAACGGCCAAGCAGGAACGGATTGGGGCAATACGACGGGCGATTGGCATGCCTCGGACGTTCTTCCGAATGATCTGTTCCCCGTCTATGAGCATGCTCGTTCGAAAGGCTTGAAATGCGGTTTATGGGTTGAAATCGAAACAGCCGGCGCGAAATCCAAGCTTGCCGAGGAGCATCCGGATTGGTTTCTTGAGCAGTATGGCAGAACGTTCCCTAGAGTGCTCGATCTCTCGAAACCGGAAGTGAAGCAATTCGTGGAGTCCGAGATCATTCGGCTTGTCGAGAAATATCAGTTAGATATGTTCCGTCTGGATTACAATTCAAGCTCTCATGACGGAGGCTTTAACTTGAAGGACGGCAGGAACGAGAATACGCATTGGCGTCATATGGAGGCTATTTACAATATTTTCGAGAGAGTCGGCAAGCGGTTCCCCAACCTTCAGCTAGAGAACTGCGCCAGCGGAGGCGGAAGGACGGACATCGGCATCGTTAGCCGATTTACGACGACATGGGTTTCCGACTGGTTCAAGATGCCGCGTACAGTGCGGATCTTGAATGGCATGAGCATGGCGCTGCCGCCTGAATATATCAACAGGTCATACTCGCCAGGTATGGAAGGGAATTTGGACAGCCAAATGCATGTGATTATGATGGGACATCCGATGCTATGCGGCATTACGCCTTCGCTCGCGGCAGCGAATCCCGCCATCATGGCGTGCGCCAAAAAATATATCAGCATCTACAAGGACTTTATTCGATCATTCCATAGAACGTCGAAAGTCTATCACCATACGCCTGTCATCCCCGGGGCCGACGGTTCAGGCTGGGCTGCGCTGGAATATGTGTCCGAAGACCGGAAGAAAGCCGTAGCGACCGTGTTCCGTCTGGTCAACGCGGATGTCGATTGTTATACGCTGAAATTCAAAGGCCTCGATAAAGGCGCGAATTATCACGTGAGAATCGAGCCCGAAGGAAGCGAGTTCGTTGCCTCCGGTTACGCGTTAGCGAGAGAGGGACTGACGATCGAACTGGATACGGCATTAACTTCGCAAATGATTTTGCTGACGTTACTTCCTTAATACAAGGCTAACGGGAGGATAAATCCATGAAAGTTAACGTTTCGGGCCTTGCGGTCATCCCCACGAAGCCGGCTTCTATGAACGTAATTGTCGAGCCGGGGAAAATCAGTATGGGCCCTCAGGTCATCGAGCTTGCAGAAGCCGCTTCGATTCGTATTCGAGAGGCCGGACAAAGACGGTTTAACAACCAAATCTATCGGATTGTAGGCGAAGGCACGGTTTCCCCGAGCGGCTGGAATGGCGAGGATGTTCGCGGTACAGCCGGAATGCCTTATCAGCGCATGGTCCCCGGATCGTTGCAAGTATATTCTAAAGATCGTGAGAAGCGCTACGTGCCGGAGTTCGACTATACGCAAGATAGCTACTGGGGCACCATCAAACGCCATCCTCAAGGGGAAATCGGCGTTGGTCAAGAGCTTTCCATCGATTACTCGGTATGGTTATGCAGATATGATGCCCTCGTTCTGCTAGAGGATGGAACGATACAAGTCGTAGAAGGCGACAGTGAAGCGCCGGAGTCGCGCGAACTGTTGTTGCCTGAGCCACCGACAGTGAAAACGGGAGTTGTTCTGGCCCATGTTTTCACGGGCTGGGGACAATCCAGTATTTATGGTGGAGGAAGCACGGTCACTGCGAATCGCTCGTTGTCTGCCCGGTCGACGAATTCGTTGCCGGTTCTCGCAGGACGGTATGAGGATATGGTGGAGCGCACCTACGTGGTCGAAGTTACGGCCGCAGAAGGTGATTCCCGGGGCCAATACCAAGTCAGAATCGGGGCAACGGGAGAAGATTATGGTACGAACGACTCTTTAACGATGGAAACTTTGCGATGGACGGATAAGAAGCTGCTGCCGCACGATCGGGAATTGCCGTTGGTGCTGCAATCCGCCTACCGATATCCGGTAAGCTGGGGGCTGAAGCTGGATTTTTCGCAGATTGGCTTGGATGCAAATGGATCGGATGAGCATGTTGACCTGTCCGGACAGTACATCGTTCACGCCTATCCGGAAATGATTTTCGACAGAAGACAAGCGCTGAACGGAATCGATCCGCTAGACTTTATCCCCTTGGAGCAACGAGATCATCTGGATGGTTTCAGGGATAAGCTTGCTTCCGGCAATCCGGTACGCATTGCTTTCTTCGGCGCAAGCAATGCGCGTCACGGATTATGGCCTGCCCAAGTCGTAAGAAAGCTAAGGCAAGCTTATCCGCACACCGCAATTTCAACTTCGGTCATTGCCTATGGCGGAGAGGAAATGCGTCATGGCAGGCATCGTTTTCATCCTGAAGTATTGCCAGTTCAACCAGACTTGATCGTGATGGAGTATTTCATTAACGATGTCTGCTACGGCAATCCGGAGGAGACCGAACAAGCGGCCCGTTTCATTTTGCGGAGCATACGGGAGGCCGGCATCCCGTGTATCGTCCTTACGAATAACGGAGCGAATCCGCTTTTCTCCAGAAATGGCTCCTCAAGCAGCTTTCAACAGTATCATGAGCTGTATCGCGGATTGGCAGCCGAATATCAAGTGGCTTTTGTCGGAGGTTACGGCTACTTCAAAAATCTGCACATGTTCGGAAAGTATTTCATCACAGAGCTTAAGGGCAACATGGTGAATCATCCTTACGGGATAGTCGATCAGAATTGGGGTCTATTCGATTCCGTGTTCAGCAATGCGATATTGAACATACTCGGTACGCCAGGAGGCAACGATGGGAGATAAAACGATTGAAGACTCCATTCGGACGGTAAAGGAATTTAGAATGCTGCTGCTTGGCGATCGCTATCGCCCCGGGTTTCACTTTGCCATGCCCGAAGGCTTCGGATTGCCGGGCGATCCGAACGGCGCTTTTTATGCGAATGGCAGATATCATCTGATGTACCTCTATAAGAACTGTACGAGAGATTCTTTCAATTGGGGGCATGTTTCGAGCCATAATCTCGTCCATTGGCGGCATCACCCGGACGCGTTATTCCCGACCCCCGGGGATAACGGCGCTTTTAGCGGCGGCGCCTTCGTAGATGACGACGGTACCGCCTACCTCTCTTATTCGAGCTTGGCAACGAGTTTGGAGACGATGGAGGGCGGAGGAGTCGGGATTGCCAGAAGCTCGGATAGGCATTATGACCATTGGGAAAAATTCGATACGCTGGCGATCCAAAGTACGGAAAACGGCATTACGGAAGTCGTCGGCGCCAATGGCGAAATCGTGTATGCGGGGAGCTGCGACCCAAGCAATATTTGGAAAAAAGACGGCGTGTATTATATGCAAACCGGGAATTTATGCGTGCTCGGCAAGTTCGGAAGAAAGGAAGATTCTCCGCTTGAGGCGAGGGGAGATTGGACGGATTTATTCCAATCGACGGATTTGAAGAAGTGGGAATACGCGGGTCGCTTTTATGAAAGGGATCGTTCGAACAAATGGACGCTGGAATCCGAAGACGACATGTGCGCGAGCTTCTTCCCGCTTCCTCTGACGAAACAAGGCGGAGAGCCGAGCGGCAAGTACCTGCAGCTTTTCATATCGCACAATAAGGGCGGCCAATATTATATCGGCGAATATCGCGAAAATAAATTGCTATTGGAAACGCATGGACGCATCACGTGGGTAGACAAAGCGTTCTGCGCTCCGGAAGCCTTGATGGACGATAAAGGCCGGCAGATCATGTGGGCATGGATCGTCGATAATCTGGAAGACGAATCGAGCTTCGGGTGGTCCGGCGTGTACAGCTTGCCTAGAACGGTATGGTTAGGAGAGGACAATACGTTACGGATGGCGCCGGTAGATGAGCTTGCCATGCTGAGGTATAACGCCAAGAGCTTTCCGGCAATCGAGCTCTCCGCTGGCGAACAGCTGGAGCTGGATGGCATTAACGGCGAATCCTCCGAGATTAAGCTGGCGATCACGCCCGGGACCGCTCAGAAGTCAGGTCTGAAGGTGCGAACTTCACCGGACGAAGAGGAAGTCACTCTGCTCTATTACGATGCCGAAACCAAGGAGCTTGTATTTGATTCGACTCGCAGCGGCGTCAACGGCTGGAAGGTTAGGGAAGCCGCGCCTTTTGAATTGAAGGAAGGCGAACAACTCGAATTAACGATTTTTATCGATAAATCCGTTATTGAGATTTTTGCCAATGAGCGTCAAGCGATAACAAGACGGGTTTATCCGGAAAGAGTGGATAGCACGGGCGTTTACCTGTACAGCGAGGGTGGCTCAGCTACCTTTGATACGATTCAGGCGTGGGAGATGATGCCCTCGAATCCCTATTAAGCTGGAGGTTCAAGATGAGTATCTCGTTCGATTTATCTACAATGTTTCACGCTTCGAACGCCGTATCCCGCTCCATCTCTGCCGAGAATCCTACTGGAGAGAAAGGCAAGGGTGCGATGGAGGCGCCGAGTCCGGATGGACCCGCTTCGGCTATGGGCATCGGCTGGAAGGCTCGGCCTTATATTACGGTCAAAGGCGGAGAGACAGTCGTACTGGCCGATATGGAAGGGCCGGGCATCATTACGCACATATGGATGACGCTCGGCGGCGAGAAGTTTTATCGCGATCTCGTGCTGCGCTTTTACTGGGACGGCGAAGATGAGCCATCGGTCGAGGTACCGTACGGGGATTTCTTCTGCAATGGCTGGGGCGTTCCGGTTAACGTGCTGTCTGAGCCGATCAACGTGAATCCGCTCGGCGGCTTCAACAGCTACTGGCCGATGCCCTTCCGACGTTCGGCGCGCATCACGGTCGAGAATACGCGTCTCGTCGATCTCGATATGCTGTTCTACCAGATCGATTATTCGCTTGCGGATGTTCCTAAGGACTGCACTTATTTCCATGCGCAGTGGCGCAGGCAAAATCCGATTCCACGCGGAGAGGAATATACAATCGTGGACGGCATTTCCGGTAAAGGTCGGTTCGCTGGCGTCTATCTGGCCTGGGGACAGAACAATAACCGTTGGTGGGGAGAAGGCGAGGTCAAATTCTACATCGATGGGGACACGCAGTTTCCAACGTATTGCGGTACGGGACTTGAGGATTATTTTGGCGGAGCTTGGGGATTCTTCACGAATGATCAGAAAGCTTACGAGACGTACAGCGCACCTTACCTTGGCTACCATCAGTTAATTAAACCCGACGGCTTCATGTCGGCCAACATGCGGCACGGCTTATACCGCTGGCATATTCGCGATCCGATATTCTTCGGGGAGGACTTTAAGGCAACGGTTCAGCCGCTGGGCTGGCAAGTGAACGCGGAGGACAAACAGAAATATTTGCATCTGCAGGATGATGTGGCATCCACGGCATTCTGGTACCAGTCGGAGCCTCATGCGGCTTTTCCGCCGCTGCCTGATCGGGATGTGCGGAGTGTAACAGTAGGGTGAAAATGGCTTCCTTAAATCGAAACTGGCAGGAGTGATAGGGATGAAGCTTCAATATAGTATGGCACATGAACCATTGTTGGACATCTCGACGAGGGATGTCTTGATTGCGAACATAAAAAAAGCCGGTATCGAGAAAATTTGGATTGCCGGATTCTTCTCCGGCAAGATGGTCGATATCGAAGAGCTGAAGCAGGCAAAGGCGTTCGCGGAGCTGCATGGACTTGAGGTCGGTGCGGTAACGATTCCGATTGGACACCCTGGGAACGCGCTGAATCCGGACGATCCCGATTTGGATCTGGAAATCCCCAAGCATTGGCACTATCGGGTCGATAAAAACGGCGAAACCGTCTATTATTGCGGGGCGATCGATGCTTGCCTCATTGAGGACAACGGCAAGGCGGCAAAGCTATTGCGTAATGCTGGCTTCAAGGAAGTTTTCCTTGACGATGATCTGCGAGCCGGTAACTTTAACGAATATATCGAAGGCTGCTACTGCGATACTTGCGTGGCGGAATTTAATACGACCTACGGTCGTCAGGAAACAAGGGAAACGTTACTGGCACAAATCACATATAAGCTGGATACGGAATTAATGAAGGATTGGGTTGCGTTCCAATGCGTTAAAGTGACGGATGTGGTGAAGGCAACGGACATCGAAGGCGTCCAGCCCGGCATTATGGTGATGCACTTCGGAGACGAACGGCACGGAATCGATATGCCTTCTATTCGCGAACAAATTCCGAACACGTTGTTCCGGGTGGGAGAGTATCAATTTAATGATAAACGGTTCACAAACCCCCATTCGAAAGCAGAAGAGCTGCTCGGTATTCTATATCACTTGAGCTTTATCGATAAGGAATTCGCGTACAGCGAATCGACGATTTTTCCGCCGCGCTCGTTAAAGGAGCACAATCTGGTCTATAAAGCGAAGCTGGCCATTACGGCCGGTCTTGAGAATGTGTTGTTCATGAGCGGTACATGGGTGCTGGACGATAGTTATTGGCATGCGATAGCTGACGCGCTACCGGTATTGCGTGAGTTGGACCGCGCGACCGCGAACGTACCAAGAGAATTTCCCGTTCATCTCGCGTATGGCACGCATGGTGCTTATGCCGAAGCCTTCGTTCCGACGAGTCTTCCTCTGCTTGCGGGATTGCCGGCTAAGGCCGTTCGCGCGGATCAAAGCGGTGAGGGCGGAGAATTGCTGCTATTTTTCGGAGACTATCAATTAGGGGTAGAGTGGCAGGAGCAACTACCTCGCTATAAGCAAGTCGTGTTCGACCAAGCGGCAGTTAAGAAAAATGAGGATATCCTCCAACAGCTGCAGCAATCAGCAGACAATTTGACTTTCTGGGATCATCAAGCGACAGCAATGCCTACCGAGGAACAAATTTCTTCGCTGCAGCAGCTTGTGGCCCAGGGTTCATGGGATTTCCCGCGGTTCGTTGAGGGGGATCATATCGGCTTGGTATGGCTCAAGGAAAGCGACAAGTGTATTTTGTTTAATTTATTGGAAACGGAAAATCAGGGGGTTATCCAATGGGCAGGCCGTCAGTATCCTGTTCAACTGCAACCGTTGTCCTTCGCGACTATTGACGGTACGGGCGTCTTGACGACGTACAATACGGAAGTCGTGCTGTAGCCCTAACATGCTGATTGATTCCATTGGAGGCGAAATCCATGAACAGATTTACCCCGGCGAATCTCAAGACGGAATACTTAACCAACCCGCTTGGCATCGATTCGCCGCTCCCAAGATTGAGTTGGATGATCGACACGAAGACGAGAGGTTTTCTCCAATCCGCTTATCAGATCCTCGTCGCCTCCAATCGGCAGCAGCTACTTGATGAATCCGAGCTCGTATGGGATTCGGGGAAAGTGAATTCGGATCAATCCGTGTTCGTCCCGTATAACGGGGCTCCGCTAGTGTCCAATGAGAGATATTATTGGAAAGTCCGCGTTTGGGATCCGAAAGGCAACCCATCCGTTTGGAGCGAAATCAGCGAATGGTCTATGGGGCTTCTGAGCTTGAGCGACTGGAAGGCGAATTGGATCGGCGAAGTTTTCAAACCCGTGGAAGGGAACCGGGAAGCCAGCTACTTCCGTAAATCGTTCGCGATCGAAAAACCGATTGAAAGAGCGACGCTTTATGCGACTGCCTTCGGCGTGATCGAGCTCAGTATGAATGGCACCCGCGTCGGGGAGGACTATTTTGCTCCGGAATGGACCGATTATCATAATAGAGTGCATTACAGAACTTATGATGTTACCTCTTTGCTACATGAGGGCTCGAATGCCGTCGGGAGTATTCTCGGAGAGGGATGGTACAGCGGCCACATCGCTTGGTATGGGAAAAACCTGTACGGCGAGGCGCTTCGTTTTATGCTGCAGCTGAACATCCGTTACGAAGATGGAACAGAGGGAACAATCGTCTCGGATGCTTCATGGAAAGAGAGCAAGGGGCCGATTCTGTTCTCGGATTTTCTCATGGGCGAGAGCTACGATGCCAGATTGGATCACGGCGGGTGGAATGAAGCGGGCTTCGATGATTCGGCATGGCGCAGCCCTCATGTGTACGGCGACTTCAAAGGATGGATCACTTCCCAGGTCAGCCCGCCGATCCAAGTCATGGAAGAGAAGGAGCCGATCTCGGAGCGAAAGCTTGAGTCCGGTTCGCTGCTGATCGACATCGGTCAAAATATGGTCGGCTGGGTTCGAATCAAGGTGATTGGTGCTCAGGGCTCTACCGTTACATTGCGATATGCGGAAGTGCTGAACGAAGAGGGTTCGATCTACAAGGATAACCTGCGAACGGCTAAACAAACGGACACCTATATCCTCAAAGGCGAGGAAGAAGAGCTTTACGAACCTAAGTTTACGTTTCACGGATTCCGATACGTGGAGATTACCACTTCCGCCAATGTACAAGTGACGCAAATCACGGGACGCGTCATCCACAATGCGATGAAGGGGACAGGGAAGGTCGTCACTTCCGATTCGGGCGTTAATCAATTGTTCAGCAACATCCTCTGGACGCAACGCGCGAACTTTATCAGCGTTCCAACGGATTGCCCGCAGCGGGACGAGCGGATGGGGTGGACCGGTGATGCGCAAGTCTTCTCCCGCACCGCATCTTATAACATGGACGTTTCCGGTTTTTTCGCGAAGTATATGACAGATATCGTGGATGCGCAACGGAAAACGGGGGCTTTTACGGATACGGCACCATTCCTCAAAGGCTTCTCGGAGTGGGCTACGTTCGTTGCTTCCGCAGGCTGGGCAGATGCAGGCGTGATCATTCCTTGGACGATGTACAGCGTCTATGAAGATCGGCGGATCATCGAGGACAATTATGAGGCGATGGCCGCCTGGATCGCATTCTTGATTAAGATGAATCCGGGCTTACTCCGTACGGATACTCAGTATTATGGGGATTGGTTATCCCTTAACGCGAATACGCCGATGGAGCTGTTCGCAACCGCCTACTTTGCCTACTGTGCCAAGCTTATGGCGGCCATGTCGGAAACGGTCGGGAAAACGGAGCAAGCCATCTCGTACGCTGCATTATTCGAACAAATTCGCTCCCGTTTTATCGAAGCTTTCGTAACGGAGGACGGACGGATCGCGGGAGAGACGCAGACCGGTTATGCGTTGGCGCTGTTCATGGAATTGCTACCTGAAGAACTAAGACCGAAAGCTGCCGCTCATCTGGTCGCGGATATCGAGCAGCGCGGCTGGCATATTACGACAGGGATTCATGGCATTAAATATTTATTGCCCGTTCTCTGCGAAGCAGGCTATGAGGAAGCTGCTTATCGCCTTCTGCTTCAAGAAACGTATCCTTCCTGGCTATACTCCATTCGCAACGGAGCGACGACGATCTGGGAACGATGGGACGGCTGGACCGAGGAGAAGGGGTTCCAGAATCCGGGCATGAACTCTTTCAACCATTATGCACTTGGCTCCGTAGGGGAATGGATGTATCGATACATGGGCGGAATCGATAAGTCATCCGAATCACAGGGCTATAAACATATTCAGATTCGTCCTTTCCTGAACGAGAGCCTCTCTTTCGTAGATTGCCAATTTGAAAGCAGCTACGGTTTGATCCGCAATCGTTGGTCGATCACGGACGGTTTCGCCGAGCTTCAGGTGACGATTCCTCCGAATACGAAGGCTGATATCTTTATCCCGTACATGGACGGAGAACAAGTGTATGAGAGTAGAGAGTCGATAATTAACGGGGTGAATGATCGGCATGGCGTGTCCATCATCGATCTAGGTATCGTCGGACATAGACGAGTGCTGCAGGTGGGGTCCGGCGAATATTGTTTCCGGACTCGGTTCAAATCCAATAGGGCTGGGAACTAGGAGGAATAACGCATGACAATGCTCGCAACTAGCCAAAAAGGGTACATCCAATCATTAAATGGAACTTGGCAGTTGCTCGTTGACCGCGAGAATAAAGGGATAGAGGAACGATGGTTTGAAGACATTCGTTCCGAAGCTCGGCCTTCTCCTGTTCCGGGAGTCATTCAACAAGTGTTTCCCGGGTACCATGGCGTCGCATGGTACTGGCTTTCTTTCCAGGACGATTGCGCTCATTCCCCTGGAGATCGTTCGATTGTTCGTTTCGGCGCGGTCGATTACTTGGCCGATGTGTGGGTCAACGGTCAGCATGCCGGTTCATTCGAAGGAGGGGAAACCCCCTTCGAGTTCGATGTTACGGATGTATTAGTTGCCGAAGGCGAGAATTTGTTAGCTGTTCGCGTACTGAATCCGACCAATGAGCCGATTGACGGCATCGTTCTAGGTCAAGTTCCGCATCGGAACAAAAACGAGGTCCCCTCTGCAGGCGGGGATTTCAATCATGGCGGAATTAAAGAGCACGTGGATTTGAGATCGGTGCCTGCCGTTTATTTGACTGACGTGTTCGTTCAACCTGAAATCAATACGGGTATTGTACGTATCACGGCTACGGTGCGCAATAGCCTAGGCGCAGTAACCGAAGGCGCTTTGCAATATTCCGTTACGCGAACGAATGGATCCGGAGACGTGATCCTGGCCGAGCGCGATTTCGTGAATGTGGCGAGCGGCGAGTCCGTACATGAATGGACCTTGACGATCCCGAATCCGCGATTATGGCGACTGGAAGATCCTTATCTTTATCAAGCGACGATCGAGATCCATACGGCCGGACAACGGCCGCACAGACAATCGGTGCGTTTCGGGTTCAAGGATTTTCGGATTGTCGACGGTTTCTTTTACTTGAACGGTAAACGAATCTTCTTGAAAAGCACGCACACGGCCAATATGACGCCCGTTACGATGAATGTGCCGTTAGCTTCCGATCATGTCCGCAAAGATATGCTGTATTTGAAAGCAGCCGGGTTTAATGCGGTTCGGTTTATTGCCGGCGTCGCTTCGCCTGAACAACTCGATCTTTGCGATGAAATCGGTTTGTTGGTGTTCCAAGAAACGATGGCCAACTGGTGCTTGAATTTCACGAGCGATCCTAAATATCCGAATCTTCCTTATTCCGAGGAAGTCGGGAGGCGTTATGACCACAGCAACATCGAAATGATCAAACGCGACCGTAATCACCCGTGCATCGCAGCGTGGAGTTTATTAAATGAAACGTACGACGGTCCCGTCTTCGAGAGGGCCGTAGCCTTTCTTCCGATTCTGCGTCAATACGACACATCCCGGTTAGTGCTTCTCAACAGCGGCCGCTTTGATTTTCGGTTTAGCATCGGCTCGGCCAGCAATCCCGGCGCCGAAGCATGGGAGTATTGCTGGGGGATCGAAGCTCCCGACGCGCCGACGCTGAAGTTCGATCGTCCGTCCGCCGATGGCTGCGGCGAATTTCATTTTTATCCGCCAGTACCGCAATCCGCTGAAACGAATAGCTATCTTCGCAATATGGGGAAAGAAACGAAGCCGATTTATTTATCCGAATACGGAATCGCCAGTCTATTTAATGTCATTAATGAGTGGAGGCACTTTGAGCAAGCGGGAGCCCGTAGCGACTTGGAGGATGCTTCTTGGGTGCAGGAACAAAGCGAGGGCTTGTATGCGGATTGGAAACGGCTCGGACTGGAAGACTCATATCCGTTTCCGGAAGACATGCTGCGCGACAGCCAACGGCTGAACGCACGCCAACGTACGTTCGGATTCGATTTGATTCGCTCTAATCCTCGCATATGCGGTTACAATTTAACGGGTATGCTCGATCACGGCATGTGCGGCGAAGGCATGTGGACCTTGTGGCGCGAATGGAAGCCGACGATGTTCGACGCGGTAAGCGACGGGTTTGCCCCTCTCCGATGGTGCTTGTTCGTGGACTCCATGCATGGTTATTGCGGCCGAGAGATTACGGTAGAAGCCGTTCTGGCAACGGAGGATGTGTTGGCGCCGGGGGAATACCCCGCTCGGTTCAAAGTGTTCGGGCCGACGGGCACGGTTTGGGAGAAAGCCGTTTCTTTTACGATTCCGGAGAGCATGCCATTTGCGGTACCTGTGATCAAAGAGACATTCCGAATCCAAGGTCCGCAAGGAAGTTATACGTTTGCGGCTAATCTGGAACGAGGCGGTGCTCCTTCCGGAGGCGCGGTGAAATTCCAGCTCACTGATTCGAATGCTTATCCTTCATGTATGGGACAAGTGACGCTTTGGGGGATTGAACAACCTGTAGAGGAATGGCTCGTCAATCGCGGGTTGAGTTGCGTACCGCTCCAAGAGGGAGAGTCGAAGAACGAAATCATCGTTGTTGGAAGTCCAACCGACTCTTCGAATGAAGTGATGTGGAAGCTGTTGAAGAAACGCATGGGAAACGGAGCGACCGTCCTTTTTGTAGACCCGCAGCTTTTTATTAACAACGAATCGGCCATCCATTGGTTGCCTCTGACGAATAAAGGCGAGTGCAAAAGCATCAGGGAATCGATCTACCATAAGGAAAACGTGGCGAATCGGCATGCCGTATTCGAAGGTCTTCAAGGGCCGGGAATTCTCGACTTTGACTATTATGGTCACGTGATTTCGCACGAAGTGTTCCTAGGGCAAGATACGCCACACGAAACCATTTGTGCCGGTTTCAACACGGGGCATTATCGGATCCCACGCGGTTATGGGTCAAGTCTGTTGATCGCTCATTATAAGACGGATGAAGGCCGGTTTTTCTTAAATGCAATGAATATTGTTGGGCAAATAGATCGTAATCCGGCAGCCGACCGATTACTTCTCAATTTGATCCAGTATGCGCAAGCAATCATTACCGAATCTATCTAAAGGATAGCTAGGGGGGGAGAGTTCATCATGATCGGGGAAGCGATAAGACAATATGAGGGAGAAATCGTTGAGCATCTTCGACGATTAATCGGTATTCGATCCGTGAGATCCGATCCAGCTCCAGGACAACCGTTCGGAAGCGGCGTAGACGAAGCTCTCCGCTACATGCTGGATTTGGGAAGCGCAATGGGGTTCGCGGTGCGGAACGTAGACGGATATACCGGACATGTCGAGTATGGGGATGGCGAAGAGCTGGCGGCTATCGTTGTTCACCTGGATACGGTCCCGGAGGGAGAAGGCTGGAGCTCGCCGCCGTTCGTCGCCGATGTCAGAGACGGCATCATTTACGGCAGGGGCGCTTGCGACAACAAAGGGCCTGCAATCGTCGCGCTGTACGCGCTTAAGGCGCTGAAGGATCTCGGCATCCGACCGAGTCGCAAGCTGCGGGTTATTTTTGGTACGAACGAAGAAACCGGGATGACCGATCTCGATTATTACTTCGAGAGGGAGCAAGTTCCCGATTATGCGTTTACTCCGGATGCGGGTTATCCGATTGTGCATGCGGAGAAAGGGAGCTACGACTTGCGATTGACGAGCGCAAGAGGCGTACGCTTGAGCGGCGAGCCTGCAGGGGTGTTCGATGTCGTATCGTTCGAAGGCGGTTCTGCGCCGAATGTCGTGCCGGAGCAATGTCTGGTTCGACTTCGACTGGGCGATTCTGCCGAGCGGCAAGCTGCCGACATCGTTCAAAGGGCGGAAGCGTATCCTTACATCTCGGTTGAAGCGCCGGAGGGGCAGATGCTCGAATTGAAAGCTTCAGGTTTAAGCGCCCATGGAGCCACACCTGACTTAGGTGTAAATGCGATTTCTCGAATGCTTGCTTTTCTGGCCGATCTGCTCGGAAAATTTCCGGAGAGGGACAGCCTCCTCGGATTTCTGTACGAGGCGATCGGATTCGAGACGACGGGGGAGTCGCTCGGTGTCGCGTGCCGACATCCCGTTCACGGGGAATTAACGGTGAATCTGGCGCAAATCGCGGTGAATGACAAGACAATGGAAGCTGTAATCAACATCCGTTATCCGGTCGTCGCTCAAGGAGAGGACGTTCTGGCCGGCATCGGCCAGACGGCTTCGCCCTATCAGGTCGGCGTCGAAGTGGCAAAGCACCTCCCCTCTGTTCTTGTCGATCCCGACGCGCCATTGATCGCCATGCTTGGCCGAGCTTACGAGACGGTGACGGGGCAACCGGCCCATCTGCTTTCGATAAGCGGCGGCACATACGCCAAGAAGCTGCGCAATCGCGGCGTTGCTTTCGGACCGAGTGTCGGGGGCCGGGCGCACCAGGCGGATGAATTCGTTCCGATCTCCGATCTGATCGATCACGGAGTTATTTGTTTGCAGGCGATCTATGAGTTGTCATTAGGAGATGAGCTTTCATGATGTTTACCCGTCAGCATGAACCCAATTGGTCACAAGTTTCCGGGCGGTATCCCAGAACCCGCTCCAAAAGAGTTTATATTCATCCGCCTTTGGCCGATTCGTTGGTCGAAGTTAGACCGGATCTAACACTGATAATCAAGGATGCTCTGGCACGGAAAGGACAACTACGAAGAGGCCACGGCTTTCTTCTCGGCGCGCAGGCGGGCGGGAATCCGCAATTTTTCGATTTTCGCAAGGTGGAGCAAGGGTACTTGTCCCCAAAGGAGCCGATCTTATTCTCGTCGCTGGCGCAATCCGGCTTTGACCATCGAATGACGAGCTTGACCGTGAAGGAGCCGGATGGCGGCACGCGCGTCCATCTCTATCTATCGATTACCAATTTGCATCCGAATCTCACGAGATCGGGGGATTGGTACTTCGCGAGCGTCGAAGACAAACATGAAAACTTTTACGTAGATATCAATGAAGATTATGTCCCTTATGACCAGGTCGTTGCGCCATGGTTAAAAGGGATGGAGCTTGAGCATCGGGCAAACGATTCTTTAAACGGGTTTCTCCTCGATCAGCAGGGCGTTACCATCCTACGGTACGGCGCATCGTCCGGCACGAGAGCGGAGTATGCGGCACGAGCCGGTGAATTCGCCAATATTCTTAAGTTTAATATGGAGCTTGCTCCGGGCGAGACCAAGGAAATCCATATCGAAATTTTCGATACGTTTACCGGAAGAATGAATGAATTTGCTTCCGTTCGGAATGAAAACTTCTTAGATGAAGAAACGGCAATGGATTGTTGCAGGCAAATATGGAACCAGGCGTTAACGGGGAAAGCAAGCATTCAAGTGCCGGAACCGATCATTCAGGCGATTTTCGATACGGCCCAAACCAACTCCTTGCAGCTGATCGCAGAAAGAGCGGATGGATCGGCATTACCCGGACAAGGCGGTTTTAACGAATATACAGTCGTGTATTCCTGGGAAGTAGCTGTTTATTTGAAAATGCTGAACCGTCTTGGTTACGGGGATACGGTCAAAAAAACATTGCAATATTTTATGAGCACGCAGGCCGGCAGCAAAGGCCCTGATGGGGACATCGTATCCCCGCAGGGATCGTTTCGCGCGCATATTTTCTGGATGTGCGAGACGGGGTCCGTGCTAGGGCTGCTTGCGGATTATTATTTGACGACGAAGGATAAATTGTGGTTCGGCGAGCATCTGCCGGCGATTGTTCAAGCGTGCGAATGGATCGAAAGAGAAAGGGGTGCGACCAAAATCGTCCAAGAAGACGGTACGAAAGTGGCGCACTACGGCTTGTTGCCGAAAGGACGCGTTCACGATTGGCCGGATAGAGGTCACTTCTTCTTCTCGGACGCTTATACGTGGCAAGGCTTGCACCTGATGGCTCTCGCATTGAAGGATTGGGGGCATCCGGACGCGGCGAAATACGCGGAAGCAGCTTTGGATTACCGGGAATGTTTGGAAGCGGCGGTTCGGCAGGCGACTTATCCGCATCCGTCCGACGAGCATATTCGCTGGATATCCAACGAAGTGTATACGACGCCAGGAGTAAAGAGAGGCGTATATGCAATAGATGGGCCTGTCAGCCTGCTGAACACGGGGCTTCTAAGAGCCGATGATCCGATCATCCCGGAAATCGAGTATGGTATGCGCAATCATTTCTCCATGAGCGACTTGTTCGCGGTAAAATTGCCTGAAATGGAAGATGCACAGCTTGGGAAACTTCAGGAGCAATATGCGGGCTCGGCGGTCGATTTATATTACGTCAACCATTCGGAACGGATCTGGCATCGCGTGTGGAGCTTGCGCGGAGAACGGGAGAAGGCGTTGCGCTATTTCTATTCGACGATGGCGTTCTCCACTACACTGGACACCCATCATGTTCAGGAACGCTTCTGTCCGCAACTGCCGTGGCTCTCGCCTTGGCAGCCTAATGGAAGTGGAAATGGCCGCGTCATGGAGATGATTCTGAATTCGCTTTATCTCTTGGAGGATCGCGCGCTGAAGCTGCTGCCTTGCGCGCCGGCTGAATGGCTGGAGATCGGAAAGCGGATCGAAGTGAACCGGGTAGAGACCTATCTCGGAGAGCTTTCTTTTACGGTGACGAGAAGTTCGCTCCAAACGGTGAACATTGAGATTCAACCTCCGGTAGGGATCCAAGAAATTGAGGTAACGCTCATCTTAAAAGGCGGCTACCAAATCCGAAAGGTTCAAATGTTGACCGGAGATGGTCAAGAGCTGGAGTGGAATGGAACCTTTAACGGCGATAAGCTGCACCTACCGAACCCTCAACAGGAACTGAAATTGATCGCGTGGTTGACAGAAGAAAAGGGGATGGCTTAGTTGGAACAACAACCCGTTCGTGAGCAAGAAGAACTAAAGTGGCTATCGCCCGATGAACCTCCTTTTCAGATCGCCGGATTCGCCTGGTGGGGGAAGGAGCGTAAGTATCGCCGGCTACCGTCCGTCGCGCCCGGCGCGATTCGCGAAGCGCTGGACGAGATAGCGAATCATACGACAGGCGGACAAATCCGTTTTCAAACAAACGCCTCGAAGCTCGCTATTCGCGTCAAGTTATTTGCGCCTAACCGGGATGAGCATATTACGGGGACGGCCGTCGGCGGGTTCGACTGTTATTTGGGAGCGCCAGGGGAGCAGCAGTACTTCGGGACGACGAGATTCCCGCACGATGCCGATCATTACGAGTATGTGTTCTTCAAAAATCAGGAAGCGGCGATGCGTTGCGTCACGTTGAATTTCCCTTTGTGCCAAGGTGTTCATGAGGTGCAAATCGGGGTGAACGCAGATGCCGACATATGCGAGTTTCCGGCGTATGCATCGGATCGCAAGGTTGTGCTATACGGGACGTCGATTACGCAGGGAGGCTGCGCATCGCGGCCGGGGATGTCGTACACCAACATTCTGAGTCGCAGATTCGACCGGGAATTTATCAATTTGGGCTTCTCCGGCAACGGCATAGGCGACCCGGAAATCGCGACGTTTATGAACGAGATCGACAATCCGGGCTGCTTCGTCATTGATTATGACGCCAACAACCCGAATATCGACAACCTGATCCGCACGATGCCCGAATTTATTCGTATTTTGCGAAGCAAGCATGCCGAAGTGCCAATTCTCGTTCTCTCGCGGATTCCTTACGGATATGAACATCTTCTGACTTCATCTCGACAAGACAGAATCGCGAGACGGGATTACCAGAGAGGATTCGTCGAGGAACTTCGGAACCGGGGCGATCGTTTCATCGAATTTTACGACGGGGCCGTGTTGACGGGGGATCTCTGGAACGAATGCACGGTAGACGGCGTCCATCCGACCGATCTTGGGTTTATGCGGATCGCAGACCGGCTAACGCCGATACTGAAATCGATCTTGAAGTAAAAACAGAAGCTGCGATCCCGAAAGTTCGGTTCGCAGCTTCTGGTCATCAAGGCGTGTCTGAACACTCGCTCAGGGGCATCCATCACCGCCTTTTCGCCCCCTGCTGCGTTACTTTTGCTCGACGTACCCCCGGTACGCCTTCTCAAAAGTTCCTTGCATGGAACGAAAATTCGGCAATATCTGCTCCCATCGGAGTATTCAGGCACGCCCTAGCATATTTTTTCTTTCTGCCATCGGATGGAATGGTCGAATTCCGTTAATTGAAATTGTTGGTTCTCCCAATAATACTTCAGATCCTCATTGGCCCAGCCCTCATACAGTTCATCCCATTCATACGGGCCATGGGGTTTCAATGAAGAAGGCTCAATGACATGGCTTACCGGTTGATAGCGATAATCGCATGAAAGTCGAATCTGACCCGGGATTTGGTTGGGCGTCGATTTGTGAACGGTGTGGCAATGAAAGACGAGCACGTCTCCGGCCTCATAATCAGTCGTCTGCCAGTCATAATCGAGTCCGCATAGGATCGATTCCAATCCTCCGGCTCCCGCGTTGCTCGTTACGCCGAGCAGCCCAGCCTGATGGCTTCCTTTCAGCACGGCTAAGCCGCCCAATTTTCTCGAAACATCGCCAAGCGGCATCCAGCAGGTCCAGGTATTGGACGAGCCTTGTATATGAAGGAAATCCTGATGCGAGGGCGTGATTCTCGCGTCGTGATGAGGGAGCATGATCCGGCCGATATTCCGCGGATGCGGAAACGGCGTTTCGTCGAACAGGGCGGAGAACATCGCCAAGATTTCCGGAGAATGAGCCAGAGCATGAAACGATTCCAACTGCTGAATCCGTCGATACATTTCCAAGGTGACGCCTACGCCGTTCCATTGCAGCTCTTCCGTGGAGTACCGATTGACGGCTTCGATGTCGGCCATTCCGTCCATGAGCGGGTATTGCGGATTCATCACACCGAAACTGTCCAGAATGCTCAAGATCCCGCGGCGAACTTCAAGCACGCGAGCTCGAGGGAGAAGATTTTTGAAGAAAAGAACGCCATCTTCGTTTGCTCTGGCGCGCAATTGATCAGGTTGGCTTAGAAGCGGGCTGGAATCTGTGAAGCTGCCATTGACGGGTTTCCGATCATTGTCCATTGCCGCATTCATTGCATGTGTTTCCTCCTCTCGTATTTGTTATGATCATAGCATCAGAAGCGCCAAAATCATTTAGATGTTAGCGCAAAAGTTTGTCATTTACCGGAATGAAGTGGAGGGAGGGAAGCGCGATTGGAGGCGTTCATCACGGCAATCGCAAACGCGCAGCCGGTCGTACATTTCGCGAATCGATGGGTGGGTCGTCCAGGCGAATCTTTCGGACCGCGAACGATCGGGGACTACCAATGGATTTACGTGAGGAGCGGCAAAGGCAACGCACGAATTGGCGGCCAGAACTTCCGCGTTTATCCCGGCTGTTTGTTCACCTACGGTCCCGGGCAGCCGCATTGGTTCTGCTCGAGCGAGGACGATCCGCTCGTTCTGTACGGATTGCACTTCGGTTACGCGGAACATTCAGGTCTTGACGATGTTCTGAGTATGATTCGTAACGTAGATTGGGATAGCTTCGAAAAAAAAGAACCCGTTGTCCCCATCCAGTTTCCCGCGAGGATGGAGACGGGCTCTTGGCCGCTGCCTTTCTTCGAACGGTTGGTCGAGGAGTATCGGGGCAATCGGACGATGGGTGCTCTGATGTTAAGAGGACTGATCACCGAATTAGTGGCCAAAGTCGCACGGTGGGTCATCGATAAACCTGTCTCGGCCATACCGCTGGACAAAAGAATAATTCGCGTAAAAGAAACTCTGGAGCGCAACACAATTGAGAGCTATCAGGCCGAGTGGTTGACGGACGGGTTGGCTTTTAGCCACGATTATGTTTCCCGTTTATTTAAGCAAGTTTTCGGTCTTTCTCCGCGCGACTTTCATAACCAGGCGAGATTGGCCCAAGCCCAACAACTGCTCGAAGAGGAAGGGCTTAGCTCCACCGCGATCGCCGAGCGGATGAAGTTCGGGAGCGTGCATCATTTCTGTAAATGGTTCAAAAAGCATTCGGGCATGCAGCCTGGCGCTTACCGCAAAAAAAGCCGTTTTCTATAACTCGCTTGTTGAGGAAACGCGGCGCTGTTAAGTTTTCATGTTCTTTTCAAGTCGAGCGATCGTGATCTCTTTCGCATTTGAGATATGGCGCGTCAGCTCGGTTAGTGCATCGGGATTCCTCTGTATGACCAGATCTGCCAACCGGCGATGGCTTTCGTAAAAATGCTGGTAGGTAGGGCTGGTCATGTTTGTAATTTCCAATATTGCTTGGAACACGTTCGCCATTGTATTCCAAGCAACGAGAAGAGGGCTGTTCTCCGACATCATCACCAGGCTGCGGTGGAATTGAATATCAAGAAGGGATGTCTCCGCGCTCGAAGGCGTGTTTCCAGGAATGGACTTACGTTGTTCCAATTGTTCCATCGATTCGAAAAGGGGACGGAAATGAAAGGATCGGTTCGCCAAAATTTGTTCGAGCGCTTTGTGTTCGAGCAGAAGGCGCAATTCGAATAAATCATGGGCTTGTTTCGACGTGAAGCCGATCACCTCGGTGCCGCCGTTGGATAGATTTAGCACCAGCCCTTCTTGCGAAAGCAATTGGAATGCCGTTCGGATCGGCGCTCGACTGCAGCCGAGCTGGTCGGCGACTTTCGATTCGATTAATCGGGAACCGGGTTTGTATTCGCCGAGAATAATGTCGGTTCTTAGCCGCTTAACGATTTCTTTCGCCTGAAGCGAACGCGCAAGCGGATCATCTAATTTGTTCATCTGACTGCCCCTCTCCCGATCTGAATCGATCTTCTTAAAAATGATTGTACTTTGTTTTGATACTTGAATTCAACATTCCGTTCCGGTAGACGTAAAATAAATATTGTATACAAAACATTTAAATTGTATATTTATTTTGCGAGAAGGATTTTAGATGAGCTTTGCGGGAAAGGAGAGAGGGAAATGAGAAAGCTCGCGATATTGGGCGCGGGTATTTTCGGCGACCAGAGGGAGCGGGAACTGTTCGAGCCGGCCGGTTATGAAGCCGCCTATTATGAATGCGCAGACCCTCTGGATATTGCGGCTTCGCTAACGGATGTCGAAGGACTGATCGTGAATCTGGAGCAGGTATCGGATGAACTATTGAATCGGCTGCCGGGCCTGAAAGTCATCGGACGATACGGCGTCGGCGTTGACAATATTGATCTCGAAGCGGCGTCCAGACGGCGAATACCGGTCATTAACGTTCCGGATTATTGCATCGATGAAGTAGCGGAGCACGCGGTAAGCTTCATTTTTGCGGCGAACCGTAAATTGCCGATCGCGTCGTCTTTGCCGAGAACAGGCATCTGGGGTAAAGTGCAACAATTGAAGCCGATTCGCGCGATCAAAGAGATTACGCTTGGCGTCGTCGGAACAGGGCGGATCGGTATGAAAGTGATCGAGATGATGGCTCCTTTTGGCTGCAGGATTCTCATTTACGATCCATACCTGGTCAATGCGGAACTGCCTCCCAATGCGGAAATGATCGAATTCGATCGACTGCTTGAATTGTCCGACATCATCACGATCCATTGCCCGTTGACGGAACAAACCCGTCACATGTTCCGCTCCGAGACGTTTGCCCGAATGCGAAGGAAGCCGGCCATCGTTAATGTTTCACGGGGACCGATCATCGACGAAAGCGATTTAATCGCCGCTCTGGACGAAGGCACCGTGTCCTTAGCCGCGCTGGACGTCATGGAACGGGAGCCTCCGGAACAGGAGCACCCTTTGCTCCACCATCCTAAAGCGATCGTGACCGGACATGCGGCATGGTATTCCGAGCAATCCGAGAACCGATTAAGGGATCTGCTTTCGATTCGCATCATGGATTATCTGGAAGGCAGACCTGTCCCTTCGATCGTCAACAAAAACAAAATTTAAGGAGTGTTCATCTCATGCGTAAAGGTAACGTAGTCCGCGCTTCCGAAGTCAAAACATTGTTCGTCGACGAAACGTACTCGTCGAAAATGCTCATAGACCGAACGAATTCTGCAACCCAGAACGTCCAGATCAACATGGGAATCGTGGCGCCCGGAGCCAAACATGCCGATCATAATCACCCGGCCGAATATGACGAATTGTATCTCATTATGAAAGGCGAAGGGGTGGTGCGACTGGATGGCCAAGAATACGATCTGTCGCCGGGCGACGTCGTATTCATTCCGGGCGGATCCTACCACGCCATCGCCAATAGGAGCGACACGGAAGAGTTGGTTATTTTCACGGTGTGGCCTAAGCATCCGGAGGAAGGCGCAAACTTTGTATACGATCAGCGCATCCAAGAGTGGGGCAAGTCTTACGTGACGATTCATGATTAATTTATTGCAAAAATTGCGCGATACCGAGGTAGAACCCGGCAGGGTCGCGGTGTGCAGTCTCGGGCAGGCGGGGTTTATCTACAAACGGTCTAACGGCGATTATGTCCTCATCGATCCCTATGTTACCGATTCGTGCGCCACGAAGTTGGGGAGGCATTTCCAAAGAATCATGCCCTCCCTCATCGACCCGGAAGAGCTGAACGACCTGCCGATATCAGCTTACCTGATCACCCATCACCATGAAGACCATCTGGACGAGGAATGCGTCCGCCGGATCGTCTCCACGGAATTTCCTTTCTATACGCCGCCTGAAACGATCAGGCAGCTTGTTGCCCTCGGCATTGCCGCGGATCGGTGCTTTGCGCTGGCGGACGGACGATCCTATCTGCATGCGGGCATGGAAATTCACGGAACATTCGCTGATCATGGCGAGCTTGCTCCGGATGCAGTGGGTATCGTGTTCCAATCGGATGGCAAAACGATATATCACATGGGGGATACTTGTTTAAATGAGGGGGAGATGAAGCGCATCTCCGAGAAATTCGCCATCGATCTGATGATCGCCCCCATCAACGGGAAATACGGAAATATGGACGAACGAGAAGCGGCGCAAGCCGTCTCCCTCGTGAATCCGGGAACGGCGATCCCTTGCCACTACTGGATGCTGCCAGGAAATTCGGGCGGAAATCCGCTTGCTTTCCTGGAAGAAGCGGAGAGTATGGCACCGAAGACCCGCACGCTAATGCTGACCCAAGGCGAGATTATTTTGATTTAGAGAGGTGTTCGCATATGAAGCTGCAAGGGAAGATCGCGCTCGTCACGGGAGCGGGAAGAGGAATCGGGCGCGGAATTGCGCTGGAATTGGCCAAAGAAGGCGCCGACGTTGTGATCCATTATCGCAGCAGCGAACAACAGGCTATCGAAACTTCGGAAACGATCCGTTCAATGGGCGGAAAAGCGTTGCTTATTCGGGCGGATCTCTCCGACTTCAAGCAGATCGGTGGGATGATGGAGGCTATCCGCGAGCAATGGGGCGGAGTCGATATTTTGGTGAACAACTCGGCCATCGATCCGACGTACGACTTCTTTGAAGTGACCGAAGAGCGATGGGATCAGGTGTTGGATACGAACCTGAAGGGCGCCTTTTTTTGCGCCCAAGCGTGCGCGAGAGACATGATTAAGAAGGGCGAAGGCAAAATCATTTTCATCAGCTCCGTTCACGGGAATACGACGATGCCGAAGTATTCGGCTTATGCGGCATCCAAGGGCGGGATTAATGCCATGACCCGGCAGCTTGCGCTTGATCTTGCCAAATTCAATATTCAGGTGAATGCGATTGCTCCAGGAGCCACGGACGTGGAGAAGTTTCACGAGGATCCGGCTCATGATCCGGCAGCCATCGGCGCACAGATTCCGCTCGGTCGGATCGGATACCCGGATGATGTGGCCAAAGTCGTCGCGTTCTTCGCATCTTCGGACGCGAATTTTGTTACCGGGCAAGTGTTAACCGTCGACGGAGGCTCCAGTACGCGGTTTTTCCTAAAATCATAAAGGGTTTCGCGAGCCAATCGCAGCGAAAGGATGAGTAGAGTGGAGTTTGAAAATAAAGTCGTGCTTGTCACCGGGTCCGGCAACGGAATCGGGAGGGCAACCGCGATCGCGTTCGCTAAGGAAGGCGCTACCGTCGTGATCTCGGATATTGATGGCGGCGCTGCGGACAAAGTCGCGCGTGAGATTGAGTCCATGGGAGGCAAAGCAAAGAGCATTCGGACGGATGTATCATCCGCCTCAGATGTGGAACTTTTATTTGCGGAAATCCATCAGACATATGGCCGGCTTGATGTGCTTATTAATAATGTCGGTACGACAATCCGTAAACCGATAGTAAGTTTTACCGAAGATGAATGGGACTTTATCTATGATACGAATGTCAAATCGATGTTTCTGTGCGCGAGAGCAGCCGGCAAATTGATGTTGAAGCAAGGGCTCGGTTCGGTGGTTAATATTTCCTCCATTCTTGGCGCGGGAGGGGTCAGCCGGCGTCTTCCGTATGCTTCTTCCAAAGCGGCCGTGGACAGCTTCACCCAAACGCTCGCCTGCGAATGGGCGCTCGACGGGATCCGGGTGAATGCCGTAGCTCCCGGATATATTCGAACCGAAGGATTAAATCAGGCGTTCATCGCGGGCCTCCTGAAAGAAGACGATATGGTGCGAAGAACGCCTCAGGCGCGTCTGGGAACTCCGGAGAATATCGCAGACGCCGTTCTATTTCTATGCTCGGCCAAAGCGGAGTATATTACGGGAACGGTCCTTTACGTCGATGGCGGATATAACGCATATCAGGGGCCGGAGCAGGTGCCCTCCTTTCATCATGACCCGGCGATCTTGGGCGGAGTCTGATGTGAGGCGGGAAGGCTGGTGGTGAAAGCTGCCCTTGGGCGGGTTTTCAGACATGCTCTAAGCCCGCGAGCCTACCTGCCTGGACTGGTCGCCAAAAGATGCGATTATGCAGGCTTTGAGGAGCCCCTCGACCGACAAAACGATATTCCTGCGAAAATACAGGAATCAATCGACAATATGATGATTTGAGCGAGAAATCGGTCAAAAAACTGCATTTTCGCAGGAAAACTGGCTTTTCCGCGGAGAATACGCGGCAATTCCTGTAGAATTGCAGGAATTCCTATGAGCTTTGAGGATCAACGTGGAAATTTAGAGTTAGAGGTTACAGGCGGCACTACTGCGGCGATTACCAAAGTAACGATTACGAACACCGATCAAATGGAACATACTTATCAGCTTAAATGTGGATCAGACTTTCCGATTGATTATTACAATCCCCATTGGGTTAGCCGATCCGAGCCGAATGATCTTTTATTGGCGGGGTGGAAAGAACGGGCGGATCGTATTCTGTTTTTTGGAGTAGGCGATTATTCCGTAACTACTAAACCGGCAAATTTTCAACTAAGCTGGCAGCTCAAGGCGGGTGAATCGGCAGAAGTGTATTTAATCCGGCCCTATAAAGCCTATCGTAAAGAATTGGAATCGCTTCGACAAATGAATTGGGCGGAGGAAGCCGAACAAGCTAAACAGGTTTGGCGGCGTTTGTTGGCCAAAGCCGTACAAATTCAAGTGCCTGACGTTTCCTTGCGAGCTTGTTATTATGCTTCTCTGGCAGATGTTTTTATGATGCGTGAGCCAGTTGCGGATGGTTATCTGGCGCCGACTCCCGGCACTGAAGTCTATCGTGCTCCTAATTCGACAGAGCCCTTGTTAGGTTGTATCGCTTTAGATCAGCTTGGCCTGCATGAAGAAGCTAAGCTGGGATTCATAATGGCGATAGATCAGCAGCAGGATAACGGAGACTGGATGGACGCTAGGGGCTGGAACCATCTGATGTGGTGCGTTAGCGGGTTTAAAGCATGGACGGTTATGGAGCATTATCGTTTGACAAAGGATATCGATTTTCTTCGAGAAAACTATCCGCGAATGGTGGCAAGCAGCCGTTGGCAGGAGCAAATGCGCGCAACTACCCGAGTGCTTGAGGGCGGGCTACGAACAACTGAATATGGCCTGATGCCGCGCGGTTTTGGCGATTGCGGTTTGATGGATGATGACGACTTTTACGGTGTGTTTTATCCGCATAATTTTTATAGCTTGTATGCTGATCGTTTAACGGCTGAGGCGGCTGAAATCCTGCAATTGACGGACGAAGCAGCAGAATTTCGTGGATATTATGAACGCGGAGTAGCGGATCTTAAACAATCGTTGGCAGCCGGTGCCATTCAAGATGAAGGTTATCGTTGGATTCCAGGTGTTGCCGGGAAAACCGTAGGAAGTAGATGGGGAGCATTAAATGCCCTGACGCCTTGCGGAGTTCTAAGTGCGGATGATGAATTGCTTGACGGAACGATTCGTTATATAGAAGCGAGAATGAGTCTTGGAGGTATGCTGCTTCATACCGGTTGGATGCTTGAGGGCATGTGGGTGGCAGCTACGCTTGATAACGTAGCGCAAGCTCATTTGACGCGCGGTAACGGCGATGCGGCCATTTCTTATTTATACAACTCATTGAATCACGCAACTCCTCTCATTACCTGGTGCGAGGAACGCGGCCAAGAAGCAGGTACTGCCGATTGTTCGGGAGACCGCCAGCATTTATGGACCCCTGTGGCTGTTCTTCGGTTAATGCGGGACTGCTTGATCATGTAAGATGGAAAAGGCTTGCATTTGGCAAGAGGAACACATCGAGATTGGCTTGTCAGTGGTGAGACGATAGGTATCGTTGATGCACCGAGTCATGTTGGCAAAGTAAGCTATAGTCTTACGTATGATGCCGAGAACCGGCAGATCATTGGCAATATCGAGCTTGTAGCGGACAGTAGTGCGGAATGGTTAATCCTTCACATTCGGCTGCCTGAAAGCCATAAGGCAACGAATATTCATTCGTCAACGGGGCTAACCTTGCATTCTGAAGGAACGGAAATCATGTGGGACAGACCCTCCGGTCAAACGAAATTCACAATAAATGTCGATTCGATATAAGTCATGATCCTTCGGTGTGGGGCGGAGTCTGATGTAAATGCGGGAATGAATAATCGTCGTACTCGGGATGCTTCATTTGATTGGCATCGACGCCAAGCGCTTCAAGTCCGAGTAAAATGCCGCCGAGAACAGGTTCATATTTCGGAGGGGCGATGGCGATCGTCGGAAATCGCTCCTTCACGTGTCGACAAAATGTCTGGAACATTAGCGGGCTCGCTTTCCATACGCCGCCTGAGACTGTGAGGGGTAAATGGTGTGCATTCGTCCGCTCCAGCGCGAAGAGCATCTGATCGGCTAGCTGCTTTCCAGCCTCCTCCATAATACGAATGGCAATCTCGTCTCCCAAGTTCGCGCATTGTCCGACGATGGGGCAAAGAGAGGAGACGAGCTTACGCTGAAGGTTCGGCTTTGCAGAATAGAGCTTCAAGGCTACGTCAAGCAATTTGTCCTGATTCCAAAAGCGGAGAATGTCGCTCAGCAGCAGGGTAGACGGGCCGCGGCCATCCACCATAAGCGCGCAAGCCTTTAACGCTTGTTGGCCGACGTGCGTACCCGATCCTTCGTCTCCCATGAGAGCTCCCCAGCCGCCAATATGCGTATAACTGTCGTGGCTGCGCAGGGCGGCGAACGAACCGGTGCCCGATAATACGAGGCCCCCGTACCGCTCTTGGATCGCTCCAAAAAGCGATAATGTAAATTCATCCGAGACCTCGATTGTGGTTTGTTCACCGAAAACAGAGACCAGGGCACGCCTGACCTCTGTTTGGATTACCGGCATTGCAGTATAGATCAATGCGACGTCGGTAACCGCAACACCGCCATTTTCCAGCGCTTCTAGGACAGCTTTGCGAATAGTAGCATGAATGTCTTCGGCCGTATCGAACCAAGAGTTCGTCGAACCTGCAATGGATCGTCCAATCAGCTTGCCCCGTTCGTCCGCGATCAGGCAATTGATTTTCGTTCCGCCGCCATCCAAAGACACGATATATTTCATTCGTTATCCCTCGCTGTTTGTGTGATCGGTAATCCCAACCTCGATTCCTTTCTGTTGAAACAGACTAAAGAAGGGCTCTTTCGGCGTTTGGTCGGTAACTAAGCGATGGACTTTGTCAAAATTGCTTATGCTGAAAACAAAGTTCTCATTATTGAATTTACTATGATCCGCAAGCACGATCACCTTCTCGGCGGATTCGATCATTTTTTTGCGAATGGCCGCTTCTTGCACAATGTTGTCCCGCAGCCCTTCCGGCAAGATGCCTTTAGGAGCTATGAACGCTTTGCTCACCCTGATCTTGGAGATCATTTCTTCGGCAAAAGGTCCGACGAATGATTGAGAATAGGGATTTAAAGTGCCGGAAATGCTGATGACCGTTCCATTATGGTATTCTTTCAGCTTGTCGAAGATCGGGATCGAATTCGTAATGACCGTCACGTTATTCATCTTGGCAATGTAATCCGCCAGCAAAATGGTCGTCGAACTGGCATCGAGGAAGAGGCTGTCTCCTTCTTCGATGAGAGCGGCCGCTTGATGAGCGATGGAAGCTTTGATATCGCTTAAACGAAGCACGTTTTGTGAGAGCGGTTGCAATACGTCTGGATTGATCGCCGCTCCACCGTAATTCTTCTGCAGTTTCCCTTGTTGTTCCAAGAATTTGAGATCCGATCGGATGGTCACTTCCGACACTTGATACAACGCGCTCAATTCAGCTACCGATATGAACTGACGTTCCTGAGCCAGCTTATAGATCTCGTTCCTTCTTTGCGAAGCGTACATCGATGTTCTCTCCTTGCGCGATCCGAAATAATGGTGGTTTCATTTCGATTCTATATTAAAACCTTTTCTTTCACAACAAATTCAGGGAAAACATAAGAGTTGACCTAGTAAAAATAAGAAAATATAATATAAACGAAAAGAAACGAAAGGTTTTATGAGGAGGAGAATGATGATCATGACACAACAAGCCGACTTAAGACAGGTCTATTTCCATAAAATTCATGAATTGCTTGAGCGGGTAGAACAAACCCAAAGCAATTCCATTGACCAAGCCGCGGAAATCATTGCCTCGGCGATCGAGGATGGAAAATGCATTCACATTTTCGACACGGGTCACATGCTCGACAGCGAATTGATTGACAGAGCGGGCGGATTGTATAGCTTCAAGCGACTATCCATGAAGTTCGAAATTCAAAATCTTGTTCGCAATCGTCCCGGAGACGGAGAAAAGGACCGCAGCCTGGATGGCTTGATGAAATATGCGCTGAGATCGAGCAACGTGCAGCCTGGCGATGTCCTCGTCATCGGAAGCGTATCCGGCAAAACCGTATTGCCTGTCGATCTTGCGCTGGAAGCCAGACAATTCGGTGTGACGGTCATCGCTCTTACGAGTGTGTCTTACTCTTCGCTTCTGAAGAGTGATCATTCCAGCGGCAAAAGGTTGTTCGAGTCGGCCGATCTGGTGATTGACAATTGCGCTCCGCCTCTGGACGCGATGATCCAAGTTCCGGACATGGACGCTGCCATCTGTCCGGCTTCGGGGATCTCGTCGGCGGCGATCATGTGGGCGGTCGAAGCCAAAACCGTACAAATTTTGTCGCAGCGCGGAATAACGCCGACGGTACTGAAATCCATTAATAACCCGGGAAGCGATAAGTTTAACGATACGCAGATGCGGCGCTACGAAGAGACAGGGTATTGAGATGGACCCGATCGCGCAATATTGCCAAAGCGTAATCGACTCGGTACAGCGGATTCAGAGCGAGCAGCATGAGGCGATGACCGCTGTCGCCAGGTTGCTCGCGGATAAGGCGGAGAGCGGGCAGTCCATCTTTATTACCGGCTGTAGCCATTCCAGTCTTTTCGCCCAGGAAGTGTACTACCGAGCTGGTGGTTTTCTGCTTATGAATCCGATTTTCCTACCAGGCATGACGGTGGACGTCCGTCCAGTGACGCAAACAAGCCGCTATGAACGCATACCGGGAATTGCTGAGGCTGTGCTGTCCGAGAGTTCGATTAAACAAGGCGACGTATTGATCATTGCCTCGGTGTCCGGACGTAATGCCGTTCCTGTAGAGATGGCTTTGTGGGCGAAGGGGAGAGGGATTTCCGTCGTTGCACTCACTTCTTTGACCTATTCCCAAGCTGTAACGAGCCGTCATGCCAGCGGGCTTCGTCTATTTGAAGCCGCGGACTTTATTCTGGACCTTCTGTGCCCGGACGGGGATGCGGTATTGGAAATGGAAGGTTTGCAGGTCAAGACAGCCGCCATATCCACGGTTACCGGAGTAACCATCCTGCATGGCGTCGTCTCGGAGACGCTGCGCTTGCTGATCGAACGCGGCGTGACGCCGCCGGTGTTCGTTTCCGGCAATTTGGACGATGGGGATGCGTACAATCAGGCGTTACTGGAACAGTATCGGGATCAGATCCACTATATGTAGGCAAAGACAGGCCGTGTTGGCCGTGTAGACGATTGGGGGAATGTAGCTATGTATGAGTCGATTGCCGCCAGTATGCAACCGTTTCCGATCGGGCTTTGGGTGCCGCCTCCGGCGGATGAGGTCTCCATCGCAAGGTACAAAGAAATTCGCGATGCCGGTTTTACATTCGTGATCGGATTCAGGGAAATCGAACACGGTGAGGAGACGGTGGCCAAAGCCTTGGACTGCGCGCAAGCAAACGGATTGAAATATTTGGTTAACGATCCGCGCGTAAAAAATTTGGGCGTGACCGAATTGTCGGCCATGGAGCCGCTAATTTCCCGATTTTCCTCTCATCCAGCCTATCTCGGACATTTGTTCTTCGACGAGCCAGGTGCTGATCAATTCGAACGCCTGGCCGCGCTTGCCCGAAGCTACGAATCGTGCGCTCCCGACGGACTGGCTTATGTGAATTTGTTACCTGACTATGCATCCGCCCAGCAGTTAAGAACAGCAACATATGCGGACCATGTGGAGCAGTTCTTGCTGACATTCAAGCCGAAGGCGTTATCGTACGACTATTATCCGCTAAGGATGAATGGTTCGGTGAAGGCGACTTATTTCTCGAACTTGTGGACGGTCCGCGAAGCATGCCATTTGCACCAAGTGCCGTTCTGGGTGTTTATTCAGGCACTTTCGTACAATGGCACGCATAGGGAGCCGAACGAAGCGGAAATTCGTTGGCAGGTCAATATGAGTCTTGCTTTCGGCGCGAAGGGAATTCAATATTTCACCTATTGGACGCCGGACGCCGCGAACGGCGAAACGTTCGAGAAGGCGCTAATCGGGAAGGACGGCGCCAAGACATCTACCTATTGGAATGTTCAACGTGTCAACGACGAAGTGGCTATCGTAGGTCCGATCTTGCAGTCGCTGCAATCCGAAGGGCTTCTCGTATCCGGAGAAACGCCGGCCGGTGTTGAACGCGTAATGCAATCTTTCGGTTCCGTTGTAAGTTTGGAAGGAGATCCGGCCATCGCAGGTTGCTTCTCCAGCGACAACCATCCCCATTCGATATTCGTAGTTAACCGTGATTATTCGCAACCGGCCGATTCGGTTATTGTCTTCGATGACAACAGACAATTGACGATTCGACTGGAACCAGGAGAGGGCAAGTTGATTCCGCTCTCACAATGAAAGGCCAGTTGTGAGTATGATGCATATAGAATATACTCTTTATATCCAGCCCCAATCTTTACGAGCTGTTTATAGGGAGAGATTCGTTTAAATGAAGCAGAAGATTCCTTTGTACAATCAAATTCAGCAATATATCTTAAATAAAATTCAATCCGGAGTCTGGAAGCCTCACGAACAACTACCAGCTGAGCGCATCCTTGCGGATCAATTCAACGTAAGCCGCATTACAGCGAAAAACGCCATAACCGGTTTGGTTAGCGGTGGTTATTTGTATCGTCATCGCGGGAGAGGGACATTCGTCACGGACAAAAAGCTCTCTCTACCCGCATCGGCTGTCGAGAATGCGATGTTTATTCCATCGTCCAAAAAGATCGGATTAATAATGCCGTGGATGGAGTTCAAGTATCAATTCTCTTTAATTTCCGGCATTGAATTTGAGCTTAGCCGCAGAGGGTATCACCTGATCTTTAAGCGGATCAATGATACCGATGACGGAGAGACTTCGACGATCAAAGAACTGTTGGATCTCCCGATAGATGGCTTGATCGTCGTCGCCAGCCGAGCCGAATATTTTCAAGACGATATGCTGCGGTTGATCTTGGAGAAGTTCCCGCTCGTGTTCGTTGAGAAGTATTTACGCGACATTAAAGTAAACGGCGTACATTGCGATACGGAGAAAGTCGGCTATCTGATGGGCCAGTTTCTTGTCAGCCGCCAAAAGCAGCATATTGGCTATGTGAGTTATCCTTCCCAGTATACCGTAGGCGTGAGAGAACGCTTTTTTGGTTTTCAGACGGCTTTGTTGGAAAAAGGAGTCCCTCCGTTGCCCGGGGATCGGAACTTGATCATTTCTTCAGAAGTCGTACAGGGCTCGAATCAGTTGGGACCGCACGGCGTGCCGCAAGAGATCATGGACTTTATTCAAGAGCATCCGGAGCTTGAAGCCATTGCGGCTGCCGATGCCTTGATTGCTCAATTCATTGGAAGAGCGTGCTGGCAACTGGGCCGACGCGACATGACGATCGTCAGCTGCGACGAACCAAGCTTCGCGCCTGAATGCATCATGCCTGCCGCATATGTGGATCAGTCTCCGGCGGAAATAGGCATCATTGCAGCGCAATTGATGATCAATGTGATGGAACGAGACACGGAAGCGTTGCTCAGACGGGTGGAGCCCCGGTTGATCGAAGTGAATGAGATTGGGCATCCCCCAAAAACGAATCTGTATCATAAGTAAGTTCTAGTTCGATTTGAGACAAAAGGCGGTGTTTGGGGATTTATCCAAGCGCCACCATTGCCTATTTTTGAAGGAAACTACACAATCGGCTCTCTCGTTATCGAGCTTTCGCGTCGCTCCAATTCGGTTTAACCTGACTACGTGCTCGTTATCACGCTTTCGCGTCGCTCCAATTCGGTTTCACCTGACTACGTGCTCGTTATCGTGCTTTCGCGTCGCTCCAATTCGGTTTCACCTGACTACGTGCTCGTTATCGCGCTTTCGCATCGCTCCAATTCGGTTTCACCAGACTGCAAGCTCGTTGTCGCGCTTTCGCGTCGCTCCAATTCGGCTTTTTCGGGTTATTTTCAGCGAAAGGAACGAAAACAAAAATCGGCTTCGAGGACGGCTCTTTCCTTATTGGGTATATAAAATAATAAATGGACTTATAGACATATCCAGACGCCGCCCCTATACTCTAATTATCAAAGCTTAGGGGTGGTGAAGTGCTGTGCGAGGACTAAATGGAAAAGTTGCCGTTGTGACAGGCGGAGCACAGGGGTTGGGGAAGGCCATTGCCCATCGGTTAAGCGAAGAAGGCTGCAAAGTATGGGTTTTGGACCTGAAGCAGCAGGAAGGCAAGGAGACAACCAAGAACATTCAGCTTGCGACTGGAAATCCCGTACATTTCGTGCAAGTGGACATCAGTAAAGAGGATCAAATCAAAGAAGCATTCGACAAAGTTGCCGAAGTATCGGGTACCGTAGACATTCTGGTCAACAACGCCGCCCAATTTATTTTTAGAGGGATCGATGCAACGGCACAAGAATGGAAGAAAATCCTGGATGTGAATATCGTGGGCACTTCGCTGGTCACCCAATATTGCGTGCCTCTGATGAAGAAGACAGGTGCCGGGGCCATTATTAATCTGTCCTCTGTAAGCGGTTTCGTTGGACAGACCGACTTTGCGACTTATAATGCGACCAAGTTCGCGATTCGCGGATTGACGAAATGTTGGGCGATCGATTTAAGCGGCTTTCGTATTCGCGTCAATAGCGTGTGCCCAGGCTACATCAGGACCGATGCTTTCGATAACAGCTGCATCCAGTTGGGGATCGATCCGGAGGAAGAGAATGCGCGTGTTTCCAAGCTTCATATTCTGGGACGTCAAGGTACCCCGGAAGAAGTGTCGGGTGTCGTAGCCTTTGTGGCGTCTGATGACGCTTCGTTCATCACCGGTGAGGATTTCATGGTTGATGGCGGCTATCTTGCGAAATAGGAGCTGTGGAACATGCAAGCATTGATTTATCAAGGACCTGAGAAACTAACGATCGAGCAAACGGCAAATCCAAGCCTTCAGTCGAATGAGGTACTCGTTCGAGTGGAAAGCGTCGGCATATGCGGAAGCGAATTAGAAGGCTACCTAGGCCACAGCAGCATTCGCGTCCCGCCGCTTATAATGGGGCATGAGTTCTGCGGTCGGGTCGCAGCGATGGGAGATCAGGTTAGCGGCCTGTCGCTGGAAGACAAAGTCATTGTCAATCCACTGATTGCGTGCCGCACGTGTGCGAACTGTCTGTCGGGGAAAATCAATATTTGCCGCAATCGCCAAATAATCGGGATTCACCGTCCTGGCGCCTTTGCCGAATACGTTGCCGTACCTTACGAAAATGCGTTTCGAGTTCCGCAGGATATGGATGCTTCACTGGCTTCGCTTGCAGAACCGTTAGCCGTCGCGATCCATGCCGTTAAGCTCGGACTACAATCGCTGAACGATCTGCTCATCTATGGCGCCGGACCCATCGGTCTGCTTTGTCTGTTAGCCGCCAAGCAGATGGGGGCGGGCAGAATCGTCGTTGTTGATCTTCAGTCGGCAAGGCTGGAACACGCGGAGAGATTAGGAGCTATCGGACGATCTCCAAGTCAGCTGGAAGATCAACGCGAAGAGCTGTTTCCACAAGGAATCCCGACAATCATCGATTGCGTTGGCGTACAGGGAACGAGAGAGCAGGCGATGCGAATGGCGGACCCGGGCGGCACGATCGTCATGGTGGGGTTAGGCCACGATCAATCCGCGTTGCCCATAAACCATCTTGTCAGACAAGAGATTTCTCTTATCGGCTCTTATACTTATTCTCATGAGGATTTCCGGCAAGCAATCGAGCTTCTGAAACAGGGGGCAATCGATATTAGAGGCTGGACCGAATCGCGTAGTTTGGCGTATGGACCCGCAGCGTTCAAAGAGCTGGTAGAAGGAAAAAGCAGTGCTTGTAAAATCTTTCTAAAACCATAACGCGGAAGGGGAATTTGTATGACTGTCAGAATCGTCGATCTGTCGCTTGAGATCTATCATGACGCACCTAACTTTGCGTGGGATCCGAAATGCGCTGTAATCGTTCACAATACGGTCGCAAGCATCGGGTACAACATGACTCAGCTTTCCATGGCGACCCATCAAGGCACGCACTTGGATGCGCCATTTCATTTTCTGGACGATGGCAAAACGGTGGATCAATTGGATTTGCAGCAATGCGTAGGCCAAGCGATTCTCGTGGATTTGACTCACAAGAAGCCGAAAGAACCGATCGAGATTAAAGACTTCGAGCCCTATGCAGACAGGATCGTTGAGGGCTCGAAAGTGATCTATCGCACGGACTGGTTTAAGCAGCTTCCGGGGCGGCATTATTTCAGCGATTTTCCTTATATGACGATTGAATTGGCCAGGTGGCTGGCCGAGCGCAAAATCGGATTAATCGGGATGGACGTTCCTACACCGAACCCAACGGATTACGACCCCGTTCATAAAGTATTGTTAGGTGCAGAAATCGTCATCGTAGAAGGTTTGGCGAATCTAGGCGATATTGGAACGGATACCTTTTTCTTCTCCGCAGCGCCTTTGAAGATTAGAGGAAGAGACGGAGCGCCGATTCGGGCTTACGCGATGGTCGGGCTGTAACATTCGATAATAGAGGAGATACATGCAATGAATAAATCAGGCGATTTGAAGCTTTCTTTTCGGATTGTGGTGCATCGATACGAGGAAGAGGAGCAGTTCCAGCAGCTTCTTTCTTTTCTGAAGGAGTATAAGGATGCGGTCGACGAGCTCGCGATTTTTACGGAATATTGGCATTACGGGTATTTTCCTTTGGACGAATTCGGCGCCAGATGCGCCATCATCGAGAACCGGATCGAGCGCCTACGGGCGGCCGGCTTCCGGAACGTCGGCGTGAATATGCTCTCCACGTTGGGACATATGCCGGAGGCTTGGGACTTCCTGCCGGCGTTGCCCTATCAAGGAGCCATGGACCCGAACGGGGAGGTCTCCACGAGCAGCTTCTGCGCGAACTCCGCCGATTTCCGCGCTTATATCGCCAAGAAATATATCCTCGCCGCGCGTACGAAACCGGCCTTTATTTGGGTCGACGACGACGTTCGGATGTTCGGTTTAGGCGTGGACTACTCTTGCTTCTGTCCGGAATGCTTGCGAATCTATAATCGGAAATACGGATCCGACTTCAAAAGAGAGCAGCTGGTGAACCGGTTGAACTCGAGTGAAGGCGGAATCGAACGCGAGCGATGGGTCGAGCAAAATATCGAGACGATCGCGCGTTTGCTCGAGCACATCGCGGAAGCCGTTCGCGGCGTCGACTCATCCATCGAACTAGGTTTGATGACGGTAAGTCTCAGCATCTCCACGTATTCCGGCAACGATTACCCGAAATGGTTTGAAGCTTTGAAAGCCGTGAAAGCCCGACCGGGCGGCGGGTTTTTCGAAGACAGCAAGCCGTTCGGTCTCGTTCGCAAAATTCATGAGACAAATCGCCAAATCGGTCTCTACCCGGACTCCGTTCGGGATATCCAGTACGAGCTGGAAAATTTTCCGTTCCAAAGACTGTCCAAATCCGTTCATATTACGCTCTTGGAATGCACAGCGGCGATTATGGCCGGCGCGAACGGCGTTGCGTTCGATGCGCTTAAGGGCGAGAAAGGATCGCTTGAGGAATATCACGAGCTGATGCTCGGCATTCAATCTAGCAGACCGATGTGGGCGGAGATGGAGCGCATTGCCGGCAACTATAGAGCCTCGGGGCTGTATCCAGCGCTGCCTGCCGATTATGAAGCCAAACGGAAAGTGGAGAACGGCAATTGGTTCGACAGCATCGCGGTGGACAACACCCCTAAGCCTTACGTGCTTAGCGAGATCGGCATTCCGCTTGCGATGACGCCGGATTCCGCTTGCGGAGTCATCCTCTCAGGGAATATGCCGGAGGCGTACTCGAATGAAGAGCTCATCGCGATGTTAAGTCGCGGGGTATTGCTGGATGGCCGGGCTTTGGAGATTCTCACAGAACGCGGCTTAGGCGCCTATTGCGGGGTTGCGGTTGACCGAACCTACGACAACGGCGTCGTGGAACGTTTAACGGACGATCCGTTGAACGACGGTCATCAGGGCGAGGAAAGAGATACGCGCAATTCGTTGTCGAAGAGCTTGGTATACGCCTTAAAGCCGCTTCACGAGGACGTACGCGTGCTTAGCCGCCTGATCAGTTTCACCAACATCGATTTAGCGCCTGCCTCCTCGGTATACGAGAATTCGCTGGGCGGCCGGGTTGCTGTTCAAGGCTACACGCCTTGGCAGGGCATTCATTCCGCGGTCAAGAGAACGCAGTTGCTGCGAATATGCGATTGGCTGAGCTACGGGCGTCTTCCCGCGATCATCGACCGGACCTGTAAGGTGGTGCCTTTCGTCAAGGAAGCGGAGGATGGCAGCGGCTGGTTCGTCATGCTATTAAACGGATCGTTCGACGAAGCAAGCGCGTTGGAGGTCAAGCTACGAGTGGCGGCGGACAAAGGAGCCGTCTATGAGCTGATGGCCGATGGAAGCAGCAGCTTGTTGCCGGTTAGCGCCTATCGACAAGGCGTCGGCGAAATCATCCTGTCTCTGGACCGCATCGGCAGCTGGCAGAGCAGAATGTTTTATCTCGTTAAAGGAGCGCCCACGACAAAATGAAGAAAATCGCCTTAGTTAATTTCTCGACGCTCGATTACTCGATAGAAGAAACGATTCTGCGTAATGCCGGCTATCAAGTGGATGTCTATGACGGCGTTGCCACTGCAGACTTGCCGCATACGGTCAAGGATGCCGACGTTCTCGTTGTGCAGCTGCAGCTAGTGACGGAAGCGTTATTGGATCGAATGCCCAGCTTGAAGCTCATTGCCAGAGAAGGCATCGGCTTGGACAGTATACCGTTGCAGGCTGCAAGCGCGCGCGGAATTACGGTGATGAACGTGCCGGATTATTGCTTGGAGGAAGTAGCCGTCCATGCCGTTAGTTTGTTGCTTGCGGCGCATCGCAAGCTTTTCCCTTCAACAGCGCTTGTACGCGGAGGACAATGGACGAACATGCCCGAGCTTAAGCCGATCATGGCCTTGTCTGATTTAACACTAGGATTGATCGGGATGGGCAGGATCGGAGCGCAGGTCATTACTCGAATGAGAGGCTTCGGCTGTCGAATCATCGTTAGCGATCCTTATTTACACCCAGACAACGCGCCCGAAGGCGTCGAGTTGGTGTCCTTGGACGAATTGCTGGCGCAATCCGATCTGATATCGCTGCACTGCCCTTATACGGAAGAAACCAAGCATCTGATCAATAAACAAAGGATTGCCAAAATGAAGAAGAAGCCAGTACTCATCAACGTCTCGCGCGGACCGCTTATTCATGAGGGTGATTTGTTGGACGCCCTGAACAGCGGAGACATTTCTTTTGCCGGGTTGGACGTTCTGACTGAGGAGCCTCCGGCAAACGATCATCCGCTGCTGCACCATCCCCATGCCATCGTGACGAACCATATCGCTTGGTATTCCGAGCAATCGGAAGCGCGTTTGCGGAATTTGACTTCTAATCGCATTGTCGACTTCCTCGAGGGAAGAGAAATCCCGAATGTGGTGAACAAAAAATAATTGGAACATGCATAAATTTGCACGCCTGGTTGGTATAGGGGTCAATTTCGACGATTATTTTAGAGATCTAAAAATGCGGATGTACTAACGAAAAAAAACGGAATCCCAGTTAAACGCCTGGATTCCGTTTTTACTTTAGTCGTTCAATATAGTAATGTCGTCGCAGGAGATTACTTGCAAATACTAGCTATTCCACAGATAGGAGAATGTCGATGCTTCCCTTCGTGCAACTGGCCCAGTTTCGGGAAATCCGGCCGCATATCCGGTTCGCCCACTATACGGACTACCCGATGAAAGTACCTTCGCGCTACATTCGCGATCATGAGCTCATCTTCGTCGACCGGGGCCGGGGGACGGTGTTTACCGAGCACGGAGCTTTCCCGTATGCGGAACGGTCGCTGCTCATGGTTCCGCCGGGGGTGCTTCATTCGTTCAAAGACGATCCCGATCCTTCGACCGGGCACGCGCATTGGGCGGTACATTTCGATTGGGAACCGCACAAGTCGGAAGGACTCGTATACATTGTCGGAGACGAGGAAGGGCCGATCCGGCAGGATGAAACGCCCCGGGAAGCGGCAGAGTTAAGTTCGTTGTGGCTGCCGAACATGGTCCGAATCGACAGGGCGGGCGACGAGATCCAGGCGCTCGTTCGGCGAATCGCCGACGCGTTTTCCGATGACCGCCCGTTCCGGAAGCTCGAGCTGCAAACGTCTTTTTTGCAACTGCTGCTTCTGCTCGCGGAACGGCTTCACGACGGCACCCTGAGCTGCACCCTCCTGACGGACCGCAAGAAAAACGGGAAACCGCGGGACCGTTCCGACATCACGCATTATATTCTGAAAATGCACGACGCCGTCCGGCAGAACGCCGTTTCCGATGGCATCCTGCACCAATGGCAGGAGACCGTGTTTTTCAGCGCCCCGCATTTTCACCGGCTGTTCAAGGAACAGACCGGCAATACCCCTCACGAATATCTCACTAAGCTCCGGATGGAGAAAGGCGCGCTGCTGCTGCTCGGCACGAAGCTACCGGTCCAGGAGATCGCTTACGCCTGCGGATACGAGGATAGTAAATATTTCAGCCGCCTGTTCCGCCAATATGAAAAGTTCAGCCCGATGCAGTATCGCCGGCATTTTCTTCGCGCGAAATGAGGACCGTCCGGCGCATGGTAAGCGAAGAACTGCCCAGACGAGCGAAAACGCCTATCGGCAAATGTGCCTGCGCCAAGGCGAACTGTCTGCAAGACCCAAGCGCCTGTCCGGCTCGTCCCTAAGGCTGACGGAAATGATCAAATTGTCCACCAAAGATGATAGACGCGGCCTCCTTGGTTTTGCAGTCCGATTGATACAATCAGACCAAACCGAAGAAGAAGGAAGGCGATTCCGATGAAAAACGTGCCTTGTTTATGGCATCCGTCCCCGTCCCGTTCGCAAAATGTATACGTCGCGTTCCAATCGCCCGTTGTTTTGAAGGAAGCCGAGGACGTGCATTTGAACGTATTCGGCAGCAGCCTGTACCGGGTTTACTGGAACGGTGAGGAAATCGCGGAGGGGCCGGCGCGCTTCTCGCCCGACCATCCCGAATACGATGCGCACGTGTTGAACCTGCCGGCCGGACGCCATGTCTTATCCGTGATCGTGCACGATTACGGCGTGCACACGCGCATTTTGCTGGGGGGCATCCATCCCTTCCTGCAATGCGAAGCGGTCGGGAGAAACGGGCCGATTCCGCTGGCGTGGAAATGCAAGGAACTGACCGCCTTCGAGCCGATCGACCGGCGAGTCAACGGGCAGCTCGGCTGGATGGAAAGCTGCGACACCCGGCAGTTGCCGGATCTGCGCCAAGCTTTCGACGGCGAAGGTTGGGCAGATGCGCACGAGATTGCCAGCCCGCTCGGGAATGCGGCTTACCGGCCCAAAACCGTCGGCGATTGTCTTCGTCTGCCGGTTGCTGCCTCAGAAATTGCGCGCGGTACATACGCCGACCGCTTCGGCTACGTGAACGACGATCCGCCGGTGCGGTTCATCAGCCGGGCTTTGCAGCCGCAGCTGCCGGCCGACGGCGTCTGGGTCCGGTACGACCTGGGCAAAATCGGCTTGTACCGTCCGCGCATCGCAATCGATGCGCCGCCGGGAACGGTCGTCGAATCGGGATATGCCGAATCGCTGACCGACGGGCGGGTATTCCCGGTCATCCCGTTGTCGGCGAGCACGTCCTGCCATGTCGACCGCTGGATCTCCAAAGGCGGGCCGCAGCAGATGCAGACGTTCGCTCCGCGAGGCTTTCGCTTTCTCGAAGTGCATATCGCGGCCGCTCCTTCCGCGGTCGTTTCGCTGCAAGCGGAAGGCGTGCTGCGCACCCGTTACGGAGAATCCGCGGGCACCTTCCAGTGCAGCGATTCGCTGTTGAACGACATCTGGCGCATGGGCGTGGAGACGCTGCGCGCCTGCAGCGAAGACGCCCTTGTCGATACGCCGACGAGGGAGCGGGGGCAATGGATCGGCGACGCCGCCGTAATCGGCATGGAGTTGCTGGGCGTTTCTTTCGGCGACCTGGAGCTCATTCGCCGCGGACTGCAGCAGGCCTCGTACCGGAGAAGAAAGGACGGCCTGGCGGCCGGGCTTTGTCCGGGGCAAGAGGCTTATTTGACAACGTACGCGCTGTACTGGATCGACGGCTGTTTCCGCTACAGCCGGCTAACCGGGGACGGCAGCCTTCTTGACGAATGTTATGAAACGGCAGAACGCACGATTGACTACTTTTTCGCGAACTTGAAGCTTCGAGGCACGCTGCCTACCTCGGGCACATGGGACTTCATCGACTGGGGGCATTCCGTTGCACCGGGCGACATCAATGTCAGCCTCAATCTGACTTTGCTTCGCACGCTGGAGCAAATGGCCGCATGGGAGCAAGCGAGCGGCCAGCCCGAAAAGGCGGAAAAGCGTCGTGCGCAGTACGATACGATTCGCCGCATCGTGGCTGAACATTATATCACGCAGGACGGACTGCTGGCGAAATCGGTCCCGGTGGAGGGCGCCTCGTCGACGGAAGCGAGAAAGGCCGGCTATCACGCGACCGTGCTCGGCCTGTTGTACGGGTTGTTTGACGACGAGACGAAACCGCGCGCCGTCGCCTTCATCAAGAACCATATGATGGACTGCTTCCCGAACAATCCGGAAGCGAACAGACTGGCCCATCCGTTGGCCAACCACGACCGCCTCATCACCCCGAGCTTCTCCCATTTCTCGCTGCAGGCGTTATGGGAAGCTGGAGAGGCCGACTTCGTGCTGGAGCAGTACCGGACGTGCTGGGGCTGGATGCGGGAGCAGGGCGTGACCACGCTGCTCGAAGTGTTCGACACGCGCTGGAGCCATTGCCATGCTTGGTCCGGCTCGCCGACCTGGCAGCTTTCGCGGTACGCGCTGGGCCTGATCCCGGAACCGGGCGAGGATCTGTACCGTTACCGGCTGCGCTTCCAGCCGGGGACGCTTGATTCCGCCTACGGAAGCGTGCCGCTATTGGCGGAGAAGGGCATGGTTCACATCGAGTGGAAGCGGACTTCATCAGGAGAATGGGAGTACGCACTACGCACCGATCGTCCGATTCGCGTTTCGTTCGAAGGGGAGCGCCCGATTACGCGGATGGTGCTGGACGATAAGGAAATCGCGCCGGACACTCGGTTCGAGGTGCAGCGCCAACTGGTGCTAGAGTTTGGCGAGCTTCATTGATTTTCATTTTCTCAGCGCTCAAGGATGGCTGCAGACGGCTTACGTAGGCTGTTGCCGTCCTTGAGCCTTTTTCACAAGTAAACCTTGCAGCAAAAACCGCGAAATGCGGTCACTTTTGCCGTTTCCGCCATGAAAAACGATGCGGACAAAAATAGAGCAGATTCATGCAAATCTTTTTGGAGGCGGGCTCACTAGAATAGGGGGTGAGACGCTTTTCAAACAAATCTTTGTTGCTGAATGGAGGAAAAAAACATGAGCGAACACGAAAAGTTCGACGAATTCGAAGATTCCCGGGATCTGCTGGACAACCCGGCACAGCTGCGGCAGCGGCTGCTGGACAAAGGGTATTTGTTCTTCCGCGGTTTCATGGATCAACAGACGATGCTCGATTTGCGCAGAGAGATTCTCGAGCGCGCCGTGAAGTACGGTTACGCGAAGCCGGGAGACGATTTGATGGAGGGCTTGTTCGCAGGCGGGGAATACCCGACCGGCTTGAAATTCGCGACAAGTCCATTGTTCAAGGAAATATTCCATTCGGAACGATTTAACGCGCTGCCCCAAAACGAGTCGTTGATCCAGCTGTTTACGCAGCTGCTGGAAGGGGAAATCGTCAATCATCGCAGACGGCTGTGCCGCATCACGTTTCCCCAGAGCTTCACGGAAACGACGCCGGCGCACCAGGACTATCACTACATTCAAGGAACGCAAGAGACGTTCACCGTGTGGATGTCCTGCGGAGACTGTCCCCCGGAGCTCGGCGGCCTCGCCGTGCTGGAGGGGTCTCACAAAGCCGGCAAGATCGAGCATGTGCAGATCAACCGGCTGGTCGGCATTCCCGACGACAAGCTGAACATTCCCGGGACGCGTTGGCGGAGCACGCATTTTAAGACAGGCGACGTGCTGCTGTTCCACAGTCTGACGGTGCACAAAGCGCTGGACAACCGCACGACCGACCATCTGCGCATTTCGATGGATTTCCGTTACCAGCGCAAGAATGACGCGATCGATCCGGCCTCGATGGAAAACCATTGGTCGACTCTGGAAGCGCTGGCCGAGCAGAAGTAAGAACGGTTGACCGAAGAGGCGGGCTTTCCTTCCACCGGAGGAAGCCCTGCATGTTTTCCTTGCGCCAGTCCGAGATCACCAAACCGACAGGGGGCAGGACGGTGAAACGAAGCCGAAACGATTTGCGAAAAATCGGACAAACCGAGACGCTGCGCAAAATCATGAGTTTTCAAAAGGAACTAATCCCTCTCGCCGGAGCCTGGCTGGCTAAACTTCCGAACGTGGAAGCCAAGTATTTGACGGCCAGGCATTTGTACCAATGGGCCGCTCACGTACAGGCCATCCGTCAGCGGCTGAAGGAGCTGCCGGGCGGGAAGCCGAACGCTGCGTTGCATCCGGCGTTGGCGGACGTCGCCGAGGAAATGCTGTTCGCGCAGGGCGAGGAGGCGTTTCTCGGCGCTATGTACGGGACGCTGCTGCCGGCCATCCGCGACGGTTACGCTTTGTATATGGACGACCGGCACGAACTGCCCGATCGTCCGACGTTCGCCCTGCTGAAGCAAATCGCCTTGGAACTCGAGGAGCAAATCCGCTACGGCCAAATGTATCTGGAGCGCCGGCAGGCGAATACCGAGCGGGATTCCGACTGGGCGGCGCACGTCCGTGCGCTGCTGGAGGCGGCCGGCGGCATCCTGGCCGAGGATGCAACCGGGACGATCGGTTCGCTGCGGCGGTTTGCCGGCGCGAACTACGCCTTTTCGGAACGGCCGCACCGTCCGGAAGGCGCGCACCTAACCAACGTATTCCCGATCGACGGTTACGAAGGGAGCCTGCTCGGCGGCGAGCTCCTGCTGGAACGGGTGGCGCTTGCGATTTGGCTGTACAACGAGATGGACGCGGTGGAAATTTTGGGCTCGGTGCTGTACGAGGTCAAGGGGATGCCCTGGGAATTTTATTACGATGTCGCGCGCCATACGTGGGACGAAGCGCGACATTCCGAGTTCGGGAACCGGCTGCTCGACCTGTTCGGTTTCCGTCCCGAAGAATTCGAGACGACGTTCGGCGCTTATTCGGCGACGATGGCGCTCGCACCGCACGAACGCTACCTCGCGATTACGCACATTTACGAGCCCGGCAGCTTTCAAATCAAGCCCGGCTTTCTGGAGCGGCTGGCTGCCGAGACGGATCGAACGGATTTGGTTCTGGAGCTGCTCAAGTTCGATCTGGCGGACGAGACGACCCACGTCAAATACGGCCACAAGTGGGCGCAAGATTTGCTTCGCCAGGCTGGGGAAGAACGGACCGTACAGGAGGCCGTCGAACAAATCGGCAAGCGGCTGGAATTTCTGTATGCGGACATCGCCGCTTCCTTCAAGCGCACGATGCCGGAAGACAGGCGCCATACGACGGAAACGGTGCTGCGGCACATGCGCCAAGCGTAGGGGTGGAGCCGTCTGCACGCTACAAGCTGTTGCGCGACTGCTGGCGGTAAGCCGCGGGCGTGACGCCCTCGGCTTTTTTGAACACCCGGTAAAAATAATGAACGTTGCCGAACCCGCAGCGGTCGGCGATTTGTTCCAGCGAGTCCAGCGATTCCCGAAGCAGCTTTTTCGCAGCCATCACGCGACTCGTAATGAGATAGCTTTGGGGCGACACCCCGAAGCACGCTTTGAAAATGTGAAAAAAGTAGCTGGTGCTCAAGTTGAGCTTTTCCGCCAGCATCTCTACCTTCATATGCTGCAGCTTGCCTTCGGCTTCAAGGGCGTTAAGCTGGCTCCGAATTTTGTGATCGTATTCGTAGTATTTGAACTCCGGCTGAACGGTTGGAACACTCTTAAGCAGGCTGGCAAGCAGTTGGATCATGATTCCTCTGCAAGCCCAGGCGTGGTCCTCCGAGCGGTTTTCGAACGTTTCGACGAGTACCGCCATCAACCGGTAGGCAGGATGATGGAGCGAGAGATTCAAATATTCCGGGATGCGGGCCGATGCCAGCTCGATGCCGACCGTTTCGTCCTGTGCCTTCTCCAGACCGGTGTAAATCGGTCGGGCGCCGAGAGGTTCCAGATCGGCCCGGTCCAGATCGAAGTGGACTCCGCCCAGCAGGAACGGATGCTCGCCGTCCCCGACGATCGTGTGCATAGCGTTGGCGCTGTAGCAGTAGACGTCCCCGGCCCGGGCCGTGTAAACCCGGTCGCGGATGACGATTTGTCCCGTCCCGCGGAAGACGAACAAAATCTGGTGATCCGGATTGATCCGGGGACCGGCGTACCCTCCGGCCCCGATTTGAACCATTAACGCTTCATTTACGGTAGGCAGCAACCGGCTCCATGGCATGTCAGCCAAGTCCCCCATCTCATCGGCAGTCTGTTTGGGTTCTCATTATATCGGAACGTCGTTAAAGAAAAAAGCGGGTTCGGGCGTTTTGTACTTATAAGCAACATCTTTAGCAAATCAACCAAGTTTGGGAGCAGAATGGACCTTATATTCAACATAGAGGAAGTATACAAACACACAAAGAGGAGGTCTTGCGCAATTGACGATTCAATTCGAGATTGAGAGATTCGAATCCGAATCCGTACAGAACAGCCTGGGAGAATACTGGATGCGTGCCCCGGAACAAATTCAACTGCTGAACCGCTTTGTTTTTCTGGATTGGGCATCGGCCAGGGTGTTGGCCGGATGGGTTCCCGCAGCCGAAGAGTTCGAATGGAAGTGCAAGATGAGCCGCTTCCTGTGGCAGGACATGAAAAACGCCGAGAAGCTGCGCGCCCGCAAGGAAGAACTGTCGGGTAACGCGAAGGTGTTCATTCCTTCGGAGAAGCTGAAACTGTTCGTGCAGGAGGTCCCGGCGGCCGACGGGTTTTTCGCTTTTATCGCCGGATGGTTTCTGGAAGTGAAGAAAGGGGTCATCGACGCGTATGAGCGGTACCTGGAGGCGCTCGATCCGATTTTCGACGCGCCGACGCTGGAAATATTCGAAGACATTTTGCCGAAGAAGCGAAAGCAACTCGCCTGGGGGCAGCGTCTCATCCACGACACCGTAAAGGATCCGAAGATGCTGGAGAGCGTGGGACGGTGGAGGAAGTATACTCGACAATATTTACTTTATCTCGGCGGGATTGACGAGCGACAGCCCAGTTCTTCGAATAAGCCAGCGTCTCCCATTTTCGAACCGTACGGACCGGCGCCGGTCAAGCGTTCGAAGCCGAAATGGCTGAAGCACGCCGAACTGGTTGAAGCGCCGGAGCAGTTCCGCGACAATCTGAAAATATTCATGTGGCACTACGCCACGGAAATCCAGGTCGTCGACCCGATGTGTTACGTTTTCTATGGCGTGGACGATATGCCTTTCGAGTTTTACGTCGATTTCAGTCGCCACATCTGGGACGAATCGCGACACCATCAGATGGGCGCGCGCCGGCTACAGCAAATGGGGTACGACCTGCGCGACATTCCGTTGCCGTATCAGGACGATCCGATCAAACTGCTGGAGGAATATTACGAAGATTTGACAATGATCGGGGAATCGTGCTCGTTCACCCGTAAGAAGAAGTCTATGGAAGCCTATTACGCCAAAGGCGATATTTTGTCGGGCATGACCGCGGAAATCGATATCGTAGACGAGCGCTCCCACGTCAAATTCGGCAAAAAATGGGTGCCGGTCATGCACAGCCAGCGTCTGGGCGACGACAGCAACCTCGACGACATTGTGCGCGGCATTCTCGACCGTTGGATGAACAAGATCAAGGAAGCTGGCCTAACCGAGTTGACGGGGCCCGAGGACAAGAGCATTTCGCATTTCGCGTTTTGCGGCAAGGTCGAGTTCCGCAATCTCAATTTCGATAAACTATAAATCTAAGGTTTTTGATATCGCTTACACGAGGTCTTATATCCAAATTGGGGGTCGTCAAATGAAGAAATGGCTGGCGGGCACGCTTGCAACGGTTTTAATCGCGTTATCCTTATGGGGATGCTCCTCCAAAAACGAGCCGTCGGCTTCGTCGTCCGCCCCGGCTTCCGCCGGAAGTTCGCAGCCGGCACCGGAGAAAAAAGAGGAGAAGACGATCGAATTTCTGACCGTCACTCCGTATTACATTACGGCGATGAAGGAAGCGGCGGAGGAATACACGAAGCTGCATCCGGAGACGAAGGTTAAAATCTCCGTCGTACCCGCGGATCCGACGTCCTACAAGACGAATTTCGACGCCAAGATGAACGCGGGCGGAGAAGATGCGCCGGACATCATTCATACGAATTTGCTCGGCGATTTGACGGAGTTGATCCAGAAAGGCTGGGTCGCCAAGCTGAACGATTTCGTCACAGAGCCGAATCCGTATAACGGCGGCGTCACCGTGTTCGACGGAATCGACGAGAACTACCACCAATACTCCTACGACCGCGAAGGCAACGTCGGCAACATTCCGTTCGACCTGGTCGGCACCGGCTTCTTCTACAACAAGGACATCTTCGCCAAGCTCGGCCTGTCGGAGCCGACGACGTGGGAAGCACTGTTCGAAACGAGCAAAAAGCTGAAAGAAGCGGGCTATATCCCGATCGCCACACCGTTCCTGTTCGAAGGCTGGATGCACTCCGCGTTCGTCGATTGGGCCGGCCGGTCGCTGTACAAGGATTTGCTGATCCTGCCCGGCGACGCCCGTTATGACGAGAAAATTCACAAGCGGAACACGGAAATCGGCAGTCCGGATTCGTCCCCCGACTTCGACTTCGGTGCGGTCATCGATCCGGAGAAGCAAATTTTGGCCTGGAAAAACAAGCTTTACGACAACCAGGGCGCCGCGGAGAAAAAGTATTGGAGCGTGCTGAAGGAGCTGTCCCAATATTACGAGCCTGGTTATGCGACGATGGACGACAAATCGGTATACGGGTTGTTCATCTCGCAAAAAGCGGCCATTTTCTGGAACGGCAGCTGGCAAGTCGGCTCGATCCTGGCCGATATGAAGAAGCTGGGGGACAAAGGGTTCAAGTGGGGCACGTTCGTTTTTCCGGAGTTCGCGACGCCCGATCCGCTGTTCCCGGGGAAACCGCGCGGCATTCTGACGCCGGGACACGTCATCGGTCTGACCCAGAAGAAGGACGCGGAGAAGATGGAGCGGGCCAAAGACTTCCTGAAATACATCTACTCCAAGGGCGTCGCCCAGAAAATTTTCGAGCGCACGCTGGATCTCGGCGAATTCGTGCAAGGCCCGAGTCTGATCAAGGGAGTGCAGCTGCCTGACGAGGTGAATGCCTATTTGAAAGGATTCAAGATTCAAGGCAACATGTCCTATCACCTGCAACCGGTTGCGGACGGCGTTCTGCCCGGCCAGATGACCGCCTGGAACTCCAATTTGCTCAAGTATTTCGAGAATAAAATCCCGCTGGAGCAGTTTTTGAAAAACAAGGCGGATTTCGTCGACAAATACATGCAAGATTTGATCAAGAAAAATAACTACGATCTGGATCCGAAAACGAATCCGTAATGGAGATTAACCGATGTCCATTCCCAGGCGATTAATTCCTTATTGCTTTATTTTCCCTTCTTTTTTGATGGTCGGGACGTTTTTGTATTATCCGGTGTTCACTTCGCTGTTCCATTCGTTCACGCGGTGGGATTTGGCTTCTTCGACGTGGGTCGGATTGGACAATTACCGGCAACTGTTCTCGGATGCGATGTTTTTGAAAAGCTTGGCGAATCAAGCCATTTTCATGATTTCGGATGTTGTGAAAGCGCTTGTATTTCCTCTCGTCATCGCCGAGCTCATTCATTTGCTGGCCGGCCGCTGGACCAAATATTTGTTCCGCACCGGCTTCTCCGTTCCGCTGCTCGTGCCCCCCGTCGTCGTGTTCCTGCTATGGCAGTACATCTACGATCCGAATTACGGTTTGCTTAATCAGGTGCTGGATCTGTTCGGATTGTCGGAGTGGGCGCGGCCGTGGCTAGGAGACGGCGGGACGGCGCTGTGGGCGATCGTTCTCGTGAACTTTCCGTTCGCCGCCGGGTTATCTTTCCTGATCTATTATGCGGAGATCGGCAACATGAACAAGGAGCTGATCGAGGCGGCGAGAATGGACGGGGCGGCGGCTTGGAAAGTGTTTACCCGCATCCATATTCCGCTGCTCGTGCCGAGCATCCGGACGATCACCATCCTGACGTTGATTGCCAGCATGCAGGATTTCGTCAAAATCCTCGTGCTGACCGGCGGCGGCCCCGGCGACGCGACGGTCGTTCCGGCGCTGGTCATGTACGACGCGGCGTTTACCGGTTCGCAGTACGGCTACGGCGCGGCGATCGGCACTTGCCTGATGCTCATCGTCATTACGATTACATTGTTCAACATGAAATTTTTGAAGTCGAAAATGTAAGGGGCGAGTTCTCAGCATGGCAGTCAAACCTTTTCCGCGTTTCGTTGCGATTCTCGCCCTGGTCTTTTTCCTGGCGATCACTCTCGTTCCTTTCGCGCTGCTGCTGATCGTGTCCCTCAGGGACAATCTGGACCTCATGATTCAGTTCTGGTCGTGGCCGGAGCAGTTGAAGTGGTCGAATTATGCGGATGCTTTCGCGGGCGTTAAATCCAGTATCGGAAATTCCCTGTTTGTGTGCTCGGTAACGGTAATCGGCGCCGTCGCGCTCGCTTCCTTGTCGGGATACGCGTTCGCGCGTTTCCGGTTCGCCGGCCGAGGGCTGCTGTTCCTCATGCTGCTTGGCGTTTTGATGATTCCCGTGCTGCTGACCTACATCCCGCTCTATTCGATCATCGTGACCTTCAAAATGACCAACACGTACTGGGCGCTTATTTTGCCTTACATCGCCGGCAGCCACCTGCTCGGCATCATGCTGTGCCGTACGTTTTTCGAGTCGCTTCCGGACGAATTGTTCGAAGCGGCGCGCATGGACGGGGCAAACGAGTTGTACGTATATGGCCGAATCGCGCTCCCGCTCAGCGTGCCCGTCCTGATGACTCTCGGTATCGTCGTATTCATTGCCATGTACGGCGATTACTTGTGGCCGCTTCTCGTGCTGGACGAATCCAAATACACGTTTGCCGTAGCGGCAGCCAAGCTGAACGGCAACGGGCGGCAGGATATCGGTCTGTCGTTCGCGGGTTATGTCATCGGTTCGGTCCCCATGATCGCCGTTATGGCGATCGGGATGAAATATTATGTCGAAGGCCTCGTAAGCGGTGCCGTCAAATCGTAAGGCTTTCGGGGGGACGGGGCAAACCATTTTTCGGCGTCTGACCCCGGCGGACTGCCGCCCCTGTCCCTTTCTCAGTCCGTCGGGGACATATTTCTCCGATACAGCTCGCGATATTCCCTCGGCGTAACACCTACGTTTTTCTTGAACATTTTGTTAAAAAAACTTACATCTTCGAAACCGGCGTCAAGCGCGACCTGCAGAATCTTGTCTTCGCTTTCGGCCAGCTGCTTGCAAGCGGCATCCGTCCGGGCGGCGTTGCGGAACTCGATGAACGTCATGTCGGTATGCTGCTTGAATTTGGCGGTAAACGCCGCATGGCTCATGCCGCAAAGCTGGCTCACCTGGGGCAGCGTGAGCGGCTGGCCGCAATGCAGCCTGATAAAATCGCATACGTGGCGCATCACCTTTTGTTCGTCGGTGAGAGTCGTAAGCGGTTTCTTGACCCAATTGTCGTAGCAGCGGCTTAGAAACACGAAAATTTCCAGCAGCTTTGTTTTGACCAGCGTCCGATAGCCGGCGTTTTTGCTTTCGTATTCGTCCTCCAGCCGACCGAGCAGCGTTCTCATCTGCAGCCGTTCGTCGGCTTGCAAAATGAGGTGGGCCTGGAATTGGACCGTATGCCGCAGGAAAGGCTCGACGTAGAAGAAATCGACGAACGGCGTCACCTTGGCCATCGCGGCCAGTTCGGCTGCCAATATGCCCGGCAAAAACAGCACGTTGTAAAAAAGCATCGCCGTCTCCGCCCGGTAAGAGTGAACGGTTTCCGGTTCGATGACGAACACGTCCCCTTCGGATATGCGGTAGGTGCTTCCGCGATACTCGTGGTAACCCGTTCCTTCCGCGACATATACGAATTCGATGAATTCGTGGCAATGGGGAGGGACGATGCCGCCTTTGTCCAACCGATAGGGCACAAGACTGAAGGGGAATTCGGCGCTCTCCAAAAAATGTTCGTTGTGGACTCGAAGCATCCGGACGGCCTCCACCTGAAAAGTTTCACTGCAATGCCTATTATAAAGCAACTTCGGGAATCGAGGGATGAAAATGATCGTTTGCCGAAATTCCGACATGCTGGAAAGCCGCGATTTTCTGTTCTATGCCTCGCCGTACGCGATCGCCCGTAATCAGGCCGTCGAGAAGCACGCGCACGAATTCGTCGAACTGGCTTATGTCGCCGAAGGAGAAGGCGAGCATGAATATCGCGGTCGGAAGCACCTGTTGAAGGAAGGCGACTGTTTCCTGATCGAGCCGAACGAAGCGCATTCATACCGGGTTGGGCCTCATGCGGGGCTGGTGATGTACAACGTGCTGTTTCAGCCCTCGGTATTGAATGTGGAACTGGAGGCGCTGCGGGACGAGGGGCCGTTCGATACTCCTATGCTCCTCGATCCGCCGGGCGGCTTCGATTTCTTCGTCGCGCTGGAGCCCGCCGAACGGCTGGAGATGATGTATTTGCTTGACCGTATCGTTGCTGAATTCAATGTAAAAAAGCTCGGCTACCGGATTCTGATCAAAACGCATCTGATCGATTTGTTCGTCTTCCTCGGCCGTTGCAGCGACCGGAGAAGACAACGGCTGCAGCCGTTTGAAGACGCTCAGGCTGGCGAGGAGAAGATGATCCGCCAAGTATGCGCCTGGATCGAAACGAATTACGACAAGCCGATGACGCTGGAGCGGATCAGCAGGCGGTGCGGCATGCGCAAATCGGCGTTCTCCGCCCTGTTCAAACGGCATACCGGCAAAGCGTTCGCCGATTACTGCAACGGAGTCCGCATTCAAGTGGCGAAGCAGCTGCTGGAGAACGGCGACGATAAGTTGATCCAGATCGCCTCCCAGGCCGGATTCGACAACTGCGGCTTTTTCAATAAATATTTTGCGAGAACGGTCGGCATGGCGCCGGGGCAATACCGCCGCGAGCGCCGGGCCGGGTCACTCCGTTCGGATAAATGAAACGTAAGCGAAAGCGACCAACGCAGGGAGGGTTTTTTCAATGGGAAAAAGCAAGACGCTGCTCGTATGGCTCGCATTAATGCTCGTATTTGCCACGGTTGCCGCCGGATGCCGTTCCGGCTCCGGGGACAAAGGGACGGCCTCGCCGTCCGCTGCCGCCTCGCAGTCCGCGACTGGCGAAGCTTCTCCTTCGGGTGACGGAGGCGGGCAACCGGCGAAGGAGTTGGAAGGAACGATCAAAGTTTCGCTGAACAACGGCAAGCCGGATGTGTGGGGAGCGGTAGGCGAAGCGTACGCGAAGCTGCACCCCAAGGTGAAGGTCGTCATGGACATGAAGCCTACCAATGGGTACAAGGAGTGGCTGACCTCCCAATTCGCCGCGGGCCAGCCGGATGCCGACATCGTGCAGTCCAACGAAGTAAGCGAGCTTTATGGGCAGAAGAAGTTCGTCAATTATTACCCTTACTTCGATAAAGTAAGCCCTTACACGAACAAACCGTGGAAGGACGGCCTCGATCTCGACGCCATGAGCATCAACATGAGCGCGGTCGGCGCGGAAGATGCTCTTTACGTGTTGAATTTTGAAACGATCCAGATCGTCTGGATGTACAACAAAGATATTTTCGCCAAGGTGGGCATCGCTTCGCCGCCGGCCACATTCCGCGAGATGATCGACGATTTCAAGAAAATCAAGGAAGCCGGCTATATTCCGTTCGCCGCGCCCGGCAACGCGCTGTCGCTGTGGAGCGGAACGTCCGCCTGGCCGCTGATGATTTATTCCGACCAATATTTCCGCGACATGGCCAATGTGGTGCGCTCACAGCCTGGCGATTACTCGTACGTGCCGGAAATCGACGACAACTGGAAATACGATCTGGCGGATCCGTACAACGATATCGTCTCGAAGGTGACCGTGAACCCCTTGCGCGCCTGGAAAGCGATCAAGGACAAGACAGGCGGTTACAAGGTTGCCGGGAACCCGGCCTGGAAAGATTTCATGAACAACATCAAAGAGCTGTACTCTTACGCGGAGCCCGGGTTGTTCGCCACCGATTACGATCAGGCCTACAAGCTGTTCCTGACGAGCAAAGCCGCCGTCATGCTCTCGTCACCGGCTTCCATATGGCAGTTGCCCAAAGACTTGAAGGACTCAGCGAAGAACGGAGGAGAAGGCTCGGTTAAGCCGTTCGAGCTCGGATTTTTCAACAATCCCTCAATGGAAGGGGAGCATGTCCTGTCGCCGGCCCGCACGATTGCCGGAGCGATCGGCTTCTACTCAGTCATCGCCAAGGACGCCGCGCAGAACGATCTGAACATGGACTTCCTGATGTTCATCACCAGCCCGCTAGGATACCAGGCGTATGCCGATGCCGTGCAGAAGAGCAACGACGCTTCGCTGGCGGGGCCGCCGGCGCTGAAGGGAATCGAGCTGTCCGAAGATCTGAAGAAGGTGTTCGATCAGTTCCAGCCGATCGGCAAGGTCAACGTATACGCGGACTTGCTGGACCGCGGCCTGTGGGCTTATCAGCCGACCGTACAGATCTACACCGGCAACATCCAGAAGTTCATCCAAGGGGACTTAACGGTCGATCAGTATTTGGACTTGACGCAGCAGATGATCGACAAGTACACGGCGGAAGCGATGCAATCGCAGAAATTGGAATTATCCGATCTGGACCACCCGGAACGCAGACCACCGGAACGGAAATAGCATGAGAAAAGCTATTATCGGCTTGTTGATCTGCTGGTCGGTTCTGCTGCCGGCGGGTTCGGCGCTGAGTTCCGCGCTGGGTTCCGCGCCGTGGACGTTGGACGACAAGGCGGACATTACGTCACTGTCCGTCAGCGAAGACGGCTCGCTCGTCGCCGCGGGCACGCAGAACGCCCAGTCGGTCGTATTCGATGCCGAGGGGCGGCAGAAGTTCGCCGCCCCTGCCGGCAACGTGGTGACGGCGGTGTCCCTGCTGCAGGACGGCCGTCTGCTGGCCGCTTCCGACGACTATCACGTGTATATGTACGACGCGCAAGGGACGCGGATTTGGGATGCGAATTTGAAGAAGCGCGCCAAATCGCTGGCCGCTTCGTCCGACGGCTCAGTCATCGCGGCGATTGCTAAAGGAGACACCGGCGTTCGTTTGCTCGACGCCGGCTCCGGCAACGTGACAAGCAGGATCGACGTCGGCTTTCAGACTAACGTAGTGGCTGTTTCGAGCAACGGAAAATGGATCGCCGCGGGCGGGACCGACCAATACGTCTATTTGATCGGCTCAAGCGGCAAAGTGGAGCGGAAAATCGCGCTGGACGGGATCATCGAATCGATCGGCGTGACCGACGACGGCTCGACGATCGTTGGCGTATCGAACCGGAAGGTTCATTTGTTCACCGCTGGCGGGGAGCCGATCGGCCTCTACCGGACGAAAGACGACGTGACCGGCGTCGCGGCCGCCCCGCAAGGGAAACGGTTCGCCGCCGCCGATTATTCCGGCAACTATTACGTGCTCAGCGACAGCGCCAAGCTGTTATGGAACGCCAAGCCGGACGGGATCGGCCGCCGCGCGGCTTTCAGCACGGACGGCCGTTATCTGGTTACCGCCTCGGGAGACGGCGTTCTGCGCAAGATGGAGCTGTCGGAAATTGTATCGGCGGCCGGAAGGGCCGACGCGCTCCGCCTGACGGCGGCCATCGCCGGAAGCGCACTCGTCCTGCTGATCCTCGCGGTCTGTCTCTACATGATGAAGAAGCGAAACAAGCTCGGCTTGTTTCGCGACATCTGGCGGGAGCGCGGCAGTTACCTGATGATTTTGCCGACATTCGCGCTGCTGATCGTGTTTTTGTACTACCCGGCGTTTTCCGGCTTGTTCCATTCCTTTTACGACTGGATTCCCGGCGGCCGCACGTCGTTCATCGGATGGGACAACTACGAGCGCGCCGCTCGCGACCCGTACGTGGTCAAGGGAATCGGGAATTTGCTGGCGCTGATCGTTACCGGCATCGCGAAGAGCATCGTCCCGCCCTTGATCGTGGCCGAATTCATCTACCATCTGCGCAGCAAGCGGTCTCAATACTGGTTCCGGACGGGTTTCGTCGCTTCGATGGTTATCCCGGCCATCGCGGCGACGCTTATCTGGAAAAATTTATACGACCCGAACCTTGGGCTGATCAACAATCTGCTGGAAGGCATCGGGCTCGGGAACTGGGCCCATCCCTGGCTCGGAGATCCGAAAACCGCTCTCTGGGCGATAATTTTCATCGGATTTCCGTTCGTCGGCATATTGCCGCTGCTTGTGCTGTATGCGGGACTCATCTCCATTCCTTACGAGCTGATCGAGGCCGCCAAAATCGACGGGGCCCGGACGATGCACATTGTACGCTCCGTCCACCTGCCGCTGATCCGGGGCCAGATCAAGCTGCTGCTCGTGCTGTTTTTCATCGCGACGATTCAGGAATTCGGCAGCATCATGCTGCTGACCGGCGGCGGGCCGCTGGATTCCACTTACGTTCCGGCACTGCAGATGTACTTTGCTGCCACGAATTTCCACGCCCTCGGTTACGCGTCGGCGCTTGGCGTGCTGATGTTCCTGATCATAATCGCGATTACGATTCTCAACATGAAATTTTTCAAAACGGATGCGGAGGGGTGATGCCGACATGGGCCTGCGTTTGCGTTTGAGCGGCCGCGATTTCGTACAGTTGTTGCTGTACGCGCTGCTTGCCGTCACCCTGTTTCTGACATTGGCACCGATTTTCTACATGCTGTTCAGCTCGCTGAAGAGCAATTCCCAGATCATCGGCAATTTCTGGTCGCTGCCTTCCCCCGCGGAGTGGGGGAACTATGGCGAAGCCTTCCGTGGCATTGCCCGCTATATGCTCAACACGATCTTATACGCGCTGGCGGGAAGCGGCCTGGTCATTCTGCTGTCGTCGCTGTCCGGTTACGCCTTTGCAAAGCGGAAGTTTCCCGGCAAAGAGTTTCTGTTCCTGCTTATGTTGACGCTGATGATGATTCCCGGCATCTTGACGCTCATTCCTTCCTATGTGCTGTACAGCAGGCTTGGCCTGACCGATACGCCGTGGGTCATCATAATCGCCCACGCGGCGGCCGGCCAAATTATGGGCACGTTCCTGTGTCGGACGTTTATCGCCGGCATTCCTAGCGAATTGTTCGAATCGGCGCGGATGGACGGAGCATCTGAGACGGTCGTTTATTTCCGTATGGTGATGCCGCTGTCGGCTCCGATCATCAGCACCGTGTTCATCATGCAGAGCGTCGCCATTTACAACGATTATATTTGGCCGCTGCTAACGATCAGCGACAACCGGCTGCAGATGCTCGGAGTCGGGCTGACCCTATTTACGAACCAATTCGGTATTTCCGACATGGGCCTGCAATCCGCTGCTTATGCGATTTCTTCCGTTCCGCTTATTCTCGTATTCATGTTCGGAATGAAATACTTTATCCAGGGCGTCACTTCCGGCGCTTTGAAAATGTAGGGAGGATCATCAATGCAAATCGCGCAAAACCGGGTGGCGGAATGGACGTTCGTGTCCGCCAAAGCCTATTCCGACCCGTATCGGGACGTGCAAATCCGGCTGGAAGTCGATGAAGAGGGAGGAACGAGAACCGTTCCCGGCTTCTGGGACGGAGGCTCGACATGGAAAATCCGGTACAGCTCCCCGCGGACGGGAAGTTTCCGGTACCGCACCGTCTGCTCGGACGCTTCCAATCCGGATCTGAACGGAATCGAAGGCATGATCGAAATCGTACCCTACGAAGGCGACAATCCGCTGTACCGCCACGGTCCGATTCGTCGCAGCGCCGACAGCCGATATCTGGAGCACGAGGACGGCAAGCCGTTTTTCTGGCTCGCGGATACGTGGTGGATGAGCTTGACCAAGCGGCTGAAGTGGCCGGAAGAGTATATGGAAGTGCTGAACGACCGGGTCGAAAAAGGGTTTTCGGTCATTCAAATCATTGCCGGCTTGTATCCCGATATGCAGCCGTTCGACGAACGCGGGGCCAACGAGGCGGGATTCCCGTGGGATGAGGAATATAAGACGATCAATCCCGCTTATTTCCAGAAGGCGGACGACCGTATTTACGCTCTGGCGGAAGCAGGCCTCGTGCCTTGCCTGGTCGGCTGCTGGGGATTTTACCTCGGCGTCGCGGGCAAGGAGGCGATCTCGAAGCATTGGGACTACTTGATGGCCCGTTACGGCGCGCTGCCAGTTGTCTGGTGCCTGACCGGAGAAGCGACCATGCCTTTCTATACCAATCCGGTCGTGCTGGATAAAGATAAGCTGGCGGAGTATCAGGAAGCAATCCGTCACGAGTGGACGGACGTCACCCGCCATGTGAAGGAAACCGATCCGTTCGACCGCCTGGTCACGATCCATCCGACGACGTACAGCCGCGAGATGGTCGACGATCCGGCGCTGCTCGATTTCGAGATGCTGCAAACGGGACATAGCAGCTTCATTCATATCCCGAACACGATGAAGCGGGTCCGGGAGGCCGTCGGCATGGAGCCGCGGATGCCCTTCCTCAACTCCGAGGTTTGCTATGAGGGAATCGGCTACTCAAGTCCGCCCGACATTCAGCGCTTCATGTTCTGGGCGTGCGTGCTGAGCGGCGCCTGCGGCCATACGTACGGGGCCAACGGCCTCTGGCAGATCAACGGGATCGACAAGCCTTACGGGGCTCATCCGTACGGAATGGGCTGGGGTGAAACGTCCTGGAAAGAGGCTTATAACCTGCCTGGCTCCTTGCATGTCGGATTGAGCAAAAAATTGCTGGACCGGCTTCCCTGGTGGAAGTTCGAGCCCCATCCGGAATGGCTGGAAGATCTGTCGTACGAGAACGAATTCATCGTTCCATATGCCGCCGGTGCCCCCGGCGAAGCGCGTGTCGTCTTCCTGCCGTTCTGGGAGTTCAAGACGTGGGGCGGCGTCCTGATTCGGCATCTGGAGCCGGATATTAACTATCGCGCCTACTATTACAGCCCGATTACGGGCCAGGAGCACGATCTGGGCGACGTGACGCCCAGCGAGCAGGGCGAGTGGCGCTCCGCCGCGATGCCCGGGTTCCACGATTGGGTGCTCGTGCTCGAAAAGAAGGAAGTTTAAGCGGTCGCCGCAAGTCACCCGCACCAGAAAGGAGGGTTTCACCCGAAATGCAGGAAAAACAGCTGTTCAAAGACCCGCCTTCCGCATTCCGCACGGCTCCGCTTTGGGTATGGAACGACGAGATGACAGAAGGGGAAATCCGGGCGCAGCTCCGGGCAATGAAGGAAGGCGGGATGGGCGGCGGGTTCGTCCATCCCCGTCCGGGGCTCGTCACGGAATATTTGTCGGACGAGTGGTTCCGGGCGTTCGAAATCGCGCTGGACGAAGCTCGCAAGCTGGGCATGCACCTCTATATTTACGACGAGAACTCCTATCCCTCCGGCTTCGCCGGCGGGAAGATCCCGTCCGAGCTGCCGGACTGCTTGTCCCGCTCGGCCGTTCAGCGGTTGTTCGAAGGGGAGGAGGCGGAAAACCACCCATACCGCTTTGCGCACTTCCTCGCCCGGCCCGGTTATCCGATCGCCGCTTACGCTTACGAGCGCAAGGACGGCGTTGTTCGTCTCACGAAGGATTTGAGGGACGTGCCGCCAGCAGAATGGAGCCGTTATGGGGATGGAATTGCCGCGTACGAGTGGCAACCGGCGGAAACGAACTCATGGCTCGGCGGATTCGCATACGTCGATCTGATGCGGCCGGAAGTCGCCAAGCTGTTCATCGAGACGACGCACGAAGCGTATTTCCGCCGCTACGGCGCCGACTTCGGCGGGCTGATCCCCGCCGTATTCACCGACGAGCCGGAAATTTCGCCTGGCAATCTGTTCCGCACGGACGAGGTCGCCGTTCCGTTCAGCTATTGGCTGAACGCCGAGTTTCAGCGCCGAACGGGCTATTCGCTGGCCGAGCATCTGCCTGCGCTGTATCAGGACGTGGAGAGCGAGCTCGGCCACATCGATTGCCGGCAGGTCCGGTACGATTACTACGAAGTGATGCGAGAGCTATGGACCGACAATTTCGTGCGGCCGCTGTCGCAATGGTGCGAGGAACATCGCGTGGCGCTGACCGGCCATTATCTGGAGCATCAATGGCCGATTCCGTGGGCGCGTTTCTCGCCGGCGGTCATGTCGATGTACGAATACATGCAATGGCCGGCGATCGACCTGCTGACCTGCAGCGTCTTGGAGGCGGACGGCACCGACCCGCTGCTCGTCGCCGTCCGCGAGGTGCTGAGCGTCGCCAACCAGCTCGGTAAAAAGCGAACGCTGTGCGAGACGTACGGGGCGGGCGGATGGGACTCGACATTCGCTGACTACAAGCGGATCGGCGACTGGCTGGCAGTGCATGGAATCAACTTCCAGAACCAGCATTTGACTTATTCCTCCATCGTCGGGACGAGGAAGCGAGATCATCCGCAGTCGTTCGATTGGCGCGAGCCGTGGTGGTCGGAATACCGGACGCTGAACGATTATTTCGGCCGGGTCGGTTATCTGCTGTCGCAAGGCAAGGCGGAGCATCGCGTGCTCGTTCTGCATCCTACAACGACGGCTTTCCTGCACGCGGCGACGCCGAACTGGAGCGCGGACGGACTGCCGCTCGAGCCGATGGTCCGACGCTATACCGAGCTCGTGCAGTTTTTATGCGATCATCAGATCGATTTCGATTTTGGCGAGGAATACATCATGCGCGGTCACGCGTCTATTGAAGCTGGGCGGTGGGTCGTCGGCGCGGCCCGCTACGAAGCGGTCGTGCTGCCCTATGGCATGGAGCAGATGAACGCGTCCACGGTCGCGCTGCTGGAGCGGTATTTGCAGGCCGGCGGCGAGTTGCTTGCGCTCGGGGATGCGCCGCGGTACGTGGACGGGAAGCGTAGCGGCCAGGTTCAGGCGCTCGCCGACGCGTATCCGCGGCAGTGGTTGCGACTGGAAGGCTTGGAAGCGCTGCGTTCCGCGATCGGGCGACAGTTGGAGCCTTACATTCGCATTCTGCCGGCGGACGGGGGCGAGGCTATTCCGAAGGGGGTCGCCCATATGCGGCGCTTGCTGCCTAACGGGGCGAGGGTTCATTTTGTCACGAACAGCGGTCCCTGCCCAGTGGAAGGCGTTATGACCGTTAGGGGACATCGCTACGAGCTTTGGGATTTGTGGACGGGGGGTATCGGCGATCGACAGGGTAGCTTGACTTTGGAGGAAGCGGAGGCTGGCGGCGCAAATGCTGCGGTTGAGGAGCGAGAGAGGGTTTATTCGGGCTGCGGTGCCGTTTGCGGGGCAGGATGCTGCATGGCTTGCGGGGTAGATGCAGATGTTCAGGTCGATAGTAACGATCATGCAGATGGCGTTGCGGGAGACCGGTCTGACAGCAACCGCTCTAGCGTTCAAACAACCGAGGGCTGGGTGACGCTGCCGTTCCGGTTGGAGACTTGCGGTTCGCTTTGTTTTGTCGCATACGACGAGCCGCCTGCTTCCGATGCGGCTGCCGCACCGATCCACGTGCCGAACGAAGCGGCACAGCCGACGTCCGTCCCCGCGATTGCTTTGCTGTCGAGGAGACCGGGCGAGAGCGCGACGGATGAGCTTCCCGGCGGCGAACTGCGCATCGTGCGGGCATCGGACAACGTATGGCCGCTGGACTACGCCGACGTTACGGTCGGCAAACGCCAATGGCGTTGCCTGCATACCGTGGAGGCAACCCGCCGCATCTTCCAGGCGCACGGTTTCGAGGCAAATCCGTGGGACAACGCCGTGCAGTACAAACGGCGGCTGCTCGACCGCGACGATTTCCCGCCGGCAAGCGGCTTCACTGCCGAGTACCGTTTTGCGATCGAGGCTTCTGCACTGCCCCAAAGGCTGCGTCTTGTCGTAGAGCGAGCGGCTTACTACCGGTTGGAGGTTAACGGCCAGGAAGTACCGTTCGCCGAGGATGAATCCTGGATGGACCGGCACATCGGAGTCGCGGACATTGCCGGTGCGGTCCGGCCCGGTGACAACGTGATTCGTCTCGTGCTGGCTCCGTTCACGATTTATGCCGAGCTGGAGCCGGTTTATTTGATTGGCGGCTTCGGCCTCAAGCCCGCGGAGCGGGGATTCGTCATGACGGAAGAGCAGCCGCTCGCGCTTGGCTCCTGGAGGGAGCAAGGGCTGCCGTTTTACTCCGATGCGGTGTTCTACCGCAAACAGGTGGAGGTCGCTTCCTTGGCCGAAGGCCGCATATACGCCGAGCTGCCGGCCTGGGCTGGCACGGTCGCCTCTATCATGGTGAACGGCCGTCCGGCAGGGCTGATCGGCATCGGCGAAGGCAGTCGGCTGGACATGACTGGATGGCTGAAGAAAGGGACGAACGAGATCGAAGCGAAAGTGGTCGGCTCGCTCAAGAACGTGTTCGGACCTCACCACCAGCCCGACAAGCTGCGCAAAATCGCCGGTCCGGCTTTTTGGAAGGAAGCCCCGCTGGAAGGCCCTCCGCCAGGAGAACAATACGATACGCTCGATTATGGACTTTTTGAAAATTTTCGTGTCGTCCGATACGGATTGCAGCCATTTGCATCTCGATAAAGGAGCAGGTTTGGCGGCAAACCCCGCAAACGAAGGAGGCGTTACGATGCGAAAACCGAATATTTTGTTCGTGATGGTCGACCAAATGCGCGCTAGCGCGCTTGGAATCGCAGGAGAAGAAGAGGTTCTGACGCCGAATCTGGACGCGTTCGCGCGGGAAGGGACGAGATTCGCCCGTGCGATCTCGAACACGCCGTCCTGTACGCCTGCCCGGGCCAGCGTGTTGACCGGTCTGCACGTGCTGAGCCACGGACTGGTGGCCAATGATGTCCCGCTGCCGACCTGCAAGACAACGATTGCGAACTGTCTGAACGAAGCCGGTTATCATTGCGGCTATATCGGAAAGTGGCACTTGGATATGCACGATCGCGGAACGTTCATCCCTCCGGGGCCGCGCAGGCATGGGTTCGATCACTTCTGGGCTGCGAACAATTGCAACCACGACTATTTCGACGCTTACTACTATTTGAATGACGACCCGGAGCCCAGATGGATCGACGGGTATGAACCCGAAGCACAGACGCGGCTGGCAAGCGAATATATAGCCGCCAATGCGAAAGGGGACCGGCCTTTTTGCCTCTTCCTGAACTGGGGGCCGCCGCACGACCCTTATCTCGACGCGCCGGAAGATTATCTCGCGCTTTATCCGGAAGAGAGGATCAAGCTGAGGCCCAACGCTCCGGAAACCGCGGACAAAAAAATGCTAGGCGGGTACTACGCGCACATCTCCGCGTTGGACGCCTGCTTCGGCAGCCTGATGCAGACGCTGGAACGGACCGGCATCGCGGAAGAGACGATCGTCGTCTTCACCAGCGATCACGGAGACATGCTGTTCAGCCAAAACCAGCTGTTCAAAAGCAAGCCGTGGAACGAATCCGTCAACATCCCGCTCCTCATCCGCTGGCCGAGACACGTTCCCGCCGGCCGCGTGACGGACGGACCGATCGGCCTGACGGACTTCATGCCGACCCTCCTCGGCTTGGTCGGAGCCGCCATTCCCGCGGAAACCGAAGGGGTGGATCTGTCGGCTTTCGTCCTGGGAGACGAGACGGCGGCCCAACAATCGGTATACATCAATTCACCCGTCATTCCGAGGGGTTATCCAAGCATTTTCCCGTTCACGGAATGGTGCGGGGTCGTCACCCAATCCTGCACGTATGCCCGAATGCGCGATAAACCGTGGGTGCTATACGAAGACGATAAGGATCGGTACCAACTGAACAATCTCGCCTTGTCACCAGACCATCGCGAGCTGCAGACGCAACTGGAAGAGGAACTGCAGCGTTGGCTGCAGCGGTTGAACGATCCGTTCGAGTCCAGCGACGAGGTGGCGGCCAAGTATTACAAAGACGGAACGGACGGCATGATGCCATTCTACGAAAACGAGAAGATCGCAACGACCAAAGCGGAGCGCAAGCGGCGCCGATCGTCGGTGTAGCTCGGAGAAGACGGGCAAATCTCATGCTCGCGAAAGCCGAAGCTTGAATGCGGAGGATCCGAAAGTTCGCCGCACAATAGGAAGAATGGAGTGATCGTGATGATGTTCGCACGAAGCAAGTTCAGGCACAACCATCTTGCACGAGCAATTGCCATTGTTTGTCTAGCGGTACTAGCGAGCTTTTCCTGCGCTTTTTTGTTTGTTTTGAAAGCGCACGCGGTTCCGGTCGCCAACGGAAGTTTGGCAGGGGCAGACGACCTGCACAGGGTTTTGCCCAGCCATTCGCAGGTCGGCAGCGAGCGCCAGGATCGATACGTCGGCATCTTTTATTTGACGTGGTCCGGCGAACATGACGGCGCCGATAAAGGACCGTTCGATGTCAAATCGATTCTCGATACTTACCAGGCAACTCATGGCCTAGGGACGATACCGGACTTTACGGACAACGCATGGGGAGTCGGGCATGCGACGGCTCAAGAATGGTATTATTGGGGACGCCCGCTGTTCGATTACTATTTTTCTCAGGATTCATGGGTTATCCGCAAGCATGTGCAGATGCTCACCGATGCGGGCGTCGATTTTCTGATGCTGGATGCCACGAATGGATTTACTTACAAGCCGGTTTACGACAAATTGATGGCGATTCTGGAAGAATACCGCCTGAAAGGGTTCAATGTGCCCAAGATCGTCTTCTATACGACCGCTAACACGGTGAATGTCATGAGAGAGCTGTACAATGACGTTTATGTGGACGACGGCCCGACGGATACGAATTATTATCCCGAGCTGTGGTTCAAGTGGGAAGGCAAGCCTCTGATCATTGGCGACGTTAACAACCTTACGGTGCCTGGCTCCGAGGACCCGGCCGAACCGCTGTCTCAGGAAATATTGGACTTCTTTACGTTCCGCGTGAACCAATGGCCGACGGAGGCGCAGAAGCAAGATGGATTTCCGTGGATGGAATTTACGCGCCCACAAAGGATTTTCAAAGACAGCCAAGGTCAGAACGAGGTCATCAGCGTCTCCGTCGCCCAACACCAGAACACGCTGAAAATGAGCGACAAACCGTTCTACAATTACGGAGTGAACGACGATTACAACTGGGGAAGAAGCTATCATGACGGTGTTCACGAAGAGTATGACGGAGCGACAAAATGGGGGTATAACGTCGCCGAGCAATGGGATTACGCCATCGCCAACGATCCGAAAATCATCTTCATCACGGCTTGGAACGAATGGGTGGCTTTCCTGTTCAATTACGATGCCGCCGATAGCATTCCAACGCCTGCCGGCTTTGCGCCCAATTCCGTCTTTATGGTCGACAGCGCGACGCAGGAATACAGCCGCGATATTGAACCGATGAAGGGCGGCCACGGCGACAACTACTACATGCAGATGATCGACAAGATCCGCGAGTACAAAGGCACGAAGCCGCTCGAAGCTTCCAGCGCCAAGAAAACGATCGCAATCAATACCGATTTCAGTCAGTGGTCTTCGGTTAATCCGAAATTTCAGGACTACACCGGCGACACTCCGAGCCGCAATCATGCGGCATGGGGGACAACGACTTATACGAACGCTACGGGCCGCAACGATTTCGATACCATGAAGGTTGCAAGAGACAATTCCAATGTGTATTTTTACGCCAAAACGGTCGATCCCATCACGCCTTACACAGATTCCAAATGGATGAGGCTGTTCATCGATACGGACGGCGATTTGACCAACGGCTGGAAAGGATATGATTACGTCGTCAATCGCTCCGGCGCCACTTCCACCACGATGACGATCGAGCACAGCACCGGCGGGTGGAACTGGGTGTCGGACGGGACCGTTAGCTACAAGGTGGTCGGCAATGAAATTCATCTTGCCGTTCCTCGCAGCATTCTCGGTCTGAACAATACGTCGGCTCCGTTCACCCTTCAATTCAAATGGTCCGACAATATGCAGACTGACGGGGACATCATGGATTTCTATTCGAACGGGGACGTCGCACCGAGCGGAAGATTGAATTTCGCCTATTCCGAAAACCCGCTCGTTATCGACCAGAACAACAGCACGGGCACGTTCTCCACGGCGAACAGCAGCGATATCCGTTACCAGTACCGGCAGCTGCAGCAATTTGCCGTGTCCGGCAATAAACTGGAGCGCATCGATCTTTGGTTGTACAAAAAAGGCGCTCCTCCCGGAGATCTGAAGGTGGATGTCGTTGCGCTCGATTCGTCGGGAAATCCTGCGCCCGGCGCACCATTATACTCGAAGACGATTGCCCCGTCGCTTGTTTCGACCGTGCTCAATCCCATTACGATAAATCCGAATATAACCGTTGCCAAGGGCGGGACTTACGGCGTGGTCCTGTCATCCCCCGGTTCTCCTGATGCCTTCCTTAACAATGCGTACGGCTATGGTTATATTGACAGCCATCTCTATGCCGGCGGAGTTGAAAAAGTATCGTTAAACAACGGCTCCACCTGGACGACCGTGAACAACAGAAGTTTGAAATTCGCCACCTACGCCAGCAATTTCACGGGAACGCCGGCGGGATTGTCCGCCGGTATCTCAAGCGGGAAAGTCGACCTGAACTGGACGGCATCCGACAACGCCCAAACCTATACGGTCAAGCGAAGCACAACACCTGGCGGTCCGTATTCGACGATTGCTTCGAATCTGTCTTCTCCTCACTATGCGGATTCGTTCTTGATAAACGGAACCACCTATTACTATATCGTTACGGCGCAGAACAGCAGTCTGGGGGATAGTCTCCCTTCCGCGGAATTGCCGGCAACGCCGGTTCTGAACATCGATCAGGACAATTCCCTGGGCACATTCAGCACGGCAAGCAGTACGGATATTCGCGACAAATACTGGCATTTGCAAACCTTTACCGCTTCGAGCACATCGCTGACGGATGTCGAATTATGGTTGTACAAAAACGGTTCACCGGCCGGACTGCTGAATTTCGCCGTGTATGCGATCAACGGTTCGAACGTCCCGACAGGCGCTGCCCTGTACCAGACGCCTCTGTCTCCCGCATCCATTCCGGGCACGCTGGGGAAAGTCACGTTGCATCCCAACTTGACAGGTCTGACTCCTGGAGGAAAGTACGGATTCGTCCTCTCGTCGCCGAGCACGCCCGATGCCGGTCTGATCAATGCGTACGGTTATGCTTATAACGACAATGCCATCTACAGCAATGGGATCGAGCGCTTGTATGACAGCAGTACCGGCGTATACACGACCGTCCCCAATCGAAGCCTGAAATTCAAAACCTATAGCAATGCCATCGTGACGACAGTCGATCAAAACAACAGCACGGTCACTTTCTCCACCACCAACAGCAGCGATATTCGCGACATCTACAAGCAACTGCAGACGTTCAAAGTTTCAAGTACGACTTTGCCGAGGCTGGATGTATGGTTGTACAAAAACGGCGCGCCCGCCGGCAATTTGGTCCTGGAAGTGGTCACCCTTAACGGCAGCAATGAACCGAATACGACATTGTTCAGCCAGAAGATCGACTCCGGCCTGATCTCTTCGACATTGAGTCCGGTGGAGATCCATCCGAACCTGACCGGATTGACCCAGGGAGGGACTTATGGAATCGTCCTTTCATCCCCAAACACGGCGAATGCCGGATTAAGCAACGCATACGGTTACGGGTACAATGACAGCAATATTTATACGAAAGGTATCGAACGCGTCTACCTGGGGCCGTCCAGTGGCGGCTGGACAACGGTGAACAATCGCAGCCTGAAATTTAAGACGTATCGATAAGGATTGAAGTCTTGATCTGTCGTTCTTAATCCACATGAATCACAAGATATTGCTTGCGGTATTCTCCAGGCGTGAACGACGTTAGGCGTTTGAACAAACGTATAAATTAATTGTGATCCTGGAAACCGCATTGCTCTCCGATTTGGACTAAGGAAAGCTCAGATTGCGCCAAAAAACGCTTTGCTCGATCTATCTGCAAACGATGCCGGTATTGCATCGGGCTCATCCCCGAATATTGCTTCAAGCATCGCGCCAAATAATCGAAATGGTAGTGCAGGTCCAGCTCCATTCTTTCAGAGTCGAAAGGGAGTTCCAAGCAGCCCGCTAGGTATGAAGCCACCTTTTCACCAAGAAAAAAGGATCTGGCTTGCGGGCTGCTTTTTCGCATACCATTTTGTAATAAAGTGAGAAGTTGACCAAACAGAGTTTGCAGTTCGAAGGAACGATATTGCGTAAGCTGTCTGTGCAATTTAAGCATATCTGTCAATAGCGGTACGACTGAACGCAAATCAATAGTAGCGAATTTGGGAATATCGATCATGCCAGGTTTAAATTCTGTATCCTGTTCCGTCGCGATGAGCAAAGGCTGCTGCCAGTTGTTTTTGTCCACCAGCAACGGCTTCGAAGGCAGCGGATATTGAAAATGAATCCAATACACCTCGGTTTCCGTTTCTGTCGGGCGGTAGCCGCGATGTACTTTCCCTGGCTCGAGAACTAACATCATGCCTTGACCGATGTCATATTGGATTCCATTCTCCTCCATAAATAACGTGCCTTTGGAGCAAACAATCAAGTCGAAGCATGTATGACTCCAGACTGCCATATCGTATGACCGACTGCAGCTATCAGAGGAAAGGGAGGTACTTGCAACTCAAGAACGAGCATTTCATCACCTAGGTATATAGGATGTAGATATTGTAGGATAATAAGTCGATATTGTCAGCTGAATCAAGCTTTTCCATCATGTAGAGTGGTAGATATCATATGATAGTTAGTCTATCCTTGGGAGTGAGATATTATCATGAATCATGAAGAACTGTTAGGGCGACAACGTTGCTTTGTGAACCAAAGATTCGGGATGTTCATCCACTTTAATAGCGCGACGTTCCAGTTTGCCGATTCGGAGATCAACGACTGGGAATATGATCATGAGAATGGAGATGAGCCTCGCAGATTTGTATTTGATCCGAAAGACTGGAATCCTGAGCAACTGGATTGCAAGCAGTGGTCCAAAGCAGCTAAATCGGCTGGCATGAAATTCGCAGTGTTGACAGCGAAGCACCATGAAGGATTCAGTTTATGGTCAACCCGATATACAGAACATTGCATTCGAAATGCAACCAACAAACGGGATGTCGTAAAAGAATATCTGCAAGCTTTTAAACAAGAAGGGATCACAACGGGACTTTATTTCTCTATGCTGGACCTGCATCATCAAATAGGCCGAAAAAAATGCACGCCGGAACATAAGCAGTTCATTAAAAATCAGCTTGAAGAACTGTTGACCGACTATGGTGACATTCCTTTCCTGATTATCGATGGCTGGAATGCTCATTGGGGTGGTCCTAATTATGAAGAGCTGCCTTTCGAAGAAATTGACGCATGGGTCAAGCAACTGCAGCCGCAGTGTCTGTTGATGAATATTAGCTGTGAATCCAATCTAGATCATACAGATGTCGTTTTTTATGAAAATGCGGCCGGACAAGAAATAGAGGATTCATTTGCTGGCCCTGGCGCGAGCTGTAATGTTTTAACCGACACCTGGTTCTGGAGAACGTCAGATTCGACCCTTGACCTCAGAACGACAGACTGGGTACTGGAAAAGGTCCGAGATGCAAACCGACATAATGTGACGTTTCTATTAAATGGCGCCCCGAATCAGTGTGGCTTGTTGGATGATAACGTTATAAACCGCTTTAGAGATATCGGAGCACGATATCGACAGCCTGCGGATCTCACTGAGATTCCTGAGAACTGGTTAATTAGATGAATATTGGCATTGATTTTTTGTTTTTCTTGAAAACACCTCTCATTATCATGAAAGAGATGGTATAGTATGTGTATCTGTTTATATGGAATCGTTACCATATAGATGGTGTACAACTTCTCTTCGAGACAAATCACGATATTGGAGGTACGTATGACCCAGTCTAGGTTTAACGGAACGATTAGTCGCGATGCGCTGGAAAGCTACCTTTCGCGAGCGGTCACGGCCGCGGATCTGGTCAACAGTACGACGTTGGACGACGATTTGCGCATGATCGGCAACATTGGCGCCAAGTTTCTTGGCCGTGCTTCGGGCGTGTGGCTGCTGGAACCGGATGATGACGCGCATTTCCGGAACTCTCAGACTCTTGCGGAACGCGTGCATGAGGTCGACCCGGACATTATGTTGCAGACGTGCATTTTTGAAGCCGTTTACAGCGGCGTGGAAACCATTGAAATACCGGCTTGGGTTTTCGATGCGTTTCAATTGCCGGTCGAACGGCGTACGTTCCGTTATTCGGACATGCTGTTCGATTCGAAACCGAAAGGATTCGTGTGGGATGGGGACGGCGGCATTCCGAACATGAATAAGCTGGAGACGCAGCTATGGTTCTTCTACAGGGCTGCGCGTTATATCGACGCCGGATACGAAGCGATCCATATGGGACAAGTCCATCTATATACCGCAGAAGACAACGGATTTAAGAAAACAATCGCTTTGTTCCAGAAGATAAGGGACTATGCCAGAGCCCATGCAAGACGAGGCATCGTATTGCTTGACGCGCATACGCACGGGGTGAATATTAACGGCACGTTATTGTTTGATTTTCATTCCATGCCCTATTCGCGGATGCCGATCTTGGATCAGACTGGAGAAAAGCTCGCATTAGTGCTAGAGGGATTCAGCGAAGGCGGCGTAACGCCAAGCGGCTGGAGCTGCGATACCTTGCCGATGCTGATGGAGCTCGATAATTGGGGAGGAAAGTTCTTCAGCGAAAGCGACGGCTTCCCGTATGAGCGCCGAGCCTGGAAGGAATGGTGGGGCTACGATCAGATTGCATGGTTTGCCTCGCAGGATCCAGAGAGCCGCAATCATTTCTTGGCTTATGCCTTCAAGTGGACGGCCGTGAACAACATCCATGCTTACTTGCAAATGCCGATCCGCAGAACATTGGGCAGCTGCCAAATCTCGATGCCAGCAAGCGGCGGAGGCGAAGGGGTAACGGACTGCTATCAAGCTAATCAGGCAAGCACCGGGTGTCCGTTCGGATTCGGTCAAGAAGAGACGATCAAGAAGATTTGGCAATCGGAGCACAATCTCCGTGGCCAAGCAAGCAACCCGATACCCAATTCACCCTTTGGTGCAACGAACGACTTCGATCCGGAGACCGGCGTCAAGCTTCCGGCCCGCGTCATTCTGTACGGCAGCTTCCAGCACCAGGTCGGTGCGATCAGTAATGATTCCAACAGTGAGACAACCCGCATGTATTATGCAGGGAAAGGTATTTACCGTCGCACGTTCGTTTTTCCGTTCCGAGGAGAGTTCGATTATGCGGTAGCTCCTTACGGAACCTTGTCTCAGACGTTTTCGATCGACAATTACCCTCGAAGCGGATCTTCGAACAAATCGATATTGATCGTAGAACGGGATAACGAGGTTGTTGAATTTGTATTCGACTTCGCCAAACGGCAACTTACCACTCGTGTAGTCGAAGGCCTATAATCCTTGGAAAGACGGAGCAGCAGCTGGTCACAAAGATCGGCTGCTTTTTCATTGGAAGACGGGAATTTCCGATTCTAATGTTACCGTTAACATTCACTAGCATTTCATTAATTGGCTTGATATAATCAAGCACATGGAAGCGGCATTAGGAAGATCAGGTTATCGTTAACATGAGGTAAAAGGGATCTTGATTCCATTTTTTGTTCATTCGATCTGGAATCGATACCAGCATTGTTTTTTTTACAGAGATCGAGAGGCCGCATTGAGAAAATATTCCTTATGAGGATGTGCAGCATGGAACTATTCATTCAATCTGCAGCAGAAATTAAGCCTTCGGAACGACAGCTGGCATGGCAACAAATGGAGTTCTATGGATTTATTCATTTTACCGTGAATACGTTTACGAATTTAGAGTGGGGGCGGGGGGATGAAGATCCTGCCATTTTCAATCCAAGCGCATTGGACGCGGCTCAATGGGTGGAAGTTTGTAAATCGGCCGGCATGAAGGGGCTGATCCTAACCTGCAAGCATCACGATGGATTTTGCCTGTGGCCGAGCCGTTACACCGATCATTCCGTCAAGAGCAGCCCGTGGAGGGGAGGAAACGGCGATCTGGTTCGCGAGGTTGCCGATGCTTGCCGCGCCGGCGGTATACGCTTCGGCATCTACTTGTCCCCATGGGATATGCATGAACCGACCTACGGAGACTCAGAAGTGTATAACACATTTTTCATGAATCAGCTTCGGGAGTTATTAACCGAATACGGCGATATTTTCTGCGTTTGGTTCGATGGAGCTTGCGGAGAGGGACCTAACGGGAAGAGACAGATATATGATTGGGATAGTTATTACCGGCTTATTCGAGAGCTGCAACCCGGCGCTGTAATATCCGTTTGCGGGCCGGACGTACGCTGGTGCGGCAATGAAGCCGGCCATACGCGCACTTCCGAATGGAGCGTCGTACCTGCGAGTATGCAGGACAACGAGAAGATTCATGAAAATTCGCAAAAAGTAGATGACGGAGAATTCGCCAAGCGAGTGAACTCGCATGAAGATGATCTTGGGAGTCGAGAAGTGATACGAAACGCGGGTAGCGGACTTATTTGGTATCCCGCTGAAGTCAACACTTCGATCCGGCCAGGATGGTTCTATCACTCTGAAGAGGATAACCAGGTTAAGTCTCTTAACGAACTCATGAAAGTTTATTATGGGGCCGTAGGAGGGAATGCTGCGTTTCTGCTGAACTTGCCGCCGGATAAACGTGGATTGATACACGAGAATGATGCGCTGAGGATGAAAGAGCTTGGGCAGGTCATTCAGGGGACCTTTCAGCACGACTTGTGTAAGGGGGCGGTTGTCAGTGCGATCTCCTCGCATGAAGACGCTTTGCACCCTGCGAATCATGTGTTGGACGGAAATCCGGACACTTTCTGGTGCCCTCCGGAAGGGACGGAGCAAGCGGCGATCGTCATCGATCTGCAGGAGGAGAAGGCGTTCGACCATATCGTTCTGAAGGAACATATCCGGATAGGTCAACGAATTGAATCCTTTGATCTTGAGTGGAAAGATGGAGACGAATGGAAACCGCTAGCCCAAGGAACAGTCGTCGGGTATAAACGCATTTGCCGGTTCGACAAAGTCAATGCACGACATATTCGACTCTCCATAACGTCTTCGCGATGGCAGCCGACGCTGGAAAGCTTCCAAGTATATAACAGTCCATCAATTGAGGAGTAAATTGAGAATGACTAGTGTTCCATTGAAGTTTAGAGAGAACGGTACATTTAAAATCGTGCAGTTTACGGATATGCATATCAAGGATGGACGGATAGAACCGGAAAAGGATGACCGAACGCTAACGCTCATGCAGTCCATTATGGCAGAGCAGAAGCCGGATCTGATCGTTCTTACAGGCGATGTGATATCCAGCTACGATGTAGAGGATCAGGAAAAAACTTTCCGCAGGGCGATTGCGGGTGTCGTTCAAACAGGTATTCCATTCGCCGTCATTTATGGTAATCACGATTCGGAGAAGGGAATTACGCGTCAGCGCTTGAACGAAATCGTGAAAGAGTACGCAAGCAACTTAACGGAGGACGGACCTGAAGATATCCATGGCGTAGGCAACTATATTCTGACAGTTGCTGGTTCAAGGAATGATGAGGCTGCGGCTATTATGTATTTCTTTGATTCGGGCGATTCCGCGCCGGAGCCCATCGGGGGATACGAGTGGATTCACCCGGATCAGGTCCAGTGGTATAGAATGGAATCTACCAAGCTCGCACAGAAGAATAGCGGCCCGCTGCCTGGACTCGCATTTTTTCATATTCCAATACCGGAATACGAGCAAACTTGGCAGGATGGTACGATTAATGGAATTAAAGGTGAGAAGGTTTGCTGTCCTAAGTTGAATAGCGGTTTATTTACGGCTATGCTGGAACAAGGGGATGTCATGGGAACCTTCGCCGGACATGATCACGATAATGATTTTATCGGGGAGCTTCATGGCATTCAGCTATGCTACGGCAGGGTTACCGGATATAATACTTATGGGAAGTTGGAGCGCGGGGCAAGAGTCATCACCTTGCATGAAGGGAAGCGCGAGTTTGACACTTGGATCGTATAGGAGAATATCAACCCCCAACAGAAGCCGCATAAAAATCGCGGCTTTTTTTTTGTTATCCAAGCCGCTTCCAGGCAACAAAATGGTTGCGAGGGAAGCGGCTCAGTTTATCATCGGCTCTGATCAACGAGAAAGCATTCGTTCTTTTGTCTTACATCGTAATCAAATAATCGCGACCCAAATTGTTATCGTAGTAATGGGTGCCGTTAGCTAAATAATCGACATAGAACTTGACAGTCTGCCCAGAGGACAATCCCGTGATCTGGAATGTCCAATACTCATATGAAAAATGCGGAGTAGAGTAGCTGGCGGTCACACTGCTCGAGGTTGCCCAGTTGTTCGTGGTATACACGATCGTTACTGTCTTTGTAGGGCTGAGATTTTTTAAAGTAACAGTGCCGTTAATGGAAGTGGAAGAACTTATCTGCGCGTTGGTTATCAGAGCGGACTTGGCTAGCACAACATCGCTTGCTCCAGACAGCGGATCGGAACTGATACTGAAATTATTGCCGCCATTATTGTCGTAATACGTCTGGCCGTTCACCGTATATTGGATGTAAAAGGTTGCTCCCGTAACACCTGTCAACGTGTTGGAGAACTCCCAGTTCTCGTAGCCCGCTCCGGCGGAGCCGACATAATAAGCGTCAGCAAGCTTCGTTCCGGAAGCGCTATACACCTGTACTACTTTTGTATAAGCGATGTTTTGCACTTCTATTTGTCCCTTAAACGTAACATTGCTTGTGCCCACAATTTTGGTCACGCTGGCATTTAGCAGGCTGACTTCAGTCGTACCTGCCCCAGCTATTCCGGTTGGCATAACGATAGCTAGCAAAATAAGTGCCGAAAGCGCAATTTGCAGCAGTTTCTTTTGAATCATTATGAATTCCTCCTTAAAATTGGGATGAGCCGATGATGCATTCATTATATTTCTAAAAAAAGTTATTGTATGTCGAAGTATGGAATATCGGCGCAAGATGCATGTACGATGGTATAATTTAGAAGGGAATAAGGTCCTCGAATGGAGATGGTGTTTTTGAAAAGCACCTTTTTCGGGTTGATTGCTTCAGTGGGATGTATCGTTTTGAGTTGTATTTTTTTATTTTGGAATCCTTATTCGAGAACTCAGTTGAATAAAGAAACGCTCATAATCATTTTTGTCTTGTTGATCCTTCCTGCGATATTAGGCATAGTTAGTTCATTTTTGAAAAACCGCTTCCTAATGTACATGGTATTTATTTGGTCCCTGCCTGTTGGGCTATATCTAACGTTCGCATCAATACCGAGTGTATGGAACCTTTTTGGAGTAGTGCTAATTCTATATCTGATATCCGCTAAGCAGATGAACAGATCTGTTACTCATTAATTAGACCCAACCCTCAAAAAGAACAAGGAGAACTCATGGACCCAAAAATTAAATCAATGTTCCTGGACGAACATGCAGGTGATGGCGCTGAGCGGTTTGGGGTAAGCCTAGAGGATCTTACTTTCGTTGGAGGCTTTCAAAACTTTGTTTATTCCTATAATCGCGATGAATTGAAATACATACTCCGCTTCACTCCGAGCACTCTTCGCACAAAAGAAGGAGTTACAGCCGAAATAGAATGGATTCGTTACCTTTCGGAGAATGGTTTGTCGGTTTCAATCCCAGTTTCTTCGGCTGATGGAGAGGATATTCATCGCATCCACGGGAGCACAATGGATTACTACGTAACTTCATTTAAACACGCACCAGGCCAAAAAATCGGATATCCGGAATGCCTAGGTAATCCTATGCTCTATGAACAATGCGGGCGCATAACGGGGCGCCTTCATGAGCTGGCCAAGCTTTACAAACCTACGGCTAAAAGACACACTTGGGAGTTTAATGAATACCTCAAACGAGCCAAAGATTATTTGCCGTCTGAACTCCTTCATGCTCTTGATGTACTAAAAGCACATTTGGCTTGCCTTCCAATTACTGCTGAGAATTTCGGTTTAATTCACGGCGATATCAATGTAGGTAATTTCACGATCGATGAATTAGGGCAGATAACACTCTTCGACTTCGACGAGTGTCAGTACAGTTGGTATGTTGAGGACATTGCTATCCAACTCTATTATTTGCTTTATGTTTTCGGGGAAGATTCGAAGTCTGAACGCAAGGTGCAATACGAACTTTTCATTAAACATTTCGAACGGGGCTACACAGAGGAAGGCCGACAAATGCCAGATGGTTGGAAGGAGCAACTGGAGCTTTTCCTTAGATTACGCGAAATTATCGTAGTCGTCGGCATGCACCGGAGTTGGGATTTAAGTCAACCAAACGATTGGACTCGCGATTTCCTGCAAGATAGTAGAATGCGGATTATGAAGGGCATTTCTTTGATTGATGAGTTCTAATTCTCTTTGACTACGGATTCTAAGTTTTCTACTAAATAGATGAAATAGGGGGTATAGATATGAGAGTAACAAATTGGCGAGGCTATGAGTGCATTGAGTTTGAATTGGATGGCAAGGAAGGTTTGGTTGTTTTGCCGAAAGTATTTGCCGAAGGCAGGCCGTGGGTGTGGCGAGCAGAGTTTTTCGATGCTTTCGACAATGCAGATATGGCACTGCTTGAAAAAGGCTTCTGTCGCGCTTATTACCGGCAGAACGATCGCTATGGGTGCCCCGATGCGGTGGAGGGGATGAAAAAATTCCAATCTTACGTCACGCGGATGTTCGGGTTGGCGGAGAAGGCAATTATAGCCGGTCTCAGCCGTGGGGGGCTATATGCCTTTAACTATGCGGCAGCATACCCGGACAATGTCGCGGTTTTGTATCTGGATGCTCCTGTGCTAGATATTCGAAGCTGGCCCGGAGGTAAGGGGGAAGGCGTCGGAGGAGAGCGAGAGTGGCAGGAGTGTTTAACTGCTTACGGAATTACGGAAGAGCAGTCGATAACAGCGCAAGTATCTCCACTGAACAAGGTGGAGGCAGTGGCCGCGGCGAGAATTCCAATTATCCTTGTGGCCGGCGATGCGGACGATGTTGTTCCCTATGTGGAGAACGGACTCCTTCTGGCTGAACGTTATAGAGAGCTTGGAGGAACAATTGAGACGATAATCAAAAAAGGTATCGGCCATCATCCCCACGGTCTGGAACAGCCGGAACCTATCGTTTCGTTCGTGATCAGACAATGCATTGCCCCCAAAATGTAAGAGTTCTTGGAACAACGCTTCCGAATTGCCGAAGGGCTCGGTCATTTACTTTCTGCTTTCACAGGCGAGCATGTTGGGGAAACCAGATTGCTTATTTGTTTATATGGCCCAGCCCCTCTTCATGTAGACCTTAAATTTGTACAACTGGAAGAGCTCGAGGCCCGAATTGAGAATCCACTCATTCTTTGGGAGAGAGGTTCTGATATTACAACGATAATCGGTAAAACAAGTCCCTCTCTCCCTGTCCATCATCTCCAGTGGATTGAAGATCGCTTCTGGGTATGGGTACATTACTGCGCCACAAAATTAGGGAGAGGTGAATTATTCGAAGTAATCGATACCCTAACATTTATGCGCAACGTTGTGTTGGGGCCGTTGGTACTCATTTGCAATGGCCATCCAGCAGAGTGCGTCTCAATCGAGTTTCTTGATGGTATCAGGAGTCAATATCAGAATTAGGCACATTAACCCGATAGGATAAATGATAAGGTTGCCGATAGGGGCAGCCTTTATCCTTTTTAAAGAGGAATAGACTTGTCTACAAGGACTCCGCTCTCTGCCAAAATTATGTATAATATGAGGCGAACCCTTTACTAAAGGAGTGGACCGATGTACTTTCAAATTATTTTACTAGCCGTTATTATGATTATCGTCATCGGCCGATTGATCGGGACGAACATCAGCTTCATGAAACAAGTTCTGGCATCTCTGTCCAGCGTCATTGTAACGACTTCCGTCTATTGGTACTCGTACTTGCGTTACCATAACAACAGCGATAGCTTCGGAGCCGACGGATGGTTATGGCTGCTCAGCATGGTCATCGTCGCCTTGCTATTCTATCTCTTGTTCGAGATGTTCGACCCTATTCCTCTTGGGGAGCGGGGCGAGCGTCTCACCGATACGAAAAACCCGTTCAGAAAACTGTCAGCCTGGTGGCGAAGACAGAGAAGATACGTCCAAGTGCTGCTGATCGCGCTCAAGAACGGCGTAGGCAAAAATCTGGCCCTCAAACGATCGGCGGCTTTAGATCAGAAGGTGGCTGTATCGCTTCGCAAAATGCTCGAGGACTGCGGCGGTTTTTTTATCAAATTCGGTCAGGTGTTGTCGACGCGTTCGGATCTGTTGCCCACGGCGGTTATCGAAGAGCTATCGCACTTGTAGGAAAACGTCGCCCGATTGACGACTGCCCAGGTGGAGGAGATATTAGCCAAACAACTGGGACGCCCCAAAGACGAGATTTTTCAAACATTCGAATTGGAACCGCTCGCTGCGGCGTCGATCGGACAAGTCCATCGTGCCACGCTGCTTAAGAGCGGGAAGGAAGTCGTCGTCAAGCTGCTACGTCCGGATATCATTTCCAAGTTACAGCACGATTTGGACATTTTAGTGCGCTTTGCGGCTTGGGCGTGAGCTAAGTAACGCGAAAATACTCGTCATCGAATATTTGGAGGGCGTTAGCGTCAAGAGGGGAACGGCTATACTGGACGAACGAGGCATCGATCGTCAACACGTTCAGCAGCAACTATTCGATTGCATGCTGGAGCAAATCTTCATGAATGGAATTTTCCATGCCGACCCCCATCCCGGCAACGTCTATATTTTGAATGATGGAACCCCTGCACTACTGGATTTCGGTTCGGTCGGGCGACTCGGAACGCTGCAGCGGGATGCCCTGAAGAGGCTGTTGATCGGATTCGAACAGCGCAAACGCGTATGTGATCATGGATGCTCTGCTGCAACTGGTCGAGCCGCAACAGGAAATCGAAAAAGAAGATTTGGAACAAGCGCTCAGTCAGCTACTGGTTCAGACGGCATATGATACGGCGGGAAGCTCGGATGCGTTCATACAGGGATTGTTTCGGATGATGGGGGAGTTCGGATTTTCGTTTTACCCGAATGTTGCGGGCGCGTTTCGCTCACTGATTACACTTGAGGGCACGATGGCGCAATTGAATCCTTTATTTAGCTTAATGGACGAATCCCGCCGCTTCGCCAAGGAGCATAAGGCGGAGTTCTTACCTGTCAGTGATTACACCGATCTGCGGAAAGCGGCAACGAATGAATTGCTTGAGCTGCTCCCCGTTATTCGCAGGCTGCCGCGGCGACTCGACCATATCGGGTCTATGTTGGAGAAAGGCGAGATGTCCGTTAAGGTAGGCTTTTTCTCCGACAAGGCCAATACCTCGTTCGTGACGAAATGGATTTCACAGACTTTGCTGGCCTTCGTCGGAACGGCGTTCGGAGGCATCTCCATCGGACTGCTAAGCATACGCGGCCTTGACACTCGTGATGGGTTTAACATCATGGCTGTTTTCGGATATTGCGGCATATTGATCAGCGCGCTCTTGCTCATTCGAGTTGTAATCCATGCTGTACGGAATTTGAAGCAAACCAAGGAGTAGCTCTTGCAGGCTGTTCAACAATCTATAGAGGGTGTATTTTGGTGAATGTCGACATTGTTTGTTCCATTAAACCGCGTAAATCGCGGTTTCTTTTTTTTATACCCCAAGAAAGATTAGCTTGATCCTTACGTAACGTAATGCTGTAAAGTGAGGGTACCGGTAAAAGCTAGCAATCAAGAAAGGGGATGATCCAACTACGAGAATGGAGAGTTGGAGATTTTACCAAAACTGTAGGACCGACGTTTTGAACATTTCAAATAGGATACAAACGACTATTATTTTTCAACTCATAGGGGGATATTACGATGAAAAAAGTCATTTCGAAAGATGGAACCGCCATTGCATTTGATAAAACCGGGAATGGACCGGCGCTCATTCTGGTATGTGCAGCATTTCAAACCCGTTCGATGATGTCGGAGCTTGCTTCGCATCTGTCAACCCACTTTACCGTGTTCAACTACGATCGTCGCGGTCGAGGGGATAGCGGCGACGGGGCGACGTACGCGGTTGAGCGCGAAGTCGAAGATATCGAAACCCTCATCAACGAAGCTGGCGGATCGGCATTCGTATACGGCATGTCTTCCGGAGCGGTCCTTGCTCTCGATGCGGCAACTAAGCTTACTATCACGAAGCTAGCAGTGTACGAGCCACCGTTCGTCGTTGACAATACGCGACCTCCGCTGCCGAAGGATTACTTAATACAGCTCAAAGAGCTGACAACGTCGAACCGTAGAGGCGATGCAGTCGAGTATTTCTTGACGAAGGCTGCAGGTGTTCCTGCTGAGTTCATTGCATCGATGCGCAGCGCACCATTCTGGCAGGCAATGGAAGATGTAGCACACACGCTAATCTATGATGGAACCATCATGGGGGACTGCATGTCGGGTAACCCACTGCCAGCCGAGCGGTGGTCTTCCGTCTCGATACCTACACTTGTCGTGGGGGGAGGAGCAAGTCCTGAGTACCAGCAAAATGCGGTGAAAGCGCTCGTGGACAGACTCTCTAATGCAAAGCTCCACATGATGGAAGGCCAGGATCATAATGTGGCTCCGGATCTACTCGCTGCCGTTTTGACTGATTTTTTCTCCAAGTAAATTAATTGTGCTTGCCCCCCCAAGCCTTGTCCTGAATATTAAAAACAGAGTGCGGTGATGAAAATTACCAGCACTCTGTTTTTAATGCTCAGAAAAGAGTAGGGATCGGAGGACATGATGAGGCATCGATGAATCGCGGATCGATACCATAGAAGTACCAGTATGATCCACTCCATCTAAACCCTGCAACACCGTCCATATCGACAGATGTCGGATAAAACCAGAAGTTTTCGCCAGACCTCAGCCAAACATAGGTGATCTGGTACATACAGTCGATGAGATAAGAAACTGCGGGTTTCGGCGGAATGACTGTGGGTGGAGGAGACTGCGGCGGTTGTCTAAATGATCTTTTATTTTCCATATGGGCCTTATCATCACTCCTAGCAGAAGATATTCATAATTTCACATGCAAGTGTAACTTAATCTATGTAGGCGACTAACCGCTTGACTGTATGCATGCCTACTTATAGACGATTTGCACAATTGAAACATTGCCTCAAAGTGCCCTCAAATAAAGGGATAGAGTAATGGATGGAGAATTTAGCATTTAATGAGTAAATCCACTAACGGGAGTGTGTTCCTTTGAGTAACGAAATTTATCTTAAGAACTTTCTCCAAGTCAGATTAGTTTCGGATTTCGAAAAAGCAAAAACGTATTATCAAGATGTACTAGGCTTTCAAGTTGACGGTTGGGGGCATACCGAACGTGGTAATAATCTTGGCTTTATCCTTCAACAAGCTCATAAGCCCGAAGACGTTCGCCCTAATCCAAAGCCATATAAACCAACCTGGGACGAGCACACTATTGGATGGGATTCATATTTTTATAGCAATTTTGACGGGGTTGGACAATTGTATAATGAATTTAAGTCAAAGGGAGCGATAATAGCATACGAACCAAGAATAGAACCAATGGGAAATAGAAAATGGAAGCACTTTGCTGTAAAAGACCTGGATGGATATGTCATGGTCTTTGGTGGAAGTGACTAAGTTAACGTGACCTATCGGCAAAAAGGAGGCTGCAAATGGGACGTGTAAATCATGATGATGAATGTGACTACCAGCTGATGGAAAGCGCTTGGCCAGCCATTGCCAGCAGCGGCAACGGACCTCAATTCTTGGTGGACTTCGCACGGAAGCTCGAGCGGAAACCCAAGTACGTCTTCTCGCGGACGCTGGATCACGTGTCGTGGCGCTCCGCTACACATCCGTTCGTTAGTTAACTTGGTGTAGTATTGAATAGGAAAATAAATCGCGGGAATAATCTTCTTGGGTCTGTGGATGCTTCCTCCCTATTTTGATACATAAGGGTGAGACACATGAAACAAAAATTATTCTGGTTAGCAAGAAGTACAATTGTTATTCTGGTGTTATTTTTCGGAAACGAAAGAACAAGTTATGGGGAGAATAACCCTTCGCTGCCGATTATTAAAGACCACGGTATTATATCCATCGAAGTTTACCCGCTTCGCCACAAGCTTGTTGTATCCATGCAAGGACAAGTATTCAAGACCTATTCCATCGCGGTCGGAAATCCATCCACGCCAACACCGGTCGGAGAGTTCCAAGTGATTTCCAAAGGGAAGGATTGGGGGCCATCTTTCGGACCTCGCTGGCTCGGCTTAAATGTGTCCTGGGGCATATATGGGATACATGGTACAAACAAACCGGATTCCATCGGTAAGCATCTCAGCCATGGTTGTATCCGAATGAGAAACAAAGACGTTAAAGAGTTATTCGAGATTATTCCGATCGGAACCGTAGTGACCATATACGGACATGTGCTGGGAGATCCAAATTTTGAACCGAGGAAGCTGGCCGAAGGCGATGTCGGAGGAGATGTTCAACTCATTCAGTCTCGATTAAAGAGTGCAGGGTATTATCAAGGAATTTGTAATGGCAAATTTCGATCCGATACAACTGGGGCGTTAAAAAGATTTCAAAAAGACCGTCAGTTGCCGATCGATGGTGTCGTTTCTGAAAAGGTTTACGAAGTCATGGGGCTGTCGGAATAAATGATAAGTTTCTTATTATATTTTCATGATGTGGTAATAACATGAGCCTAGGGGCATTTCCTTTCTCATTGGGACAAGTTGGGATTGAAAACCGTGATACAATCGGTTTTGTGATTGATCGATCCCAAAATTCTCGAAAGGAAGTGTGCCATCATGAAAAAATGGTCTATTGCTTCTTTAGCTGCTATGTCGATTATTGCAGGAAGCTTCTCAGGTACAGAAACGTTTGCAGCAACCGCTCAAACCACTCAAGCGTTGTCGACGCAAACCGTATCCGCTACATCGACTGAACAATCAATTGTCAAAAATGCATTTTCTTATATAGGTAAAGTTCGTTATAAATTCGGAGTACGCGACACGCATAAGCTCATTCTTGATTGCTCTTCATTCACTCAATTGGTTTTCAAGAATAATGGGATTTCCATTCCTTGGGGTTCTAGAGCACAAGCCCAAATTGGCACGCTCGTTAAATCGAAGTCCGCCCTGCGTGTCGGCGACCTGGTCATGTTTAGCATCGGGACCCCAGGAAAAATTTCACACGTAGGCATCTATATCGGAAACGGCAATTTTATTAACAATCAACCGGGCGTTGGCGTAAATATCAAGAGCTTAAATAGTGGTTACTTCAAAAACCGCTTCATCATGGGACGTCACGTCGTCTGAGGGACAAGCCTAACAAGTATATAAATTTATCGCTAAAAAGTCCGCGCTTCGCGGGCTTTTTTCAATTATAGCTGCGATTATTGTGAACCTACTGGAACAATATCCGGCGTTTTTTTGGGCAAGAGTGCATAAGTCCCAAAGATATTTCAGTGAATTTCGTTAATTCTAGAGCGTGTTTTATCATTTTATGTTTATTGGTGTAATAATTGCTAGTTATTCCGATCGAGAAATTCCCTTATTCATAACCCTGAGTTGATCAACGCTGTTGACTCTTGCGACCTCTTACATGTTTTTGGTCAATTGGAACCAGAAGGTAATTTCGCCGAAAAAAAGCACATCTTTTTCTCCATTTAATCAGGCGGAAATACTCATATCTCTTTATAAATCTCCTGTGATACATTATGGGCGTCATACACCACTGCGGCGATCTGTCGCACAGGAGGGGAATAGTTGATGAATGCAGCATTTAACAAAAAGGCATGGCTGATCATTTGCCTCGCGGCTTGCTTAATGCTTCCGACGATGACTTTCGCGGATGCGGGTGCACCCCCGGCCCAACTGATCGAAGTTTATCAGACCGATGGGCAGGTGCTTGATTTCAATGCGGAGAAAGTACTCGTCTACAAGCCGGAAAGCCAGAAGGTGCTGATCGAGCAATTGGACGGGAGCGCCTCTATAGAAATTGCCACGGGTATCGCAACGAAACCGGATAAGGCAGCTCTTACGTCGGAAGGGGCTATTTTCCACTTGCCCGGTGTGAATGGGGAATCGACGGAATATCGAAACGGTACGCTTCAGAGGTTGCAAGCTTATTATTGGACGGTTAACGGGCCTTATGTCGCCTATTACGACAGCTCAGGCACTGACGGCTCTCTTGATGAATATGGGACGAACGGACTCCGTTTGCGCCATGGCAATACGGTGGAGACGATAGTTAACCCGATTAATCATTATTGGCCGCTTGGAGAGGCTAAAATTCTGGATGATGGAACCGTTCTATATTCCTTCGTGGAGCAATTGTTCCGGTATAAGGATGGGGTAAGCACCGCCTTGACGAATAAGCCGGCATATCTAAACGAGATGGAGGAAGATAACAATAAAATCGAGGTTGACGGCGATTCCATTCTTTATCTCAACTTTAATCCAGACCCCGTTATCCAACTTCTAACCGAATCAGGAACCATTCAATTAGCCGGCCCTTACCAAGATATCTTTGATCGTTATGGGATTGTCCTTCGCCAGCAGAAAATTGCTATCGCAGGGGGATGGACCGCATTTCCTCAATTGGATGAAGATCGGCAAGTCACGCTCAGGCTGCGTTCTCCGGAAGGGGAAGATCAGCAGATCGGTTCGGGCAGCGCCGGGTATAAACTGCAAGCTCTGTCCCCTACCGGGGAGGTAGTCTACAGTCTAACGGAGTCAGGTTCGACCCGGTACTACCTGAACCGTGCAGATGCGGCGGGAGGAACTCGAGTCGAATCTGAAGTGCCTGCAGGAGAGGCGAAATGGTTGAATAATGCCTGGTGGTTCTCGAAGGAAAATGGCGTATTTAAGCTGTCGGAGGGAGAACCTTCGATTGTATCGCTGACAGTTGATCCTGGTGAATTGAGCTTGCTGGTTGGCGAGGAAAGGCAGATTGCCGTAAATGCGAATACCACCAACGGTCAGACGATGGAGGTAACGGAAAAAAGCGGTTATGTATCATCCGATCCTACGGTTGCTACGGTTAATTCGGCCGGACTAGTTAAAGGCGTTGCAGCGGGGAAAGCTCAGATTACCGTGTCCTATGGAGGGGAGCAAGCGACAGTAGCGGTAGAAGTAGAAAATGTTGCTCCCACATTGGAGTTATTGTACTTCACTCCGAATGAGCTGAATACCGAGGTCGGCATGACAGAGACGTTCCGGTTGTTTGCGAAATACAGTGACGGAACGGAGCGGGATGTAACTGCCGAAGCCAATCTAACTTCTTCCAACTCTTCAGTTGCAGCTTTGACGTCAACGGGGAACGGAGTGAATGGGATTGCAACAGGCTCGGCGATAATCCAAGCTTCCTTCGAGGGAGCAACTGCAAATCTGAAGGTGAACGTAGCGGCTCAAAGCGGATTCGTGGAGAAACTGTACACTCTCGGCAATAGCTGGAGTCTGTCGGTGGGAGAGTCGCGAAACATGCTGGTCTACGCGGACTATAGCGACGGACGCTGGGAGGATGTCTCGAATCGCGCTTCCTTTAGCTCATCTAATCCTGCTGTAGCAAGCGTAGATGCTGATGGAAAAGTGCATGCGTTGTCTCGAGGCGTTGCTTTCGTGACGATTACGTTTAATGATGTGCAGAAGCTCGTTAAGATTAAGGTGAAGACGTAACACAACAGAAAATGAATTGGCCCTGACCCTTGATGGTGTGGGCCTTTTTTGATGTAAGGGCTTCGGGCTTTAATACTGTAATCATATGGTCTGTACATGTACGTCCTAATGGAGACCTATATATAAATGACCTGTTGGTATGCATGAACATGCGTAGGCCTTCCATCCCCTTCATCTCGCAACTTACTTCATGTTATGAACGTCAAGTGTATATGCAATGGGTATCCGCCTAGATTTTTGCATCTGAAAAGCCCGGCTGGAGAGAAGGGGATATGATGAGAGCTAGAGGATTATATGTACTGGCGGTCTTGGTAGCCATCTTGCTAGGGATCGGTTCTAGAGAATATGCCTCTGTACTTCCACAGTTTGTAGCGATGCATTTCGGCGATGCCTTATGGGCGGCCATGATCTATTTCGGTATGCGTGTTCTGCTAGATCGGATGTCAGTTCTGCAAACATTCCTGCTTAGCCTTGGATTCTGTTTTGCCATCGAGTGCAGCCAGTTGTATCAAGCAGCCTGGATAAACAACATCCGGAGCACGCTGCTTGGTGGACTCATTCTCGGGCGAGGTTTCCTCTACGCGGATTTAGTCCGGTATAGTGCAGGAACCATAGGCGCTTATATATTGGATCGTCTTATCTTAATCCCGGTTGCAGTTCGCGCCCAAAGATCTTGATATACTCGTAGGCTCTAAGTTAAACCTTTGGTTAATCAGATATTGGCACATGTGAGCAATACTCCGCTGGAAGTTATCGAGTTCTGCCATGAAATGACATACTGTTAAAGGCTATCCGGATCGTATGGATTATGGTGAACACAGCTTCTTTCCGGTATTTGGCGGGATTTAGGCTTTTATCCAGACCTCAACCGGGTGTTTGTCATATAGTGATGTTGAAATTATTTCAGAAGGAGAGGTGTTTGTTTTGACCAATATGACTCATTATCGAGAAATGCATACGGTCACCGATCCTAACCAACTTGCCGGTTATAACTTTGTAAGAGCAGAGCATTTTGAACGAATGAAAATGGCAAATGCAAACAATCCATTATTGTATTTCAAGTATGCCGAACAAGAGTATTATCACAAGGCTCTTGCTCATCATTATCAAGGAATAGCTCATTCCATGGAGAAGTAGGCTTATTTTTGTAACCGTTAGCTTCTTGGGGCCTACAACATGATGGATACTCCGATGATACAAATGGATGCCCCCAACTAATCATTCAAGTCAGGAGTTTTTTTATCGACAAGCCATCCCCATAACTCGGCTAGCGCCACGAAAATACCACCATAAGCAGCATACACTCGTCCAAAAGACGGAAAGCTCTGCATAGTGGGAATGATTCCGTACAAAATAAGAATGAGGCTGCCAAGGATTCCATACCAAATAGGCTTGGATTCCCTAAGCCATAACCACACCAAATAGCCTCCGCCAATTTCCGCAAGACCAGCCAGCACAAAAACAGCAATTGAAATTAAGATTTGAATCATCGAATTCAACTGATTCTTTCGCGCTTCAAGTTCTGAACGTTTTTGTTTCGCCATCTGCTCCCAACGATGGTTTGTTGCGCGACTTTTATAAAATGGATGCGATCTAAAATTCCTTCATCATAACGACGGTGGCCATTCTTCGCTCCGGAGAAGGAAGAAGTCCAACCGAATACTGATTTGCAAATAGGCACAGACTCACATCACCTTGTGATGGGTTGTGCCTTTTTACTGTATGCATTTATCCCAACACAGTCTAATCTATGCTTGAAACCAAACGAGCCCATGCACGAACTGGAAAAGCGCTCATGCCTTGAAGCTTCATAGGAACTGCTGAGAAACGGAATCCTTCGGTTGGTAGCTGCTCCAAGTTACAGAGATTCTCGACGATAGGTATTCCTGCCCCAAGAAGAATAGAATGAGCCGGACGTTTCAAATCGCTAGTGTCATCAATGTTCAGACTGTCAATGGCAACGAGAGCAGCTCCCTCGCAACGTAAGAATTCTGCAGCATCGCGGGTCAAATAAGGGGGAGCGCGAGACAAAAAGAGCGAAAAAGGAAATAAATATAAAGGAGGCGATAAGCTCTCGTAGCCCTCTTGACAGGGGCAGCCAACTCCCCTAGCCGCATCGCGGTCGCTTTTCTGTAGAATGACGCGCACAGCGCGGTATTTTCACAACCATCAAAACAATGTTATAATCAAATACGTCAGATGAACAGATGTATTGGAAGGAGAGTGGGTTACTAAATGAAAAAACTCGATGCTGGAATTAACTACGCTAGATATGCAGTTGGCGAACTTACGGTTGTCGCCCTCCGAGATGGCCAAATTAACATGCCTGCCAGTTTATTACGTCAGAAGGGAAACCGTTCTTTTGAATCAGAAATGCCCGAACAAGTTGAACTAATCGATGGTAAGCTACGACTGTCTGTTAACGCATTTCTTGTCATCGAGCGTGACCAACTTATCCTGATCGACACAGGAGCAGCGAATTCATTGGAGCCATCCTATGGGCCATCTATGGGCTTACTGCTCCAGGCATTGAATGAAGCAGGTATAGCGCGCGAAAAAATCGAAACAGTTGCTTTCACACACACTCACGAAGACCACGTCAATGGGTTGGTAACTGCCGATGGGTCAGACGCGTTCCCAAATCTCCAGCGGCTTTTTGTTCCGAAAGAGGAAGTTCCGCTGTTTGACAACAACCATAGGCTTTCTCGCTTAAGAGCTCGCCGGACGCCGATCGAGAATGGCTTCAAGCTAAGTGCAAGTATTACAGCAATCGAAGCGCATGGACATGAAATTGGCCATACCGCGTATGAGGTATCCAGCGGTGACGAAAGCCTGCTAATATGGGGGGACATTGTTCACGTCCAGACCATTCAGTTTGCCAGACCAGAGCTAACTTGGGGGTACGATACCAATCAAGATGATGCGCGTGCTAGCCGGCAGAGAATGTTTCGTCGGGCGATTCAACCTAACTGCTATGTGGCAGGAGCACATCTTGCTTATCCTGGTGTAGGCGCAGTAACAGAATACAATGACACCTATAGTTACACTCCCGTATAAAGTTATCGGAAGAAAAGCCTGTTTTTACAGGAACGCTCGTAGCAGCCGGTCAAATAACCGGCTGTTTTATTTATTTCAATATGCTAGTCATTTATATTAAGACAAGAACATGCATTGTTTCTCGCGTAACAACTGCTCAATGTGAAACAAAGACCAACCGCTGTTTATGTAAAAGGCGATGAAAATGTGGGATTACAGCGATTGCCATCTTTTGAATTTGTAAAACAATTAAATATTGAGGTGATGGGGTTGGAACCAAAATGGCTTGAATGGTCGAAACAATTGCAGTCAATCGCGCAAACGGGGTTAACGTATTCAAAGGATCAGTATGATATAGAAAGGTTTCAGCAAATTCGTGATATCAGTGTAGAAATGTACGAGAAAAGATGGACGGGAAATGGGCTTTGCCGGGAGGTTGGGCAGATATTGGTTTAACGCCGAATGAAGTAGCAGTTAAAGAATTTACCTTCTCCTTATCATGTATACAAGCTCTTTATACAATGCGAAATCGTAGGCGGACATGCTGCATTTGGCATAGAAACAAGTGGAGTGGAATTCTTTGGCCAAGATGAATTGCCTGAACTATCTATTGAACGAAATACGGAATCTCAGATTAAATCGGCTTTTCGCCTTAAAGGCACAATTGCGCAAGTTGAATGTGATTAAATTAAACGCCAATCAACGACTCTGATATTAAGCTAACGAGCATGTTACAGTGTATCTAGTACGATCGTGCTAATATTTATCCACAGGCTTCGATTGGACAAATTGCTAAACGCGCTGGGGTTAGTAAGGGGGTTATTACGTATCATTTTCCCAGTAAGGATGAACTCATGCACAATATTGTAGAGGATTTGTACTTGAAAGGCGCATCGTTCATGTCAGAAATTGCATCCGAGCCTACTGCCTCAAATATGCTGCGGAGATATATTGAGACGAATTTACAATTTATTCTTACTCACAAACAGCATGTGGCAGCTGTCGCCGAAATTGTAATGAATGTTAGAGATGAGGAGGGAAAACTGATTTATCACCAACCTGCAGATAACGCGATATATGCGTCTCTTATCGAGATATTGCAATGGGGCCAAGAGGACGGCAGCTTCAGACCTATTTTGCCGGCAAGTGCTCAAGTGTTGGCAATGACGATTAGAAGTGCCATTGATCTCGCGAGTCAGCAGCTAGTAGCAAACCCTGATTTTAATATGAAGGAGTATACCAAAGAGCTGATCCAATTGTTTGAAGCAGCAACCCGCAAGTCTCCTATTTGAATGTAAATTGTAAATAAGGAGCTGAAATATTGAAAACATTTCTATTAATCCTCGGTGTCATTTTATTTGGTTTAGGCGTTCGTGGAATGATTATTGGTTTGGTTCACGGTTCGGGTGGTTCATTTCTACTTTACAAAAATCTGCCTGATAACATGGAGATGTATGCCAATATATTGTTTATTATCGTTAGTCTTTTCATATTGGGTGCTTCGAAAAGTAAAAAGAAGGCTTGAGGGTACCAGATGAAACTCGAACCACACAAGACGCATTTGCATTGTTTATAAGATACGTTAAAGTGAGAAGGAGAGTTTACATACTTACTGAAGGGGTGACGTACCGTTATGCCGCAAGACAAGTGGTTTCGTGTCGGCTATGGGATCATCGTCGTTTTACTGATTGCTTTCCTGGCTTCTAAAGTCGATTACGTGTTCGATCCAATTGGAAAAGTGTTGGCTGCGCTGTTCGTTCCTCTATTGATCTCGGGGATGTTCTACTATTTATTCAGGCCGTTCGTGCGTCTGCTGTCCATAAAGCTGCCGAAGTGGCTCGCCATCGTCCTTGTCTACATCGGTGCGATCGGCCTCTGTTACTTGTTCTTTCGGATCATTTGGCCGCCGATTCAGCAACAGTCGGTCAATCTCGTCGACAATTTTCCGCAGATCGTCAAGTCCGTCCAAACCTGGATTGAATCCGCTCAGAAACACCCCTGGTTAAAGGAGATTGGCAACAACGAAGCGCTTTCCACCGAGAATTTGACCGCTAAGCTGTCAGGCGCCATGGACGAAATTCTCAATTCAGTCGTCGGCAGCGTTCGCGGCCTGTTTAATATGATCATGAATTTCTTTTTCCTGCTCGGTCTTGTGCCGTTCATGATCTATTATTTGCTTATTGAAGGGGATAAGTTCCCGCGCATCGTCCTGCGTATGCTGCCTGAAAGATACCATGGCGAGACAAGCAACGCCTTGAAGGAGATTGATGCTTCGATCAGTTCGTTTATTTTAAGCAAAGTACTCACGTCGCTCTTGATCGGCGCATTGACGTTCGTCGGATATTGGATCATCGGCATGCCTTACCCCGTGCTGCTCGGATTGATTGCCGCTATCACGAACTTCATTCCGTACATCGGGCCACTTATCGCATTCATCCCGACAGCTGTTGTGGCACTGACCGTTTCTCCGATGACCGTCCTCAAGGTCGGTCTCGTTCTGATCATCTCCAATCAAATCGAAGCGAACGTGATCGGACCGCGTATCATCGGCAAACAGATGAATGTTCATCCACTAACTGTCATGCTGCTCATCATCGGCGCCAGTGCAATCATCGGTCCTGTGGGCATGATTATCGTCGTACCCACCTATGCCATCATCAAGATCATCGCGATTCGTGTATATAGCTATAACAAGAGCAACAGTCTGCCGAAGGACCACCAATTGCTCTGAGGCAATGAGCTTTGTTCTTTACTGGCGCGGCGGTATAAAGCTAACGAGCAGAATGCTTCCAGTAAAGTTAGCAAGACTATACATTGATATAGAAGGGTTTGACACGTTTTCAGAATTAATAAAAGAAATAATATTGATTGATGAGACTGACGACTGGACTTACTTTGAGAATGTCATTAAATCTTTTGAAATTGACGGATTGGATATTGAAAAAGGGCATCAGATCAGTTGCTGGTTTTTTTGAAGTAAACAATCAAGGAGCACGATCCACGGAGATCTTGCTCCTTGTGCTACATTTAGAGAGAAGTAGGCCCAATGAGTGGGGGTAACGTTCTCGGAGGAGAAAATTATATGCATCTTGAAACGCTCCAAGTTGCAATTATTTTTCCTCTTCGGTTATCTAAACCTCGTTCGTGTTCGAGGTCACCGTAAAGAGCGGGCCGGATAATGTCACTCGAAAGGTTACGACAGCCTGGTTTGCCACTTTATCGTCCGCGGGCGCGCTTTTGGGCCTCGCTTGGAACTCTACTCGGACCGAGGTGTTCGGCTGAAACGTTCAACGGACGTTCGAATCTGGAGCGACGTAGACCGGTGTATGAACGTTTACGGTTACGCGAGAGCTAAATGACCCACCCCTTTAAGCCCTAATCGAGTACACGTAGTCGGTGTCGTCGTCTACTGTGCTCTCTTGGGGTTTCTTTATTTCCACGCTTATTGGAGTTTATGACTTCCCACTAACAATCGTTGGAACCCAATTCCACAGTGCTTAGTGATACCAGATTGCATAAAATCACTTCGCCAGTTAAAACATACACAAAATCAACTTGTTAAAGAAGCAGACCCTAACAATAAATCATCCGGTTCTTACTCCAGTCTCAACTCCGAAAGGGATGTGCTACCAAATGAATGAAGATCGGATTATGACAGCACTTGAAGAAGTGATCGATCCAGAAATCGGCGTGAATATCGTTGATCTTGGACTCGTTTACGGTATCGAAGAAACGAGTACCGGAAAAGTCGTCATCGAAATGACGCTTACTATTCCAGAATGTCCTTTGGCTGATCAAATCGTAACGAATGTCAAGAAAGCGGCCGAGTCGGTTGAGGGGATTGGGCAAGTCGAGGTGAAGCTTGTATTTGAACCGAAATGGACAACTGCACGAATGAACGATGAAGCAAGAGAACAAATTAGGTCTCGTCAGATGACAATAACCTAGGAAAGCATCAAGCCCAATACGGTAAAGAATTTTTGCGATATTGAGATGGAGAGGCGATAAGAAAATGTCAAATAAAAAGAGCTTCTATGCATTCGAAGATCCGTTCGGTACATCAATTGAATTTCAAGCCACTAGTTTACAGCAGGCTGTGGTGATGAAGAAGAAAAAGGCTTTAGAACTGGGGATTCCTAAAGAGGCTTTCGAACTAACGAGTATACGAAAAAAATCAAGCCAGAGAGCATAATATTGAAGGTTATTCCACATGCTTAAGGTTAGTTAACAAGGGGGGATCGTTATTTTCGGATTCAAAAAAGAAAATAAAAGATCTAAGACGGATCTTGCTACAGTCGAATCGCAACGCAACGATCTGGCAGTGGAGGAATTTCCCGAAGGACCATACAGCTCGAGCCTTCAGAGGGAATCTATAGGCAAAAGTGGCGGCTGGAGGGATGATCAACGCTCTCCAAATCCGTACGGCTATGAAAATCATCAACTGCATGCCGGATTGCCACGCCAATATCCTGATGAGGATGTTATAAATGAAGAAGCTGGCGGCAGTGAACCAATTACAATAAATCCAGTAATAAAATTAGAGGATTGAGTAAACGGTGCTGTGTTCGAAGCGTTCGAGACCTCTGGAGAAAAAGCCTCTAGCTTCGGGAAGTTAGAGGCTTTTTTCATCAATTTCGTTATTTCGTCGTTTCTTCTTCTTGAGGCCTTGCTAGTTGAAGAGGAGGGGGGACAAGCCATCCTTTTTCCTTACTTAATCTAAGCGCCTTTAAGCCAATTGCAGCCTTCGTTGCATGGTATTTAGCAAATAGAGCACCAATATCTTCACGAATGCATTTCCCCATGATTTGACTGCAGGCGACTAGTCCTGCGGCCATATCGGTCGATATCATCGCAGCAATTTCAACGTCCGTAAATCTGGCTCCAATCGGTATGTCTTCCAGCTTGGCTTCCGGACGATCCGGTAAATCGGGAAAAGGAACAATTCCGTTGTGAACAAGAATTTCATCGCACTCTGCGATTTCGAGTTCCGCTTGATTGATTATATCTCCGATAATCGACTTTAGGTCTTTGTCTCCTGCATGGTAGCTCAGCGCTCGATTCGCGGACACGCAGCCTTTGGCTACCATTGAAAATTGCCATACATCGTATGCCTCTCCGAAATGCAAAGGTTCATTTTTTTGTTTGCCGCTTAAGACTCCCAATATCAACGACTCCTTTATTTTTATCTTCCCATATCCGCAAGCCTTGCATCCATGCAATGGCCCCAAATTGTTGGATGATGATACATTCCCCAATTAACTGGAAGACTATTCATTTACATATGTTATCCTCATCGGAACTTGAGGAACAAAAGGATCCCTTCGATGCGTTCTCTTAAAGGTGTACGGTGTTGCGCGGTTTTATCGCGATCAACGCCATGACCAAAGATAGGCCTGCACACCCCGCAAGTAGGTAAAATAACGCCTCGTCGTGTATAACAGCCGCTATCAAAGGGCCCAATGCGACTCCAATAAACCGTGCGCTGCTATACAAAGACGCAATCGTACCGCGCTGCTTCTTTTCAATCCCTTCCGTGATCAAAGCGTCTAAGCTAGGAAGGACCAACCCGATTCCAGTTCCGCTTAGGAACATAAGCGAGATAAGCACCCACAGATTCTTAGTATTTATGAATCCGCATGTTAAGATTGCGGCCACTAAAACGATTAACCCAATAACACTGAAAATTTTCATCCGAACATGATGAACATGCTAAGGCAACCGATTGTAAAAATCGCATACTGCCATTTTTTCTATGCCAATAAAGAAGTGGTGTTGCGGACGAAAACTTTAAAACGCGGCACATTAGGCGCGACATCGTCTTTATCATCGCTTTCTTTAGGGACCTTCACCAAGAAAATCACGGCGATAATGGATACAGCCGATATGGCAGGGATGATTGCAAGAGGGAGGTGCCATACGACCAAAGCTAGCGCAGAACCCGTGTAATATCCACTTTGCCCATTCATTAACCAGGCAGCGAGACTTGACACTAAACCACCGATAGCCGCAATGGATAATCCAATAAGAATGATTCGTTTACGTCCGAAGCGGTCGGATAAATAGCCTGCTATCGGAATGAACACGATCGAAACAGCGGCGTACACCGTTATGATTAAGCTGGTTTGTATTGCGGTAACCTTTAATTCCCTCTGCATGAGCGGGAGAACGGGGATCAACATGGAGTTGGCAAGCGTCATAATCAAAGGAATCGAAGATAAAGCTGCAAGGTCAAGTTTCTTCTTTTCTTTCATGTTAGCTCCCTCACCATTCCTTCACCCATTGGGACGAGGATACCTTTTCCGATAATCTGTTTACCTATTCAGGATTTGAACGACATGGCATGAATGAACTTCTAATACAAATTGCATAATTAATGTGAGACCTTTAGATTTTCTATTTTTGGAGGGTGCAAAAATGAAGGCTGTTACCTATCAGGGGCCAAATAGTGTAGAAGTAAGCAACGTGAAAGATGCAGCGATTGAGAAAAATGATGATGTCATTGTTAAAATTACAAGTACGGCAATTTGCGGATCTGATCTACATTTATTTCAAGGGAACTTTCCGCTGCCGAAGGGGTACGTGATTGGGCATGAACCTATGGGGATCGTAGAGGAAGTCGGCCCGGAGGTGAGTCGAGTCAAGAAGGGAGATCGAGTCGTTATCCCTTTTAACGTTGCATGCGGCCAATGCCACTATTGCAAGCACGATATGGAAAGCCAATGCGACAATAGCAATCCGCACTATGATTCAGGAGGGTATTTTGGGTACACTGAAAAATTTGGGAACTATCCAGGCGGACAAGCCGAATATTTGCGAGTGCCATACGGCAACTTTCTCCCGCTTGTCATTCCGCCAACATGCGAGCTTGAGGATGAATCGCTACTGTTTCTATCCGACGTACTGCCTACTGCTTACTGGAGCGTCGAAAACGCTGGTGTAAAATCGGGAGACGTCGTAGTGGTTCTTGGCTGCGGCCCGGTTGGCCTAATGGCGCAAAAGTTTGCATGGATGAAGGGAGCTAAGCGGGTTATAGCCATCGACTATTTACCTTATCGTCTTGAACATGCGAAAAGAGTTGCTCAAACTGAGACATTTGACTTTACTGCTTATGATGATATGGGTGAACACCTGAAGGAAATCACACAAGGCGGATCGGATGTCGTTATTGACTGCGTAGGGATGGACGGTAAAAAGTCGCCGCTTGAGTATATTGGGCAAAAACTCAAGCTTCAAGGTGGGACGATTGGGCCGATACAGATTGCCACGAAGGCGGTACGTAAGTTCGGGACTGTACAAATAACTGGCGTATACGGCGGAAACTATAATGTCTTTCCACTTGGCGCATTTTTCGCACGAAATATTACGTTGAAGATGGGACAAGCTCCTGTCGTTCACTTTATGCCAGAGCTATATAACAAAATAGTCGCTGGCGAATTCGATCCAAAAGCGATTATTACTCATCGTTTACCGTTAGACCAAGCTGAACATGCTTATCGAATCTTTAATGGACGGGAAGAGAATTGCATTAAGGTCGTATTAAAACCGTAGGATTGGCGTCAAATCCGGATGGGCGAACTCCGGGCGTTTCATCGTTAAAAAGCCAATCAGCCAATTCGTTAATTGTACCGGTTGTTGTCTGAGCAATCCTTTAGGCTGAATTGAAGCTCCTACCCCAGCAGATGCCAATTGTAGCAGCAAAGCTGCTGAGCCGGTCTCCATAACTGTCGTTAATTCTAACCCCTCATTTATGCAAACATTATCAATCAAATCACGGCCCAAAAAACCTTTCGGGTACATAACTAAGGAATGATGCTCTAGTTCTTGCAGCGTGATTTCCTTCCTCTCTTCTTGTACGTGTATAGTGGAGAAGGCTTGCAGCTTGATGCCGTACAGTTCCTCGATCCCCGGATAGAAGCTCTATGATAGCATTTTTGGCATCCAGTTCTGCTTGCAACATCTTCACTCCATACAGTCGCAGAAGCTTGCCGGCTTCCGTTGCGACAACCTTTTTACCAATGCGATCAAAGAAAGGCGTGCCCAACTCCGCTTCAAGTATACGAATTTGCTGGCTTAATGTAGGCTGCGAGATTCCAAGCTCTTCGGCAGCTTCGTAAAATGTAGATGCTCATAGACGGCCATAAAATACTGTATATATACTGAAGATGTGATTCACAGATAAGAATGAAGGAGGCAGCAAAGATGAAAAAGTTTTACTTATTATTAGCTATATTTGTTGCAGCATTGAACCTAAGACCGATTATTACATCTGTTGCCCCTTTGATTGGTACCATGCGAAACGATCTAGGGATGAGCGGCTTAACGGCAAGTCTACTGACTACGTTTCCTGTGCTATGTATGGGATTTTTTGCTCCTGTGGCAACCGCACTTCGTGATCGACTAGGCCTTGAGCGTACTGTTTTTGCCGCATTATTACTAATTACAGGGGCAACTGCCCTCCGGGGGATAGTTAGCTCTGTCACGATATTGGTTATAAGTGCCCTGGTTGGCGGGATCGGGATCAGCTTGGCAGGGCCTCTGCTGTCCGGATTTATTAAAAAGTATTTTCCAACAAAACCCGGTATAGTAAGTATTTATTCCGCATCTATGATCGTAGGGGCAGCAATTGCTTCCGCATTTTCTATTCCTATATATAATCGAAGTAATCAGAGCTTAACATTGACCCTGTCGTGCTGGGCAATTCTAGGCGTTATTGCGCTAATTGTTTGGTCGGTTTTTCTTCGAAACAGAGCTAATAAAGAAAGCTTAGTACGTTCTAAGCTTCCAATCCGTAATAAAAGAGCTATTCTGTTAACTTTATTTTTTGGATTAATGGCAAGTATGTTTTATTCCGTTACGGCGTGGATTTCACCTATTGCGCACAGCTTCGGGTACAGCGCAGCAAGTTCGGCTATGCTCCTTACCATTTTTACCATCATTCAAATTCCTGTGTCCTTAACGATCCCCGGACTTGTTGCCAAATTTGGTAAACGGAGGTTTTTCCTGATCTTTTGCAGCGTGTCTGAATTAATAGGAATTGTCATCTTACTACTCCACCTCCCCATGTTGCCGGCTGTCATATTTTTGGGGATTGGGGCAGGAGGATTATTCCCGCTTGCGCTTATGCTGCCAATTGTGGAGACGAATACATCAGAGGAAGCCGGGGCATGGTCGGCTATGTCTCAATGCGGCGGTTACATTATAGGTGCTATGGGCCCATTATTAATTGGCGCGATTTATGATCACAGTGGAAACTTTAATGCTGCGCTTCTCGTCATGCTAGTTATTATTGTTGCAATGATTGGAGTACAGTTGCTCATCACTAGTCGTAAGGCTGAAGTTCAGACGAGCTGAAGGGGCAAGGCCTGACTACACGAAAGAGGGGACAACATGATTTCAATTCATAGAGTCGAATACCATCAAAAATCAACATTAAGAAATCTCATTGAATTATTGGACAGAAGATGGAAGACATCCTTATTTCATTCGAGTTGAAGGTGTACTTGCAGGATTTGTCCTAATTAGGGAAATAGGAACGGCAGAATCAATGAATTATTCGGTAGCTGAATTTTTTGTAATGAAAAAATATCGAAATCAAGGTGTGGGGCAATACGTTGCATTTTATCTGTTTAATACATTCAAAGGCAAATGGGAAGTGGCACAGATAGATTCAAATCTACCTGCTCAAAAATTCTGGAGAAAAACAATTGGAAGATATACGAATAATAACTTTCAGGAAATAAGAAAAGATGAATGGGAAGGACCGATACAGATTTTTACAACAGGAATTCGATGAAGAGTCATACTTCACCAATCCGATTCCCGATTTGTGAACCGAACATTGTCCGATTGCCGAATTCAAGACGGCGAGCGATTTTAAAAGGGAACATCATCTTGTTATGAGGGGGGTGAGAAAAGTTCATCCTCCACCAAACGGTTATTCCCCGATATACTTAACATGAAAAACGAATAACGGTGTTTACATGTCTACATGAAAGGAACCATAGTCGTCTTACCCAATGGAACTGCGATCCCGCCAAAAGCTGAGCAGCGAACATACATATTTGATAAAAAGGATGGCAACTTAACATGAAAAAAATGGTGTGTAATTTAGCAAAAACAGGCTTGGCGCTAGCGATTTACGTAGGCTCGGTCGGCATCGGCGCGAGCGCGGTATCGGCGGCTGCCGCGAAACCGGCGGCAACGGCGTCGTCTGCGGCGGTGGTGGCGTACGACAAATTGTTTGCGGCATTTGCGAAGGTTAATAGCTACTCCTACAAGGCCAAATCCACGATGACGACCGCAGGGCAAAAAACACAGATGACGATGGAAAGCGATATCATCATGAAGCCGAAGCCGGCTTTTTCGATGAAAACATCGTTCAATGACGGCACGCAGAATGTGACGCAAGAAATCATTAGCGTGGGCAACAAAATGTATATTAAGACTCCGGACGGGGAATGGGTGGCAACTCCAGGGGAGGCAAGCAACGAGGATCAGTCAGCCGGTGCAGATAATATTTTCAATAAGCAGTTCAAGCAGGTTATCGACAAGACTGAAGTAAAGAAAGTCGGAACGGATCAGGAAATTACGATCACGGTCAATCCTGCGAAATACAATAAATTGTTCTTGGCAAAAGGTGAAGAAGGAAGCGGAGACGCGGAAACGAAAAAGCTGCAAATGAAGATCACGGTCGATACGAAAACGTCCTTGCCTAAAAAAATGTACATGATTTCCGAAATGACCGTCATGGGTCAAACGATGAAAACCGAAATGACGTATACTTACGTATCCTATAATAAAGTGAAAGAAATCAAAGTTCCGAATGTTTCGCAATAGTTTGAATAAATCGCAATAAACTGATAGTCCAAACTCCTCCATGCGGGGAGTTTTGTTGTTTTGGTAAACCAATAAGAACATACTTTGATTCTGACGTCTGTCTTTATAAGCAAAACGGGAGGATATTGTAATCACTTCGCGAATATTTCGGAATGGGATAATTTGTGAAGTTCGTAAATATGCGATATATGAAACCAACGAGTGGATTTTACTGCCTAGCAGGTAAAGAAAATGACGATCAATTCAATAAATCTGTAATTCGTTTCATGAATGATCCGATGAATCATAATCGTTTTTTTGCATTAGGAATATTCACTGATGAGTGGGATATTGAATTAAATAATACATTTGCTGGAGAAACAATGAAATTTAGAAACGGTTATGAATATTTCCCTTTGAATGAAAAGATCTCAGATGATTATCGAGAGAAGTTCTACCCCTATTACAAGTTGGTCTGGGATTCAAATCAACATTTTTGCAATTTTGGAATTGGTCATTTTCTTACATGTAATAATGATCTAATAAGCGTGTGCACATCGCCATACATTGGAGGGAATTTCGCTGAGATCGATATCATTACTATAGAGAACTATAAAAGACAAGGACTTGCTACAGCACTCGGAGTTGAGTTCATAAAGTTTGAATAAACAATTAACTCCAAATTGGTGTTGTCATTCCAATAACATCGAATCAAATAATCTAGCCAACAAATTATGCTTTGAGAAGATAGATGAAAGGCCAATGTATTGGTATCATGCTTAGGTTTTGCGGTCTCCTTATGCGGGAAATCGTACGAAGAACCTGAGGATTATGGATTCATGTATCATTGGGTCTTCGAGGACTTGGACGGCCATATGTGGGCAATCAACTCTATGAACACGGATGCAGTTCAAGGTTAAGGATAACAGCGAGCGCACTGAATCATCATGATTACGCAGATTTTTTTATCGATGTAAGTTCTTGTCTTCTCCTCGGGGCAAGAACTTGCAGCTTTACTCGATTGAGGACAAACACTCATATCCTTAATCCCGATATTATTTTATAGTAAGGCGCATCTAGGACTTGACTGGAGCATTATTTATGACTAAGCTAATGTTAGTGATTACTAACAATCATTACGTGTCTTATCCTTCAGAAAGGGAGCTGATCATGCGCCAAGCTAAGCAAGTGAGTACGGAGAAATTGTTACGTGCAGCGATCGACCTCATTTCGGAGAGAGGCTATAACGGCGTCACGACACAAGAAATTGCAATAGCCGCCAATTTAAGCGAAATGACGCTTTTTCGACATTTCGGAAGCAAACAAAAATTGCTCGAAACTGCTCTTGAACGTTTTCAATATGCTGAAGAGATGCGAATACTCTTCAGCGAGCAGCTTGTATGGGAGTTAGAAAGTGACCTCCTAACAATAAGCAGAAAATATCATGATATTATGAACCGGGACCGAAAGCTAATACAGATTGCCCTAAAGGATGAGGTCAATATTCCGGGTTTTAAAGAACGTCGATTGAAGCATCCGCGCCAGCTGTTGACGTTACTAACGGATTACTTCACCACGATGAACGAAAAAGGAAAAATCGTTTGTTCGAACCCTACCATGCAGGGTTTCTCATTCATGATGGCCCAATATGGTGCGTTTATTAATGACCTGGAAGCCGGGAACAATTATCCTGGTATCAGTCTCGAACAGTTTATACAAGAGAACGTAAAGATCTTTGTCAGGTCTCTAGCCCCCAATTCCTAAAGCGCATTTAAGAGAGGAGTTAAAAAATATGATGAACGAGGAAGTTTCTGCATTCATCGAAAATCTTAATCAACCATGGCAAATCGAAGTGAGCAACCGATTGCGTCAAATGGTCCATCAAACGATTCCAGATGCAGAAGAACGTATCCAATACAAAAAGCCTCATTTCCTAAAAAATGGGCATTATGCGGCCGTTATTTCACCTTCTAAAGATGCCATTGCATTTATGATCATGAACGCATCCGGCATTACGTTTCCGAAAGGATTTGAAGGGCCTGACGAGAGAAAATGGTTAAAAATCCGCAAAGAGGATACACCCGATTATGATCTATTGGCCAATCTGCTGGTTCAGACTTCCACCAAACTGTAGCATTGAATCGGACATGAGTAGGACATCAAAAATGATAAGCCATGGGAGGAAATACTGTGAAAAATACGGTAAATGTATCGGCAAGACCTGGAATGAAAGAATTAGATCGAATGGTAGGCACTTGGAAGATCTCTGGCGGTGCTAGCGGTACGGTAACTTATGAGTGGATGGATGATGGATATTTCCTTATGCAGCGTAGCGCAATGGATTTCCAGGATCGTGTAATGAAATCGCTAGATATAATTGGGTATGTGAAAGGGTTTGGGGCTGCAGAGTCGGAACCCAATATTACTTCTCGATCTTACTCAGATGGCGGTTATATAACAGATTATACTTATGAATTGAAAGGAGATACCCTAATCATTTGGCGTGGTACCATAGGTTCTTCAACATTTTCCAAATCAACCTTCAGTGAAGATGGAAACACATTGACAGGGGCGTGGGAGTGGCCAGGTGGTGGTTATCAATTTGTAATGACTCGTATGAGTTAAGCGAGGAAGCGGACTCAGGCGACACATCCTCACCACCTAACCGCATCGCGGAAAGCCATAGATAATCGATGTATGTTCTTGTCATTCGACGGGACATAACTGATTGCACCGAAGCTTGAGAAATCAAGCTTTTTTGTTTTTATGTCCCGACTTTTGTGTCGAGAGAAAATGCACAAAAATAGGGACATTGTACTCTAACGACAAAAATCTAAAGACATTATCAGAATTTCCAGAAGAGCTGAAAAACAGGCTTTGATAATGGCTTGGCTAATCGATCGGGCAGTTAAATTGAAGATCAATTGAGGTGAATCGTATCACGAGTAGTGGTAAAACGGAAGCGTTATCAAGAGTGATGACGTGAGACGAATATTGACATTCGCATTTCGTTACACTAAACTGTAACTGAAACAGTGAAGTGTAAACAATTCTTGGATTAGGTAGGTGATCGTGTTGAATATGTACACAGCGAAGCAAATAGCTGATATTTTGCAGAACGACGACCCTCAAATAAACTTAAGAACGGTTAGATATTACACACAGATAGGAATTATCCCGCCTCTTGAATTGGTTGGTAATAAAAGGGTGTATACGGATAATCATCTTCATTTTCTTCGTGCCATTCTCACGTTGTCTAGAAGCGGTGAAACCTTAGCCTCAGCACAAGAAAAGTTAGCGAGTTTGCCGATTGAGGAAATTATTAAAATTGGTGAAAATCTTAAATTATATCAATTAAATCAGATTTTTCGGAACGAAACACATGTCTTAAACGATGATGTTATTATCTCGGTCAGTTCACGTGTTTCACCGGAATTGAAAATTAAGATGATCGAAACCGTTACCCAATTACTGAAAGGAGAGGGGAATCGATGATCAAAGTCCGGCATGCAAAAACAGCAATAGAAAATGAAGAAGGCATGAATCATCTTTGGATTCAAATTGCTCCAATTGGTCAAGTTGAGAATGTTCGAATACAGATATCTCTTCCGATAGGTATTCATCGAACTCGTAGTGTAAATGGTGTTGATGAAGATAGCACCGGAGAAATATTTATTCTTAACCCACGAGTTGCAAATGATGTCTTCATTGAAATCTTCACTCGAGAACCAGTAACATGCGAAAAAAAAACCATCAATGTGGCAATTAGCTACAAAGACGAAGTTGGAAGGGTCACTCGCGTTGAACACTTTGTTCCCTTAATGGTTGTATCAGAAGAGGAAATCGATAGCATTAGCACTGATGAAGAAGTTGTTGAAAAGATTAAAGAACTGAGGCAGCAATTCGAAAGTAGCGATGCACAAGAGTATATCGAACTTACACCAATGAAGATTATCAGAATTGAACATCATATTTCTGAATGGGAAAAGAAGTATCGAATTGAAGGAACTATACAATAGGAAGGCAATCCGTGAATCGTATACCTTACGTTGTGGAACATACATGGATGAACACAGCGTTTCGCCTGACTATGTAGCTCAATCAAGACCGTATTATGCGGTGTGAGTGGAGCCTAGCAACAGGAGGAAAAGAAACATGAGCACAGCGCAGCGAATTATGATATGCGAAGATGATCCGAAGCTGGCGGCGATATTGAAGGCGGCGATCGAGAAATATGGATATGTGGCCGGCGTTGTCGAGGATTTCGACCGGGTGCTTGCGTATTTTCAGGCATTCGATCCTCATCTCGTCTTGATGGACGTAAACTTGCCCAAATTCGACGGCTTCTACTGGTGCAGACAAATCCGGCTTCAATCGAAATGCCAGCTGCTCTTTATTTCCGCCCGTTCCGGCGAAATGGATCAAGTGATGGCGCTCGAATACGGCGGGGACGATTACATTACGAAACCTTTCCATATGGAAGTCGTCATGGCGAAAATTCGCAGCCAGCTGCGGCGCGCTTACGGCGAGTATGCAAACCAAAACCATGCGCACGAGCGAATCGTGAAACTGTCCGGAATGGCTATCTATCCGGAAAGACTGGAAGTGGAATTGAACGGAATCCGTTTGCCCGTTACAAAAAAAGAAAGCGATCTCTTGGAGGCGCTCATGGCGCAACATCCTCGCGTCGTAAGCCGCGAAGCTTTATTGGAAAAGCTGTGGGACGATCAGGCTTTCGTCGATGAGAATACGCTAAATGTGAATATCACCCGGTTGCGCAAAAAATTGCAGGAAATCGGCATCGAAAACGGCATCGAAACGGTGCGCGGTGCCGGCTACAGGCTCCAGGTCACCTGGAACGGCGAGGAGCTTGAGCGATCATGAAATTATTTATGCGCGAGCATATTCCGCTTGTCATCATTCACATCATTCAATTGTTTCTCGTGCTGCTTATTTATTGGCTAGATGGATATCGGAACGTCCCTACCGCGTTATATGCGATTTTTCTAGGTTTGGTCGTGCTGACAGGTTATTTGTTCTATCGTTACTATACCCACCAATCGTTATATCACAAATTGGTGACACCGCTGGAGACGTTGGATGATTCCGTCGCCGATCGCAGCGGCAATGCGCCTTTCGCAGAAGCGTTCGACCGGCTCCTGAAATCGCAGTACGGGCACTATCAGCAACAGTTGAAGCAGCTCGAGAAAATTCAGAGCGATCATCTCGCCTTCATGAATCAATGGATGCATCAGATGAAAACGCCGTTATCCGTCATTCGCCTTTTGATGGAGGAGGGAGACGATCCGCGTTCCGTTAGCGTGCTTGAAGAAACGGACAGAATAGAGAAGGGGCTGGAAACGATGCTGTATGCCGCCCGTCTAGGCGCGTTCGAACGGGACTTCAACGTGGAAAGCGTCGGACTAAGGGCAATCGTGGAAAATGTCATTCACGAACATAAGCGCTATTTTATTGGCAGCAAAGTGTACCCCGAGCTTCAAGTAGATCCGCGGCTGTTCGTGGATAGCGACGGCAAATGGCTTGCTTTTCTGATTGGGCAGGTGGTCACGAATGCGATCAAGTATTCAGCGGATTCGCATCAGAAAATTACGTTTTCGTCCTCCACGACCAACAAGGAGGCGATTCTCGAGATAAAGGACCGGGGCATCGGCATTCCTCCCGAGGATCGCAAACGCGTCTTTCAACCTTTCTACACCGGGGAAAACGGCAGGAAGTATCGCGAATCGACTGGCATGGGGCTATATTTCGTTCAGGAAATATGCAACCGTCTCGGTCATCGCATTGAACTTGAATCGCAAGTCGGGCAAGGTACCACCGTGCGAATCATGTTCGTATCTTACCTTACAAAGATGTAAGGAAAGTGAAAGGTTAATCGATCAGGTACGCTCCCCCTTTTCCTATACACTAGGGTACATAAAGCAAGCTTGCGAAGTGCAAGCGGGAGGAGAAGACAGGGAATGGAAATGTTAAGTGTTCGCCAATTAAACAAAATCTACGAAGGCAAGGTTCCGTCCAGGGCGTTGACCGACATCAATATGTCAATTGAGCAAGGGGAATTTGTCGGTATTATGGGGCCGTCCGGAAGCGGCAAAACGACGCTGCTAAATCTCGTTGCGGCGATCGACGCTCCTACGTCTGGGGAAGTGCTCATTAACGGCAGCAACCCGCACAAGCTCAGCAAGCGGGAGTTGGCGTTGTTCCGCCGCAAGCAATTGGGGTTCGTATTCCAAGATTTCAACTTGCTGAACACGCTAACGGTAGAGGAAAACATCGTGCTGCCGTTAACGCTGGACGGCGTAAGCGTTAAGCATATGGAGGAGAAGGTTGTCGCAATTGCCAAGACACTCGGGATAGAAGCGATTTTGAAAAAACGCACATACGAAATTTCCGGCGGACAAGCCCAGCGGACAGCGATTGCAAGAGCGATGATTCATTCGCCGAAGTTTCTGTTTGCCGATGAACCGACGGGCAACCTTGATTCCAAGTCCGCAAAAGCCGTCATGGAGACTTTAAACGAGATTAACCGCAACGAAGGCACGGCGATGATGCTGGTCACGCATGATGCATTGGCTGCAAGCTATTGCCATCGGGTCATTTTCATTAAAGACGGCCAGCTGTTTAACGAGATTTATTGCGGAAATAGTCGGCAGGCATTTTTCCAGAAAATTATCGACGTACTTTCGCTGCTAGGGGGGAACGCGCATGACCTTTCGTCAATTCGCGTTTAACAATGTCCTGCGCAACAAGCGCACGTATGCCGCCTATTTTCTTAGCAGCGCCTTCTCTGTAATGGTGTTTTTCATCTATGCCGTATTTGCTTTCCATCCGGGGCTCGGGGACGATTCGATCAATAAGAACATCAAGTTCGGGATGCATTTTGCGGAAAGCTTGATTTACGTGTTCTCCTTTTTCTTCGTGCTGTACTCGATGAGCGCGTTTCTGAAAACACGCAAGAAGGAATTCGGTCTCATGGTCATGCTTGGGATGACGAATACGCAATTAAGAACGATGATCTTCCTTGAAAATATTATGATCGGTTTTTTCGCTACGTTAGCAGGTATCGGGATGGGGCTCATCTTCTCAAAATTAATGCTGCTCATAGCGGAAAGATTTATGCATTTGGATACTGCCCTGCCTTTCTACATGCCGTTTAAGGCGCTTGCTTTGACATTTCTCGCTTTCGTTGTCTTGTTCGTGTTCATTTCCTTGTTTACAGTGACAATCTTAAGAACGAACAAGCTAATTGACCTTATCAAGGGTAGCGCGAAACCGAAAACGGAGCCGAAATTTTCGGCTTTATTGTCGTGGCTCGCCGTTTTGCTACTAAGTTGTGGTTACGCGGTTGCTTTAATCGTGAAAGGCATCTTCGTCGTGTACGCAATGGTTCCAGTAACGATCGTTGTTATCATAGGCACTTACTTCTTATTCACCCAGCTTAGCGTATTTCTCATCCATAAGTTCAGATCGAAGCGTTCGTTTTTCTGGCGCAAAACGAATATGCTGTTCTTGTCCGATCTCGCTTATCGAATGAAGGATAATGCCCGGACGTTTTTCATGGTAGCGATATTATCGACAGTCGCTTTTTCGGCCATCGGTTCCCTTGTCGGTTTTCGGGCGATGATGATCAAAACGGTGAAAAGCGAAAATCCTTATGCTTTCGAGTATATCGACTATTCGGGCTCCAATGAGCATGCTGCCGATGATCTCGCTTTGATCGAACGGGAGCTTCAAGCGGATCATATTCAATACAATCGTCTACAAGCCACTATGTCGCGGGTTAAAGCAGTAAATACGCAAATAGACGCAATGATTGTGAAGCAGTCGGAATTTAATCCGATCGCGGTCGCCGCAGGCGAGCAACCCGTCGCCCTGAAGGAAGGCCAGTCGATGATGATTTATTACGAGAACTCGCTCAAATTTAACGCGGCGGCGGGTGCGCTGAAGAAGGTACAATTAGCAGTCAGCGGCATTACCCTTGATCCGATTGGCAGACAACCGTCGGTTGCCATTCCGAACTTCTCAAGCTACTATGTCGTAACAGACACCATGTTCGACAAGTTGGTACCCGGTAAGAAGGATGTTTTTTATGCCTTTGAAGTGCAGACTAGCTTATACGATACAAGGGATGCCGGAGAGAGACTTTCGAAGCAATTAAAAGGAAAAAACAACGGATTCAAGGCACTTGCTTACGATCTTTTCGAAATAGAAAAGGGCTACAGTGTCGTTCTCTTTATCGGCTTCTTCATCGGAGCGGTGTTCTTCGTAGCATCGGGCAGCTTCTTATATTTCCGGCTTTATTCGGATCTGCCGGATGATCAAACAAAGTTCTCCGCCATTACGAAGCTAGGGTTAACGGGAGGGGAATTGTCCGGAATCGTGACGAAACAGCTGTTCATCTTGTTTTTCGTCCCCATTATCGTAGCGACGGTTCACGGTGCGGTTGCCTTAACCGCCATGCAGCATCTCTTCGGCCATTCGTTAATGAAAGAAGCATTTATGGTGCTCGGCACGTTCGTACTGATCCAGCTTGTTTATTTCCTGCTTATTCGTTCCCGTTATGTCAAACAAGTCGCAATGTAGATTAAAGAGCCGATAAAGGTGAATCATTCACCTTTACCGGCTCTTCACATTTGAGGAAACGAGGGCAGGTCTATGGATGATTTGCATTTTTATTTCAAGCTCCCATCCTCCTGCAAATGGAGCTCAATCCCGGATATGACGATCATGTCAGCGATGGAACTAAATCTTGTAGAAGGACAAGAACTTACATTCATTAAGATCCGTGTGCTGCGCGGTTTTTTTATTTTATCGATGCAAGTTCTTGTCTTTTCCTCGGGACAAGAACCCCACAACCACCGTTCTTTCGAATTCTTGTTGTTTGATTCGATAAAAAGTACAAAATTAGTTCACCTAGTTATACTATTGATGAACTGTTCCATAGAAACGGGACAACACCGGAAGGTCATCGACAATGGTATAAACTAAGTGCGAAGGAGACAGTTAGTCATGTCAAATAACAACGAAAGCATTTATTGGACATTGATTGCGCAAGGAGAATGGAAAATGCATATCGCCGTCACAGAAGGTGGGCTTTGCTTTGTAGGCGCGAATAATCATCCGTTTGAAGAATTGGAGGGATGGGCAGCAGTCCATTATCCAAACAAAACACTAGTCCAAGATAATGAAGGTTTGCGTCTCTTTTCAACGGAGATCGTACAATATTTTCAAGGAATCCGTGATTCATTCAGTTTCCCACTTCACTTAAAAGGGACTTCTTTACAACGGTACGATATGTTACTCAACAGAAATGAGGGCAGTGGATTGGACTGGCAAGCTTTGCATCAATCACTTGATGAACATGGTTACGCCAGGTTGCCACGTTTGATTGCCCCAGACGTTTGTACATTGCTTATGGAAGGATACGATGACGAAGCGCTCTATCGTAGCACAATAAATATGAAACGGTACGGGTTTGGTCTAGGGGAGTATAAATACTTTAATCATCCTCTCCCAGACAGCGTGCAACGATTACGTGAACAATTATATCCGGAGCTTGCCAAAGCAGCTAATCGCTGGCTAAAACATTTAGGTCAAGATGCCAGGTATCCCGAAGAATTATCTGATTTTTTATCTCATTGTCATCAAGCAGGCCAGAATCGACCAACGCCATTAATTCTGAAATATGAATCGGGTGGCTATAATTGCTTACATCAAGATCTATATGGGGAAGTATTCTTTCCTTTCCAAGTAGTCTTTGCACTAAACCAGCGAGAAGTGGATTTTTCAGGTGGAGAGTTTTTGCTTGTAGAACAAAGACCACGCGCCCAGAGTAGGGGCCACGTTATCACTTTGAATCAAGGAGAAGGACTTATTTTTCCGACCCAACACCGTCCTGTTCAAGGGACGCGTGGTTATTACCGGACAACGTTAAGACATGGAGTTGGTACGATTCACTCTGGTAATAGATATAGCTTAGGGATTATTTTCCACGACGCAAAGTGACAAATATTATCGGAATATTCTGGTATTAATGTTTACCGATTACCGATCGGTCATATCATTAAGCTAAGGGCAGGGTATTGTAATCACATCGCGAATATTTTGGATATGGGATAATTTAAGGTTAAGGAGTAAACATCATGATTCGGAACTTATATGAGACTCATTTACAAGTTAAAGATCTGAATACATCTATAGAATTCTATAAGAGTTTAGGCCTAGAACTATCGTTAGTAATTAGGACTTTGGGAAGTTCCGAAAGGCAATGAAGTGCAAAGAAGACACTTTGCATTTGGAACTGAATTGGATTTATATAGAACCAATTGTCCATACTTGGATGCCTGCTGCATCTATTTATTTTAATGATCCTGATAATAATGAATTAGAATTGATTTCATGGCTACAAGATGAGCCTCAAGAAATCGGATATGTACCTTATTTAAGTGAATGGAATATCGAGCACGATAGTTGAAACAAGCCCTCTCAATCATAGAGTTGTTTTCTGTATGTCCAACCTGTCCATAAGTTCATATTTCCGTAGATATTTGCTCATGAACCTCGTTGCACGATATCAAGTATCCAGCGGCAGCAACTAAACGACTGCCGCTGGACAAACAATTGTGGAGAATTAAATCTAGGTGTTTAAAACAGCAGCGGTAAGTCCAGCGAAGTTTATCGTCATTGTTTGTTGCCCGGATAGGTTATTGCCTGTAGCCCGAAGAGTATAGGAATGAGTGCCGGTAAGCGGTGCTTCGTCGCAAGTTGTAAGAGCAATCGTGAAAGGTGAGTTAGCCATTGATGAAGTATCCTGTGCGGTACCAATTACTGTTCCATCATCACGAACAATTTGTAATGTTATGAACGTATTATTAGAGCTCGGTGTCCATGTTACGTAGCCGGTCAACCAAACTGTATTGGTAACTGCGGTCACATTTACCGTTACAGTTAACACGGTAGCCGTTGGTGCGGTTGCGGTTAAGACGATAGGTGGAGTACCAGCATACTTTGCACAATTAAATCCAGTTAAGAGCCCTGGGGCTCCAGCGGGTCCTTGTGGTCCAGCGGGGCCTTGTGGTCCGGTGGCGCCTTGTGGCCCAGCGGGGCCTTGTGGTCCGGTGGCGCCTTGTGGCCCAGCGGGTCCTTGTGGTCCTGGAGGGCCCGGAGGTCCTGGTAATCTACCCATTAAACAGTCACTCTCCTTTTTAAGTTCAATGTAAGGTATTCAGTTTCACTGCAAATGTGTAGGTAAATATCTTTATTCGAAAGAACCCTACATAATTGGGTATTGATCTATATAGCATCACTTTTGCTCGGGACAAGTCGGCATCATGACGGGAATGCCGACGGACGATTCGCGCCGACGGCATCCGCGACAAGAGCTCAAGCGGCCGTCATGCTGAAGCGATTCCTTCAATACCTGCATATGATCGATTAAGTTAAGAAACGCGCTTCTTACTATGTAAAAGAAAACGGAACTCAGTCCAATTGGCCGGGTTCTTTTTCATGAATGGGAATCGGCTCGCCCCGGGGCATCGGATAAATTTTTGGCATGTACCCCCTGAAATTCGACATTTGCTGCGAATAGTTATTCATGTTAACCGTAAGCGTATGGAGGAAGTGGCATGGAACCCGTCATCATAGAGAAATCAAAGCAACGCAAAGTATGGAAGAAATTCATGATAGCCGGCTTTCTGGCTTTAGGCTTGTTTATCTTCATAGGGGGGTTCATCTTCGGCCTATTGGTCGACAAGCAGGATGTTTCCCTGCTGGACAAGCCGCTTCCCGCGGCGACGGTCTTTTATGACCGGAACGGTAAGGAAGCGTTGCGATTATCGCCGGTTCACGCGACCGAGGCCGTAAGCTATGATCGTTTGCCGAGGCACTTGGTCGACGCGGTCGTTGCCGTTGAAGATAAACGGTTTTTCGAGCATGGCGGGACGGATTTATTAGGAATCGGCCGTGCGCTATTTACCAACCTGACGAACGGCAAGACGGTACAGGGAGCGAGTACCCTTACGCAGCAGTTGGCCAAGAACGTCTTTCTGTCGCAGGAGCGAACATGGACCAGGAAGTGGAAGGAGCTGCTGCTCGCCCAAAAAATCGAAAAGACGTACGACAAACCGCAAATCATTGCGATGTATCTCAATCAAATCTATTTCGGCGAAGGCGCTTGGGGGATCCAAAAGGCGGCCGATGTTTATTTCGGTGTTAGCGTAAATCGGTTGACGCTTTCGCAATCGGCGATGCTGGCGGGGATCCTCAAGGCGCCTTCGGCACTGTCGCCTTTCACGCACAAGGAGAAGGCGCTACAGCGGCGCGACGTCGTCCTGGGGCTCATGAAGGATCAAGGGAAAATCACCGCCGCAACTTACGATGCCGCCGTTCAGGAGCCGATCAGCTTACGCGGCTCCGACAAGTCAAGCGCGTCCGAAGCGATGAAATACCCGTATTACATCGATCAGGTCATCCGAGAGGCTTCCGATCGGTACGGACTGACGGAAAACGACGTGCTGCATGGCGGCCTGCGAATATACACGGCGCTTGATCCTCGCATGCAGCAAGCCGCTGAGAGCGTCTTTGCGCAGTCTTCCGTGTTCCCAGCTAGCGTGGCCGATCAACTGATCCAGAGCGGCGCCGTGTTGGTCGATCCGCGCGATGGCGGCATCAGGGCGTTGATCGGCGGTCGGGGCAAGCAGCCGTTCCGCGGGTTCAACCGCGCCGTGCAGTTGAAGCGTCAGCCCGGCTCGACCATGAAGCCGATTTCGGTTTATACGCCTGCTTTCGAGCGTGGGTATACCCTGGAGGATTCGTTGTTGGACGAGCCTGTCGATTTCGGCGGCTATCAACCGCAAAATGCCGGAGGGGGATACCATGGGGAAGTCTCGATCTATGACGCGATTATTAACTCTTATAATATCCCGGCCGTTCGGCTGCTGAACGAAATCGGAATCGATGCCGGCATGGATGCGGCGAAACGGTTCGGTCTTGAGCTTACGGATGCGGATAGAACCCTCGGTTTGGCGCTTGGCGGCTTGCAGGAAGGGGTATCACCGCTGGATATGGCCGAAGCGTTCGGCGTATTCGCGAATGACGGGACGAGGATACCGGCTCATTCGATTATCCGTATCGAGACCGCAGATGGCGATACCGTGCCGGCCGATTCCGAACCGGTGCCAGTCAAGACGACCGAACCCGCGGTGGCCCGGACGATGACCTCGGTGCTCGTAGGCGTCGTAAGCGAAGGTACGGGCCAATTGGCCGGTCTTGCGGAACGTCCAGTCGCCGGGAAGACGGGAACAACGGAAATGCCCGGCACCGGCGGGAAGGGCATCAAGGATAACTGGTTCGTCGGGTACACGCCACAACTTGTCGGAGCTGTCTGGCTTGGATACGACCATACGGACGGCAGCCATTATTTGACTACGACCTCCAAAGCGGCGGCCGCCGTATTCCAGAAGCTGATGAGCGAAGCGCTTCGCGGCGAGCCGGTGCTTCCTTTTCCGAAGGCTGACGGAATTTCGCAGAAGAAGCCCGCGAAGCAAGGCGAATCAGAATCGGAAAAGGATCACAAAGACAAGAAAGATAAGAAGAACCAGAAACATGAGAAAAAAGAGAAAGACAAGCATCCGAAGCACGGCAAATCGGAAGGCAAGAAAAACAAAAAGGACGAGTAATGGGAGTGTACTTATGATGAAAGTCGATTACGAAGATGCGAAAAGATTTGCCCCTATTAATGACAATACGGCGCTTGACATTCGTACCGGTACGATAGTGGAAGCAGAGATGGTTGAAGAAGCAATGATCCCTATGATAAAGCTCATCATCGATTTTGGGCCTGAGATCGGGCTGAAAACTTCAAGTTCGCAGATAACGAAGCGAACCAACACGGAGGATATGATCGGAAGGCGAGTGATCGGAATCATGAACGATCCTCCTCGGCGCGTAGCGGGATTCAAATCGGATGCTTTGGTTCTTGGTAGAATCCTGGAAATCGGCGATGTGATTCTCTTGAAACCTGCAGCCTGCTGGGGTGATCCTGAAGGCTGTTCAGCTAACGGGCAGTTCGGCTGGTATTTTTAACCAAAACACATTGACATCATAACAATCGTTGTATAACATACGTTATATAACGATTGTTATTTGAAGGGGATGACGAATTGCCTCCCAAAGCAGTAATAACAAAAGAGAAAGTGTTAAATGCCGCATTTGAAATCGTAAGGGGGCATGGAGTTGAGGTTTTGTCAGCAAGAAGCATTGCCCAAAAGCTAAAATGCTCAACCCAGCCAATATACAGTATGTATGCAAGCATGGAAGAGGTAAAAGACGATGTGTATAACCGTGCCGTTGATTTTGCTCTAGCCAGAATGAATCAGTATTACAACGAAAAGAACTCAGCCGCCATGAATTTGGCTATCGGATGCCTTTTGTTTGCCCAAGAAGAAAAGGGTTTATTCAAAGCACTATATCTTACTGATTACAGAAGACAATTTTTAGCGCGGAACACTGACAAGCTTAGTGAGGAGTTATTTGCTGCTTTTTTACGGATCGATAACCGGCTAAGTGAGCTTGAAGAGAGCAAGGCCAAAAACGTCTTTTTTAAGTTGATTACGTATTGGTTAGGGATTGGAACTAGGATTAACACTAATACAATCGAGTTAGATATTGATGAGGCTACAGAGATGCTAGAAGAAATGTACATAATGCTCACGAAAAAAGAAGGGTTATTATGACTTAAGGGGGCTCCATGCATGACGAATGCCGTAGGACCAAAGCTGGGAGAAGGCGCATGTGCGGAAGTATTCGAATGGGAAGACGGCAGCAAGATTGTCAAATTGGCAAAGCCTAACACAAGCTCCGCTGCCTTACAAAGAGAATGGAATCATTGTCGAAGTGCTTGGGAGTGCGGACTACCTGTGCCCGAGCCGTTCGGCTTGGTTACTGTAGAAGGGAGACCGGGCGTTGTTTTTGAACGGGTTTATGGCGAGTCAATCTTAAACCGTTTTATAAACAAGACGATAGGGTCGAATAAAGGAGAGAACGGACTGGATTTGTCGGAAGACCATTTAGACGCCCGAATCACGGCACGATATTGGCAGAGCACCATTGGCAGAATACATCATTCTGATTCAATATGCGGTCACCCCCCCGTATCTGCCTGCTGAACTGAATCCCTTTTTAGACATTATCAGGGGATCGACAATCCGTATATTCTTAGAGGAGTATGAACGACTATCTGGCATCAGGTACGCAGAAATCGAGCCTTGGATCGCTCCTGTTGCAGCGCGAAAGCTTTCATCAGATGCCACATCTGAAGTGGAAAGAGCCTTACTATTGGATGAAATAAGAAGAAGAATGCGTAACAAGTGAGGTCGAATGTCTCCCATGTAGCGGAAAGACTACACTTGCTCGGCAACTTGAACAGAGATACTCAGCACTTCGTCTTACTCCCGATGAATGGCACACCAGATTATGGTCAGGATCTTGATGATGAGAATCACGAGAAAATACACGAATTAGTAGAATCCATGCTTTGGAAAATCGACGCTCGGGTATTATTGCTCGTAGTTGATATTATTTTAGACTTCTGATGCTGGGTACGTAGCCAACGAGACGATATGCGATTGCGAGCGTCAAAATTGGGTGCGGGTCGATTTGTTACGCTAACTGGAACGAAAGCTCAATCAAGAGGGACAAAAACAGACCCTTCTATTGAAAAAGTGCCAACTTTCCTGGGGTTAAGTAAAAGAGGAATCGTGTGCAATATCAGCTAGTCCTTTGCTTAACTCACTAAAATGGGATGCGGTCAAAGCCATATACGTAAAAGGAATCAAGACAAACAATGCCACGTTTCAAAATTGTCGGATGACAAGAACATTGTCCGTATGTAGTCCGCGTAAATCGCGGGCTTTTTCGTTTATCGAATCAAATTCATGTCATTTGGCGATGTCAAGAACTTGATTCGATTCTCGATTGGTGACAAGAGTATTGTCCGATTGCCGACTTCAATGAAAGCAACCGGTCCGGAACCAGCCTGCATTTCCCAATAGCGACACAGAACCAAAAGACTTCGTCCCATAAAGAAAGGGGATTGATAACCGTGACGTTTCGCGAACATCATGCAGCGACTCATGATGAGTTATTTGAAGAAGTAAAAGTGGGTCGATGTATCTTAGTAGATTCCCGTTCCAGCACGAAGAATAATGACCAACAGTATGAAAAGTACAAGTACAAACGCTGCCGCTTGCATACCGCCATATCCTGCACAAGAAGCGCCTACGCCTCCAACGTCATTGCCCATGCAATTCACCACCAATGTTTATTGTGATTTTCATCACCCGATTAATTTATGGGGGAGACAAATACTCGGTCAGTGCATTCACACAGATCAAATCAATAATCCATACATGTCTAAAAACTCAAGTATGTTAGACATCATCGGACTAACCGCTGATGATATGTACAAACGTCCGAAACCTGTGAAAAATACGTTCGATTCGGGACGAGTTGACGGACAGTGGTCCAGTGCAATTTCAAACCTTAATACATACACTAACCCCGAAGCCGTGACCATAAGGAGGGAATAGATAAACAATATGGGCAAGCTTAAGGTATGGGTAATGTCTAGCGAGTTCCAACCCAATATAAAAGGTGGTTTAGGAATCGCCGCTACTCACTTAACGAGAGCTCTGAGCAAATCTGGTGTAAAAGTCACAGTGCTTTGTTCGGGTAAATCTAATCGCTTGTCAATAACGAATCCGAATGCCAATCTGCGTATTCTTCGATTCCCCCGAAATTCACGATATTATAGCCATTCCAAAAAATCATTCAAAGCTTCCTCCGTTATGCGTGTTGTTTCTTCGGCGGGCTACAATCAACCGGATATTGTTCAAGTGCATAGCACGGAATTTGCAGATTCAGCCAAAGTGGCAAAAATGCGATTCTCGGCCCCGATCATCTATTCATGCCATTCGCTCACTTCGCAAGGTACCAACTCGCCTTCCGGGAAAAACCAAATGAAACTGTTTCGAAGTGCAAAAAAAATCGTCGCTCCGAGCAACTGGCAGATTAGAGCTATAAAAAAACGCTATCCACGAATGGTTAAGCGTTCAGCCATTGTGATCCCTCATGGTGTTAAACCATTATCCAAGAAGAAAAGGGGCACCCCGAATAATTTACTCTATGTTGGCAGATTAATTCCTTCTAAAGGTCTCGAGCCTTTAATTAAGGCAATTGCGTTACTATCTAGAAATCATAGACGTGTTCATTTGACGATCGTTGGAAGTGGTAAACCGAGTTATCAAAGAAAATTAAGAACGCTTGCAAGGCAATTCGGCGTGACGAACCGAATTCGCTGGGTTCAAAAAAAACCGTATAGTACCGTGCAACGAATGTACGGTTCTTACGGAGCTGTTATCATTCCAAGCAAGACCGAATCGTTCTGTTTGGTTGCGCTAGAGGCAATGGCAAACGGGGTACCGCTTATTTCTACTTTGTCGGGCGGGCTAAAGGAATTTGTGAACGGACAAAATGCCCAAATCATACGCGCTGTCGATGGTGCGAGTATAGCCAAGTCCATTAAATCGTTCTGGAGCAATCCTACCCTCTCAAGGAAACGAATAAACAATGCTCGATCAACTGCCGCCCGATTTAGATGGCCTGCTATCGCCAATAAATATAAGTCTTTGTTCAGAGTTTTAAGAAGGGGAAGAAAAGCATGAGCGGATCAATTAACCACATTGCAAAACGTTTTGGGATTAAGATAATCAAGCAGAAGAAAATTCGGGGCGGGATATATCGGGTTGTCACAACTAAAGGGAAGACGTACGCTTTGAAGCGGATGCAAAAGCAAGTAGGAAGAACAAGGTGGATGGACCGAATCTTGCTCAGGATCCGGCGAAATGGATCGCTTCTGGCATGGCGTGACCCTAATGCACGAGAGGGGCGAAAACCATATGTGACCAGTAAAGGTGGAAATTATGTTTTATCGCCTTGGATTTCGGGAAGGAAACCCTCTCCACGTTCATTATCGGATATGCGAGCATGCGGCATTGCATTAGCGCGCTTTCATAAAGCCGGACGTGCCGGACTAAATGGAAAGATTGCATATAGTGAAATTGGATCATGGTACTCCACATTAAGGATTAGAGAGAAGCTTATTAAAAACAAAATTGTTAAAGCAAGAAGAAATGGATTTAGTATGCCGATTAGCCGGTTTATCAAGCAACACGGATCGGAGTTCTTAAGATACTCGAATCAAGCTAAATCACTGTTACGAAGCAGCGGATATTACACCTACAGTCGAAGTCCGCGTAAGAACGGTTTTCTGTGTCATGGAGACGGAGGACCGAGCAACTTTATTTTAAATAACAAAGGTACTTACCTTATCGACTTCGAAACTGTACATGTAGACCTGCGAGCCTATGATTTATATCGGGTCATATATAATTCATGCAAAGATTATAAATGGTATTTTTCGATCGCAGCAGCTATTCTGGATGGTTACCGTCAGGTTTCTAAGCTCCACAAGAAAGATTTCAAGCTTATGCGTGTGTGGTTGCGATTTCCGTTGTCGACATATTTGGTATTTGCCCCTTTCACGAGATTTCCGTTTACAAAAAGTCGTTTACATTGGGCCCTTCAATCCGAAAGAAGAATTGGCCCATTTTTGAAGAAGCTTGATAAATATGCCGCTAAGTATTGTTCCTAATAATGAACAAACAACTTTTGGCAATATTAATTCGCAGCGAGTAAGTTTAGAACAACAGCAACAGTCTAGTGCATGGGCTAGGGAACCCAGTTCATCGAATGTGGAAGGTGGAAAGTAATGATGGTAGCGGAAGCTGTACATGCGTTGGATAATCTTTTTTCAACCAGGGCCAATTGATCTTCGAATACTCCGATCCCGTAGAGAAAGATCCCATGAGATAGGCGGCCGTTTTTTGCGTTTAAAGTAGTTGTGTAGATGATTAGGAAGTATAATGTCCCGACATTTGTGTCGTTAGACATAAATAAGAAGTGTGAAAAACTGTCCAACGACACAAAAGTAAGGACATTGTAGGCAATCGACAAAAAAGTGGGGACATTGTCGCGAGTTGATCGAGCCCCGTCATACAAAAAGAATTATACATCGGATCCCGCCAACAATTCGGCATGAAAGTTAGGGGTGATCTTTGCGCTCTTGAGCACCTTCTTCTTGAGCTTTCGAAATTCGACGGTTTCCGCTTATACCGGCTCGCTCGGCGGAATCAAAGCCTTTAATTTGATCGCAATGGGAGATTGGTGGACGACCGGATTCTAACCGAACTACTTCGACGACGTTTCGGTTAACTGACTGCCATAGATCATTGATTTATAGACGATTTAATCTTCTGTCCTTAAAATCCGGTCAGTCGTATGATGGCAATGAATAAGCGATCCGGAAGGGGACTGACGAGTGCGATGCTTGTTCCTGGACTTTGTTCCGTTACTTTTCGCCGATTGGATCCTGAGACCACTTGCTGACCGCAAATGCCGGGTTGACGGGCATTGAATGGGGAGGCGACGTTTTCGGAAGAGCGATCGTCCCCCAAAAGGAACGGTCGCTTTTCCGTTCAATTGTATTTGCATGAAGCGATGACATCCCTGGTTTCGAGTTACAGCGTGTCTACTTTTTAGTCTACATCCAAAACGGATTATGTTGGCCACTAGTAACATGCTTCGGGAAGGAAGCACACAAGTCCGAGTAGATGAACAGTATAGTGTCGAGGTAGTGAACGGTTTCCGTCATCTACCCACGCCGATAGCGTTGGTGTAAGAATAGATCGATTAGAAGAATCTATCATAAATCCAAGGGCTCGAAATAAGATCCCTCTTATACTTCTTGAACGTTTAACTGGAGATTTGTTTTTTAGCAAATTTAAAAATGACATAATTTATGGAGCAAATTGAACAATCCGAAAGAGTTGTCGAAAAGACATGTGGTAACATGTATAAAATTCCTTATTTCTAGCGTAGCCACAATAGCGGAAGTAGTTATAGTACTGGTCCGAATGCTTCAAGACAAGCAACAAACGGTGGCGGAAATGCTTTTCGACCTGGGGATTGTCCATTTGCGGACACCCTTTCGAGCTTAGGAACAGCACAGTATATATGGGCAAATTCTGTTTGATCGAAAACTTCATGAAGCATGGTTACAGGTTAAGGCAAACAAAGGCGCAGGTGGAATCGACGGCGAAACTTTGGAGAGTTATGAGAGGAAGCTGAATGAAAATCTAAGCGGACTTTTGCAGAAACTCCGAGACAAAACTTATGTTCCATCTCCCGTACGCAGACGATATATTCCAAAGAAGAATGGGAAGATGCGTCCGCTAGGTATACCTAACATCGAAGACCGGATTGTGCAACAAGCCATAGTGAACGTGTTACAGCCCAAGTGCGAAGAAAGCATCTTTCATCGCTGGTCATGCGGGTAACGTCCCAACTATGGAGCGAAACGCGTGGCCCAAATTATCCTGTGGAACATTGAGACAGACTATAATTTTATCTATGACTGTGACATTCGCGGCTTCTTCGATAATATCCCCCACAAGAAACTGATGGGGATACTGACGAAATACATTGCAGATGGAACAGTGTTGGATATGATCTGGAAGTGGCTCAAGGCGGGATATATGGAAGAAGGGAAATACCATGAAGTGGATGCCGGCACCCCGCAAGGTGGTGTCATCTCTCCTTTGCTAGCCAACCTGTAATAATCGAATTGGTCATGTCGGTCTGGATGTCGGGAACGGAAAAATGTTGAATACTTATAAGTCTCCTCCTGACGTAACGGTGACGAAATGGAGAAGTCCTTATTGGCTAAAAAGATATGGAACCGCAAGGGAAATATTGTAACGTAAATTTCGAAGATTAGACGTTTAGCGATGGCATGGAAAAAAATAAGATTCGTTCCGACCCCGTTATGGGGTCATTTTAATTCTCATCGTTTTTTAATCCGAATCACACGGGAATCTCAGGAACTTGGACTACAATAAGAAATGTATTCAAACAAAGAGGAGGAATTGAAGTTGAACAAAAAATTAATGGTCGGCGTCTTGGCAGTCGCGCTCGTCGGAGGAGGGATTGCAGGAGCCGCGTTATTGCCTTCCACGAATGCAGCCACTGCGGATCCGGCAAATTCCACGTCTCCGGTTCAGAAGGATCAAATTCAGCAAGACAACGACAAAGAAGTTAAAGACGACGGTGCGCAAAACGAGCAAGACAACGACAAAGAAGTTAATGACGACGGCGTGCAAAACAAGCAAGACAACGACAAAGAGGTTAATGACGACGGCGCGCAAAACGAGCAAGACAACGATAAAGAAGTTAACGACGACGGCGCACAATCGACTGCAATTACGAAGCAACAGAGCATTGATATCGCCGTTAAACAATCGCCGGGTGTTGTGAAGAGCGTAGTTCTCGAATCGGAAAATGGAGTGTCCGCTTATACTGTAACGATCAAAGATACCGCGGGCAAAGAACACGAGGTTACCGTTAACGCAACGACTGGAGAAGTTGTTCCCGAAAACGATTGAATTGATTATTTTCTTGGCCTAAGCGACTGCTTGGGCTATTTTTGTTATCTTATATCTTAAGACTGTCTGATTTAGACCTCGAATACTCATAATAACCTTGAGAAGGGGGATTTAACGTTGGCCAATGGCGTTTTGATCGTAGAGGACGAAAAGAAAATCGCACGACTGCTCGAGTTGGAACTGATCCATGATGGCTATACGGTAACGATAGCCGATAACGGGCGGGATGGACTCGATCAGGCGCTGTCGAAGGAATGGAAGCTCATCATCCTGGACATTATGCTTCCCGAGCTGAACGGCATCGAGGTATTGAGAAGATTACGAAAGGTCGACGTCGAAACACCTGTCATCGTCTTGACCGCGAGGAATACGACGCCGGATATCGTGTCGGGACTTGACCAAGGTGCGAACGATTACATCACAAAACCTTTCGAAATCGAAGAGCTTCTGGCCAGAATGAGAGCCGCCGTGCGCAATCGTTTCATAGAACAGACTGATCCGAAAGCATCAAGCAGCTCGCTGAAAATTGACAATCTGACCTTGAACAAAGCGACCAGAGACATTAACCGAGAAGGAAAAAAGATCGAACTTACGCCTAAAGAGTACGATCTATTCTTATTTTTGTTGGAAAATAAATACCAAGTGATGAACAGGGAACAGATTATCAATCACGTTTGGGGATATGACTTCGTCGGAGATACAAACATTGTAGATGTCTACATTCGTTATATCCGTAAAAAGATCGATCATGATTTCGATGTCAATCTCATTCACACGTTTCGCGGCGTCGGATATTGCGTGAGGGAGGAGGAGAATTGAAGCTTAGATCAAAGTTCACGCTTTTTACTTCCGCGTTGGTCATTCTAATCCTGCTTAGCGTGGACATCGTTATCTACTTCTTATTCATACGGCTTGCAACCCGCAATGAAATCGAGCTTCTACGTAACAAATCGGAACAAATCATCGAAAAAATCGGTCCGTCGGCCATGATGGAAAAGGGGAATCAACGACTAATTCTAAGTTATCTCCCCGAAGACTCTGCAATTCGGATTTTCGATCCGGATTTGAAGATCGTCCATATTTACCAAGAAGAGCAAGACATTGACTACGCTCGGATTCATCTTAAGTCAGTGGACGGTGCAAGCCTGGTCGAGATCAATGATCAGAAAATTTTAGTCGTCAGATCGCCCATTGAATCGAATAACAAAGTCGTTGGCGTATTTGAAATCGCCGAGAAGATGGAAACGCTGGAAACAAACCTGAACCTGCTCGTTGCGATTCTGATCTTCTCGACCGCTGGAGCCGCTCTGCTTAGCATCGCATGTGCATCGTTCTTAGCCAGGGCATTATTGAAACCGATATCGGACAGTATCGCAACAATGCGGGAAATCGAAAGCAGTCTCGCGTTCAAGAGAATCCCTGAGCGAAGTCCGTCGAACAACGAACTTTACCACATGACGGCAACCTTTAATCGGATGATGGGACGATTGGAGGAAAATTTTCATAAACAGCAGCAATTCGTCTCGGACGCCTCTCATGAATTGAACACGACGACCACCATCATCGAAGGCTACGCAAATATGCTTCGGCGTTGGGGCTCCACCGACAGGCAAATTCAGAAAGAATCCGTTGAAGCGATCTACGAGGAATCCAAGCAAATGAGGAACATGACAAGGCAATTGCTTGATTTGGCGGCTTCGCAACAAAGTGATCGACTGATGATAGAAGAGTTCGATCTTGTGGCGTGCTGCAGGCAGGTGTCCACGAGCGCCAAGCAATTGCACGCACAGAGCATCTCAATCGATTGCGCCGACGAACAAATCAGGATCACAGCAGACCCGACGAAAATAAAGCAACTGCTACTCATCTTGATCGACAATGCTTTGAAATACAGTAAGCGTTCGATCGAAGTGCGATTAAAGAAAGAACTGACGAACGTAGAGATTCGAATAAAGGATTATGGCATCGGTATTGCCCAAGTGGATGTCCGGAACGTATTCGAACGCTTTTATCGTGTCGACTCCTCTCGCAATCGGAAGACTGGGGGAACTGGATTAGGGCTTCCAATCGCCCAATCCATTGTGAAGGAGCATCACGGGACCATCCGCATTGAAAGCAAGGAAGGGATCGGGACGGAGGTTATTGTGCAATTGCCGCTCGAGCATAAAAATCCGCTACCGACGTAATTGGTCGGAAGCGGATTTTTTATTGATTTTCGCTTGTTAATAGCAACAGGATGTCCTTCGGGCGGACGTACGCTGCCCGAGAAGTTCGAAATCGTCACACGGATGAAGTGACCGCTCACGAGAAATCATAATTAGCGAACCTCATCGCATTGCGTAAGCTTGTCCATATATCGGCGCTCTCGCCGCCTAAATACCAGTAACCGTAACCGGCAAGGGAATAAGATTCGCCTAATCCGACTTTGAGGGATAACGATCGCCCATCTTCCAACCAAATCTGATTTAACGCGTTCGGAACGTTGAATTGGGCATAATATTGGCCATGATTCTCGTCCCAATCCGGTATTAACCTTTTCAATAGTATCATGTTATTTTGCCCAGCAAGATCCAACTCTGCCGAGGAAGTCGTATTCGTTGCGCTTGTCGTCCATAGTTGGGTGTAAAATGGCAAAGCAAGGATGACTTTGCGTGGGGACACTTTTTTTAGCAAGGTTTCTACTCCGTGACGCAACCAGGGGAGGGAGGAGACGGATCCCACTTCCGGATCCCCACTCCAATGCTCGTCATAACCCATTAGCACAACATAGTCGGCTGCTTGTCCGATCGCAGAATAATCGAAAACGTCTGTCCAATCCGTACCCGAATCGGGCGAAACATTGACGGATAACGTAGTTGAGATCGATTTCAATTGAGCATGAAGTTCCGTCACAAATGCGGTGAATGAATCGCGATCCTGAGCGCTCATGTTTTCGAAATCGATGTTCAAACCGTCAATGTCGTATTGTTTAACAAGATCAATTAACTGCCGAATGAATTCTTTTCTCTGGTCCTTGCTAGATAAAGTAATATGAGAGGTTTCCTGATCGGAATGATTGCCGACCATCGCCCAAACCTTTTTCCCCCGTTTATGCGCCCAACTAACGAGAGAGGTATCGGCGTTATTTTCGACAGCACTTGTCTTGCCTAGGAAAAACCAACGAGGAGATAAGGTGTTCACGTCGGATAGGGCTACTTGTTGCTCGAATTGTACTGTCGTTTGCCCATATTGCCATCCGAGTTGAATTTTTTCCGACGGAGTCGCACGAATGCGTTCGGACCACCCCGGATACGTCCACGCTCGATGTATCAAGACGGCCGCTTCTTGTCTTGAGATCGGTTCATTGGGGCGAAAACTCCCGTTATCTCCTTTCATTAGTCCGAAGTTCCGTAACCGAATTACGGAGTCTAGTGCCCATGGTGCGATCTTCGCCTGATCTTGGAAGAGAGCGTCGGGCAGAGTGGATGATATCACCAACGATTGCTTTACCGTTTGCTTCAACGCTCGAGACATCAAAACGGCGGCTTCTTCACGGGTCACGTCACGGTTCGGCTTGAATAAATGATGTGATGTGCCTTGAGCGATGTTTAACTGTATGGAAGATTGCACCCATGGGTAATACCAAGCCGAGGTCGGTAAGTCCGAATATGAAGAAATCGCGCCGGCGACCGGTTGGATGCCAAGTAATCGTTCTAACATGGTCACGAACTCCGCACGGGTTATAGCTTTATTCGGTTCGAAGTGCCTCAATCCAGTGCCTGTAATGAGATGATTCTCCGTCAGGTTAACAATCGCTTCCAGTGCATAATTTTTTCGGATATCATCGTAGGGAAGCCGGGATTCAGCAACTGCAGCGGAAGCCCTAACGGGTAGAAGCGTTATAGTCAAGGCAAGGATAAAAGCAGCCAACGAGCACCCGATGATCAAGAGGCGTTTCATGGCATGCAACTCACTTTCACTAGCTTTGTCATATAGATGCTTACTCTATCGTAACGAAAGTAAAGGCGAATACCTATCTTTAATTATTGGTAAGCTCGACCCCAGAACCATTCGAATCGCGTAAACGAATGGTTTTTTTGTGGTCACGAAGTCGACTAAAGGACTTAATAAAATGTTAAGAAACGGTTCACAAGCGCTTCACTTCTTCGAAGTAACGTTAGAGGTAAGGCTCTGTAATCCATTTGAAGGGGGAAGTCCAGTGAAATCAAACACGAAAATACAGATCGTCTATTCTTCCTTTGGGGACGGTCATCTGCAAGCTGCATTAGCACTGCGACAATCGTTCGCCTCCATGGGTATTCATCACGTGACGATGATTGACCTATTCGCGGAAGCCTATCCACGTCTTAACGCGATTAGCCGATACTTCTACTTGCAAAGTACTGTCCGTTTCCCCCGTTTATACGGGCAACTATATCGAATAACTAATCGTAATCCGAAAGGGTGGCATGGTCGACTTTTCCACTCTTTCGGCAAGAAACGTCTCGTTGATTCGTGGAACGGGGAGCGTCCGGATTTGATCATTCATACATTTCCGCAACTTGCAGCGGACGAACTGAGACGTCAAGGATACCACAGCATACCGACGTTTACGGTGATCACGGATTATGTGCTTCACGGCCGTTGGATTCACCCGAGCACATCAGGGTATTTCGTCGCTACCGAAGAACTGATGAACGCACTTATAGCAGCCGGCGTTCCAGAACATCGAGTCAACGTAACCGGTATTCCAATTCGGCAGCATTTCTCGAAATCTTACGATCGGGAAGTGTTAGTCAAGAAGTACGGATTCACTGCCGGATGCCGCCGTGTCTTGATCATGGCTGGAGCTTATGGCGTACAGTCTTCTGTTCGCTCCATGATTGAAATCACATTGGGGGACACGGAATGCGAAACGATCGTCGTCTGCGGAAAAAACCAAAACCTAAAAAACGAGATTGAGATCGCTTACCGAGGAGAGGATAAAGTTCATGTACTCGGGTATGTAGAAAACATACATGAATTAATGGCGCTGTCCGACTGTATGTTGACGAAAGCCGGAGGGATCACTTTAACGGAAGCTCTCGTTATGAGGTTGCCAACTATCGTTTATCGGCCGCTTCCAGGTCAAGAACGCGGCAATGCGGAATATTTGGCCGGCCATGGTGCGATTGCCATCGCAAACGATATCTACGAATTATCTCAGCAGTTGCACAACGTGTTGGACCCATCCCATGCCGCTATCATGAAAGCCGCGATGGAAACCGTACATTACGCTAATTCTGCTTCACTTATTTCTTATGAGGTACTGGCTTGCCACGGTCTTGCTGAGGAAATGCGCCCAGTTGTCGCGACTGCGGAAAGAAAGGCAGTTAGCGCTCATGCTTAAACTGAAAAGAAAAAGTTTGCTCCCAGGGTTCTTGTTTCCGGCCGCCTTATTGCTGTTTGTTGCAGAATGGTTAAGGGGCGCTTATCTGGTTTCATTCTTGCCGAACTATTTAGTTCAACACGCAAACTGGACTGTAGCATTGGCTGGCATCGCAGTCTCTACCCATTATTTAGCGGATAGTGCGGTAAAACCATTTGCAGGATATTTGCTCGATCGATACTCAACCAAGATCGTTCTCCAAGTTGGTTTTCTCATCGCGGCAGGCGGGTTCGCGCTTACGCTGTCAGCGGGTTCGGGGTGGATCACTACGATAGCGTCCGGGTTGATGGGAATCGGGCTTTCTCCAGTATGGCTAGTCGGTGTAAGGCACATCAATGAAGAGAACCGCGCGGCACAAATGGGGGCCTTGTATGCATTCTGGATGGCGGGCTTAGGTTTAGGTCCAGTCATATTGAATTTGGTATTGGATGGAGGAATCGCCATTGGCGTAATTCTTTTGTTGTCGTTCGTGGCGTTAGGTGGGATTATTGCGAGTGTCTGCCGATTCTCAATAAAAGACTTTGACCGTATCGAGCGGACATCAATGAAAGCACAGTGGAAGTCGGTGAGGGAGAACATCAAAAATAATCGTCTAATCCTGCCAGCCATTATTCTGCAGACGACTGGTGCGGGCATTATTGTTCCTTTCCTCTCCAGTTTCGCATTAAAGCGATTGGCGCTTACAAACTCGGAACTTTCCATGATCATGGTATTAGCTGGTGCATGCGTCGTCTTATTGCTCGTGCCAATGGGGAAATGGTACGATGCAACCAAGAGCAGATGGTTCTTGGTGTGCGGCTTCGGACTGTTCGCGGTCAGTCTCGCGGGATTGACGGCAATGCGCTCTTTGGCAGGGGCTACGTTGATGGCGATCGTTATGGGTTTCGCATACGCGATGCTTTTGCCCGCATGGAATGCCCTGTTATCCCGTCACGTTCCCGCCCAATCCCCAAACATGGGATGGGGAGTGCTTTCATCATTAGAAGGCATGGGCGTCGTCCTGGGACCACTCATCGGAAGTTGGGTCGTGGCCAAGGGCAGCTTAGCTTCGCCGTTCTTGCTTTGCGCCGGGTTGTATGGATTGATCGGACTATCCTACATCCTTATGCCATCCGAAGTGTTTGGGTCAAAACGTTCGGTCGAATGGAGCAAGGCATAACCAGTACCAGAATCGAAGCCGAGGTGTGCGAGAGTCATGTCCATCCGATTAAAGTTAATCTTGTCATATTTGGCAATGCTCGTCGTCCCCCTCGTTCTTCTCGTCTTAACGGCGATGCTGCTCGTCGTCGTCTTCCAGGGGGACTTGCAGAATTTTAGGAATGTGTATGAGACCAAAATTGAAGGCCTTGAAGAAAGCGACTTTCATCGGTTGATCAAACACGCGATTGAGAAAGATCCGGGTTTGCTTGAAGATCAGCATTATTTGAATGATTTGTCAGTCGAACTGACGGGCAGGGATACCTACTTGTACATTCGCTCAGTTAATCGCGTATATTTCGCGTCGCCAAATATCCAAGCTAATCCGGAACTAGTCTCTCGGTTGCCGGGATTCACGCATGCCGGTGACCGCTTTTTCTCTCCTACGAAGCCCTACGGAAGTGAATTTTATCAATTCGTCCGATATGACTTCGGAAGCGTGGAACCTGTCAGTCTATATTTGATTACGAAGGTCGACCCGTTTGTCTATTTCGCGAGAAAATACGCCCCATACTTGTTAGTTTCGGCGTTTGTACTTCTCGTACTGACAAATGCGTTATTAACATTATACATGTCTAGAAAAATCATCAAGCCCTTGATGGTCTTGCGTAAATCTGCCATGCAATTCAAAGAGGGTAGGCTCGAATCGCCTGTATCCATCAAAGGGAAAGACGAAATTGGCCAATTGGGCACTGCATTCGAAGAAATGCGTTCTCGGCTGCGCGAATCGATTGCTGTCCAAGCTCAATACGAACGGAATCGCAAGGAACTAATTGCGAACATCTCGCACGACTTGAAGACGCCGATCACGTCGATTCGGGGATATGTAGACGGCTTATTGGAAGGCATAGCCGACTCGCCTGAGAAGTCCGACCGATACATGAGAACGATCGCAACGAAAGCAGCCGAGATGGAACGGCTGATAGACGAATTGTTCCTTTATTCTAAATTGGATTTGCATAGTATGCCCTTCGTTTTCGAGACGGTAAAAATTCATGCGTTCCTAAACGATCTCGAAGAAGAGCTACACTTCGAATTGGAGAAAACGGGAGTTAGGTTTATCTCCGATATTCAGGTGGACGCGGAATCCGAGATGTCTGTCGATTGGGATTCGTTCCGACGCGTCCTTAACAACATCATTCAGAACAGTTTGAAGTTCATGAACAAGTCGGATAAGGAAATTCGGTTGGGCGCGAAAACTGAACAGGGTTTTTTATCCCTTTTCGTTCAAGATAACGGCTCGGGTATTTCGGCGGAATCCTTGCCTCATGTATTCGACAGATTCTACCGGGCTGAACGTTCCCGAAGCGCGGAGTCGGGAGGGAGCGGTCTTGGACTCGCGATCGCGAAGCAGATCGTCTCCGCTCACAGTGGCAATATCCGCGCGGTCAGTGAAGAAGGCTACGGTACACGAATAGAGATTGAATTGCCGATCACAAGGAGGGAATCAACGCCATGAGAAAAACGTCCATCTTGATTGTGGAAGACGACAAATCGATTGCGGAGCTCGAACGTGATTATTTGGAGGCGAGTGGTTACCGAACGGATATTGCCGACAACGGCGAGACCGGCTTGGAGAAAGCGCTAGGTGGGCAGTACGATTTGATCGTTCTGGACGTGATGTTGCCCAAATTAAACGGTTTCGAGGTTTGCAAGCATATTCGCGAAGAAGTTGATATCCCCGTATTGATGGTGACGGCAAGCAGTGAGGATATCGACGTTATCCGGGGGCTCGATTTTGGAGCAGACGACTACATTACAAAGCCGTTCAAGCCTGCGGAGCTAGTGGCGAGAATCAAGGCGCACTTAAACCGGTATGAACGATTGAAAGGAAGAAAGTCCGAGTATGGAGAACTCGAATTCCGAGAACTTCGGATCGATCCTGAGTCCCGGAGAGTGTTCGTCAGAGACGAAGAAATCGTACTCACGGTCAAGGAATTCGACCTGCTTTACTTCCTGGCGAGCCACCCAAATCGTGTGTTCAATAAAGTCCATTTGTTTGAACGGGTTTGGGGCATCGACGCATTGGGAGATACGCAGACGGTTACCGTCCACGTACGCAAACTCCGGGAAAAAATCGAGAGGGATCCTCCTAATCCGAGCTTCGTCGAAACGGTATGGGGAGCCGGATATCGCTTTCGTGCCTAAGAATAAACAAGACGTTTTTACAATGTAATGGAAAACATTATTGGAATATTAAAACGAAGAAGATCTCAAGACATCGAAGTGATTCGACGCTCATGACGGTATTACGCATCGACGATTACGTGTTACGTCACCTCCAGTGTCAAAATATGCGGGACGAAGACCAGCGTAGAGGGCATTCGTGGGGGCAAAGCAGATTTAAGAATTCGCAGGATTCATCTCAATGCTGGCGCTTGCGACCGTCTTCTCAATGGTTGCGCAATTATTTCGTAGCGCGAGCGGCTTTCTCATTTTTTCTATCGTATTGTACGCGGCTGCGAAGATCGCCCCTTATTTTGTCGGAGGCTTCTCCGCGTTTTCCCTCGCATCGTATACAGACTGGTACGTCTTATGTTTAAGTGGGACGGTTGAAACCAGCCGACTGTTCTCATCATCTTTGTTTTTACTATCCGGAACCGTCTTATTCTTCTCGTTAGGATACACACTGTTTGATCGCAAAGAAGCATAGAAGGGAAACGACATTCCCATAACGGAACATAACAGGCATGCTGCTCGATTCTATGAGTGCGTGCCTATTTGCATTCCAATCGGAACTCGCCAGAAAACAATATGAGCAGGTTAAATCAGTGATGAAAGGTTGCGTTTGTCGCGGGCTTTCTCATTTGTGATCTTCATTTCATTAAACAGACATGCATATTTGTTTAAAACGGTTGTCTAGCGACGGCAGATCGGTTATGATACTCCTTGTTGATTATGAAAATCATTCTCAATTACTACGGGAGGTCAATTGAAAGTGTATCGGAATTTGAAAAGCTTAAAAGCGATCGTGTTGTTTACTTTAATTTTCTCTTTCGCATTGGCTGGTTGCCAATCGAAAAATAACAATTCGGTTGCTTCGGAATCTTCCTTCTCGACCGTTGGATCCACTTCGCCGTCGAACTCCACGGTGGGGGACAAGACGCTAACGATATCATGGCCGAAGGATATCGGACCGCTAAATCCACATCAATATGCGCCTAACGAATTTTTCGCCCAGGGGATGTACTACGAGCCACTTATCGATTATAGCGAGGGTGGTAAGCTCGTGCCTAAGCTGGCGGAATCATGGGACATTTCGGAAGACGGTAAAGTGTATACATTCCATCTTCGGCAGAATGTCAAATTCACCGACGGTTCGACGTTCGACGCCAACGTTGTTCAGAAGAACTTCGATACGATCTTGGCAAATCGCGATATGCACTCTTGGTTAGGCGTTATCGCGCAGATCGAGAAGACGGAAGTTGTGGACGCGAATACGTTCAAGATTACGCTGAAAAATCAATACTATCCGGCGCTTCAAGAATTCGCGGTCGTTCGACCGCTTCGTTTCCTCGGCGCGGCCGGCTTCCCGGACGACGGAAATACAGCAGAAACGATCAAGAGCCCGATTACGACTGGACCGTGGGTGCTGAGTGAATACAAAAAAGATGAAGTGGCCGTCTTTACCCGCAACGACAATTATTGGGGCACGAAACCGAAAATCAACAAACTCGTCGTGAAGGTCATTCCGGATCCGGAAGCCAGGGTACTTGCGCTCGAGAAGGGCGATATCGACCTCATCTACGGAGAAGGCACGATCAGCCTGGATGCGTTCGTAAACCTGAGAGACTCCGGCAAGTTCGAAACGTCTGTATCCGATGCGCTCGCCAGCCGCGCGATTATCGTGAACACGACGAAAGGACCGTTCGCGGATCAGAAAGTGCGCTTAGCCCTGCAGCATGCCGTCAATAAACAAGCGCTTGTCGACGGTGTTACGAACGGAGTGGAGAAGTTAGCTGATACGATCATCTCCAGCAACTTCCCATATGCGAACGTCGGCTTGAAAGCCTACGATTACAACGTCGAAACAGCAAAATCTCTACTTGACCAGGCGGGATGGAAGCTGCCTGAAGGGAAAACGATTCGCGAAAAAGAGGGTAAACCGCTACAAATCGAATTGGTGTACATGGGTGATGATGAAGTCGAGAAACCGATGGCTACGGCGATCCAATCGGATCTGAAACAAATCGGAATCGATCTGAAGCTGACCGGCTTGGAAAGACAGCTTCGCAACAAACGTATGGTAGCAGCTGATTCCGATCTGCTATTCTGGAGTACGTATGGGGCTCCTTATGATCCGCACAATTTCGTATCGACCAACTACGAGCCGGGTTACGGTATTTACGAGGCGCAACAAGGTTTGCCGATGGCGAAAGAATTGCATCAGCAAATGAAAGACGTTCTGCTGACGACCGATGAAACGGAACGCCAAAAGCTGTATACGTCGATTTTTACGACGTTGCATGAGCAAGCCGTATATTTGCCGATTTCCTATCTGACGAGCATCGCCGTCTATCCGAAGTATGTGACCGGTTTGAAGTTCCCGGCCCACCGCGACGAAACGCCGTTCGATACGTTGGACATTCAAAAATAAAGGTGTTTTTATGGAATGAAACTATCTAGCTATGTTTGGAGAAGAATACTGACGATGGTCCCCGTTTTATTGGGGGCCTCGTTCGTATCTTTTGTACTTTTGCGGTTAACGCCAATCGATCCTGCGAAAGCCTATTTGTCAGTATCGAATATTCCCCCAACGGAGGAGGCGGTTCATGCGATTCGCGCTCAATTGGGTCTCGATGAGCCTTTCTGGACGCAGTATGCGCATTGGCTATGGCAGCTGTGCCGATTCGACTTCGGTACGTCTTTCTTCAGTAAGCTATCCGTCGCTAGCGAATTCATGAATCGTCTTCCAATTACTGCGACTCTCGCTCTTGTTAGCTTGTTGCTGGCCATCGTGGTTAGCATTCCGCTGGGCATCGTTTCTGCCCTGGGAAAAAATCGGCTGATCGACCACATTTGTCGGTTTCTTGCCTTTCTTGGGGCCTCTTTGCCTCAGTTCTGGCTGGCTTATTTACTCATTTACTTTTTATCGGTCAAGATGGATTGGTTTCCGTTGCAAGGAGCGGAATCTTGGCGCAACTACGTGTTGCCGTTGTTTACGCTCGCTTTTTCCTTGATCGCGACCTATTCCCGACTGTTAAGGGCTGGCTTGCTTGAAGGTCTTGAAGAACCGTTCGTGCTGTACGCAAGGGCGAGAGGATTGGGTACATACACGATTTTGACCAAACACGTACTTCGTCATGCCGTTCGCCCCGTCGTTACCGCCGCGGGAATGAATCTAGGGAAGCTTTTTGCGGGAACGGTCATCGTAGAACGAATCTTTAGCATGCCCGGCATGGGCGGATTCTTCCTCGAATCCGTGTTTCATCGCGACTATCCAGTCATCCAAAGCTACATCTTTGTTATGGCTTTCGTCTTCGTATTGGGGAACTTGGCAGCGGACTTGATCCAATCATTGCTCGACCCGCGATTAACCCAGGTCGACGGGAAAGGGGGCGGGTAGATGGCTAGTCGTCGCAACACTTTCACCACTGCGTTCGCCCGAAGGCGCTGGATGCTGTACCTCTCGTTAGTCATGCTTCTGGCGGTCGTCGTCTGCGGTATCTTCGCCCCTTACTTGGCGCCGAACGATCCGAATTTCGTCGATTTCTCCCATAAACTCCAAAGCCCGTCATTGAATTACCCCCTAGGCACGGATCAATTGGGGCGTTGCTTGTTCTCCCGCTTGTTATACGGGACGCGGGTATCGCTCGGACTTGCTCTTCTGATCGTCGCTGCTTGTTTACTATCGGGTCTTCTCGTCGGCTGTCTCTCCGGCTATGCCGGAGGCTGGATCGATAACGTCATCATGCGGGCTTGCGACGCGGTCCTGGCATTCCCGTCCCTGATTCTCGCGATTAGCCTCATTGCCGTATGGGGAACGGGGTGGAAGCAGATGGCGATCGCGCTCGTTATCGTACAGACTGTCTACTATGCGCGATTCGTGCGCGGACTCGTCATGAATTTGAAGCAACAAACTTACGTGACGGCGGCGCGAGTTAGCGGTACGAATCCGGTTCGAATATTGATGAGGCATATTGTGCCCAACATGCTTCCGCCGCTTCTCGTCGTTGTGACACTGGAGATCGGATGGGTCATAATGGACATCTACGCTTTATCGTTTATTGGACTGGGCATTCAAGCGCCGACAGCGGAGTGGGGGGCAATGATCAATGATGGGAAGTCGTTCATTCGCAGCCATCCGCGACTCATGATCGCTCCAGGCGCGGTGATCTTCATCATGGTAGCGCTCCTGAATCTTGTCAGCGACGCTTTCAGCGAGCATAAAGGATTCGGCAGCCCATTGCGAAGAAAAACGAAAGCGTCAGCATAGACAGATGAATCATGTTCAGGAGGGTACGAGGATGATCGATCAAACGGTACTCGACGTCGAACGGCTGCGAATCGAAGTTGCATCCGAACGAGGAATTGCGCAGGCGGTTCAAGACCTTTCGTTCAAGATCAGTAAAGGTCAAGTGCTCGGCATTGTCGGCGAAAGCGGCTGCGGGAAGTCCATGACCTGCATGTCCATTCTCGGGTTGCTTCCCGCTTCAGCCTATGTGACTCAGGGTAGCATTCGATTAAATGGAGCAGAGCTGAACGCCTTATCGCTTAGGGAACGCAACTGCGTGCGACGCGAACAGATCTCCTTGGTGCTCCAAAATCCGATGACGGCGTTTAACCCGCTTATGACGATAGGCCGGCAATTTATAGAAACGTTAAAGCTGCACAGGAGTTATTCGCGAAAGCAAGCATTGATGCACGCGATGGAATGCCTGGCGGAAATGAATCTTTCCGAGCCCGAACAAGTGCTTCGACAATACCCATATGAGCTAAGCGGGGGCATGCTTCAACGGGTGATGATCGGTTTAGCATTATCCAATAAGCCCGACTTGCTTATCGCGGATGAACCGACAACGGCATTGGATAGCAGGAACCGGGAACATGTGCTTAACGCATTCCGACGTATTAAAGCAGCCAGCGAGACGGCCGTCTTGCTCGTATCGCACGATATCGAGGTAATCGAAGCAGTCGCCGACTCCGTTATTGTCATGAAACAGGGAAAGATCGTTGAAAGCGGATCGACCGTCGACGTCTTGACCCGCCCCGCGCACGAATATACGAAGTTGCTGCTGGATGCGAGATTAACAACGGCGCACAGTGGCAACAAGAACAGGTAGGGAATGCGTTGAAGCCGCTCAACTTAGATAATCCGTTCAATAAGAGAGCTCTCTGGCTCTATATCGTGGCACTGCTATTTTACGGCACCAATCATATGTTGATCATCGCTTTGCCATTTTTGTCCCAATCGTTAGGAGCAGGACAGTCGAGAATCGGCATCATCATGGGCGCTTACATGTTCGTTTCGATGTTCTTGCGCCCAGTCGCAGGCGCCATCGTCGACAAATTCGGCTCTCGTAACATTTTTATGGTTGCACTTGTACTGAACGCAATCGTGTTAGCTGCGTATTCCATTGAGAATCTCTGGGCATTCGCGATCATGAGGGCTTTTCAGGGCGCCATACTTGCCTTCTTCTCAATGACAGTGCATATGCTGATCATTGATCTGATATCGGACAAAGCGAGAGGGCAAGGGTTGTCACTGCTTTCGCTTGCGTCGATGGTCCCGTATACGTTCGTGCCAGCGCTCGTTCTTTACTTGAAAGATCAAGTAACGATGACGCAATTGTTGTTGATTTTCGCGGGCATTGGCTTTTGCAACATCGCTTTCGGTTCGGGGTTGTTTCGGACGCTCGACGCAAGAGCGGGGCAGCTGAACGTCGAAAAGAAACGCGACGAGGAGAGTGAATCCGTCATAAGATCGAATACCACGATTAAGAGGATCGTTTTCCCTTCGATTGTCATGCTGATGGCCTCGATCGTTTTCAGCATGGCGCCGACGTTCTTGCCGTTATATTTGGACAGCAAAGGCATAAACACGGCTCCGCTCTATTTTCTGACCGAAACCGCTGTGTTGATCTTTATTCGATTGTTCGGACGCAAACGGATTCCATCATCTGCAACATTTCCGAGAAAATTGCTCCTTGTGCTAATCATTTGCTTTGTATTATCGCCTGTGTTGTTGTTTTTTTCGTTATCTACTCCGGTATTGCTTATTTCTGCCGTCTGTAATGGCCTGGCGCTTTCTTTGTTGTATCCGACTTTGATCACTTACATTACGTTTATTGTGCCGGAGCGATCGCGGGGATATTCAATCGGCTGGTTTATCGCCGCAGCGGACTTCGGAACATCGTTCGGTGCTTTTGTGATGGGAGCTATAGCGGACGCGTTCTCGTATCAAACAATGCTGGTGACGGGAGCGTGCATTGGCGCTGTTGCTTTAGTCGTTACGTTTGTTTATCGGGGAGAAAAGGCGGTCGTTACATGAGTCTTTTAATTGCGAACAAGATTACGAAAACGTATTCGACCTCCTGGTGGTTTCGCAAGCGGACGTCGGAGGGCAAGGGGGTAAAAGGTGTTTCCTTTACGTTAGATGAGGGGACTTGTCTTGGCATACTCGGAGAAAGCGGAGCCGGAAAAAGCACGTTAGGTCGAATCGTTCTCGGATTGTTGCCACCGGACAGCGGAACGCTAACGTTCAACGGAATTGATCTCTATAAGTCGAATCGGAACGCTCGCAAGCAATGGCGTCGCGACATTCAAGTCGTCTTTCAGGATAGCTATTCCGCGGTGAATCCCCGAATGACTGTACGTGATATCATCGCGGAGCCGCTACGCAACTATGAAAGAATGTCTTCGCAAGAAGAGCGAAGTGCTATTTCGGAATTGCTGGAGTTGGTTGGCCTTGTGGGAGACGATATGTCGAAATACCCGAAACAGATGAGTGGAGGACAACTTCAACGGGTCAATATCGCGCGCGCGATCGCATTAAAGCCGAAGCTAATTGTGCTCGACGAACCGGTGAGCAGCTTGGATATGATCATCCAAAAGCAAATTCTCGATCATCTTAAACATCTGAAGGAGAAGATCGGCACATCATACTTGTTTATTTCCCACGATATGTCGGCTGTTCAATACTTTGCTGATCACATTGCGATTCTCGATCAAGGTTCGCTTGAAGCTCTGGGTGGCCGTTGAACCGTTTTATCAATAATACAGTTGAAGATAATAGGAGAAAAACCCGCGGTTCGCGGGTTTTTCACGTCTTTGTTTATTTTATTCCTCATTATTTCACCGTTTATTCTGTCTGTTCGAATCGGGATGTTTATGGGAGTACTCTACGTGCGGTCACGTAAGTTCTGTCCCATGTGCTTCCAGCGAAGTTGGAAATCGTCACGCCTATTCCGACTCTGTAGGTATGAAGGAGTTGGTTGTTCCCAATATAGATACTCACATGATTGATTTTTCCATCTCTATTCGTATCCGAGAAAATCAAGTCCCCTGGCTGTAATTGATTTCTAGGTACGAAAGAACCCACTTTTGATTGCTGATAGGACGATCGAGGAAGATTAATCCCGTATTGCTTGTACACAAACTGGGTAAACGAAGAGCAGTCGAAAGCGCTCGTATTGTTCGACTTCGTGCCCCAACGATAGGGAACTCCAATATATTGTTTACCTTTGGCGATGATATTATCCGAAATCGAAGTGCTTGCGGCGTATGCTGAATGTGTATTCGTAAACATCGTGCCAGCGGTTAAAACGATCGATAGACTTAGCGTTGCACCGATTAACAGTTTCCCATACCGACTTTTCATATTCACATTCGTGTTCTTATTCATAATTAACGGCCTCCTACAAGTGTTGGATTATAGGCGGTTATCACCTGACCTAACCATAACACATCATTTTTGGCCTTGAATTACCATAGACTGCCGAAGCTCAACAGGGCCAAGGCAATATTGATGTTTATGACAATTCGCTGAGAAAAACCACATCCATTTTTTATTGACTATGCCTATTTCATCTTGAATAATTTTTTTCTGTAACCCTTACAGTCTAAACGCGGATGAAGTATGAGTAAAAGCCTAGGAAAAAAATGTTGAAATTATTCTTAAGTCTATCAAACCAGTTAATAAATAATTTATAATTCCCTTTAATATAGGACACGTGACGCAATTAGGAAAGGGGAGTCCCAATGACGGCCAACAGCAACGTAGTTAAAGGATGGTTAAGCAAAGTACCGGAAGTGACGATTTTTTTCTGGATTATCAAAGTTTTATGTACGACAGTGGGGGAGGCTATATCGAAAGCTAAGGAAAATCGATCGCAAAACATGGACGAAGATCGACGGCACGATCGACGACGTACTGGCTGCGACTCGCACGAAACAACCGAACGCAGACAAATGTCAAAGCTCGTTGGAGGACTCGCTAAGCGCTTTGAACGAGGCAAACCGATAGAGCTGCGTAAATCGTGGTTTTTTCATTTTATCGGCATTGATTCTTGACAAAAACTCGTGTCAAGGATCTATACCGATTGCCGCTTGATGCCAAGAATGTGTACCGATTCCCGATTCTACAAAAATCGAATAACGGATAGTAAAAGTAAAGCAGCTATTAAGAAACAAAGCCTGGTGAGCCATTGATCCTGTCGATCAAACGGGTTCATCGCGTTTCCCCTTTTACATACTTAGTATTGAATAAAAACAACCTCAACAAGAGTACAAGCGCCGGTATCAATAATAAGAGTCCCGCCACGAACGAGATGACCAACGCCCTTCCCATAACGAGGTTCGTCACGCTGCTGGAAAGCGTTAAGTAAGGATAAAGCAAGTAGGGGAGGTGGGAAATACCATAGCCGAAGAAGGCGAATAAAAATTGAAGCATGACAGCAATATATGCGGTTCCATAGTTTTTACGACACCAAATTAGCCAAATCGCAAAAGTAAAACTAACCAGGGACAACCCAAACATCCACCACAATTCCAAAGTTTTTTGAAAATGTACTCGATTGTGGTTGCGAAGCGCAATAAAAACAAATAGGCTCGAGATAACCGTTGGAACGCCTGCCCAGAGAGAAAAAGAGCGAAGCCATTCTAACGCCCTGATGTCTTCCGCTCGAGCGGCATAGTAAGTCAAGAACGTCGAACTGATAAACAGTACGCTTGAAATGGCAAGCAACACGACTGCCCATGAATATGTGCTGAAAAACAGTTCGGCAGGAAAAAAAACGACGGAGTTTCCATGTACGGACAAAAATCCGCCTTCCGAAATCGTAAACACGGTAGAAAGGGCAGCCGGAATGAAAAGTCCTGTAGCTCCATATGCGAGCAAATAAATATTGTTCTTCTTAGCACCATAATTGGCGAAAGCGTAAAAGGATCCGCGGATCGCCAGTAATACAAGGGCAATACTTCCGGGGATTAGTAACGCTGTTCCGTAATAAAACGCGGTTTCAGGGAAAAACCCTACGATGCCGACGATAAAAAACACTAGAAAGACGTTCGTGACTTCCCATACGGGCGATAAATACCTGGAAATGATCGGTGAAATGACCGTGCCGATACCGATTGTTTTTCCGTAGTAAGCGTAAAATCCGGCTCCGAAATCGATGGATGCAACGATCAGGTAGCCATACAGAAATATCCAAAGAACCGCAATTCCAAGCTGTTCAATCGGCATGTTGATCCCTCCTATAAGATGATACGACGCTCTTCCAGTTCCATCTCTGCCGGCTTTTTACGGAACAAACGGATCAAAACAAGCAAGCTGACAAGTCCCAACAACAAATACAAGGCAGCAAAAAGCCAGAACGCGATCCCTACATCGGGGTTGATTGTAGTTGCTTCGGACACTCGCATATATCCCCTAAGAATCCATGGTTGTCTGCCTACTTCCGCGTAGAACCAGCCGAGCTCGATGGCTAACAATGAGAAAGGACCCCCGGCAATAATAGCGCCGAGTATCCATCTGTTATAGGTATTCCATCGCTTTACGCGCGCCATGAAGATAAAAAGAAGGGGTACGCCGAACAAATAAAATCCAAGACCGACCATTCCATCGAATAAATAATGGACATAAAGCGGAGGCCAGTCTTCTTTCGGAAAATCGTTTAAACCGATAACCGTTCCATTTGGATTATGCGTCGCAAGCAAACTTAGAGCGGAAGGGATTTTTAATGCCCCTATTATCTCAAGCGTATGCGGGTTCAATCGTCCGCCGATATAAAGCGGAACGCCATGGCCGGTCTCGAAATGCCATTCGGCCGCGGCCAACTTCTCAGGCTGCTCTTCTGCCAAGAATTTGGCAGATATATCTCCAATCCATATCGTCGCTGCCGCAAGGATCACTCCGGCGACCATATTGAGACGTATTGATTTTTGATAATAATCGTTCTTCCGTCCTCTTATCATTGAGAATGCGGCAATCATGGCAAGTAGAAACGCCGCGGTTAAATAAGCTGAAGACAGTACATGCGCCACCTTAGAAGGCGTTGCCGGATTGAACATCGCGGAGAGCGGATCTAAATGAGTCAACTTGCCGTTTTGGAGCGTAATGCCTTGAGGCGTATTCATAAAGGCGTTGACCATCGTAATGAATAACGCCGAGGCGGATGATCCGATAATAATCGGGATCGTCAGCAACCAATGTAAATAGGGATTGGAAAACCGATTCCACGTGTACATATAAATCCCTAGAAAAATGGCTTCAAAGAAAAAAGCAAAGGTTTCCAAAAAAAGAGGCAAGCTGATCACGTTACCCGCGAACCGCATAAATACAGGCCAGAGCAAGCTCAATTGCAAACCAATGCATGTCCCTGTAACTACGCCTACAGCAACCGTAATGATGAAACCGCGCGTCCAACGTCGGGCCATTAGCAAATAATGAGGGTCCTTTTTTCGAATTCCTATCCATTCGGCAAAGGAGATAAACATCGGTATTCCAACTCCCACCGTAGCGAACAAAATATGGAAAGCTAGAGTCATTTCCGTTAAGCCTCGGCTCCATTCCAACGAAGTCAAACTAAGAACCTCCTTTCAAGTTGCCGTTACATCTTTCCAATTAATTGCTGATTTTATGCCAATGCATCTCAGGTATCATTCTTTTAGGCATAGGCTTCAAAAATTGGTGGGGACTTATCGGATTGGCTCCCATACTAACCGGGGCTACCCGATATTGCCCGGCTAATACCGTGCTTGGAATCGATAACTGCAAAAAGTGGCAAAATTAATTTACACGAGACAAGGAGGAATTTCGGGTCGTGTCAATTTATAACATGTTGCTTATTATTGGGGCGGCCGTATGCATATTTTCATTAATTAGAACATGTGTCGGTACAATCAAAAACGATTATGTACAATCAAGGCGATGCCTCTTATGAATTGGAAATCGTTTCTTCCGAAAACGATGTTGATAAACTGAAGGATTTGTTCAATGAACTTGAGCAATGCGAAGAAGGGACTTATTTTCGAGCTCATCATCCCGGAATCAATACCATCATGACGTCGAGAACGACAGATACGATTACGTACTGAAACAAATTTATGGAATGATTCACGAATTAGGGACGGACGAAACGAAAAGTCATGTCGAATCGATGAATTTGCATTTTGGTGAAGAGTACGAGTGAGGAGTTTAGGTGTACAGAATATAATTGTTGTAATGAAGACCGGCATTTCACTATTGCCGTTTTTGTGCGCTTGGCAGTCACGTGTAGAAGGACAAGAACATACAATCATTAAGATCCGCGTGCTACGCGTTTTTTTTATTTTATCGCGTTTACGGGAATGTGACCGTATCAGTTTTATGCGGGTGATCAATGACCCCCTCCAATTCGGAAAGGGGTCATTGCGGTAATTGCGGATATTCTGAAAGCAAATTAACTTTCTTTGAAAGTGCGAGCAAACAGCGGGCCGTAACATGAAGTAAATCTTGCCGCATCGTCAAATAGAGCCTGAAGTGCATGACGCCTATTCCGTACGTTCCAACGGCAGGCTTTATAACCATTTCATACTTTTGAAGTATTTCACGAAGAGTTTGGCACTACATGAGTTTGGTCGAAGGAAGACAAGATTGGAGCGGCTCATCCTTTAACAACGCATGTGCGAGCAGGAATTGCCAGAGTTATGAAATTTTTAATACTTCGTTAATGGCTTGTTAATGAACGAAGGCTAGTCTAGGGAAGTAAGTTCAATTTCTTTTATGGGAACACTGGAATGAAGAAGAAATTTCCTAGCGGTATGGAATAAAGAAAGTAAGCTGAAACTAATTGAGGAGGTCATTTTTTATGTCGGAACAACCACACAAAATGAAAATTTTACTTAGCAAGGTACCAGAAGTTACGATATATTTCTGGATCATTAAGGTTCTCTGCACTACGGTCGGCGAAACGTTCGCTGATTTTCTGAACTTCAATCTGGGATTCGGGTTAACGAATACGACGATTATTATGGGAGTCGCGTTTTTCATCGTGTTTGTCCTTCAATTCAGAGCAACAAAATATGTGCCCGGCATCTATTGGCTAACCGTCGTATTAATCAGTGTTTTCGGAACCCTGGTAACCGATAATTTGACGGATGCGATGGGAGTACCGTTGGAGAAAAGCACGATCGTATTCAGCATATTACTGGGCTTAACTTTCCTAGTCTGGTACGCAAGCGAAAAGACGCTCTCCATTCACTCGATCTACACAAGGAAACGCGAAGTTTATTATTGGCTAACCATTTTGTTCACATTCGCACTTGGAACAGCTGTAGGCGATCTGTATTCCGAACAGCTCGGACTTGGCTACTTTAACACAGGCATCACGGTCGTAATTATCATTGCGATTATGTATTTAGCTTGGAAATGGCTGCGACTTGATTCAGTTTTGGCTTTTTGGGTCGTATATATTCTGACTCGTCCGCTTGGAGCGTCCTTAGGCGACTACTTGTCCCAAACTAAAATGAATGGCGGATTAGGCTTAGGTACAACGATTACGAGCGTCATTTTTCTAGCGGCGATTTTGGCTGTCACCATTTTCTTAGCTATTACCAAGATCGATACGGTACCGAAAAGCGATACCATAGAGACGGGGCATGTAAAAGAAAGCAAAAGAAACGTTCTCCTTCAAACGGTAGCCGCACTTTGCATTTTCTTAGCTGTCGGCATCGGCGGATATGTTCAGTTAAGCAATCAAATTGATTCTTCTGGATCGGACTCAACGTCAAATTCGGCTTCATTAACCGGACAGCTGACGGATTTCGTGAATATAGAAAATGAAATGTTGAAAGCTGTGAATGCGAAGGGCTTTGCTGCCGCGAAAAAAGGCGCTGACAATTTGGAGCATCAATGGGACACAGCGGAGCCCAAACTTAGAAAAATTGACAGCTCCAAGTGGACCCAGATCGATGGAACGATCGACGCAGTATTGGCTGCTGTCCGCAATGGAAAACCCGATGCGAATCAATGCATAAACGTCCTTCAAAATTCACTAAAGGTATTAAACGATATCAACAACACAGCTCCCGCAGCATCGCAATCCCAGAGTTCTCAAGCACCGGCAGCGTCACCGGCAGCAACAAAAGCTACGCCACATGCGAAATTGGCCGGGCGATTAACGGATTTCGTCAATATTGAAAACGAGATGTTGAACGCAGTAAACGTAAAGGACTTTGATACCGCCAAAAAAGGCGCTGACAATTTGGAGCATCAGTGGGATATTTCTGAGCCTAAGCTTAGAAAAATCGATGGTTCCACCTGGACCACAATCGATGGTACGATTGACATTGTATTGGCAACTGTTCGCAAAGGCAAACCTAATGCTAGCCAGTGCGTCTCTTCGCTTAATGATTCGCTTAGTACCATGAGCAAAGCAAATCAATAAAAATTAAGAACCGTTCCTTAATTAAAGTCAATGAGGGAGGCTTGTCCATTAAACAATATGCTGTCGGTTGGGTAAGATCGAGGGAGGATTCCGGCGCTTTTTGCTTCGCGGCTAGCCGAAGGTGAGCCTAGAGGTCGGATGGCTTTCCCTTACCCATAACTTGTTGAAGAAAGCAACAATTGACCAAAAACAAACAATAGCGGCGCAGGGATAACCCTTACGCCGCTATTTTTCTAATTCAAATCTATTTCTCGCTGGTGAGCTATTTTCAAAGTGAATGGGAACCTACTTTTGAGACAGCCCCTTCATCTTGTTGATAGTGGCTGGAGTCAGCTTGTCACATTCACAATCTACAAGGCTGAGAGTGCTGGTAGAGTCGTGAAACAAGTTGACCCGCGCAATACAACACAACTTTGCTCAAATTACTGTGAAATCGTCAAGAAAGCGTTAAGCGTTCGCGTCCATAGGTGTGAGTCTTGCGGATATGTAGCGGATAGAGACGAAAACGCTGCTAAGAATATCCTGCAAAGAGCAATAGCGTAAACCGTATTCGGCTCGGATGGAGCCTTCGGGGAGAGATACGGGTTGCCGTTCTCAACGATCCGAGAAGCCCCTGCCTTCAGGCACGGGGAGTCATCACCAGGAAGTAGCGTAATAGGGCCACATCTACCTATCTGTTGAAGTTCAGGCGTAGTTAATGTCTGAGCTTTTTGCACTTTGATGTGCATTTTACTACATCAAAGAAAATAATTAACAAGGGAGAATTAGCCTAGTTGGTAGAGCGCATCGCTGGCAGCGGCGGCCTATCTCACATATAATGAGTACAAGAATCTGGCTGACACGCCCAAGCTCTCGACGGCGTTGTGGGTATTCTCCGGCGTGGTCGCGGCTTTCCTGTCTCCCTATATGCTGGAAACCGCTACGGCGATACTCTATGCTACCAACGGCGAAGGAATAAACATGAGGGGAAGTCGATAAGAATGCAGGAACTGCCGCACATCAGAGCACTGCCTAGCATCCAGGTGATTGGGCTAGAGCAAATTGTAGATATGACTTCTATAATGGCTCAGGTTAAGAAGCGCATTGAATACATAAGCGACACGGCAAATCTTGATGACCTTGGTGGGTGGCGGCTACTCATAAGTCTGGTTTTTAACCATGGCAACGTCATCGGTATCGGCAATGATAGTCGACGGGATAGTTTCCACGATCCGGTTGAAGCTCTATTCGATGACTATACGGATTTGCAAACCTGCTTGACCACAAACGTTCTTCGTGGTCTGGATGCAGCATTTGAACGTGGTGTGACCGTCGCGGGAAAACGCTTCAAGCTCACACGTACGGTGAAAGAATAGGCGCTGTAGAGACATCGCACGTGGCTTACATAAGGCGGCAATCGGCGGAGGGGGAGGGATTCGAACCTTCCTTTAGAACATGCCAACTGCTGACAGTCTTTAAAGATCGCAAGTTGATTTAGGTATTATTGCGACAAGGAAGGGCTGAAAGCTCATTCATCCAAAAATATGAAAAATAGGTGTGGTAGAATGTCCGAAGCTGCTGACGTATCGAAATTCCTGATATCGTTCTTCGATGAGATGACGGCCTGGGGAAAGCAAGTGATTGTCTGGTTCGACAGAGACAAAGGTGGGTTGGGAGATCATCATCAGGCCGCTCATGACGCTTTGACGAAGATATATGATGTCTATGTCACCGACCGGGTGCGGAAGACTGGACGCCTTGCGCGGATGTCGTTCTCTCTCGGAATGCCGGACTATGATAAGTCGATCGAAGCGATATGCGAGATTAGCCGGCCTACAAAGTCGTCTTATTTGATCGAAACGATGCGATCCATACCCGACGATGACTATGAAGAACGCTACCGCTTTAAGGTCGTGATCAAAGATGGCGCTTTGCGGCTCGACAAGAGGGAACGGTTCAGTGAATCCGAAAACAGATGGGTTAATGAGATCATTTAACGGAATTTTGTTGCGGGAATCCTATTATTTGAGGCAGTGGTACCCCTGTGAAATTTCTGGAAGGAATTATATAAAAATGGATAGAAAAACTTTTACAAGTGCGCTCGAAAAATATCTCAGCAAGAACAAGAGTGCTTCCTGTCTGACATCTGACGGCGATGCATTTATTGACCGCCTCTTTGCCGAGATGAACAAGGAGAAACCAAGCGTCGTCGATATATGGCTTAAAAGCAAGTTGAACGATAAATTCATCTATGCGGTTGAGCCGCCGAAGTGGAAGGGAGAAAAGGACTGGCCATATTTCCAAGGCGAACCGATGGTCTTCCTGCACCAGTTCACGCTGGATATGGCGGCAGCACGCAAAATGAAAGGCGGCTTTCCCGTCGGAGACACGATTTATGTATTTGGCGCAAAGCGCGCGTTGGCCGGCGATGCCTGGGAGACCGTGTACAAGCTGATAGGGCAGGACAACGGGGGCGGCTCCACAGAGCATCTGAACTATGTGCAAGACGGTACTTCGTGATCGGCTTGGAATGCTCCGGGCATTTAGCGTATCTTATGTCGCTCAATTCCTGATATTTGAGGCGTCGTAAAAATCGACGCAGGAGGCTGATACTACTATGTCGTACGCTGTTGATATTCTGAAGGAATTTGTCGAAGGCCACATGGAAACGCGATCCTTCGAGGAAGCTTTATATAGTGCCCCTGATATTGAAAGCCTGCGGGCGTCCGTGGAGGTTCAAAAATGGCGTATGACAGAATAGATTGGCATTCAGGTGGAGATTTCCCCAAAGACTTGCCTGAGGAAAGTGGCGGCATCCATATCGGCATGTTTTTAGCTTGGCTGGCTTGCGAGAACATGCTGGGCGATTTTCATCGTGAGGAGTCTGCCGATGAGACCAAACGCCTGAAAAATCGCGAAATCACCGGTCTGCAATTTCTGATCGATGCCTGTGATAGTAAGCTCTGGGAAGAAGACCTCAACGATAATGGAAATGCGTTCACCGTCGATTATTACGACGAGAAATCGCAATTCGCCCAGCAGAACGGCTCCTTCCTGCAAGATTATTGTGACGTATTCAATCGTCACGCTGAAGCACACGGGTTCGAATATCCCAGCGTCTATCACGTCGGGAACACGTGGGAGAATTTCGATCGACTGAAGCCGATACTCGACCAGCGTTTTAGCCAGTGGCAGGTCTGGTCAGCCGATCCGGCCAATCGTCAGCTTGATCCGAAGACCCAGTTTCTCCATGCCTGCCAGGAAGTCGGAAAATTTCTTGGGCCGCATGGCTTCAAACCTAACAAGGCGGGAACGGTCTGGAAGAAGACGGCTGCCGATAAAGACACTGTGTTCGAAGTCTCTTTCGAGCCTGAGCTCTATAATTCCCGAAGCGACGTTCGTATGACGGTCGCTCTCTCCATCAGCAGCAAAGCGCTTAAGAAATGGCTTGGCGAGACTATGGGTGGGACCGGATATGACGGCACCGTCCTGTTCGGGAAATTGCGTCAGTTGGATAGATACGCCAATCCCATCGTCTGGCAGGTAGCAGGCTTGAAGATGCGACCCTCAATTGAGGAGATATACGGGTTGCTCAACGAACGCGTCCTGCCGCTCTTCTCATTATTCGCCGATCGTCCTCAGGCGCTCGACCATCTTGCAACGCATGGGGGCGGTTTTTCCGGCATCTGCGATCAGGAGGCGACCCCGCTGTCGTTCATGTTGTGCTTTGGGACACCAGATCAAGCGCAGCGTTTTTTCACCGGCTATGTGGACAGTCGTCCATCCCCATGGCGGCGCAATATCGTCCAGACGTTCGAGAAACTTCAGGCGGGGGAGATTTGGGAGTATTCCGCCTACTCACACGAGAGAGACATAAAACTTGCCTTCCGCAGTGGGCTGACACTGCCGCAAAAATTCTGACTTTCGAACGCTGCAAAATCTGCGATTCGGTTCGTGCAGCACTTGGGATTACTGCGACAATTCGGGTTTTGTGAGGAGAGACGATTTTGAACCGGGAAGAACCCGGCGACAATACCGGGCCAAGGTGGAAAGGACGGGCAAGACCGATCCACGGCAGCAGGCCCATTACAAATGGGCGAGCGCCGAATGGGCTTACGAGAGCTTTGCCGCCGACTCGTTCGACGCGATCTGCGAGCAATTGAGCGAAGCCTGCGCTACGGCGTCCGGTGATGTGGCAGCAATTTGCCGCATTCAAAGCCAATGTAAAACGGATAAGGGATAGTGGGAAGGAAATAATATTGTTTCGGAGGGGCATTTTCCATGCACGTGAATTTGTATATTTATCAGAATCATAACAAAGATGTACTTGCTCTATATCATGCTGCAGTCAGCATTGAAAGGGCGTTTGCTTTGGAATTTAAGCACTTCGATTACTATTATCTGCTCCCCGAGGAAAAAGCTAACCATCCCGGAGATATTGGCGTGAAGTCCGTCAGAAGAAAGAAGCTTGAAGATGGAATTGCATCAGGAGAGATCAGGTCATTTAATATGTCGAATTCCACAGATTTGAGGGAACAACATACATATGCGATATATGTGAATGATGAATCACACGGCGGAACAACCAATATCAGTCTACATTTCCCCCGTAAGTATAGTTACGAATTGCAAGCCATGTTTGAAAATATGGTGGATCTGTCTCGTGCAACCTATGCGTTTCAAATAGAAACAGATTCCGCATTGAAGGGCGTATCTTACATGTTTACGTCAACGGTATACCGAAATGAAAAAATCAATTTCTCATCCTATCTCTTAAATAATGATAAAATTTCCCAACCAAGAATGATGTACCCAGTGAATTATTTCACGGAGACCCAATTGAGCCACTCGCATGATGCCGTAACGTTTCGCGATTTTATCAATGCTTATTTTGGTGCTGACGCGCTTAAATCGTTGGGTACCGATATTTTTGTATTGAAAATAGACTTCGAAAAGCTATCAGAGGTCAATAATGACTTTGGAGAAGCTGGATTTCTCATTTCTTGGATTGAAACCAGGAGGCGAACGAAATGACAAATGATATCCGAAACGATCAGCGGCATGGCGCTGCACACGGACGAGACAAGACTGCTTGTCGGCACATACTACGGAATGCTGCAAGTACTCGATTTGACCAGTACCAAGCCGAGTCCGCATGAAATCGGTACGAGCTCGATCTCTGAATCGTATCGCTGGATCGTATGGGACACAAGGCAATCGCTGTATTGGTAGTTTTTATCGGCACATTCGACGAAACTTGAAGATGGATTGGAATTGCATTGTTTGTAATGATAAATCCTTATTATATCTGGAAGATAACACAACGTTGGAAAGCTTCAAGAGAACCGCCAAGGTCTTATTTTATAATTCAAAGGATTGTTGCAGGTCTATTCGCCCTTATTGGATTATCAATATTGTTACTTCCACATATGTTACACTAACGGGTACGATAGCTCAATTATGATACGACGGCAGCCGGCCTCAGAACGATCGGCTGCCGTCGTTGCGCTAACGGGCAGTTTAGCGCAACATTCGTTTAATTTTTCCGTCCTAATTTATGGAAACAATTAATGTTGCACCCAATTGGGGGGGATACATTGAAAAATGCAATGAGTCTATTATTGGTAATGTGTTTGCTTTCGGGTTGCGTAAATAATGGATACAAAACAGTCGAGGAATCCATGCTCCACGGAGAAATAAAATACAAACAAATTTATTATAAACACGAAGTAAAGAATGGCATAATTGTATTTTATGAAGATCCTTACGGAGGATTAGATGCAGGAATCGTATATAAGAATAACAGCGGATATAATTGGGGCTTCGGTGGTGGTACCGCGGAGATTCCGACTCCCGAAACAGAAGTATCTTGGAACTGGGTAAATCTAGATAACAATGCAAAACGTGAAGATAGGCAATATCAGCTCTATTTTGGCCTAATTAAGGGACAGTCGATCACAAGACTTCATATCGAACATAAAGGTAAGATCAAGTATATAGATAAAGACGCGGAACTTGTGGATCTACCCGATGGGAATAAATTATGGTTCGCATTGCAAGATGAATACAGTGAATATCATCCTGGTTTTATTTTGAACGGTTTTAATAAGAACGGGGAAAACATTGTTCATTTTGAATGATAATCCGAGTAGTGTAATTGAGCTAACGAGAACGATAATGGAACAGCAGCTACGTCGGCCGCTGTTTTTGTTTTCTCCGTTAACGGGCAGTTTTTAGTAACGGTTTCATATTGGATGCTTTGCATAAAAACGGTAAAATAGAATTTGAAAGAGGAAATGGGGGGTGAAATTATGGGTAAAAAAATAAATTTGAAACGAGTTCTTTTCTTTCTTTTAATGATGCTTTTCATATTAAATATCTCTACAGGCTGCAACAATAAATCAAGTAATAAGTTAAAAGACCTCACTTTTCAAAACGTTTCTTCAATTGATTACATCCCTGAATTTAACATAGCAGAAACATCACACTTAGATACCATTCACTTTAAACTAGACTCGCAACACGATCAGGAAGTAATTTCAAAGTTACTAAATTGGATTCAATCATCCAAAGTTTCTTCTTATAATCCTGGCGGAGTACCATCTTCATCTGGAAGTTCTTCTCCATTTATTCAAATTCAGTGTAAGACAGGAAAGTCATATTCTATTTATGCCGCGTATTATGATGAATCTAGCCTAAAGAACGATCAAGATCTCGTTGCCGTTTTCTACAAGGATATCTCCATTTATCTTATTTCACCTGAATTAAGGCAATGGATTGAAGACGGTTGGACAAAAGATTTCCCGCCCACAAAACATTAATCTAACCGAGAGCAACCTCTTCTTAAAATTGGTTTAAATAGCTGCGGTAACGGGTAGTTACTTCATTCTGACAGCCTGTATTGAAAAAAACGCTCATTGATTGGTAAAACCGAAAACGAATTATTCGTTGCCATGTATGCAAAAACGAGCTTAAGTTTACGCTTATTCTTCTGACAAATCGCTGACCATCAACGACAAGTGGCTGAAAGTGTCGCTGCCGGCGGGAACGGGCATCACTTTGCGCCTGTCGATGCAGAGGTATGTGAACTCTCCGACATATGATATGCCTTGGCACCGGGATGAGGCAAACGGCATCATTCACGGACGTGGCGATTCGTAATCATTCCGTCGCACTGCTTGGCAAAAGGAACAAGGAGCGCAGGGTACAACATGGCAACTAATCGGATTGTGGAAGTGAAAGTAGCGCAGCTTCATCCGGAGCGAGTCGAACGTTACGAACAGCTTCATCGGGATATTCCTGAAGTGAAAGAGAGGCATATGCGGGAAACGGGCATCGTGTCTTTGCGGATTTTCCGTGAAGGGCTGACGCTGTTCATGATCGTGGAATAAAGGTCATAGTCCGCTTTTAATTCAGAATATAGATATCGTTGAATGCGCAGCTGTCGGATGTCAAGAATTTGTACTGATTCTTGACATTGTTTTTTGACAAGAATTTGTACCGATAAAATGAAATAACCGCGATTTACGCGGGTTGAATATGTACCGATTACGGATTTGTTCCAATCGACAATTTGCTGTGTTTAAGCCGCTCAGCATCGAGATGGATGAGGGAGACGTGCTGTGTTTCAATCATATGCTCCCTCACCGCGCTGCCTTAAATCAATCGGATACGGTAAGATGGTCGATGGACATTCAGCGGCTCGAGATTTAGTGAGTCATCAAGAAAATTATGGTAGAATTACGACTATGACAAACTTTCTTACGACTTTTTGGCGCAGAGTACTACTGCCATTGTTGCTAGGCTGTGCGGTCGGCGTCTCAGGCTGCGGCGGTGTTTTAGAGTCGGCGTCTCCGGAAGAGACGCCGATTGCGACGACGATGCTGGCGAAGCCTGCTGCAACGCCGGAGGCTTCTATATCCGTTGAAGCTCCTCCCGATCCAATGCCCTCCAAGCTGCTGAAGCTTACATTTCATAGCGAAGCGCTCAACCATAATATGCGCTTGCAGGTTTATGAACCGCCGGGGTATGATCCGTCAAGGCGGTATCCCGTGCTCTACTTGCTGCACGGCTATAACGCCATGGAAACCGCATGGTTGTCCGAGATGAGAATGAGTTATACCGCCGACCGGATGATAGCGAAAGGAAGCATACAGCCGTTCTTCATCGTTGCGCCGGAGATGGACAACAGCTACGGATTAAACACTCAGGATGAGTATCAGGTCGCCGTTCCTTCCGATCCCGTCCACTCCCGCTATTACGGGAGATATGAGGATTATTTTGTGGAAGATGTAATCGGGTACATCGACTCTCATTTCAGTACGATCGCCTCGCGAGAAGGACGCTGGGTCGGCGGCTATTCTATGGGCGGCTTCATCAGCCTGTCCGACGCGTTCCGGCATCCGGAGCTGTTCTCTAAGGTCGGGGGACACAGTGCCGCGCTCTGGCTGAACGACTGGTCGCGAGTGCCGATGATGAAGTCCTGGCTGTATCCGACAAAGAAGGTGCGCAAGGAACGCGATCCCATAGCGCTTGCAGAATCGGCGGATTTGAGTGGAATCGAGGTGTACCTGGACGTCGGGGACAAAGACGACTTCAAATTATACGACGGCGCCAAGGAGCTGTTTGGCATTTTACAGAAGCGCGGCGTGGTCTCTCAGTTGCATGTGAATCCGGGAAAACATAACCGTACTTATTGGAAGAGTCAGTTAGAGAACTATTTGAAGTTTTACGCGGGGAGTGAGTGAGAACAATAAACGGCCTCAGAAAACGAGCTTTTGCGAAGGAATAGAGCAAATAAATTTAGCCGTTATGTCTGAAAATGATTATGCACATAGGGGAACTAAGGGCAAGTTAGAAGTCATGGACGATCAGTGGAGAATTTCACCGTATAATCCTGCATGGCGGGATGTGTCGGATGTCAAAAACATTGTCACATTAAAAATCGCGGCTCTATTCATTTATAGGATCAAGTTCTTGTCGTGGGCCGATATCAAGAACTTGATCCCATTCCCGTTTTTATGTAAATGGTCAAAAGAAGCTGCCATACCAGCGGCAGCTTCTTCTTCATGGTTCCGCATCAAAGAGACGAGTTTTGTCCTTGAGCGTGTCAATGGAAGCGAATGGGGGGCAATGCGTTATGCAAAAGAAGATAGTAACTGGTTGAATCTATCACGCTCCTCCAAAAAAGCACAATGGCCGCTGTATTGGAACGGAACTAGCCGCGAGTTTTTGATCAGCTTATTTGTTTCCTGAGCCTGGGTAAACGGAACGACTTTATCATGAATTCCGTGAATAATTAACGTAGGCACATCGATCTGACCAAGATCGTTGAAAACATTTTCGTCTCTAAGTGTGACCATAATGGCGGAAGTCGACCAATTCGCCGCTTGTAATCCCATAAGAAAGAACCAATCGGATTTCGGTTCGGAAATGAACTGAAAGAAAAAAATCCCCGTTTGATCTTGCAGCATTTTCGGACGGTCATTGTTTGTTTCTTCGATGATTTTATTTGTAAATTCTTTTGGAACGCTCGATGGAGAAGCAGCGTCGATCAGGACGAGCTTAGATACCCCGAACCCTTTGTGACGAGCCATATAACGAATCGAGATCGCGCCTCCGGTAGAGTGTCCTGCCAGGGTAATGTTTTTTAGCTGTAACGCCTCGATGACCATGCGAAGGTCATCTGCTAATCTGTCGAAACCATAGCCGCCGAATGGTTTATCTGAATTGCCGTATCCTCTCCAGTCCATTCCGATACATCGATATCCGAGCGTAGGAAGGAAATTGAACTGATATTCGAACTGATTATGGTTAAGTGGCCATCCATGAATAAAAAGTATCGTTTTATTTCCCTGCGGATTGATGTCCTCAATAAATACGTTGACGCCCGGTTCCACAGTAACGAAGTATCCCAAGTGTATCGCCTCAATTATTAGAAAATAATTACCCACTAAGATATTCGCCCTTGACAGGGGGAATGCCTAATTTCGGCGTCAAACTGTTAACGATCTAATAGCCTGGAATTGCCTCACTGCTCTTATTAGTTGCTCAAGAAATGTTCAATTTCATGAACGGAGCAGCCGGCTCTTGTTTCTTTCCTTCTGAATCGCTATACTTGAAGGCAGTAATTGATGAATCACTTATCAAAAAGGAGAGACTATTCATGGCCAAAATGGAATCAACCTCAGTAAATCGGAAAGCGGACATTATTTCGGCCGCGATCGAAGTGTTCGCGGAGATCGGATACTTCCGGGCAACGACGGCGCAAGTCGCGGAGAGGGCGCAAATCTCGCAACCGTACGTCTTTCGTTTCTTTTCGACCAAAGAAGCTTTGTTGTTGGCTGCGTTAGAAGTGTCCTGGACACGAATGCTCGAATCCTTCCGTCAAGTCGTGCGCACGGCAACCTCTGAACGGCTGGAAAAGGAACTGATCATAGCGTACGAAGAAATTCTGAATTCTTACCATAACGAAACGCTGCTTCAGATGCAAGCCCATACGATTCGGGAAGAGCAGATCCGGGAAGTGATGCGCAACGGCTATGCGGAAGTCCGTAAAATGGTGAGAGATGCTTTCCAGGCTGCCGGATTTCAAGACGCGGAGGAACGGACTATGCTGTTCTTGGCACGCGGAGTGTTGTGCAACATCTCGTTAGCGCTGGAAATGCCCGAATTGAAGGAGAAATAAGGGAGAAATAAAATGCTAAGTTGTGATTGACTAATCAATAACAACATGGTAAATTTAACTCGTAACGTTAGTGATTGATCAATTACATCTTTCGAACGAGGTGACTTCAATGGAAAAGGCAATCGTAATCGGGGCGACGGGAGGTACGGGCGCAGCGATTACAGCGGAGCTAGTTAAAAGGGGAATCAGGACGGTGGCGTTCGGGAGATCGCGCCAGAAGCTGGAACAGCTAAAGGCCGGTTTAGGCCATGCGACGAATTTAACGATCGCAACGGGCGACGCTTTCCGCCCGAACGACATCGTCGCAGCCGCGGAAGGTACGGACGTCCTGTTCCACTGCGCGAACGTGCCGTATCACGAGATGGTAAGCAAGCTGATCCCTCTGGGAGAATCCATAATGGAGGCATCCGATCGGCTGGGTTTGAAGGTTGTGGCAATCGACGGGATCTACCCTTACGGAAGAAGGCAGACGGAAAAGGTGACCGAGGAGCATCCGAAAAACCCTCACACGAGGAAAGGTAAAACCAGATTGGCTTACGAGAAGATGCTGTTCGGCGAACGGTGGAAACGGGCTAAAGTCTTGATCGCCCGCTTGCCGGATTACTACGGCCCCACGGCGAACGAAGCTTCTTATTTGGGCACTACGCTTGAAGCCATCGCGGCCGGCAAGATGGCATTTTTCATTGGCAACATGCACACGGCTCGGGAATTTGTATACTTACCGGATGCGGCGATCATGGTCGCGGAGCTGGCCAGCAGAGACGATGCCTACGGGCAAAACTGGCACATTGCGGGCGCGGGCCTGATTTCGGGCAAGGAGATCGTACGTATTGCACGGAAGGCAAGCGGTATCGCCAAACCGGTCATTCCACTTGGCAAAGTTGGGCTGTCACTGATAGGCTTATCCGTTCCGGTTATGAAGGAAGTCGTCGAAATGCTTTATTTGACCGAGGAGCCTCTTGTCTTGAGCGGAGACAAATACAAAAAGCTGATCGGGCCGATTCCGGCAACGCCTTTCGAAGAGGGAATCGCAGCTACGATTCGCGCGTTGAAAAGTAAAAATCGGAAATAAGCGATCATTAGTTATTGATTAATCACTTTCAAATGAACAGGAGAAATGAACATGAAACATTTGATCGTCTATGCGCACCCGAGACCAAGAAGTTTTAATCGCGCGATTGTGGATACAGTAGCGGAAAGCAAGCGGAAAGAAGGCCATGAGGTTGTCGTTCGCGATTTGTACGAGATCGGTTTCCAGCCCGCGCTCGGATCGACGGAAATGCTCGGAGGGGTGGAAGAGGACGTCAGTCTCGAGCAATCGTACGTGTCGTGGGCCGATCATGTCACGTTTATATACCCGCTTTGGTGGATGGGAATGCCTGCCGTGCTCAAAGGGTATGTAGATCGGGTATTCTCGTACGGATTCGCTCATAAATATGTCGATGGCGTTCAAACCGGGTTGCTCAAGGGGAAAACGGCAGCGCTCATTCATACGCAGAACAAGTCCCAAGAAGAATATGAAGCGAGCGGTATGGAGCAGTCGATGAGACTGACGATCGATAAAGGCATTTTCGAGTATTGCGGTTTCGAAGTTACTCGTCATTTCGTATTCGACTCGATCCTGTCCTCGACTGCCGAGGAAAGAAAAAATTGGTTCGCTATGCGTTCACATTAAATAGTTGTGATTGATCAATCAATATCACCAATACAAAAGGAGTGTCTGCCATGAAATCAATGGCCTCAATGTCTACGAACGCTCGTCCGATCGCATACCGCTGGTGGGCGCTAATTGCGCTGGCACTTGCCCAATTTCTTGTCGTGCTTGATGCTTCTATCGTCAACATCGCGCTCCCGTCTATGGGCGCCGAACTTCATCTCGATACAAATACGCTTAGTTGGGTAATTACGGCATACGTCTTGCCGTTCGGAGGACTGCTGCTGCTGGGCGGAAGACTATCCGACCGCTTCGGGCATCGGCGTTTGTTCATCGCTGGCGTAGCCGGATTCGCGGCCGCTTCGGCGGCAGCCGGGCTGGCCAATACGGGAGCATGGCTGTTAAGCGCGAGAGCTGTACAAGGGGCATCGGCCGCACTGCTTGCGCCGGCGGCTCTCGCCCTTGTCACTAAGTTGTTCGCCGACCCTCGCGACCGGGCGAAAGCGCTCGGCATCTGGGGAGCGGTCGCCGGCGTAGGCAGCGCTGCGGGCGTACTGCTCGGCGGTGTCCTTACTTCCTCGTTCGGCTGGCCGTCGGTGTTCTACGTCAACGTTCCTGTAGCATTGCTCGTTATCGTAGCCTCGCTGTTGCTGATTGCCAAAGATAAGCCAGGCGCAAACGAAAGTCTCGACATGCCCGGAGCGGCCGCCGTTACTGCCGGTATCGTCGCCCTTGTGGCCGCCTTGTCCGAAGTCGAGCGATTCGGTTGGACTTCTCCGTTGACGCTGGTATTAGCTGGAGCAGCCGTTGTGCTGCTGGCAGGCTTTGTACTGATCGAGCGTCGTGTTACAAATCCTTTAATGCCATTAAGCATTTTTCGCAACAAGTCGGTTTTGGGCGGAAATCTAGCGATGTTCCTGATCGGAGGAGCGACAACGGCTTTATTTTTCGCCCTGTCAGTCTACATGCAGCAAGTGCTTCATTACGATGCGATGAAAGCAGGGCTTACTCAGTTGCCGTTAGCCGGAGCGCTCGTGTTAATTGCCGGAGCTGAACCGGCGCTCATTAAGAAGCTCGGAACGAGACTGTCGCTGGCTTTCTCTTTGATTCTGTTTGCCGCGGGGCTGATCTGGCTGTCCTTGGCTCCAAGCAATGCGTCCTTTGCCCTCCATTTGCTCGGGCCTAGCATCGTAATCGGGATCGGAGTGGGAGGAGCTTTCGTATCCGGGACGGAGTTGGCGGTTCATGGCGTTGCAGATAGCGAGGCGGGGCTGGCCAGCGGTCTTGTCAACACAAGCCAGCAAATCGGAGGCGCCATCGGGCTTGCCGTTCTCGCTACCTTATCGTCCACTCGAACAAGGAGTTTGCTCGACAAAGGAATTAGCGAGCCGCAAGCATTAACCGGAGGATTCGCTTGGGTGTTTCTCGGAGCGGCCGCTTTCGCCGTCATCGGTGCGATTGTTGTTCTTGCGGTCGTTCGGAACTCCGGCTCACGAAATGGTATTGATCAATCCATTACCAGAAAAGAAAAGGGTGTCCGTTCATGAGAAAGAAAAAATTCACCAAACGTTTTCTGATCTTCGGAGCTCCGCTTCTACTGCTGATCGCCGTCGTAGTCGGCGTCTATTTCTGGCAAATGCGTCTTCAAAAACCGGTCGAGATCAATATGGCCCATTCGCAACATTCCGGCTCAGCCACCGCTGTCTCAGCGCACGAACATTCTTCTTCAAGCGTTTCCTGCGAGTCGCTTGTAGCGGAGGACACTTCGGGAGCGACTCGTAATTTTGAATTCACGGCGGCGAAGACAGAATTGCAACTGGACAAAGGCAAGACGGTCGCAGCCTGGACGTTTAACGGCGTTTCTCCAGGTCCGGCAATCCGGGTTACGGAAGGCGATCGCGTCGTCGTTACGCTTCATAACAAGGACATCGACGACGGCGTTACTATTCATTGGCACGGGATCAACGTTCCATGCTCCCAGGATGGCATAGCCGGCGTCACGCAAGACGCCGTGTGGCCCGGCGAAAGCTTCACGTACACATTTATCGCTTCGGCTCCGGGCACGTATTGGTATCACTCTCACCAGATGAGTTCGATTCAGGCGCAAAAAGGACTGCTCGGATCCATCGTCGTCGAGCCTCGGGAGCCTGCCGCCGAGCTGGCCGCAGCTACGGATGTATCCGCGCTCTATCAGAGATTAAAGGGTTCGGTGGTTTTGAACGGGAGCACGAACGGTTTGCAGGTAGGGAACGCCGGCGACCTCGTGAGACTCCGGCTGACCAATGCGGACAACGAAACGATGAAGTTCTCGGTTAACGGCGCTCCTTTTCAGGTCATTGCGATGGACGGCCACGATCTGAACGAACCCGACGATCTGCAGGGGACGATCATTCCGGTCGGAGCCGGGCAACGATACGATCTGCTTATCCGGCTGCCCGCGTCCAATAAAGTGATCGTTCGCAACGAATCGGCCAAAAGCTTGCCGATAACGCTTGGAAGCGGCAGCGATCCTGTGTTAACGGAGGGAGGCGATACGTTCTCGTTCGTAGATTACGGTGCCCCGCTAGCGGAAGATCCGCTCGGCAGCGGCAAAGTCGCGGTCGACAAGCGTCTCGAGCTGAAGCTTGGTCAATCGTTGTTCGTCAAAACGATCAACGGCCGTTCTTTCCATGAAATTCCTCCAATGATCGTGAAGGAGGGCGAGCGCTTGCTCATTACGATAACGAATGAAGGAGGCGGCGATCATCCGTTCCATTTTCACGGTCACACGTTCCGAGTACTTAGCAGAAACGGAGTCCCTTTCTTATCTCGACACGCTCCTGACGCGGAAAGACGAAACATACGAGGTATATCTGGTAGCTGATAATCCGGGCTTATGGATGGTGCATTGCCATAACCTCGGGCATGCATCGATGGGGATGAGCATGATGATGAACTATGAGGGAATTACGACGCCATATCGGGTAGGAACCCGGTCGGGCAACCTGCCTGATCTATAAGCGGTTGGCTAAACGATGCAATTCGCACTCAATCCATATCCCATATAAAAACAGGAGTGATCACGATGAAAAAAGCAATGGTCGTAAGAACAGGTAAAGGAATCGGCAAGGCGCTTATCGAGAGATTGATCGGAAACGGGATCGACGTCGTCGCGTATTCGGGCTCTCTTCGCAAGCTGGAGAAGCTGGAGGAAGTTTTCCCGGGCTCCCCGCATTTGCGCACGGCGCTCGGAGACGTCCGGGATCCGAACGTTCTTCTCTCCGCCGCAGAAGGCGTGGAAGTGATCTTCTGCTGCGTCTATACGACTTACGACGAGAAGCCTGATAAAGTTCGGCGGATGCTGGAAGCCGTCCAGAGCGTATCGGAACAAATCGGTGCGAAAGTTGTTATCATGGAAGGCGTCTATCGGCCGACCGGGGAAAATGAACACGCGTTGCACGTCAAAGAGTGGTACATCCGCTTGGCGGTTCCGGAAATCTACGGGGCGGGCGTAACCGACACGTTGCTGCACCATTCGCTCAAAGAGATCACGAAAGGAAAAACGGTGAAGCTGATTGCAAAACCATCGGTCAAACGGCGATTTCTCTATGCGCCCGATGCGGCTCAAGCTGCAGTCGAACTGGCATCCCAGCTCGACTCGTACGGGAAACCGTGGCTTATACAAGGCGGACCGGCCATTTCGACGGAGGAGTTGCTTACCATCGCCGGTTCGGCAGCGAATATGCCTGTCCGGATCGAAAAAGTCGCCGGCTTGAAGCTGAGAATGCTGCAGTGGTATGAACCGAGAGTGAGGAAGCTGCTTGACCGCTACGATCAAGGTTGCGGCGACATTCGGGAATCCGGCTTGGCGTATGCCGGAAGCTTTGCCGTTACTGCCTGCGAAGAGGGTATCGCCGCCACGATCCAAGAGATGGGCGAAAACTCCCCTCGTCCATAAGTCGACATGCGTTTTTCTGCCCAAATGAGTTCCTTTTCCGCCTTATGTCTCCTCTATTCACAACTTATAATGGGGCTGCAACTATACCCTTGAATAGAGGAGCCATTCCTGTAATGAAGTAATTTGCCCTTTGAAAAGAAAAAGCGCCTCCTGTATGCTGGGTCTCGGAATGTTGGCCATTCACTGCCCTAATTGAAGGAGGACGCTCTACATGAAGTATAAGCTGAAACAAAAGCAGAATCAACGTATTACACGAATTACCGATGCCACATTGGTGGTTGGCGCAGATATTGCCAAGAAGATTCACGTCGCCCGTGCGGTGGATTTTCGCGGAATCGAGTTAGGTAAAGACTGCGTATTCCATAATGATCAAGCAGGGCTGACGAAGCTGGCAACGTGGATGAAAGAGCTCGGTCAAACACATAGCAAGACGAATATCGTGTTTGGTATCGAGCCGACAGGACTATAGTGGGAGGATTTAAATGAGTGATGAACAGCGTGCGGCCGGTCCAAATCCTGCTGAGGAACTAGTTTTTAAACGGTCGAAACGAGGACACTATAATAAGTACCAGGAAGCAATTAAACTTCTTGAGTACAGCATAATTTTGGTGGAGTTCTTCCAGTTAAAAGAATGGAGTGCTACGATAAAAATGCAGTCGAAATACATCCTCGTATGAAATAAAATGAAAGCAAACGAGGGGACGAGTGACAATGAACAGGTACGACAAAGCATTCAAAGAAGAAGCAGTCAGATTAAGCGATGAGATTGGTCCCAGGAGCATCTGCCGATAAGACTGCGCGTGAAATCGAATTAGAAAAAGAAATAGGCGAGTTGCGCCGAGCCAATGAAATTCTCAAGGACGCACTCGGTTTTTTCGCAAAAGACCGGAAGCGGTAAAGGCACGCCAGCTCTATGCGTACATCCGTGAACGGCGGGATCGGTGGCCCGTCAAGGAGACGTGTGAAGTACTTGCTGTCAGCGAATCGGGTTATTACCGTAGCTTGAAGCCCACACCGAAACAAGAGCGGCAGCCGCGGTACTGGATTGTTTTAACGGAGAGATCGTGGGCCTCGCCATGGACGACAATATGCGCAAGGAACTCTGCATACATACAAGACTTTGAGAACGCCTGTAGTTGTTTATAGACATATGTATAAAATACGGGTTTTGTGAGTATGTAAATTGAATTTTGCAGGATTAGGTGACCTTGAACTCAATTTATAGCTGCCTTGATAGCATCTCGTGTTTATTGTCCAATGTTCAGTATTCTTCAGCAATTAATGAACTGTCCGTTATTCCGTTTTATTGTCATGTAGGGCTAATTCCAGCGTAGCTGACACCACCCGCAAACATATGGATATAAATGTAAGAACCCTCCGAGTTTGGAGAGTTCTTTTTTATGAGTGATATATATGTTTGTTTAACTACCGTTACTCTATGTTATCTAATCCTTTATACAACAGCAGGACAGTTTCTCATTAAATAGGATCCGACTTTTGAGCTTCGATCACTGGTCAGCATTTCTGGGGTGCCTTCAGCAATAAGCTCTCCACCCTCACTCCCACCATATGGGCCCATCTCAAGAATCCAATCACAGTAGGATAACATGGAAGTATCATGCTCTGTTATAACCACGGTGTTTCCTTGCTCCGTAAGCTCGTCAAGTAATGCGATGAGTTTTTCAATATCCGAGAAGCTTAACCCGGAAGTCGGTTCATCCAGGACATATAGAGTATTTTTCCTCTGAACTTTGCCTAGCTCTTTGGCTAACTTGATTCGTTGCGCTTCTCCACCACTTAATGTCGGAGCTGGTTGTCCGAGGGAGATATATCCCAAACCTACTTTAATTAGGGTTTCAAGCATGTGGGAGATGGCTTTATATTCACCAAATAATCCCAGCGCATCCTCCACACTCATCATTAACACATCGTAGATATTCCTTCCTTTGTACGTGACCTGTAGAATTTCATTTTTATATCTAGTTCCCTTACAAGATAGACATGGTCGGTTGATTAATCCGAGTGGCCCCATATCCACAGTTTCCACGCCGTCCCCCGTACAAGTAGGGCAGGATCCATGCTCCGTGTTAAAGGAGAAGTGACTGGGAGTATAGTTTTTATTAATCGCCTCTTGCTGATCGGCAAATATACTCCGAATTTTGTCCCAGATTCCTACATACGTAATCGGCATAGACATTTTGAAGCGACCTATCGGTTCTTGAGTAACAATCACGCATTTTTCAATCGATTGCCAACCCTCCAGGGTACCGATTTCATGCAGTGCAGATGACGTTTTGTCGAGAATTTCATCTCCTTCGTCCAAGTCTTCTTCTTGTTCTGTATTCAAATAATGTCGGAGCAGGGGCATGAGCGTGTCGGAAATAAGCGTGCTTTTTCCGCTTCCGGAAACGCCAGCTACCCCCACCATGGCACCAAGCGGAATTGCGGCATTTATGTCTTTCAAATTGTGTAAGTTCGCATTACGGATCAACAATTTTGGAGTTTTCTCCGTGATATTACGTCGTTGCTCTATTTTTTTATGCGGCAGAAATTTCTTTCCCGACAAATATGGACTTATTCCCGATGCCTTAGAATGCAGATAATCTTCTAGGGTTCCTTGAAATATCAATTGTCCTCCGTGTTTTCCCGCAAATGGGCCTAACTCTACGATATAGTCTGCACCAAACATTACATTAGGGTCATGCTCAACCGCGATCACAGTATTTCCGGAAGCGGTTAAAGATTTCAATTTGTGTAATAGAATCTTTTTTTCCGATTCGTGCAGTCCTGCTGTTGGCTCATCAAATACATAGAGCAAAGAATCAAATTGGGATTGGAGATGGAACATCAGATAAAGTCGTTGAAGCTCCCCTCCGCTCAAGGAAGGGATACTCCTTAAGACCGTTAAATGAGACAGTCCTACATCAATAAACAAATGCAGCTGCTTTGCCAGCCGACTGACAATTTTCTTACCCTGCGGTGTGAGATCCATTTCTTCATGCGAAAGAGAGTCCACGAATTTCCAAAGATCTGCCATCGTCATATTACAAAGTTCGCCTACGTGCTTTCCGCAGATAAAAGTTTTCCGCGCCGTTTCATTTACTCGATAACCTCGACATTGTTCGCATGCAATGCTTGAGCAATACATCTTTTCCAAGTGTTGCCGTTGGTTCGGCTTACTTTTCATTCGGTTTCGAACCCAGGTGATAACACCTGTAAACTCTCCGTGGCCGTATAAAAAAACGTCTTTCTCTTCTTTTGATAGATCCTCGTAGGAGACTCCCGACCAGCCGATGACATTCGCTTTCGATAACTTTTGGATTTCCCTTGAAAGAACCGAGCTTATTTGCGCACATATTTTCTCAGTTGGCTTGCTCCGGTCTGGGATTACTTTGCTTAAATCAATATCCGTACCAAACCCACGTCCATAGCAAGCCTCGCACATACCTGACTGTAAATTGTAAGCGAAGGCTTCCGCTCTGAGATTGGTTCGCCTCCCTTCCGTTGTTACTCCTTCAATAGAAAACATCAGTTTGATATAATCGAGAATTTTGGTTTTTGTACCGACAACGCTTCGGGGATTGGAATGCCTAATTGTATTCTGCTCCACTGAGATCGCGGGTGGAAGACCGGAAATATCGTCAAAAGGTTCGATGTCTTCCGCACCTCCTCGTAAGTTCAAACCGATGGAGTGGAGATAGCGACGTCTCCCTTCTTCGTATAGAATATCGAAGGCCAAGCTTGATTTCCCTGACCCGCTAACACCAGTAAAAACCACGAATTGACCTTTCGGAATGATGACATTAACGTCTTTGAGATGGTGGATCCGTGCCCCCCGTACTTGGATATGATTCATTGAATGCCTCCAGCTTGCAAAGTTCCTAAAGCTTCGCGCAACTTTTTCAAAGCCTGTAGGCCATCGGCTTCCGCTCTTTTTGCCCCCTGTAGGAGATTAACCGCTTTCTCGATGTTTTGCGTAACTTTTGGATCTCCGCCACCTGGGAAAGGAAACAGATCGGCAAGACCTTGTAGTGCCGCGGCCACCGCTTCATAGTGATGAAGGGCATCAGTTATGAAGGTCCAATCATGCTCCACAAAATCTTCCTTTAATCTACGAAGAAATTGTACTGCGAATTGACGTAACTCCGAATAAACTGCAACATTATAGGCATTAAAGAATGGGACAATCCGGTCCCCCTGAAAAGCTTCGATCCATGCATCATAAGCAGCAAGCCCTTTAGTTAATTCACCATCGCCATGTTTAATGGATTTCATCGTGTTTCCATGCTCCCATATCATATCGAGCATATTACACAATGCTGTCAGTCGGTCAATTCCGTTAGGCTCAGTGATGGCAATGAGACCAATTTCCGAGGTCTTTCCCTTCCCTAATAGATCGTAAGCTAAGGGCGCCTCTTTTAACTTGTCTAGCGCATATAGATGTTGCTGTTTGTCATCGTATCCATATACTAGTCCAAACTCTGCATGGAATAAATCCCAGATGATCGCCGGATATCCTCTATCAATCGATTGGTGAATTGTGTTAAGGACATCGGGGATGATGAGTGGTTCCACAGGTAGAAAACTAAGTACTTTTACATCATAGCCAAGATTGGCCAGTGCTTTCGGGAAGTTCTCTTCCCCTGCAAAAATGAACGGACCACCAATATGAACCGTTTCTTTGAAAATATTTAAACAAAAAGCATACCCTGTTAGGGCATTGACTTCAGCTAATGTTATTCCCTTCTTATCAGAGTACTGTAATAAACCCCACAGGCAATAGGTTACCGACGGCCTTGAACCTAGAAAGTGACTATCACCCACCCGTTCAGTATAGACCACAGGCCGTTCCAAGATTGTTCTTGTCATACATTTTTTCTCCCTTCTCTGGATCAAATGCTCATTAATATAGACTCGAATGCGTTCATGTTGAAGTTTTTGCCGGGTACGGGAAATCGTTTTATAAACGCTGGTCGTCGTTGTATCAAACATATCAGCAATTTCTTGAGGGGAAAGTTGTTTAAAGAAATAAGCTTCAATTATTCCTCTCTCTCGGCGGTTTAAGCAGGTGAAGAGACCGAGTAACGTCTCCAGGTTTTCTTTTCGAACGATATGCTCTTCAGGACTACGATAAGTCTCACTTTCCTTCTCCCTGGTTCTCATCATATACGTCAGGATGCTCTCCACGTCTTCCCAATCAACCCTCTCGGAAAAGACACTGACCTCGAAACTAGTAAATGGTCGTTCTTTCCCATAAGGTCCCCCGCGTCTGAGCTTCATCATGGCCTGATTACGTACGATTTTGTGCAGCCATGGAAGAAAACGTGTAACGTCAACTAATGTACCAAGATGCATAAAAGCCTTTAAGAGCGCATCTTGTACAATGTCTTCTGCCATAAACGTATCCTGAGTAATGCCCGAAGCCCACGCATGCGCTTTAGACCGATGTCGGCGAACCAGCTCGCTAAAAGCATCGTGATCCCCTTGTTGTGCCCGTTCAATTAGCGCCGATTCAACTTCTTCCTGGTCGCCGAGACTTGACTGTCCTATTACGATTTCCTTCACTGTCCGACTCCTTCATCGATCGTCATTCGTCTATCCGCATAATAGATGCCACAAAGAGAAATTTTTTGACATGTATTAAAAAAATTTAGACGGCTGCAGCGAAACAATCGTAATTACGTAAATGGGCAAAATGCTTCTGAGGTTATTGTGGTAAAAATCATCTTTTCACTCAAATAATAAAGTTCCGTTTTTATTTTTGTAAATGGAACATCGAACTTTATGAAACTCATATTGTCTAAAATATACAGCTTGGATATACTGATTTCAAACACTAAGTTCCGATACTCACTGTTATAGGAACTTTACTTTGGAGGGGATAACATGAAAGGATAACCTTCGCAACGCGATTTCCGAAGTAGTAAACGCTATCTTCAAAGTACGAATGCAGGAAATATGGGGTGAGGGAACAACTTCTTGTGCCTCCGATTCTAAAAAATTCGGGGCATGGGATCAAAACCTAATGACGGAATGGCATACCGGTACCGCGGCCGCGGTGTTATGATTTATTGGCATGTAGAAAAAAATTCGACTTGTATCTACTCACAGCTTAAATCGTGTTCTTCATCAGAAGTCGCTGCCATGATGGAAGGATTGTTGCGTCACTGCACCGATATGGAAGTGGAGAAGAATTATGTTGATTCACATGGACAGAGTGAGGTTGCATTCGCCTTTTGTTATTTGCTTGGTTACAAACTCACGCCTCGATTAAAAGCTATTCATACACAAAAGTTATACCGACCGGAGGCAGGAATGACTGACGCTTTTGCGAACTTGCAGCATGTACTCACTCGCCCGATTAATTGGGAACTGATCCGTCAGCAGTATGATCAAATGATGAAGTATGCTACAGCTTTACGGCTTGGTACGTCTGAAACGGAAGCCATTCTGAAAAGGTTTACCCGGAACAATTTAAAGCATCCAACGTATCAGGCGCTAGGTGAGTTGGGTAAGGCAGTTAAAACCATCTTCCTCTGTGAATATTTGCATTCGGAAGAATTACGCCGAGAGATTAATGCTGGTTTAAATGTCGTGGAAAACTGGAACTCGGCCAATTGGTTTATCTTCTATGGCAAGGGTGGAGAAATTGCCACAAATCGCATGGAAGATCAAGAAATGGCCGTTTTATCTCTTCATCTACTGCAAAATTGCTTAGTCTATATTAATACCATCATGTTCCAGAACGTTTTATCGGAGAAGAAATGGTTTGATCTAATGACTCCGGAAGATTTACGTGCAGTGACACCCTTGATCTATACGCACGTTAATCCATATGGCACATTCCGATTGGACATGACGGAAAGACTTCCATTAGAAGGTGAACTTGCATGATTGAAAAACGCGCATCTGCAAAAAAGAAAGCCCGGGAGCTGGCGAAGTACATTCGCTCAGAACGACCGGACTATGCTTACTTAAAGAGTTTGTTTCAGCATTTAAGAAGCGAGCTTGAAATTGAGGTTCCTAAATCAAATAAAAAGCTGCCTTACGTACCTACTGAGGAGGAATTAAAAAGATACTATGAAGTGGTTTGGAAGGCCAAGAATTTTCAGGACATGATGATCGTGAAGACCCTCATGTATACAGGTGTCCGGGTCAGTGAGTTAATCAGCATTAAGCTAGCGGACATCGATTTTCATTACTGTCAGATCCGGATCAACAAAGGAAAGGGCAGCAAAGACCGCATTGTTCCATTTCCTCAGACGTTCAAAGAGCTACTGGCCATGCACACTGATTCGATGAAAAAGAAGCAAGCGGCCTATCTGTTTGAGTCCTCATGGAAGAAAAAATACACTGACAGGGGAATACGCAAGATTTTGGCTAAATATTCAGAGGAGGCCAAGTTATCTCAAAACCTTTCTCCTCATAAACTACGTCACTTTCTATTAACCTGGCTAAAAAAGCAGGGCATTGATGACGCGTTGATTCAGCCCTATTCCGGCCATGAAAGCAGAAAATCTTTGGAAGTATACTCAAAGCTGGCAATTACCGATGCTCAAAATGAATATAATGAGGTTATAAATGAGTTTCCAATTTAACCCATGTGTTTGCGGGTGGTGTCAGCTACGCTGGTATTACCCGTGTTAATCTTATCAATCCCATCGGGACTCAACTTGAAGTTCATTGCTGAAGAATTTCATTAATATACATAACTATAATTATGTAAACCAATTATTTAATCATATTAAATAAATATCATTCTGATTTGAAGCGATATTCCCCTGCCAGGTGTCGCTCCTCCTTGGATGAAAGCGAGAAAGGAGCTTCCCCAATTGAGAAAAGCTCCTTTCTACTCACGTGCTATTTGTCATTTAAAATACAATTCAATCTCTGCCTCTCCGCCGAAGTTGTCCAGCCGCACGCTCTCCTCTTCCGGTAAATAGACGCCCCCGCCCGACAAGCGGATTGCTCGTTTACCGTCGGGATGCGGCAGCCGTAACAGCACGGTTTCAGGTCCTCGCTCTGGGCTGCAGGTGATGTTCGCCGACAGACGCCCGCCTTCGGACATTACCCGCAAAGTGAAGCTGCCGAAATAACTGTGTACGTCCTGAAGTTCAATCCGCTTTCCTTGCTCCAGCCACTTGCGCGGAATGCCCGGCAGCAGCTTAAGCATCGCGCCTTCCTCCATGTACAGCATCCAGCGGGTCTGCATCAGGAACCAACCTTCTTCGTGCGTCTTGTGCGGGCTGACCTGATAGTAATGCTCCCAGAACGTATACGTTTCCCTGTCTGCCAAACCGGCGAAAGTGTTGTAATATGCTTTGAGAAACGGCTTTACCTCGCCGCGTTTCAAGTGCGCCCAGGGATGCATGCTGTAATAAGGTTGGCTGAACGCCACATTGCGCGTAAACATCAGCTCGTTATGGTATTGGACAAGGTAATCCGCGGCGCGTTCGCGCGGATCGATGACCTCCTGAAACAGCAAATTCATCGGTCGCGAAGAAGCTCTATGGCACGCGTCTTTGCTTCTTTCCGGGACATTTTACGATGCTGTCGCAAGTTTTCTACAATTTGAAAGCCAATGGAGTATACCGGATTAAGCGCGCTCATCGGGTCTTGAAAGATCATCGCAAGCGCCGTCAAATTATCGGCGATCTGTTCGAGGCTGTGAATTTGAATCGCGATTATATGGATCGTTATCCGAATGAGTTCTCGGGCGGTCAAAGACAGCGTATCGGTATTGCAAGAGCGCTTAGCGTCAATCCGGAGCTCATTGTTTGCGGCGCGTTCCGGCTCATATGCAAATTACCGTAGCTGTCCTTAATCGCGACAAAGCTGCTTGGATAATTCAACACCGAGTACATCATTTCGGTAAACATATTGTTCAGCATTTTGATGTTGGTGAAAATGTTGACCGGGTCGTCGTAAATGTTTTTGGACAACACCTCCCCCATATCGTTATTTGCAAGCACGACGTGGGTGGTCGTTACCATGTCCTTGAATACGACGTTCAAGTTTTGACCGATTTGCTTCGTGATCTCCCTATGAGTTACGATAACTTTTTCTTTCAGGACGTTCTGCGTGTAATAGACGTAGGCAAGCGAAAGAAGAAGGAATGGGATTAAAATCTGAAAAATAAAAATCGCGATCAGCTTGAATTTGATGCTGGTCATCTTCAATAAGCCGGGAAAAATGAGGCAGTTCATCGTATCCCCCTTCTAGCAAGCGGCTGCCGAATTTATTAGGTAAGATAGCATGACCGAGACCAAATGGAAATAGAATCCGAAAGTGAGCTCAGGGCAAGCGATTACCCTCCGTCAAACCAAAAAAAGGCTCCGCCGTCCAATCAGGGACGACGAAGTCGCACGCCATCGGGGACTATCCCGATGTGCGCCGTTACTTTCGATATATGATTCCGATTGCCAGTTATGCCCGCGAAAGCGGAATGCTCAGCTTGACGGTCGTGCCGCTGCCCGGCTCCGAGATTAAGCGCAGTTCGCCGGCGACGGCGCGCGCGCTCCTCCATGCTGAACAGCCCGACGCCGCATCCCCGCTTCTGAGTGGTTGAATCCGGCGCCCCGATCTTCGACTGATGCCTCCAAATTCGTTCCCGTATCATGCAAGGTTACCGTCGCTTCCGATACGCCGGCATATTTACCAACATTCGTTAACGCCTCTTGAATGACGCGATAAATCGTCGTCTCGATGAGCAGATCGGGCCGTTTGCGCAGACTGCAGTCAAACCGCACGCGAATGCCGTAATGGCGTTCGTAATTGTCGATATACGTCCGCAGCGCCGGCACGACACCGAGATCGTCGAGTACGGACGGACGAAGCTCTCATGCCAGTCCTCTCACTTCAGCCATCAATTGCGACACCTCGCGCCCGAGCGTCTCCAGTTCCTTGTCCCCGCCTTCGGAGATCATGCGATCCAATCTAAATTTGAGCGAGAACAGGCTTTGACCGATACCGTCATGCAGGTCGCGCGAGAAGCGTCTGCGCTCACATAGACTGATTTCTTCTAACCATTTGTTCGGCATTGCATACTTGGGGTACGTTGAATGTGAACTTCTCCAGGCTGTCATACGGAGCCCCGGTAGTTCTTTATTGTCCGTTATTTATTGTCCCAGCCTCGTCTTCGCATTTCCCGGTGGAACTTTCTTATTTTCTTTCAGCTACGTAGCTGGACTGCTTGTTCTTCCGCCACCTCGCGGTGTACTGGAGACTTTCACTCCTTAGTCGATTGCGCTGCCAAGCGCACAAAAGACCCATCGAGCCATACAACTCGATGAGCCCTTTTCCCGTGTGCATCAAGAAATAAACAGTCCGTTAAATGAATAATTGGGCGGATCTCTCCGTCAAAAGAGTACGACCAGCTAGGCTCTTCGGAATCAAGATCTCCAGGAGTGACGCAGACGATTTTTGCATAGCCGTCACCCGTGGCCAGCTTCTCTTTTTCCTCGTCTCCGAACCCATTCGCGGCCAGGAACTTTCGATCGCCGATCGAGCCAAACCCGCTAAAGATTCTATATAGAATAATCGCGTTAAGGACATCATGTCTTGTCTGGTAATGAACGAGTCGGAGGTGAAGCGGACGTCTCCGGTTCCTTTGGCGATGCCGATCGTTTGTGAGGCGGCGGCCTCGTCGTAGTAGTGAGTCAAGGAATCGACGTCAACGAAGCCGCCATCTTCAGCTCGAGTTTCTTCGGATACGGCGCTGCTCTTCCGTGAATACTGCTTAATCCACGGCCGACTTTACGAACGCAAAATCGTCGAGATAGGCGATTTCACCCGGGGCGAAATTTAACGCTTCAACTCCAGCCCATACTCTGGCGATATGTGTTCCGTCGACCTGTTCTGGAATCTGCACGTTCCATTTGATTTGCGTCCAATTACCGTTACTGGTTACCGCTTGCACCTGCACGTCTCGGTAAGCAGCCACCAAATCTCCTTCGGCTGGCAAAAGAAATGCGTACAACTGAATCGTGCCCTTAGTCGTAGAGCCATGCGGCGTATACAGCCAGACCGAGTATTCATAATCGCCATAGTCGGTCAACACGACCTCCTGATTCGGCCAGGCCACAGCCGTTCCGGACAGCTTCAAGCTATACTTGCCGGTTCTGGACTGTTCATCGCTTCTGGTCATGATATTCGGCGCTATGCCCTCATACCAATATCTCCATGGATAAGCATTATATTGTGCGCCAGTAGCTGTATATCCGATTTCGAAGGACGAGTTTCGGATCAAGGAAGCTTGCGGATTCGCAGGCACGATGTTCGCCGGACTGTCGAATGCCTCCCCGCCATTGTACGCGACCCGATAGACCACGGATTGCTGCAAGTTCGTTTGCTCGACGAACGGAACAGCGAGCGTCGCCGTGTTCGTCGCTGCGTTCCAACTTACCTCGGTCGGATGTTCTACTAATGCCGCAGTACCGTCAATGACCGCCTGCACGGTAAAGTCTGCCGTTCCGGGCTCGCTCGCCGGGGAGCGATTTAGAACGGCCTGTACGGCTCCGTTCACGCCCGTTACTTGATTGAATAGCATGTTCCGATTAAGGCGTACCTCTATCTCTATAGCCTTCACCAGCGTCCCATTTGCTTTCACTTGTAGTATAACCGTATACGTCCCATCTTCCAGTGTTGGAGATACTTCAATCTTCCCATTCAACGTTGTGAATTCGCCAGCTACCAATGTGAAATCACTAATCGCCACCACTTGTAACGGCCCTTGATCTACTTGCTCCACGGTCACTTCTGCAGCTTCTGCACCCGTATTCATCATGAAGAGCTTAAACGGAGTTTGACCCCCTTTAGTGATGTTAATTGCACCGCCCTTTAAGAACGCTTCAACATTTCCAGCAGCAGGAAAGTTTTGTGGAGGAAGCATTTCTTCAGCAATAAAATGGAAGTTGTCAAAATATAAGGTTCTTGGCTCAGGCGACTCCCACATCCAAATTTCAAAGCCTTCCATCTGCGTTTTAGCCAAATCGCCCAGTGCTGATAACGGAACTCGTATGCTTTCCCCGGTGTTCCCGGCAATATTTACTGTATATCCATCCTTCCTTCCACCCAATTCATCGAAGAATTTAACATAAAAGCTTAGTGTTTCATTGTTCGGATTGTAAACATTAAAACGTAATTCCCTGTATTTGGACCAATCCTTATTAACAAAGCCTTGCCCTTCATTCAGCAATCGAATGTTAGGAAATTCAACATTAGTATGGAAATCTACCCTCATAGAGTAATCTCCTTGCACCACATGTTCAGTTGATAAGCTAGTCGTTGCGTTACTAATCGTCCAACGTTCCAAGTCGATCTGTGAATCCACATCATTCAAAGGAATAATATAATGCGATTCTTCTGAACCACCCGACTTTCCTGCCAGAAATACATTCAACGTATTAGTGTCGGCTCCCTTGACCGTTACTAGCCGCACCTCATTTAATGGGGCGTTCACTTCTATAGAGTACTGATAAACATCATGAAGCCTATTTTGCTGCTGGGGCTGGAGGGCTACGCCATTTACTTGCAGAGCTGCGCCTGGTTCTGTATAAATCGTCATTTCACGCGTCGTTTCATCTGTCTTAGCTACTGTAAATAGAATAGCTGGATCTTGTGCCAATGAAATAATTTGTTCTGCAATCTCGCGTCTTACCTGCATCAAAACGTAAGGATCTTCATTATAATCATTCATTTTGCTGTATAGACGATCATAGTAAACCTTCATCGCTGCTTCGACATCATAAGAGCTCAGGCCCAGCTTTTCCGCTGCTGCTTTCATTCGCTCTTCGAATATCCATAAATACTCATAATCCTCCATACCGTCACGTATCGTTTCAAGCCGTAAAGACGGTATTGGTTTATTTAATCCAAGCTCTTTACCTGGATAAAGCAGAAATCCGTCCCCGTTCGCCCCAGGGAATGCAAGTGGATCGTTCCAGACGTCACGGTCAACATACTGCATTCCAGTATATTTGCGAAAAATCGTCGTCGACCAATACAAATTGCCTTCCACTTTATAATCCTTTTGCATCCATGAAAGCAGCCTTGCGCCAACCAATAAATCATCAATATGATAGGATGGAGACGGATAGGTTGGGTAAACCATTGTGTACCACCAGAAGTGCTCGCCGAGGGCTTCACGCTTCTCAGCAATACTTCTATGGTAGGTATTAATAGGAGGTGCCCAATATTCAATATCTCCATATAGCTCCTTTACGGGTTGCTTGGTCAGTAAATGCTTGACGTCAGGCGCGATCTGCTTCAGCAGCTCCGCATATTGCTTCACCAAGGGATACATTGCGCTGGAAGGCTCATCGATCAAACCTCCCAGATAAAAATACCCTTTGCTCAACCAGCCTTTATCCCGCAGCTTATCAACCAGATCCTTGGTCTTGTCGGGATCGTTATTATAGAACGGAATCCTGAAGCTGTTAACCCTAGGATCATTCAAATAACGTCCGGCCTTCGCAATGTATTGATCGACATCATCATCGGGAATGGGCAAATCGTCCGGCGGAAGCCTGTACTCCGTTTGCAACCAATAATAGTTATCCAACAGCTCCCAATACTCGGGCGTATTCGGCTCAACACCGTGATAATAGGCGACCTGGTCGTTCCAAATGGCAAAAGCCGTTTGCGTGTGACCTTCATCGGACAGTTCAAAATCCCACACTTCAATCTGAATCGGGATTTCTCGGGTCAGGCCATCCGCCGCAATCGTCATTGCGCCTTTATAGATGCCAGCCGGCTGTCCTTTAGGTACTTTAACGGTAATCCAGAACCCTTGATTCCGATCGGAACGTATCTCAATACGATCTGCAGCAGTAATGGGAATGAGCGCATCCGGATAAAATCCTTTGGGAAAAGCTCCGGAGGTTTGCGTCGTGACTTCAGTATAATACTGCTTGAACAACTGGATCTGGTCTATGCCTATTGCGGTTCCATCCTGCTTCTTTAACGGGCTGACCGAGACGGAAACGCTCTTCGGCGCAGTTTCGGCCGTTCTGACAATGATTTGACCGCCCTCATACTCATTTCTGGCCGCTTCCAGCCGTAGTTCCTGTTGCAACTGGCCGCTAGGAAATGCCTGATCGCGCCTAATTTTGTCCACGTTCGTAGGAACCCAGACCGTTAGCGGCAACTGTTCCGGCGTCTCAGTTGGCGATGATGGCGAAGCAGGCGCAGAAGCATTTTTATTCTCCGTCACCTTAAGCTTCTCGATGATCGCCCAAATCCCGTTCCCAAAAATCGCCTTCAATGGCCACTTGCTCAAGTTGACACCACTTGCATTCAAAATGGCAAGTTCAATGGTTCCATCGCCATCAACAGTGGCTATAGCATCAAATATGAATTTGCCGACAGTGGAATTCCCCTTGAACAGAAATGCAATCCCATTCGTTTTATTCCATACTTGTGCGAGTTTACCGATCAAGGTTACATTCTTGTTCTCCGTGCCTTCCGGAATGTTTACTTCAATAGATTCGAAACCGGTGTTCGTCTGTCCATCTTCCTCCAACGTCCCTCCGGATAACAAGAGTGTATGCGCTATTTCGGTCTTTCCCGACACTATAACTCTGATCAGGGAGTTCCATTTATCAATGATCAATTTTCCTAGTAGCTTCGAATCATGAATCTTAATACTATTCTCGCCGCCGCCCCATATATAAGTTTCACCTTGTACTGTGACGCCATCCAGCGTAAGATCGCCTTCCCCAACACCCTGGGCAACATAAAGGTTGCCAGAAATGTTCATATCCTTCAAAGTAACGTTGTCTGCGTTCACGACGAGATTACCAGAAACATCCCCCGTTATTGTTCCCGAAGCATTCACTAATGTCCCCATTACATTGTCAATAAGCTGGACAATTTCTGCCCTAGTAATGCTTTCTTTAGGAGCAAATGCGTTCTTTCCACGCCCCTTGACATTCCCGCCTGCTTGCAACGCATCTACCGCTTCAACTGCATAAGAAGATATAAGATTATGGTCAGAAAATGTCACGGCTGCTGACCCTTGTCCATCGGAAGCAATTCGAAATGCCCTTGCTACGATGACAGCTGCATCTTCACGCGATATACGGACTTCTGGATTAAATTTGCCTCCGCCAACACCGTTGATAATACCGGCAGCGTGTACTTTGGAAATAGCATCCGCATACCAAGCATCTTTCTTCACATCTATGAAGGATTCGTCCGAACGTTGTACAAATTTGAATATACTATTAATAAATACGACAAACTCCGCTCGGGTAGCTATTTGATTCGGGCGGTATTGGTTAACGCCAACCCCCTTAAGCAAACCCTGCTCAATCCATTTGCCCATCACGGGCTCGGACCAGTGACCTGTTAAATCAGACTGTTGGCTTGCTAATCCGCTTCCTTGTACGGTTGGGCTTAACTGTACGATAGAAGTGATCATAATACACAAAATCAGGAATAATGATAGCACACGATTAATTCTTCTACGCATAATCGATTCATCTCCTTATTGTTAATTACTTAAAACTCCAGCCGAATGTCAGCCTGCCCCACAAAAGCATCGATGAAGACCGTCTCCTTCTCCTACCAGTTTCCGCCTTCGGCATAGAGCGACAGCGGTCCGCGATATTCGAATGAACTGAATCCCCGCCCCAAGCGCAACTCGTTCAAGCGAAATCGCGAAAGCGTGGAGAAACTTGGCATCGTCCAATATTTTCATATAGGCGCCCCATGTGAAATCGACAGGTAGAAATAGCACCTTGCCGCCTTCCACCGCCGATTTGTCGCGAAGAGACACCGCGGCCGGATCACTCCCCCTTCAGATCGCCGCTTTTCGTTCTGCAGGAGGCCTCAAAAAAAAGCTACGATAGCACAATTGTTGCCTGATTACACAGAGTCTGTTCCAAAGAGAGCTGCGTCCGGGATCCGGGTTCCGGGTAGACGCCCCACTCTTTCTCGGCCCTTTTGCCAATATCCCATTCACTCAGCTTGCTGATGTAATTTCGAGATGTTTGTGGACAATCATCAATTGGCTGGCCTCCGGTAATGCATTATTCGTTAATAGTGCGCTCCTAAAAAAAGGAACCCATCGAGCCAACACACGATGAGTCCTTTGTCCACAAAACCGCCACTTTCAACCCGAGTTTCTGCTTATACGGCGCTGCTCTTCCGTAAATACGTTTAATCCACTGCCGACTTGACGAACGCAAAATCGTCGAGATAGGCGACTTCACCAGGGGCGAAATTTAACGCTTCAACTCCAACCCATACTCTGGCGATGTGCGTTCCGTCGACCTGTTCTGGAATCTGCACGTTCCATTTGATTTGCGTCCAATTGCCGTTACTGGTTACCGCTTGCACCTGCACGTCTCGGTAAGCAGCCACCAGATCTCCTTCGGCTGGCAAAAGAAATGCGTACAACTGAATCGTGCCCTTAGTCGTCGAGCCATGCGGCGTATACAGCCAAACCGAGTATTCATAATCGCCATAGTCGGTCAGCACGACCTCCTGATTCGGCCAGGCCACAGCCGTTCCGGACAGCTTCAAGCTATACTTGCCGGTTCTGGACTGTTCATCGCTTCTGGTCATGATGTTCGGCGCCATTCCCTCAAACCAATATCTCCATGGGTAGGCATTGGTAAAGTGTGCGTCAATACCGGAATATCCGATTTCGAAGGACGAGTTCCGGAGCAAGGAAGCTTGCGGATTCGCAGGCACAGTGATCGCCGGGCTATCTAGCGTCTCCCCGCCATTGTACGCGACCCGGTACTTCACCGATTGCTCCATGTTCGTCTGATCTACTCCTGAAACATTGAGCGTCGCCGTCTTCGTCGCTGCGTTCCAGCTGACGCTGGCTGGATGTTCCTGATTTGACACCTGCCCGTCGGTTATGAGTTGTACGGTGAAATCCGCCGCTTCAGGCGCGCTCGACGGGGAACGATCCAGAACCGCCTGTACGGTTCCGTTCTCGCCTGTGACTTGCGTCAATGCGGCTTCATCTGCGGGTGACCATTCGGTCAACGTGAAGTCGTCCGCATACACTGCGACACCCGAGCCTTCTATATAAATGACGATTGTGGCATAAGCGAACTGCTCGGGCGGTGTCAGGATAAGGGTATATTTCTTATAGTCCGCCGAGTCGACCGTCACATGCTGGCCGCTCTGCAAGCCGCTGGCCCCCCAGTAATTTATGCCAAGCAAATTAAAATTGTTTGCCCCTGTTGCTTTCGCATAGAATGAAAGCTTGTAGGTTTTACCGCTCTTTAGGAATACTTTCTGCTCCCTGCTGCTATAGCTAACTTTGATCGCCTGATTGCCGGAGTGCGCATCGTTCGTAAGCTCGGATTGCGTATCCCAGAAACCGAACCAGCCCGTCATTCCGTCTTCAAACCCCGGGTTTACGACTCTCGTTCCGAAAGTGGCCCCGAGTATTTCATTCATTTTATCCCGAACTCTTGTGGACGACGAATCGGCTGCAGCCAGCTGTTCTATACGACGTGCCGTGTCGCCTACGGAATGATCCTTGATCCACTGTGATAGCGCCGCTTGTTCTTTGTTCGTAACAACCTCCCAGGCAAAGGCCTCTAGCGATTGGAAATAGAGATCGTTCGTGGCGAATTCAGCAGCCAGCGCCATCCGTTGATCCATGTTGCCAAGCTTAACCAGAATATGATCGAGCAGCGCCCCTGCCTCATCCTCACTCGTCGGATCGGCAATCTCATCGCTGATGTCCGGATAGCTTTTCTTCGACAACTCATAGAATTCAAACATTTTCAGCAAATCTTGCGCCCGCTTCTTCTGCAACGGTGTCCCAGCCTTGCTGACGGCAGATTCGAGAAGTCTCCGGCTTTCTGCAAGATCCTCCCATGAGACATCTTTTAAATAGTCAGCGGAGAACAGCGGCATAAAATTTGTTCTTACAGGCGCATTTTTCCATGCCTTAAACCAGTCGGAATTGTATATATCTTGTTCCCAGAATCGTTGCCAAATCGCATAATAAGCTTTGAGATCTGCCGCAGCCTCCGTACCTACTGCCCGCTCATACCATTCGTCAAGCAGCGCAGCCTTGTCCTGATTCGGATCCCATTGCAGTTTGGCTGCCAAGTAAGGCTTGGGGCCTTCTCCAAAGTTAGGATAAAGCTCACTGTAATACGCGCCCACCCCGATTGAGGCCGCATATCGATATTGATCCTCCATAAGCTGAAACGCCGTTCTCGGTGCCATGTAAGGCGTGCCGTATACGTAATCGTAGAAAGCTACGGTAGCTCCAGTCTTTGTCCATTCTTCCGACAGCGTATGCGCCTTTGCCTGCAACTCCCCGTCATTCCAGGACAAACGATCATCGGTAATAAAGACAACAACGCGCGGATCGAGTTTAACTTTGGTTGGCGGGTCGTAAACATTGTAATACGCATAAGTGCCCAAATATTTGTCAGGATGCCTGGCGAACACGCCTTCAGCAACTTGATCTATCCATTCGAAAAAGATGTCGGACATATCGACCCTGCCAACGGAATTCGTCTTCCCGGGATAATAAGGATTAGACGGCATTCCCTCACAGAAATTCGATGTATCGTTCATTCCGAGCGAATAGGAGGTCGCTTCCGGATGCGAATCGAAATACGCGTTGATAATGCGGATCGATTCATCTACGATACCATCCGCTTTGAAGCAAGGGTTCATGGTCGTTTCGCCTTTATCCACCGTTCCCACCGGATAGAACTGCGGATATCGGGAAACTGGAAGCATGTTGAACAAATTATGGCCAAAATCAACTTGCCAATGCATCCGTACGTTTCTCATCCACTCCGTGCGCACTTTCTTGCTTGACGTTTCAAAGGTACGCGAGAAAAATGCAGGCTCTTGCTTTACTTCATCCCCGATCGGAACCGCCAAGCTTGTATGCTGCGGAACGTCTTCCCAATCTTCACCCGGCATTAACCAGCGTACGCCAACATAACGCTCCAGAAATTCATCGACACCGAACTCTGTCCCCCACGAGGTCGGTCCTGCAATCGTAATCCTCTCGCCATTCTGGTGGATAACAAATCCGTCTCCGAGCATTCCGTTCAGCAAGCCGTCTTGCTCCTGAGCGGTCAGCCCCCTCTTGCCGACGTAAATTTGAGTTCCATCATAAGACTCAGGCAATTCATTCTCGATCGTTCCGCCATTATTCGGTGCTTCGTTGCCGATCACATCGTTGTTATCAGCAACAGCATCCAAATAGACAAACTTAAAATCATCGAGATAGGCGATCTCACCCGGGGCGAAGTTCAAAGCTTCAACTCCAACCCATACTCTGGCAATGTGTGTTCCGTCGACCTGTTCCGGAATCTGCACGTTCCATTTGATTTGCGTCCAATTGCCGTCACTGCTTACTGCTTGCACTTGCACATCTCGGTAAGCAGCCACCAGGTCTCCTTCAGATGGCAAAAGAAACGCGTACAACTGAATCGTGCCTTTAGTCGTCGAGCCTTGCGGCGTATACAGCCAAACCGAGTATTCATAATTGCCGTAACCGGCCGGAACGACCTCCTGATTCGGCCAGGCCACGGCCGTTCCGGACAGCTTCAAGCTATACTTGCCGGTTCTCGCCTGTTCATCGCTTCTTGTCATGATATTCGGCGCTGTGCCCTCATACCAGAATCTCCATGGATAGGCGTTTTCAATACCTGAGTATCCGATCTCAAAGGACGAGTTACGGATCAAGGAGGCATGCGCATTCGCAGGCAGGGTGATCGAAGGGCTGTCTAGCGACTCTCCTTCTTTGTTCGTGACCCGATACTTCACCGATTGCTGCGCGTTCGTCTGCTCGACGCTAGGAACAGTGAGCGTCGCCGTCTTTGTCGCTGCATTCCAGCTCACGCTGGCCGGATGTTCCTGATTTGACACCTGCCCGTCGGTGATAACCTGTACTGTGAAGTCCGCCGCGGTGGGAGCAGTTTTAGGTGGATTGAACATCTCGACATGGACAATGCCGTTCTCGGCCGTCAATTTATCCGCAGTCAACCGATCAACCAGCAAGGGCAGCTCAACACCCGTCGATTTCTTAATGTAGTTGATCAGTTTGCTCGCGGCATTTCTTGTCTGCTCATCCGCTGAGGCGCTTACGACAACGGAAGCTCTCGGAACCACTTCGTCAACGATGAACAAGGAATCCGAATCTGGACTCGGAGTTGGTTCCGGGCTTGGACTTGGACTTGGGCCTGGATTTGTCGGCGTAGTCGTACCCGATCCGGACGAGCCATCTGTCCGATCCTTGTCTACAAGCTTCCCTTCGATGGTGACCGTGATATGACTGCCAAAGTTCACTTTATCCGGCCATTTGCTCAGATTGGAACCGCTAACATAAATATTCGCAATGCGAATCGTTCCGTCTCCCGTCACTGTAGCGATAGCGTCAAAGGTGAACTCTTCGACTACCGTGCCCTGTTTGAGCACAACATTGACACTGACGCCTAAATGGTGTACTTGTCCGAAATGACCAAGCAGCACCACATCCCGCGATTGGGCGGTTGCACCAATGTCCACGTCTACATCGTTAAAGCCGCTCCCGGCGCCGGTCAGTTCTCCTTCTTCCAGAATGCCTCCGCTTAGCATAAGAACATTTGTAACACTGGTTGCGCCAGAGACGAGAACTCGAACTTGAGTGGTGCGTTTGTCGACGATAAGCGTCCCCATCAATCGGGAATCCTTGATCTTCACACTGTTGATCCCGCCGCCAAACACATACGTCTTACCTTTGACCGTTACACCGTCCAGCAGAACATCGCCTTCGCCGACGCCTTGCGTAATGTAAAGGTCTCCTGCGATAACGAGATTTTTTAACTCAACGCCAGCCGTGTTCACGACGACATTGCCTGCATAATCCCGTTCGTAATTACCTTTGTTCTTAATGAGCGCTCCCATGACATTGTCGATCATTTGCACGACTTCTGCTCTTGTGATGAGCTCTTTCGGAGCAAAGCGGTTGCCGCTTTTCCCCTGGATGTAACTATGGCTGTGCAATGATGCAACTGCTACAGACGCATAAGCGGAAATCTGCGATGCATCGGTAAATGCAACCCCTGCCGCGGCATCCTCCAACTGAAAAGCGCGCGCAACAATAACAGCCGCATCCTGCCTCGTGATGGCAGCTATCGGATCGAACTTGCCCTTGCCCGTTCCTTGAATCATTCCGGCGACATACACATTGGCAATCGCGCCGGCATACCAGGCGTTGCTCTTCACATCCGCAAACGGATTGACGTCCGACGCTTGCTGCGGCAGATTGAATACGCGATCGATGAGCGCTGCGAACTCCGCTCTCGATATCGCATCGTTCGGACGATATTGCCCTGCCCCGTTTCCTGTTAACAGTCCGCTATTCACCCATTTCGTCATCGTATCCTCCACCCAATGGCCGGTCAGATCGGACGGAAAACTTCCTTCGCTGCGAACTTCCGCATGAACGGCAACTTGCCCCCACAGTGACGCGATTATGCTGATTACTAGCAGAATCGACCATAGTCGACTATTGACCATCTTCGACATTTAATCAGCCTCCTCTTCCAAAGTTAAAAACTTTGCCTGCACCTGGTTTCATTCAGCCTGTGAGAATCATCGTGATTCTTCATTGCGAACGGCGACCGTTTCTCCAGCATGAAACGCAAATTCGAAAATACAGGCGATCGCCGGATCGGATTGCTTCGTCTGGATTCTCTCGATCAATCCCCAAATAATCTGCGATATCCTTCTTTAGAACTGTCATCCTCCGTTTCTCCCTTTCTTCGATGCATTCAATATCAGGATCAGGAAAGATTCATTCAAAATGCAACTCAATTTCAGCGTGCCCGCCGAAGTTATCCAGCCGCACGCTCTCCTCTTCCGGCAAATAGGCGCCTCCACCCGATAAGCGGATTGCCCGTTTGCCGTCGGGATGCGGAAGCCGCAGCAGAACGGTTGCAGGTCCCCGTTCCGGGCTGCAATCAATGCTCGCCGACAGACGCCCGACTTCGGACGTTACCCGCAAAGTGAAGCTGCCGAAATAACTGTGTACGTCTTGCAGTTCAATCCGCTTCCCTTGCTCCAGCCACTTGCGCGGAATGCCCGGCAGCAGCCTCAGTGTAGATCCTTCCTCCATATACAGCATCCAGCGGGTTTGCATCAGGAACCAGCCTTCTTCGTGCGTCTTGTGTGGACTTACCTGATAGTAATGCTCCCAGAACGTATACGTTTCCCGATCCGCCAAGCCGGCGAACGTATTGTAATAAGCTTTCAGGAACGCTTTCACTTCGCCGCGTTTCAAGTGCGCCCATGGATGCATGCTGTAGTAAGGTTGGCTGAACGCTACATTACGCGTGTACATCAGCTCGTTATGGTACTGGACAAGGTAATCTGCAGCGCGTTCGCGGGGATCGATCACTTCATGGAACAACAGATGCATTGGCCCGAGTATCGAATCGCGACTGAGGAACGAACCGTGCGTATACCAGTTTCCGCCTTCGGCATAGAGCGACAACGGTCCGCGATATTCCGACCAAGGCGGCGCGCTCGGCACCCATGTGCCGTCCCCGATCGGGACGACAGGTGAACGGGCAACCGCTTCGTCGAAGGCGACGCGAATATCCCTCTTCAGCCCATTCGCGTTAACGCGTATTTGCTCGGACAGTTCGGCTTCGATATCCCCCATCATTTCCGCCAGTCGGCTCAATCCGAGATACGCGTATCCGCTCAGCATAAAGGAATGGAACGGGTCTTCCGGATCGGCCGTCTTGCCCTCCAGCATGCCGTAACCCCGCCCTCGCAAGCTTTCCGTTTCGTTGCGTTTCCGCCAGTCCATCAGGAAGGCGTAAGCTTGAATCAGCCTCGGCTTGATCTCGCGAATCCAGTCCGCATCGCGCGTATAGCGGTAATACTCCCCGATGCACCACAACGCTGCACCAGTCTCCAACATGTAACCGCCGAAATTTTGTATAAAACCGTTCTCATGCTGCTTATCAAGGAAAAAACGCAATCCCCGCTTTGCTGTGTCGCTCCAACCCATTACGTTCATGAATTGGATGATCGGCGAGCTTTCCGAGCCGATTGCGGTATAGATGCCGATAGCAGGAACAAGCGTACCTTCAGGCTCTTTGCCGTAAAAAATCAGATCCGTGTGCAGCAATCCCGCCCGCAGCATCTGCTCGATACGTGGCTCCGGCAGCCGGATTTGCGCTCCGACGGACAGCTTGCCTTCCCAGAAAGCGCGGCACTCCGTATGGCGCGTTTCGAAACTTTGCCCGATCAGATTCAACGCCCGCTCGCGCGGGACAGGCTCATGCGGCAAATAAAACTCGAAGATGGCTTCCTCGCCGGGCATCACCAACTCAGCCGTCTCTTCCGCATAGAGCGGCCGGCCGTTCAGCTTCGATACGCAGAACACGCGGTCGTCTCCATACTGTGAGAATCCGTCGATCCCGTCGAACGAGTAAGGAATGGCACCGGTATTGGGAATCAGGTTTTTGAACCAGGCGTATCGCGGAACCGAGCCGGTATTGGTAGCCGTAATCCGGCAGTAGTATACCGTTGTCTCAGGAGCGATCTTTTCGCCCTGCAGCAGGTTTTCCCGCTCTCGAGTTTGGGACTCCGTAAACATATGACCGAATCCGTCTCCGTCGGCAAGCAAATAGTGCGTCCCGTCTACGTTGCCGGGTACAAGCGAACGAACCTCATAAGATACGAACGATACCGCCGTATAAACAATCTCGTCATCCGTTATCGTCGTATGGAGAATCGGCAGCGCGTCATCTTCCAGCTTGCGGACGATCCCGTCCGTGCAGCCCATCCCCCGGCCAACCATATAATAGTAGCGAACCGGCTGGCCGTCACTCTCCGACAAACCCGCTTCTTTGCTATGCCGACGCGGCTGAACCCAATCCCATTGCAACGCCGAGCCGCCTGCAGGCGGATTCCAGAAGTTGTTGCTCGGCCTGCCGCGCACTTGAGATTCGAAAATCCGCGTATCTCTGCTCACCCCTTGCCAGATCGGGCATGGCTGGTCTTTCGTCGCGGCGCTTGCAGCCTCGAACGATTCCTCCGGTTCCTCAGCGAGCTTCTGCAAGTTCGTTCGCAAACCTCTCTGCCCGATATCGATGCTAATCTCCTCATAGGAACGAGGATCATCCGCAGTCGTAACCGCAACTTCATAGTCGGGAATATAGATGGGATACGCTGCATGAACATCCTCCGCGAAGAAACTGAACGGATTCGGGCAATCGGCGATGCTGACAAGCGTTTTCCCTTTGCCGGACGCCGGGAGAAGCGCTACATCCAACAGCAAAGCCAGCGCCCCTTCACCCTGATCACGCCAACAATCCCCCTCTGCAATCCCACCTCCCGCCACCACTCGGCAATCAACCAGACTTCCGCTCCAAATTTCAACGCGGCCCGCTTCTGAACCATTTTTCCACGCTACTTTTATGCTCTTCAAGCTGAAACACTTCCTTTTTGTACGGGGACTCTCGTTACTCTTTCACAGACCCAAGCGTAATGCCGTGAATGAAATACCGTTGCAAGAACGGATACACAAGGAGTACCGGAATGATCGTGACAAATATTTTTGCCGCATTCAGCGACTTGTTCGAGAGCTTCGCCGCTTGCGCGAGCGTCTCGGAATCGGTCTCGTTCAGGTCGAGTTGTACGACCAGTTGCTGAATGTACGTCTGCAGCGGATAGTTTTCGGGTCTGCTCATCAGAATAAGCCCTTGGAAAAAGTCGTTCCAGTGCGCCACGATGCTGAATAATGTGACGGTTGCGAGCGCCGGAACGGCAACTGGAATATAGATGCGAAGCAATAATTGCCAAGGACCCGCCCCGTCGATATAAGAGGCCTCCTTCAGCTCCTTGGGAAGATTACGCATGAAGTTCATGACAAGAATGACATTAAAGACCGGTACCGCACTCGGAATGACCAACGCCCAGATCGAATTGAGCAGGCCGAGCGATTTGATCACCAGGTACCACGGAATCAAACCGCCGCCGAACAGCATCGTAAATACGATGAACCACATATATACATTCCGGCCAGCGAACTCGCGTGTACTCATCGACATTGGGTAAGCCATCAGCACGGTCAGAATAAACTGAAGCCCCGCCCCAAGCGCAACCCGTTCAACCGAAACGCCGAACGCGCGAAAAAACTTGGCGTCGTCCAACATTTTCATATAAGCGTCCCACGTAAAATCAACTGGCACAAACAGCACTTTGCCGCCTTCCACCGCCGATTTGTCGCTGAGCGATATCGCAACCGTATGCAAGATCGGCGCTACGCAAACGAGCGTAATCAACACAAGCAAGGCTGCAAGCAAATAGTCCGTCATCGTCAACTTTCGTGTCTTCTCGCTCATGGCGTGCATTGCTCTTTCTCCCTTCCCGTCAAAAAATCCGATAGTTAGCAAACCGGGAAGCCATCCAGTAAGAAATGACGATCAAGACGAACGATACGACCGATTTCATCAGTCCGACCGCTGTCCCAAGCCCGTATTGAATATTTAGAAGCCCAACGCGGTATACGTAGGTGTCGATAATATCACCGGATTCATACACAAGCGGGTTGTACAGGTTAAAAATTTGATCGAAACCGGCGTTAAGAATGTTGCCGAGACTAAGCGTGGCCAGCAACACAACCGTCGTAACGATGCCGGGGAGTGTCACATGGTAAAGTTTCCGCCACCGGCTTGCGCCGTCGACCTCGGCTGCCTCATACAAATCCGGGTTGATCCCGGTTAGCGCCGCCAAGTAAATAATCGTTTCGAAGCCGAATTCTTTCCAACTGTCGCTGGCTACGATGACATAGGGAAACCAGCGGTTGTCGCCAAGAAACATGATCGATTGGCCGCCCAATGCTTCGACCAGTTGATTAACCGGCCCCTCCGAAGACAGCAATTGCGCGACGATCCCCGACAAAATGACCCAGGACAGAAAATGCGGCAAATAGATGATCGTCTGAATCCACCGCTTCAACCTGCTGAAGACCAGTTCATGGAGCATCAGCGCGAAGATGAGCGGCACAACTAAGTGAGCGATCATTTTCATTACCGCAATAAAGATGGTATTAAAGAAAATCGTCCGGCTGTCGCGAAGCTCCAACAGATAACGAAAGTTGTCGAGGCCGACCCATTCGGAATGAAAAAAACCGCGCCCCGGGTTAAAGTCCTGAAAGGCGATGACGCCGCCAAGCACAGGAATGATGCTGAAGATGCTCAGCACCACAATGCCGGGAAACATCATTATGTGATAGTGTAGTTGAAATCGCCGATTTCTCATGGAGCTGTTCACCTGCTCTTTCCGAAGAACGGGCGTTCGTCGCAATACGCTGTTGACGAACGCCCGAACCCGCTTATTTCTTCAATTGCTCTTCGATTTCCTGAATAATCTGATCGCCGCCGCTCTTCTTCCAGTCGGCAACGAAAGTGTCGAACGAATCGAGCGGTTTTCTGCCCATGATGATTTGGGTAATCATCTCAACTTCCATCTTTTTAAGCGCTGGCCATTTCAGTTCCATTGATTTCGTCTGCGAATAGAACACGCCCGACACTTTGTTCATCGGCGATTGCAACGCTCCGCCGCCGACCATATAAGAAGTGGAGTACATCCAGCTCCCTGGGTCCTTGCCCGGATCCGCATTATTCGCGACGACTTTATCGTAAACATCTTTCTGATCGAGTCTCAGTTGATCTGGCTGGATCTTGCCGTCAAGCGCTTGCTGGACCGCTTGCAGCCGGTTGGTCACGATATGCGGTTCCACGAATGTGGCGCGCAGCGGGAAGTAGGCAGCATTGACACCATTAATCAACTTAGCCATCGCCTCGGCATCGTTCTCGACATTCGAGTACAGGTTCAAATACTTCACAAGCGCTTCCGGATGCGCATAACCTTTCTTCACAACGAAATACTGCGAACTAACCGGTCCTTGAGTCGCATTGTACTGGCCTGAACCGTCAAGCGGAAGCGCGTAGGCTTTCCATACCGATTTCGGGTTGTTCTTGAACGAATCGTACAGCGCCCACCCTGACGACCATCCCGCGAACAGAAACATCCCGGCCCGCCCGCCATTGATGAGTTCCCACGTGTCTTTGCGAATCGCATACTCCTTGTCCAGCAAACCTTGCGCATACATGTCTCTCAGCTTGGCAAGCGCTTCTTTCATCTGCGGAGCCGTCGTCCCGTAGATCACCTTGCCCTCGGCGTCTTTCATCCACATACCGGGATAAGCCTGATACGCAGAGTATATCGGTCCGAATGTATTGTCCGAATCTCCCAGCAAGCCGAACGTATCCGGCTTACCATTGCCATCCGGATCCTTCTCGATGAATGCCTTGGCAATCGCCGCCAGTTCGTCAACCGTTTGCGGAGGTTTCAAGCCGAGCTTATCGAGCCAATCTTGGCGTATCCACAACAATCTGATCGGATCTTCATCGACATTGAGATTCGGCAGTGCCATCAGTTTGCCGTCGAAAGTTGCAGTGTCGAACGCTTTGCCGTTCGTCGCTTCGTACGCCTTCTTCAGTTCCGGAGACGCATATTGCTCATATACCGTCGACAGATCTTCAAGCTGTCCGGCTTTCACCATCGTTTTCAGTTCGCGCTCGGACACGACCATCGCATCGGGCAGATCGTCGCTGGAGATGGACAGCGCCATCTTCTGATCGTAAGCGTCTCCCAGAGCCGCCACCCATGCCGCTTTGAATTTCAAATTCAGCTTTTCCTCGAAATAACGCGTGAATTGATTGTTGTCCACCGTGTCGCCTTCAGGCAGCGTTTTGTCGTCCGCCGGCACGCCTTTCCCGATCGTCATCGTGATCGGGTCGGCGTATTTTCCGAACGGGTCGAACGTTTCCGCCGCTTCCGAAGCGGAGCTTGATGGCTGCGCTGTCGACGAATTGTCGGCCGACGGGCTGCCCGATGAACCTTTGTTGTCGCTGTTGCTGTTGCAAGCGGATACAAATGCGAGCGAACATGCCAACATCAGCAATCCGATCTTCTTGTTCTTGCTTTTCATGCTTCCATCCCCTTCTGCTCGTATGTTTGTTGTTTACAGTTGTTATCGTAAAATAAAAAAGGCAGCGCCCGGGAGACGCTGCGTTCATGCGATTGGGACATAAATACACGCATTTATTGCCGTCGGCGCATTGGAGTGTGAAAAAGTGTACCTTCTTGCGAAACAAATTATACCTTGATCTTATTTTGCCGGTATTCGCTCGGGAGCATGCCCATTCGTTCGCGAAACACGCGGCTGAAATATTTTTCGTTCGGATACCCGCACTGCTCCGCCACTCGGTAAATCGGTTGTTCGGTTTCTGCAAGCAGCAGTCTGGCGTTGGCGATTCTCGCATCGCGAATGTAGTCTTGGAACGTTTGTCCGATAATGTCCTTAAAGCATTGGCTGAAGTAGCCTTTGCTCATATTCGCTTCCATCGCCAGTTCGCTATGCCGAATGTCCGCGTCCAAATTTCGGTTAATCAAGTCGACGGCCGACATAATGCTGGTCGTAATTTCCTTCGAATAGGCGGACTTTAGCACGATGTCCCGCAGCTTCTCGCGCATGGCGTTCAGCCAGTCGGCCCATTCCGTCCAGTACGAGTCGATGCCCGGCATCCCTTGCTCGGCCCATACTTCCGACCGTGCGATGCGTTGCCAGTTCATTCTTGCCGTATAGAACAAACTTTCGAGCTGCGCTACGGATGGTCGCGCTCTGCCGATTTCCTGCAACAGTTCCTCGAATAGGTCGATGCGAACGATCCATTGCAGCGAAGACCAGTCATTGCGATAGGCCCGTAACTCTTCGTCGCTCCAACCCGGATACTCGGCAGGCAGTTGATCGGCGGCGTAAGTATAATAGAAAATCCCGGCTTTATGCTCGTAAAACAACGCTCGCTCTTTATATTGCATCAATCGCTTGCGCAACTGATCGCGGTTTGCACCTCGAACGCCGTAAAGGTGAAGAACCATTACTTGGCGATCCAAACCTCTCTCGACCAGTTCTCTTGTCATCGCCTCCACAGCCCCATTCATCATCTCCCGTTCCATCGGGACGGCCCACATACCGAGGCTGATTTCCTGCGGCGCTTTCCCTTGCATGAACACACACTGCCACAGCGGAGCGAGATCGGCCCGCCCATTAGTTGCGATAAATACGATCATCGCATCTACTGTATCGCCTTGCTCGAGCGACCCAGAAACGGCAGCCGGACGGACAACGTCCTGGATGCGCAGAATGCGCTCACTGATTCTTCCCAACACTTCCTCCATCTGCGCATCCTCAATTTGTGTCTTGGCGATATAATCGATCGCCCCGAGACGAAGCGCTTCCTGAATGAGTTCGAAATCCTGATGGAACGTCAGCACAACGAACCACATTTTCGGATAGAGCCGCTGCGCCTGTCGCATTAAATCGAGCCCGGACATAACCGGCATCGCCAAGTCCGTCATCAGTAAATCAACTTCCGTATGTTGAAGAAATTCCAGGGCCCGTTCGCCGTTGCTTGCCTCGCCGACAACCGTCATGCCGAATGCCCCCCACGGCATTTCGGCGATTATACCGCGTCGCGCCAACGTATCGTCATCGACAACCAGCACTTTGATCATCGTGTCATTCCTCCATTTTACCCTTGTGCTCAAGCGGGATTTTGATGAACATCGTTGTACCTTCCCCTGGCTGGCTGCGAATATCGAAGCTCGCGTCATCGCCGTACTGCGTACGGATCATCCGGTTCACATAATACAGTCCAATCCCCATCCCGACTTTGCGTCGCTCACGGGACTGGTTTTCCAGCAATTGTTTGATCTCCTCTTCCTTCATCCCCGCCCCGTTATCCTGCACCCGAATGATGGCGTAACGACCGTCCAACGTGTCGATATGCACTTCAATCCGACCCTCGTCCTTCAACCCATGATACAAGCAATTTTCCACGAGCGGCTGCAAAATAAACCTGGGGATCGGCAAGCTAAGCACTTCATCGCTTGCATGAATGTTAACCGTAAACGCGAATGCGTAGCGGATACGCTGCAGTTCGACGTAATCTTTCAAAGCTGCGATCTCTTCCCGGATCGTCGATGATCCGCCTTTGCCCATATTGTAATAGAGCACCCGGTTCAAGGCGGAGATGAGGCTGTCGATCTCTTTCATTCCTTTGGAGCGCGCAAGCCAGCGAATCGTATCGAGTGTGTTATGAATGAAATGCGGGTTAATCTGAAACAGAAGCTTCTCGACTTCCATCTCGGTTTTCCGTTTCTCTTTCTCCTTTACTTGCTGCAGCAATTCCCAGATTTGCTGTCTCATCAGTTGGAACTTACGCAGCAAGAAATCAAACTCGATAATTTTCGTCATTTTGAGCGGAGAGTGAAAATTGCTGTCATGCACTTGCCTGATCTCGTTGTTAAAGCGGACAAGCGGCCTGCGCACCGTTCGCCAGATCGCCCATGCGAACACAAGCGCGATAACGATGGATAGGCAAGTGAACATGGCGAACTGGCGAATCCACAAGTTTTTCTCGCTGTTGTAGTTTTTCTTCGGGATAACGGCGACGATTTTCCACCTCTGGTCATGGTTCTGCTCGAAGAGCAAATTGCCTTGACTTTCATAGATCCCTTCACGGTAACGTGTAGGGGCATACTTGCTTCCGATCGGAAATTGCTTGGTATCTTCGCTGTAAGCAACCCGACTGTGTTCGTCGACCAGCAGGTGTGTCGTATTCATCGCAGATTTATCCGCTTCCAGTACATTCTCTGTTAGTTGGAATCCCGTTTCGATATAAACGTACAGATTTCCGTACCCGGGGACATCCACCTTGCGAGTTACAGACAACACTGTACGATCGATGAAACGAGACAAAACGGACTTGTGCGGGCCGTAATAGGTCAGTTCGCCCCGATGCAGCAGCTTCGGATTATTGTCCGGAAGAAACTTGTCGGCCACCATCGGCTCCGGGAACACATATTTCCCTGTATCCGCGAAGTAGTAGAACATATAACCGAGCTCGGGATTAGTAAACCGAATCAGGTTAACGTTATTCTGGACATCTTTGCCGAGCTGGTTTCTGACGAGTATGTCGTCGGACTCGAGAAACTTGGCCAGATCGCGGCCGACCGTGCCGTTAAAGGCAAGCTGCTGGGACACGTGATCCAGATTGGAAAGCGTATTCGTCAATGAAATTTGCACTTGCTTTAAGTTGCTGTGTACCCCGCTTTGAATTTTATTTTCCAGAATCGATGTAATGGAGAAATAAGAAATGCCGCCGCTTAACATAAGCGGAATCAGAGCGCTGAGCAGCAGAACGGCAATCATCCTGTTCTTAAGCGAATGCAGCGAGAAGTTTACTCTGCTTGGAAACGACAATGGCCATTCCATCGCTTCAACCACCTTGTTCATTTTTTATGTGCCATTATAGCAAGCTGCTCGGCCGATTGTCGACATTTTGGCCAGATGTGAAATCAACCGATTTAAGAAAATTACATAATTATAGTTATGTAATCTCTATTATTTAACCACATTAAACGAGTGTCGCCCATTTTCGAGTGCGACGGTCGTCGATGACACAGTGATGAAATCGACATCGATGCCTGACATGCGGATTCATTTACAAGAAAACGCGGATTGGCGTATAATGTTAACAAAAGGTTGTAAATTATAATAATTATAATTTAATAATCAATATCAACAGAAAGAGTGATTCCACATGTACGACTATCATCATCTTCACCACGTCAAAGAACAAACAACATCGCGAAAAACGTTGTGGATTACTCTCGTCTTGACGTTGTTTTTCACCGTTGTCGAAATCATCGGCGGCATCACGTCCAACTCGTTGGCGCTGCTGTCGGACTCGGCCCATATGATTTCCGACGTTCTCGCGCTCGGCCTCAGCATGACAGCTATTTATTTAGCCTCCCGGCAACCGAATGCCCGTTTTACGTTCGGGTACTTGCGGTTCGAGATCATCGCATCGCTTCTGAACGGTCTTGCCTTGGCAGTTATCTCAATCGGCATCTTCATCGAGGGGATCAAGCGAATCGTACAGCCGGAGAACATTCATTTTCAGACCATGATCGTCATCTCAAGCATTGGCCTTGTCGTCAACATCGTTCTAACCGTCATTCTCAGCCGCAGCATGAAAGCAGAGAACAACTTGAACGTGCAAAGCGCACTCTGGCATTTTATCGGCGATTTGCTCAGTTCGATCGGGGTTATCGTCTCCGCGACGCTCATTTACTTTACCGGACTACGCCTGTTCGACCCGCTTATCAGCATGGTGATCGGCGCCATCATTTTTATCGGGGGGGCCAAATCATTCGCGAGTCGTACCTCATCCTGATGGAATCGGTGCCGGCTCAATTCAATCTCGACGAAATCCGCAGCGCTATCGCCGCAGTAGCTGGGGTCGAGGATGTTCACGAAATGCATCTATGGGCCGTATCCACGGATCATTATTCACTGACTGCCCACGTGTTCATCAAGGCCGACATTCAGCCGTTTTGCGTCATTCTGGCCATTAATGAGACGCTCCAGACGCAATACGGCATCACGCATTCGACCATCCAGACGGAGCATGCCACGATCCACCCGCACGGGGAATACGGCAAGCAATTCCTGTTGCATCATAAAGATGTCCCGGTGCATTGACGGGGCTCGAGTACCCGAAGCAATAAAAAAAGCCGGCACCCGGAGGTGTCGGCTTTCAGCTGTCTTTAGAATTGCTGTCTATTCGAGTGAGGGAAGACCGCTCAGGCAACTCAGACCCGGATCGGGCTCCATTATTGTAATCTTCTCAGCGCAATTTCCGCCAACAGCGCCGAACCAAGAGGAATGCAGTCCTCGTTCAGCGTAAACTTCGGATGATGCAACCCGTAAGCATGTTCCGCCTCGGCTGCAGGTCCGGAGCCAAGCCAGAAGAAGCAACCCGGCACCGTCTCGAGATACATCGAGAAATCTTCACCCGCGAGCGTCGGCGGCGCGACGATCCGATGGTCGCTCCCGATTAGCGCGTCAATGGCGTCATCGACATACCGAACGTTTACTTCGGGGTTCGACAACACGGGAACTTGTCGGGTATAGTTGATCGTCGCTCGGCAGCGGTGTGCTTCCGCGATTGCGTTCACGATACGTTCAACTGCCTCCGGAAGTTTCGCGTGTACATCAGGCGAAAAAGAACGTATCGTTCCAGTCATCTCGCAAGTTTGTGGAATGACATTGTTCGCTTCGCCTGCATGAATGCTCCCGATCGTGACGACAACGGGTGCGAACGGCGACACTTCGCGGCTGACGATGCTTTGGAGCGACTGAATGATCGCCGCCGCACAAACGATCGGATCAATGCCTTGGTCGGGAATGGCTCCGTGCGCTCCCCTTCCTTCAAGCGAAATGTCAATCCGATCAACTGATCCCATCATTGGACCGACGCGGGTCGCGACCCTACCTGCCGCAAGTGTGGGTAAATTGTGCAGCCCGTAAATTTCATCGACGCCTTCGAGCGCCCCTTCCGCGATCAACGCCTTCGCGCCTGCATTCACTTCTTCCGCCGCCTGGAACAAAAGCCTGATCGTCCCGCGATACCGACGGCCAGCCAACAATTCGGCCGCGCCGAGCAGTATCGTCGTGTGCGCGTCATGCCCGCAGGCATGCATAACGCCGGGTCGCTCCGAAGCGAACGGCAAATCCGTATCTTCCTGAATCGGCAGCGCGTCCATGTCCGCGCGTAATGCAATCATCGGCCCCGGAGCATAACCGGGCATATCCGCGACAATGCCATATCCGCCAACATTCGAACGATAAGTCACACCTAGCTCGTTCAGTCGCCCCTTCACGCGAGTCGCTGTTTCGCTTTCCGCGAAGCTCAGCTCAGGATAGCGATGCAGTTCCCTTCGAAAATCGATCCACTGCGTAGACCGCGCCTGAGCAAGCATTAGCAAATCCGCATGATCGTGGTCGGTCACTTGTCTCTCTCCTTTCCGTACAGTTCCTTCATGATTTTGCGCCCCGTCGGTGTTTGTGCCAAACCGCCCTTCGCCGTTTCACGATGTTTCTCCGGCATGGCCGACCCTACTTCCAACATGACGCCGATCACTTCGTCTGACGGAATTGCGCTGCGAACGCCTGCAAGTGCCATATCCGCTGCAGCCAGCGCCGTTACCGCACCAAAACCGTTACGCACTATACACGGAATTTCGACGAGACCGGCGACGGGGTCGCAGATCAGGCCGAGGGAGTTTTTCAGCGCAAGACCGACGGCGTGCATCGCCTGTTCAGGCGTTCCGCCTCGCATTTCGGTTAGCGCGCCAGCCGCCATGCCGATCGCTGACCCGACTTCCGCCTGGCAGCCGCCTTCGGCGCCGGACACGAACGAATTGTTGGCAATGACGTAACCGATCGCGCCGGCCGCGAACAAACCTTCGATCATTAGCGAATCGTCCCAGCCGAACCGCTCTTGCGAACTGACGAACACGCCGGGGATAATGCCACACGAACCTGCAGTCGGCGTGGCAATGACCCGCCCCATTGAAGCGTTCACTTCGGAGACGGCAAGCGCATAAGCAAGCGCCGCGCTTGCTTCGTTGCCGAGAGAAGGCGGTCGAACGCCGGATAACGCGCTCTCTCGAACGAGCCTCGCATCGCCGCCGGTCAGTCCGCTGCGAGACTTCGTGTCGCCGCTTAGCCCTTTGCGAACCGCTTCTTTCATGACCTCGTAGTAGGAAGCCATCTGCGCGACGATCTGATCCTCGCTTTGACCGGTTTCGTTCGCTTGTTCGGCAACCATCACCCGGCCGATTGTCATGCCTTCTTGCTCGCACAAGAGAGCCAATTGCTTCAAGCTGGAAAATCTCATCGTCTACCCTCCCCTCCAGGGCAGGTTTCGCAATTTGCTTCCACACCCACCGTACTTAACGTTCCCGATAAGTCAATTACGCGGACTTTAGCCACGTCGGGCAGCGTGCTGATGCGGTCAAGCTCTTTCAGGGGAACACGCTGATCGCACTCAATAACCGTCAAAGCATCGCCATTGCGCGATTCGCGGTCGACCTCCATATGGCTAATATTCACGCCAGCTCGCATAAGCACGTCCGTCACTTCCGCGATCATTCCTGCCCTGTCGCCGTGAAATATAAGAAGCGTCGGATAGTTCGCAGTAAATTTTACATCAAAACGATCGACACCGATGATTTCAATGTTGCCCCCTCCGATCGAACGGCCTGTCACGCGAACGCCCTCCGTTTCCCGACTCAAAACGATCGACACTGTGTTCGGATGGGCGACCGGCAGCCTTTCAGGATAGAACCGGACTTTAACGTCGGCTGAATCCGCTGACTGAATGGCATCGCGGATCCTGACGTCGTCCGTGTCGAAATCAAGCAGCCCCGCGACGAGTGCCAGATCGGTTCCGTGCCCCTTGTACGTATCGGCGAACGAGCCGTACAGATGAATATTCGCTTCGAACGGCGCGACACCGAGTACCTGTCTGGCTGTACGTCCGAGACGGACGGCTCCCGCTGTATGCGAGCTCGACGGGCCGATCATGCTTGGACCGATGATCGAGAACACATCTTTGAATCGCATGTCACTTCGCCGCCAGCCATTCGGACAATCCTGCCGCCACAAAATCGTCGTCGTTCAGATGTGGATATTGCGCATAGACGCGGTCAATTTCCTCAGCCTGGCCGGGAGATAATTTTTCGTCCGGATTCAGGCACCAAGTCCCCTTCATCAATCCTTGACGTCTTAACACCTCGTGAATGCCCGGAATGCAGCCTTCGAAGTGATGCGCCGGATCAAAGAAAGTTGCGTTCGTATCTGTCACTTGAATTGCACGCGTCATCCATTCCCGCGCAATCGTCTCGCTATCGCGGACGGATTTAATTTCTTCCATCAGTTCGACCGCTTTACGTGTCCAGACCGCCCAATGACCGAGCAATCCGCCGACGATTTTTTTCTCCACGCGTGTTCCGTCTGCGTCAAAACGGAACGTCGTCAGCAGATCGGAGACGATGTTGTCGTCGTTGCCTGTATACAGCGCGATTTCATCGCGGCGGGACGAATAACAGACCGCGCGGGCGACGTCCAGCGTCTGATAACGGTTAAACGGTGCCATCTTGATCGCGACGACGTTCGGGATCTCAGCGAATTCCTGCCAGAACTCATAGGTGAAAATACGTCCGCCTACAGACGGCTGCAAATAAAATCCGATGACCGGCATACGCGCCGCCACTTGCCGCGTGCGCTCCAGCAAATCCGCCTCCGTCCAATCTTTCAGACCGCCCATACTGAGCAGCGCCACATCGTAGCCGTGTTTAATCGCAACGTCCACTTCACGGAGTGCTTGTTCTGTCGGCCCGCAAATGCCGGCGACTTGAATAAACGGCCGGTCAATTTGTGCGCGAGCGACTTCTTCGGCCGCCATTGCGAGCACCGTCTCAAACAGATTGTGCTGTGGATCGCGGATCTCGAACTGGGTCGAATGGACGCCGACCGCGATGCCGCCGGCACCGGAGGCAATATAATACCGAGTGAGCGCCCTCTGGCTGATCGGATCTAGTTTGCGGTTCTCGTTCAAGGCGAGTGGATGCGCAGGGATGACCAAGCCGTCTTGAAGCGCCTCCATGAGCGAAGGGGATAACGTCTTCCGGGTTGCGGTCATTTAGAACTTCCCCTTTCTCTCTTGAAAGTGAGTCGGCTTATTCCAAGTCGCGCCGCCTGCGAGAACCCATTCCGCCGTCCAGTCGATCATTTGCAGCAGCGACACTTGCGGATACCCGAACAGTTGATGCGACTTTGACGCATTATTCAGCAATGCCGTCTCGGACTCTGCACCGACGAACAGTGCTTCCTTGCCGATCCTCGCGGCCATTTCGCTTCCAGCCCAGCGGATCGACAACGTCTCGGGGCCGGTAATGTTGACGATGTTCGGAGGCGAGCTCGCATGTCTCAGGCAGCGCAGCGCCATTGCATTTGCATCGCCTTGCCAGATGACGTTCGCGAATCCCATCGCCAGATTGATCTCGCGGCCTTCGTTAATCGCTCTCGCCAACTCGAGCAGCACGCCGTACCGCATGTCGATTGCATAGTTCAGACGATACATGACCATCGGCGTTCCGTTTTTGTGCGAATGATATTCGAATATCCGTTCGCGACCCAGCGTCGACTGCGCGTATTCCCCGAGCGGTTCCGGCGCAACTTTCTCCGTCGCGCCGCCGCTAGCCACAGGCATAAATGGATAAATGTTACCCGAAGAGAATACGACGATGCGCGAGTCCTTGTACTTTTCCGCTACGCGGCCCGGCAAGTATGCGTTCATCGCCCACGTAAAATGTTCGCGCCCCGTCGTACCGAATTTGTTGCCCGCCATATAAATGACGTTCTCGGCATTAGGCAGGGCACGAAGCGCCTCGTCATCAAGCAATTCGCACGAAATCGTCTGCACGCCCGCCTCTTCGAGCTCCTGCCGCGCTTCCGCGTTAGAAAATCGGGAGACGCCGATCACCTTCTTGTTTAATCCCCCTTCGCGAATCGCGTTCATCGCGAGTCTCGCTAAGCTCGGACCCATTTTACCCCCAACGCCCAGAAGGACGATATCGCCGTCTACCTTCGCCAAATCTTGAATTAAAGCCTCGTTCGGCTGCGCCAGCTTCGCTTCCAATTGTTCGACCGTTTTCATAAATCTGCTCCCTTCATCGTCATGCTCAGACTAAGCATACGACCGAGAGAGATTAAAAGACAGGTCTTTATGTCGTCTTTATATCAAGGAATAAAAAGCTAAAGTGACTTATCCATCAAAAACGTAAAACGATAAATTTGACGCGGCCGCCCTTTGGGCACCTTCTCGTACCCCGCGATATCCACGAGCCCGCCGTCGATCCACATGAGCAACAGCCGGTGCGCACTCCGGACAGTGATGTTCAGCATCGCCGCGAGTTCATGCACTTTGTACTCGTACTTGTGGAACCGCGCCATATGGTGCAGCAGCTTGCTTAAATACGCGCTAGTCATGCCGGCATCTTCCGCTTTCTTGATCAGCGCAGCATCCGTCGGCGACAAAATCGCTTGCACAGGGTCGGCCATCTCAAGCGGTCCGATCAACGTCGCATCCTCGCGCACGATGTAACACGCGTTGCCGCCGGCTTCCTTCGCTTTGCGCAACGCGCTTCTCGCGTTCGTCCCAGCGTCGTTAGCAGATGTACCGAAGCCGATGCCTACGCTCAGCGATAAACCATATGACTTATTCGCGTCTTTCGCCAGCGGTATCGTCTTGTATCCGCCGGTCTCCCGCTCGAAAATCCCCCGCGTCGTAAAAAACAAATATTCGTCCCCGCCCAGCGACGTCAAATATCCGTCCAGCGACTCGACGTAATCGAGCACCATGCGGTGAATATCCAGCTTCAGCTTCTGCACTTCGTGCTCGTTCGTCCTCCGCATCGCGAGCTTGCCGAAGTCGTCTACGTTGATCATCCCAACGACAATCTGCGATTCCTTGCCCCGGCGGGACTCCGTCGACAGCAGCGCCCGCTCGAGCGTAACGATGATGTCCTGGTCCGATGGAACGATCCATTCGTTCGGAATCGCCAACCGTTCGAGCTGTTCCGCCGCCTGTTCCACGCCAGTCAGCGCGATCGAGCAATGGCCTGATTCGGCCAGTTGCCGATGAAAAGTGACTAGCTTGTCCGCTGCGGCGTAAGCCGGGCCGTCGTAAACGACAACTCTTGTATGTTCAAGTCCGAGGTCGGTCAATGTTCTTGCGACCATCGCTTTCGTTAAGGAATCGACCGAGATCCCGGCGTTAAGACGCCCAGAGCGGAATACGCTGAACAACGCCTTGTATAAGCCGGCACCCGTCAGAGGCACGTAATGCACGGGAACCGTCAGCGTCGCACCGTGCTTGACTGCCCGATGGGAGTGCGGACCTGACAAGAGCAGCACTTCAGCTTCGGCGCCAAGCTCTTCAGCTGCGCGAAGCACATCGCTCTCCCGATCGGCGATGCGCGGCACTGGCAAGAACGTAGGGAAAGACTTGAGCACTCTCAACACACGGCCCACGACCGCTTCCGTGCCGATAACTCCGATTTTGATTTGCATGGTCATCTCCCTCTCGCGGCGATTGACGATTAATTCCCCTCGTGCTTCAGCTTGCTTTCGACAGAAAGCATTTTCTGCTCCATCGTTCCGACTTTATCCCTTCTATCATCGATCGTCAACGTCGTTGATACGCGCAGCGCGCCGTGCTCGAACGGCACTTCGTGCATACGGCGTACAAGGGCGAGCAATTCGTCGAGCTCCCCTTCGATAATCGTGCTCATCGGCGTCAACTGAAACTTCACGCGATCTGACGCTTGTTCCAGCACACGGTGAACGGAAGCAACATATTCGCCGACGCTTGGCGTACCCGTGCCGAGCGGAACGATAGTAAGTTGAACGATTGCCATGAGTCATCTCCTCTCTTTAATAAGGCCGTTGTTGCGCGACAAAATCCGGTCGGACGCGCCCTTCCCGCAAATTCTCCTGATGCCAGACCGGCGTCGCCGCCGGAGACATCGGCGGGATGAGCCAGGACCAGCGGGCGTTCACTTCCCTTCCGTTATCCTGTTCGCGTTTCGCGAACCGCATAAATTGCTCTGCCGCCGTATGATGATCGACAATGCTGACGCCGTTTGCCTTGAACGAATGAATGACGGCCGCATTCAATTCGACAAGCGACCGATCTTTCCACAAGCTTGCGTTCGTGGAACGATCGAATCCAAATGCGTCCGCAACCCGGGGAAGTTCATCGTAACGATTGACGTCAGACAAGTTGCGGGCCCCGATTTCTGTGCCCATGTACCATCCGTTAAACGGCGCGGCCGTATAACGAAGGCCACCGATCTCAAGTGCCATGTCGGACAGGATCGGAACGGCATACCAGCGCAGACCCAGTTCGTCGAACGCGGAGTTGTCCGGGTGAACGAGCGATACTTCTTTTACAAGATGCGACGGTAATTCGTAAAGGCGAGGTTGTCTGTTCCCGATCTGGATAACAAGCGGTAATACATCATACTTCGTGCCTTTGCCTTCCCAGCCAAGGCGAAGACACTGTTCCGTGAAATCAACCGACGCAGGATCGCCAAGGATTTCGCCCTCGGCCGTCCGATAACCTGCATAACGTACGAGCTGATGATTCCAGATCCGAATCATGCCCTCTTCGTCTTCAGCCGAATCAGGCGCAAACACCGTAATCGTCGGACGTATTCTCCCCTCGTTCGTCGCGAAGGCGATATGGTTGAACAAAGCTTCGGCTATCCTATCTTCCGTTCGAACGGAGCGGCAATCGATCACCTCGAGCGATTCCCAGAACAGCCGTCCGATGCAACGAGCATTGTTACGCCAAGCGACTCGCGCGCCGAAAGCAAGCTCATCGACCGTATGCGAATACGTCCCCGTTTCTCTGAGCGAAGCTTCAACGGCGGCTAACCGAGATTGCATCTCATTCGACGGTCGTCCGGTCTCCTCGTAGAATTGGCGAACAAACTCAAACGCCTCGTTTTCAATGATCGCTATTTCATTAATGGCATTAATCATTATGCATTCTCCAATTGGTTTACATAACTATTGTTATGTAAACTTCGATTTTGCTTTCTCTTTGACTTCACCATTATACCAAATCCACCCCCTCCAACATTTGAACGATTTGGGGACAGATTCAGTCTCTCAGGAGATCGAAAGAAAAAACGACGCCATCCCCTCGGACGGCGTCGCATTCGCAAATATTAAGCCTCTCTCTCCCCTTGCCGGCGACCCGACAAGCCAACCTTCGGCATCGCCCCTGCTAGCTCCGATCGCCACAGTCTCTCCAGCGCCATCACGACAAGCGTCGTCGCAAGCAAGCCATTGCCAAGCAAATATTGCATCGCGACGGGGACGCCCGCCGGCATCGATGCCGAAGCCAATGTAAATCCGACGCCGATAAGTAATCCGATACCGAGTATTGTCGCTTTACGTTGGTCGTTCGCTGCAAGGGTTAACGATTGGAACGAATTCGTTGTCATTTGAACGAAGGTTGCGAGCGATACGGCGCTGGCGACGGATGTCGGCAGCATAGCAAGCTCATGAACGATCGCAGGGGCCAGCGATAAACCGGTAAGTACCAGGCACGCAATAAATAAAGGCTTACGACGCTTCTGTCCGGTCATACGGATGAACGCTGCCGTGACGGGAAGCGGCACGACGCCGATCGCGGAGAAAACAGAGGCAAGACCGTGCGAAATCCCCCCGATCATGCTGCCCAAATTGTAGTCGTTCGGTTTCTCTCCGTCCGGCCTTGGAACCGTCATCTGCGCCGAGGTTATCGCCGCGATGAGATTGGAGACGAGAATAAGCGTGAACAGCGTCGCCGTAATGGCCATTCCCGCATTTATGCGAGGCGCCCCCCACGCAAACAGGTCGGGCAAACTGATCCAGTCGCCGATCACACTTGAGGCGCTTGAACCCTCGTCACTCCCTCCGCCCACGAGTGCGTGCAGCGTCCAGCCGACAACGATGCCGAACAGCACCGCATAATTGCGCATCCACCCTTTGCCTTTAAGCGTAAGCGCTACGACGCCGACGAAGACACCGACGGCAATAAGGGAACCGACATAATTAACACCCGCCGCCTCTTTACCGCCGAGACCAAGCATTCCTTTCAGGAAAACGCCGCTTAATTGCAAGCTCAGTACGAACAAGAATGTATGCGTAACCAGCGGCGTAAACAGCTTCAACAACTTGAAAAATAGCCCTGTCGCACCAAGCACAAACAACAACGCTCCGGCAAGAAGCATACCGCCTTGCAGCAATTGCAGCGCCTCTCTTGCATCCTGCCCAGTCTGCGCTGCCATCGTCGCCATCATGACAAACACGCTCACCCACGATCCAGCAGGACCGTCGATCACCGGAAACCGATGTCCGAGCGCCACTTGCAGCATCGTGCTCAGTCCGACGACAAAAAACGTCCTCTGCATGAGCGACGCGATCTCGTCCTGACCAAGATGGAACGCGTGTCCGATCACGATAGGCAGCGCAACCGCACTCGCCGTCATGAATATAAACCATTGCGTGACGCTGAGGCTTGCGCCGAATAATCTTGAATTCCTCATATTCGTACCTCGATTCTATAGCGACCGAAATCCCCCGCCGTCTCGGCAGGGGATTTCTCGTCATTCCTCTTGTAATTGGATTAACGATAGAGCATCGGGAACAGCTTTCTTCTTTCATCTTCGTTCGGCATTCTGCCGTAGTCCGCCACCTCGAATGGCTCAGCGAAACGAATCGACGCTGCGCGTTCCGCGCCGTAATCCGCCGCGAGTGTCGGCAACATCTCTGAAGAAACGTCGATAAAGCGACTCCAATGTTCCAAAATATACGAACGTTTATTATCCCAGCCCTCCGGGACAAGGTCAAGCAACCCGCGTTGCCACGGGGCAAATTCGTAAAATTGCGAAACGTGAGCATCGCAGCCGAGCAGCTTCTTCTCGATTGTCTCATCGATGCCGATGACGACGTCAGGACGATAGGTGTTGCGTTTCGCGTAGTCCGGCATAAGCAAGAATACCGGAGACTTCGTCAAGTGCGGCGCATCCGGCACCGCGTTCGGCACCATCGCGATGAAATCCGCAGCGTCGCGAACGATTTTGCCCGCACCGCGATTGTCGACGTGTCCAGGTCCGTCCGGATGGAACGTAATGACCACATCCGCCTTCCAGTTGCGCACCATACGGATAACCTCCGAACGCAGCTCGTGCGTCGATGCCAACTGACCGTCCGGTACGTCCAGAATCGTATATTCTTTCACGCCGAGTCTGCGAGCCGCTTCGTAAGCTTCCTGCGTTCTGAGCTCGACCAATTCCGTTCCCTGTAAGCGATAATGCCCGCAATCCCCGTTCGTCAGCGAGACGAATTTGACGTTATGGCCGAGTTCGGCATATAGCGCGGCCGTACCTCCGGCGTAAATCTCAGCTTCATCAGGATGTGCGGCAATGACGATAATTTGCAATGCGTTGGACACGATGCTTTCCCCCAAGCGATTTAACCTTTGACCGCACCTGCAGTCAAGCCTTTAATGACAGTTTCTTGCGATAACATATAAAGAACGAGCAACGGAGCGATTGAAATAGCGATTGCAGCCATCATAGCGCCATAGTCCGTGCCGTAAGCATTCGAGACGAGCGAGAGCAACACCGAGATCGGCTGCATGTCGCGAACCGGCAAGTACACGAGCGGCATAAGCAATTCGTTGTACGACCACAGGAAAATCATAATGGACACTGTAGCGAAAATTGGAACGCAAAGCGGAAGAAGTATTCTGTAATAAATCTTCAGAATGCTCGCTCCGTCGACAACTGCAGCTTCTTCAAGCTCTGCCGGCAATGATGCCATGAAGCCCGTTAGCATAATCGTCGCGAAGCTCAAGTTCCCCGCGATGAGCGGCAAAATAACCGATAAGTATGTGCCGTTCAGGTGCAATTCTTTAATGATAATAAAGTTCGGGATAATGACGGCGAACTGCGGCAGCAGCATACAGACGACGAACAATACGTTAAAGACGCCTTTGCCCCGGAACTGGAATCGGGACAGCACGAACGCTGCGAGTCCTGCCACGAATGCTACGCCGATAACGACCGAACCCGAGATGATCAAGCTGTTCGCGAAACCGCGCAAAATATTGATGTTCCCGTATTCGTTCAACTTTACATAATTATCAAACTTGTAACTGTCCGGCAATCCGAAAGCATTCGTCAAAATTTCCTCGGACGACTTGAAGCTGTTCAGCAGCACCCACAGCAGCGGAATAATCGTCGTGCAAGCCCATGCGATGAGCAACACGTACGTCAGCGTCTTGGACGCATAAGTGCCGGCCCCCGCCTTCTGTCCGACTTTTACCGTAGCGGTTGACATCCTTTCACCTCCCGATCAATAGCTGATCGTATCTTTCTTCACGAGTTTGTTGAGCACGATCGTAATGACGACTCCAAGCAGCATCATCGAGATGACGATTGTGCTGGCGTAACCGCCGTTCTGGCCGTTAAACGCCTTGTCGTACATATACGTGCTCAGCAGTTCGCTGGCGTTCATAGGGCCGCCTTTCGTCACGATGTACACGACATCGAACACTTTTAAGGCGCCGGCCGTCGCGAGCGTCAGACATGAAGCGATAACATCGCGAAGGAGCGGGATTGTGATTTTGAACGCTTTTTGAAACCCGGTGATCCCGTCCAGTTGAGCCGATTCGTAGATGTCCTCGGGAATTTTCGACATGCCGGTTAAGAAAATGACGAAGTAGAAGCCGACATATTGCCACAAAATCGGAATGAGCACGAGATAGATCGCGCTATGCTCTGTTAGCCACACTTGCTCCGGCAATCCGAGAGTTCGCATGATCGCGTTCAGCAAGCCATAGTCGTAATTGTAAATAATCGAGAACATGAGACCGATGGCGGTTCCGGAAATGACAATCGGGAAAAAGTAAACGGTTCGGAAAAATTTGAATCCGCGCTTGATGCTATCCGTCAGCAACGCGAGCGCGAGTCCTCCTCCGGCTTGCAGAACGATGGCGCCCAATGTCAAAATCAACGTGTTGCGCAGCGCGATCCGAACGACGGGGTCATGGATCAGCTCATCGTAATTCGCCAGTCCGATAAACGTTTTCTTGTTCGAGAAATTGTACCAGTCGGTAAAGCTGTAGTAGATCGACTGGATTAACGGATAAAGCAGAAATGTAAACAGCAGGATGACCGTAGGGGCCAGGAAAAGCACGATGTAGCGTTTGTCTTTGAAATTCAATTCCGGTTCCTCCTTCGGATAAGCCCCCTCGGCCGAATGGCGCACACCATTCACACTCACCGACACACCAGGCAGCCGAGAAAACTACCCTGCTTGCTTAACCTTTATTGCGATCGCTAAGCTTCTTCGCTTGCGCGAGCACTTCTTCCGCCGTTTTCTTGCCGTTAGCCAAGTACGACAGACCTTTCAGGAAGTCCGTGTACGATTCACGGGACACGTAAGAGTCGATCGGCATAACGAAATCTTTTGCTTGCGCGACCATCGCGTTGCCTGATTTCAGCAGTTCCGCCGTGTCGCCCGAATCCGTCGTTTTCACTGCATACGTACCGCCGATTGCTGCAAACTTGCCAGCCACATCAGGAGACGTCATATATTTGACGAACGCGAGCGCTGCATTGTATTGGGCTTGGTCATCGTTTTTCTTCATGTACCAACCGGATCCGAAGCCGGAGATGATCATGTTCTCGCCTTTGCCGCCTGGAACGAGCGGGAACGGCGTGATTTGGATCGCCGGGTTTTTGGACAAGCCGACAGCGGTCCAGGAACCGTTAAACATCATCGCCGCTTTCTCGCCGGAGAACAGCGCCTGCGCCTTGTCGTCGTCAAGCGTTAGTGCATCGCGAGGGAACGCCTTCTTGTTATTCAATTCTTTAATGATGTTAATTGCTGGTGCCCAAGACGGATCATAAGCGAGTTTCTGGCCTTCCGGACCGACTTGCGAAAGGACAAGTGCCTCTTGCAAATAAGGCGTCGTCAGCGAAGTTGCAAACGGAATAACGTCATTTTTTGCGAACGTGTCTACCGCTTTCATGAACGCATCGTAAGTGGTCGGAGCTTCGAGTTGGAACTTGTCGAACAAGCTTTTGTTCCAGAACAATCCTTCATAGAAGCCGATGTATGGGAGCGAGTATTGTTTGCCTTCGTATTTCACTTTCTCGAGAATGCCTGCGTTAAACGTGCTCGCCCACTCCGGATCTTTAGCAAGCTCGTCTTCCCAAGACACGATTTCATTCGTTTCCTGAAGCATTTTCGTCTCGCTGCCGTTGAAGTAGAACATGACATCCGCGAGGTTGCCCGTCGCAGCGTCTGCTTTAATCTTCGTGCGCAGCGCTTCCGCGTTGACCGGCGTCGACTCGTCGACAACCGTAATATTCGGGTTAGCAGCTTCGAAAGCTTTGACAGAATCCGTAAATGCGTTTACCCAAGGATCCGAACCGGCAAAAGACGTCGCGACGCGCAGCTTCACTTTTTTGCCGTCGGCAGGAGTCGCGGAACCGCTTGCGACCGGGCTGGAACTGGCCTCGGGGCTGCCGGATGCGTTGCTCGAATTGTTATTGTTACTTCCACAGCCTGCGAGCAATCCGCTTGTCAACGCGACAAGCAACAAAGACGATGTCATTCTGCTAGCTTTCTTGTTTCTCATTTCGTGACTCTCCCTTGTATGCCAAATGTATATATTGAACTCGGACACACCGGTTATGTCCAAGGCTCAATCACTCGTTAATTGTTCCATCGGTGTGGAACCAAACCAGGTGCCGTGATACTGTATCGAATGATTAATTAACTTTCTTAATTAATCAGATACGCGATGGTGGCCAATAGGACGCTCATCCTAACTACGTCGAGCGTTTCTTGAGACAACATCGCCCAACCCAAACGATTTAGCGATGTTTTTCATCGCTAGACGATTCATTTTGTGTTTCCGCGGGGCTGTAACGTTGTTTTTCATCGTTAATGGACAGCTGCGGCGTTATTCCCCGCCCCTCCACCGCTTTAACGATGTTTTTCATCGTTATAGGATTCATTTTACGTTTTCGCTGGGCAGTAACGATGTTTTTCGTCGTTACTCGGACTGGAGCAGGCGTTATCGCCCACCCCACCATCGCTGTAGATGTTTTTCATCGTAACAGCTTCCAACAGAAGCAACGCATGCGGGGACAAGTATGACGCCGCCTCTTACTGAGCTTTCTCTTGACGTTCAAGCACTTCCTCGAACGTCGACTCGAGCGCAAGGCTGAGACCGCCCATAAGCACCGCTTTGTTTTTGAGCTTCGTCGTTACGATTCGCGGCGCGTTCGGCACATGCTTGCGCGCTTCCGCTGCAAGCGTTGCCGTATAAGTCTCGCCGAGCGACACGAACCCCCCGCCCAGGATGACACATTCCAGATCGAGAAGCAGCAAAATGTTCGAGACTGCGATCCCCATAATGCGAGCGCATTCCTGAACGATTCTCACACACAGTTCATCACCGGCCAGCGTCGCACGGATAACAGCGTTAAAATCGATCGCATCGATCGAACCTCCCGCCTCCGTCACAGCTTGACTTGCCGCTCCCGATCGAATCTCTCTCTGTACCGCCTGAACTAGCGCCTTCGCAGAGACGAGGTCGACGAGTCGTTCGCCGTCTTCCGTACTTTCGCGATCCATGACGAACTTGCACAGTTCGCCCGCCGCGTGACGGCTCCCTTTGAACAAAGCACCGCCGAGCAGAATGCCGAGACCGACGCCAACATCCGCACTGACGAATACTGCATTGTCGGTTTCTTTGCCTGCGCCGAAGTTCCGTTCGGCGATCACCGCCGCATCGATGTCTTTCTGTACAAGCACCGGAACATCGTATTTGGACATAAACAACGCCCGGAAGTCGACGCGGCCAAGCGGAGTTAAATAAGATCCGCATTCCGCTACGCCTCGCTCGCTGTCAACGATGCCAGGCACCGATACGGAAATCGACAGCAGGCGACCTGGCTGGACTCCGGCCAGTGTCAGCAATTGCTCCACATTGACAAGCAGTAACTCAGATAGTTGCTCGAGCTCAAACAGCTCCAGGTCAAACTTCACTTCGTGAACGACTTTCGGTTCCAGGTCGCTCAGTGCAATGGTGACGCACGGATTGCTCAGGTCGATCGACACGAGATAACCGAACCCGAAATTCATTTTCAACAGCTTCGCCTTGCGGCCGACGCTCGACGTCTCCTCGCCCACTTCCCGGACGATTCCGAACTCGATTAATTGGTCTACGTTCGCGCACACGCTAGGTACGCTAAGCTGCAATGCTTTGGACAAGCTGCTGCGGGTCGCGCTTTCGCTCGCCCTTAGCGTCGATAAGATCAAATTCTGGTTCGTCATGCGAACCAACTTCTGGTCTGCCGATCTTTTTGCCATGCTATTCCCTCGTTCCTACTTGCCGAAAATCGCTTGCCATACATTAATTAGGTTTATTAACTAATACATTATGCGCTTTCATTTCAGCTGTCAATCCATTTCTGCAAAATTGTTCGATTGGGAATGTCGCCCAGCATCCACGCAATTCGATGGTCGAGCCACAGTGAGCCTAATTTGCTATAATCAAATTAATCTCATTTCGGTCAGACAAGGGGAATCGCCGCATGAACATTCAGAAAAAGAAAGACCGCATCGAACTTGATCGGCTCGTCCCGGAAATGCCGTGGTACGTCGAGAAATTTATCAACTACAAGCTGCCGGATTTGTCGCCCTCCTCCCTGCTCGAATACGTTAGAGATTACAAAACCTTCCTGTCCTGGCTTATGGCAGAAGGACTCACCTCCGCCGACAAAATGACCGAAATTCCGCTCGTTGATCTGGAGAAGCTCCACATGGACAGCATCGATAATTTTCGTATGTTTCTCGCTTCCAAGCGGGATAACGCCAATACGCGGACAACGATATCACGCAAGCTAAGCTCCCTTCGTTCGCTGTTCCATTATCTTAGCCAGATTGCGGAAGACGAAGAGTTTTATCCACTCCTTAAGCGAAATGTCATGGCCAAAGTGTCGATAAAACGTACGCATAAACCGAAAGATACAGCCGCCAAGCTAGAGGGTAAGTTGTTGCAAGAGGAAGAAAATCTCGAATTCATTAACTACATTAAACAAGATTATGCCCATGACGTCGCGACCAACAAACAAGCGATATACGCCCACGAACTAAATAGCGTTCGGGACTGTTGCATTGTAAGCCTGATTTTGAATTCCGGTCTGCGGGTGTCCGAGCTTGTTAATTTGAACACGGATGATGTCGATTTCAAGAAAAAACTCGTCTATGTATATCGTAAAGGTAAAAACGATGACACGTTTAAGACGCCCGTCTATTTCCGCCAAGACGCGATCGCAGATCTTGAACTGTACCTCACCCTTCGCGAAACCCGATACAAGGCGCCCAAGCGCGAAAAAGCGCTGTTTCTCGCGATCGCCAACGGCAAGAAAGAAGGATCGCGCATGACGAAGCGCGCTATCCAGGAAATGGTGATCAAGTACGCCAAGCGGTTCGGTAAGCCGTATTTGTCCGTGCACAAACTTCGCCATTCATTCGCGACTGACTACTATATGAGCAACGACTTGTACAAGACACAAGAGCAGCTTGGCCACGCTTCTCCAGAGACGACGCAAATCTACGCCCACCTGACCGACAAAACGATGGCGGAAGCGATCGATCGGCGGAAGGCAGAAGCTTGAGAGTTCCTTCAATAATTTCATGGTCATCCTCCCCTATATTTCATATTTCATTCGAAATTCGAAGTCATTGTGCAGCCATGTTTATTTCTTTGTTTATTTTTACTCGTGATGTAAGAAGCTACAAACATGATACGATCTGTGAAAATATCGCTAGTGAGGTGTTGAGATGGATTATCGCGTAGAGAAGGATTCAATCGGAGAAGTTCGCGTGCCTTCCGATAAACTCTGGGGGGCTCAGACGCAGCGTAGCTTGGACAATTTCCGGATCGGCACGGAGAAAATGCCGCTCGCCCTCATTCGCGTCTTCGCTCTGCTCAAGAAAAGCGCGGCGATCGTTAACCATGAGCTCGGTCTGCTAAGCGACGTCAAGGCCAAAGTAATCATTAAGGCGGCGGACGAAGTCATCTCCGGGCGATGGGACGACAACTTCCCGCTCGCAGTCTGGCAGACAGGCAGCGGCACGCAATCGAACATGAACGTGAACGAAGTCATCGCGTTTCGAGCGAATGCGTTATTGGACGAACAAGGGGTGACCGAAGAACGCATCCATCCGAACGACGACGTCAACAAGTCGCAGAGCTCTAACGACACGTTCCCAACAGCGATGCATGTTGCGGCTTTAATGGCAGTTGAAGACCAGGTTATTCCCGCCATCAAGGCACTGAGAGACACGTTAGCGGGTAAAAGTGATCAATTCTCACGCATCATCAAGATCGGCCGCACTCATCTGCAAGACGCGACACCGCTAACGCTCGGGCAAGAGTTTAGCGGCTGGACCGCCATGCTGGACAAGAGCTCGCGCATGATTAGCGATAGCGCAGAATACTTAAGGGAACTCGCCATCGGCGGAACCGCAGTCGGGACGGGCATTAATGCCCACCCCGAATTCGGCGAACGCGTCTCCGCCAAACTTGGCGAACTGAGCGGCAAGTCATTTGTCTCCGCGGATAATAAGTTTCACGCATTGACGAGCCACGACGAACTCGTTCACGTTCATGGCGCGTTTAAGGCGCTTGCCGCCGATCTCATGAAGATCGCCAACGACGTTCGCTGGCTCGCCAGCGGCCCTCGCAGCGGCATCGGCGAAATCACGATTCCCGCGAACGAGCCGGGCAGCTCGATTATGCCAGGCAAAGTGAACCCCACCCAATCCGAGGCGCTGACGATGGTCGCCGCTCAAGTGATGGGCAACGACGCGACGATCGGGTTCGCGGCCAGCCAAGGTAATTTCGAACTAAACGTGTTCAAACCCGTTATCGCTTACAACTTCCTGCAATCGTCGACACTGCTTGCAGATGCGATTCGTTCGTTTAATGATCATTGCGCCGTCGGCATTGAAGCGAACGAAGCCGTCATTAAGTTGCATCTTGAGCGATCTCTCATGCTCGTCACCGCGCTTAATCCGCATATCGGCTATGAGAATGCCGCCAGCATTGCGAAGCTGGCACATGCGCAAGGGTTAACGCTCAAAGAAGCCGCTTTGCAAAGCGGCTTGATCACGGAAGCGAAATTCGACGAAGTCGTGCGGCCGGAGAACATGGTTTCTCCTCGTTGAATGGAGGATAAACGTTGAAAGGCGAAGCGCCTGATTATTGGCGCTCCGCCTTTTCGACATGTCCGGCGAGATTGTCCGCCGTAATTTTATCTTCCGACTTCTCATAAGCATCGAGGATGGCGTGCAGCAACCCCGGAAACCGAAACTCCAAATCCGCTTCCCTTAATGACAATAACCGAAGCGTGCCTTGAACGCGAGTGTTCACAATGCCGCATTCACGGAGCGTGCGAGCATGATGAGACAGCGTAGACTTCACGACAGGCACGCCGATATCTCCACACGACTTCTCTCCCGCTTTCTTGATTTCCGATACGATAAATAGCCGAATGGGGTCGCTTAACGCGTAAAGCACGGATGATAAATGCAAATCGTCTCTGTCCGGATGATGGAGTACTTTCATGATGTGCCCCCTTTCGATGGCAATGATTGCATTTTACCACATCGCATGTTATATTCCAATTGTTCGATAACAATCGAACTTACAAACATAGAGGAGTGGTTCAAGTATGTCCAGCCCGACTCACCCTGCAGCTTCAATTCCGGATCGATCGCTCTTCCGTAAGGAAGGGTTTCTGATCGCGTTGCTCGGCATTTCGGTCATTCTTGTTATTATGAATACAATGATGTTTAACTTCGCCTTGACCGATGTCGCCAAGGAGTATGGACTGAGCGCAGTCGCTACATCGTGGATCGTTACGGGATACTCGATTATTTTCGCGATCTCGTCCATTACGTATAGCCGGTTGTCTGACTTCGTGCCGATCCACCGCCTGCTTGTCATCGGCAGTTTGTCGCTCAGTCTAGCCGCCATCGTCGGGTATTTCGTCGACAGCTACGTGATGCTGCTCGCCGTCCGGTTCGTTCAAGCGTCCGGTGCAGGCGCGATACCCGCCCTTGCGCTTGTGATCTGCTCCCGTTACGTCCCGTTGGAACGCAGAGGTAAAGCGATGGCGACGATTATGTCCGCTGCAGCTCTTGGGTTAGGCATTGGCCCCGTCGCTGGCGGCGCTATCGTAGAATACTTAGGCTGGCACGAGCTGTTTCTCGTTACTGCGGTAACGTTTGTACTCGTTCCGTTCTTTCTGGCGACGGTTCCGCGGGAGAAGCCTGCCCGTGGTTCGTTCGATGCACTCGGCGCATTGTTGGCCGGTGCAGGAACAACCGGATTGTTGATGTTTCTAACGAATCATTCCTGGATCGCGCTTATCGGCGGTGTCGCCGCCATATTGCTGTTCATTATACGTATCCGCAAAGCGGCCCAGCCGTTTGTGTTGCCTGCCTTGTTCGCCAATAAACCTTATTTATCGCTTAGCGCAGTCGGCATCGCGGCATACTTGTGCAGCTTCTCGACCTTATATTTGATGCCGCAGCTGCTCGTCAAACAATACGGCTTAAGCGCCATCGAAGCCGGGCTTGTTATTTTCCCCGGCTCTCTGTTGTCCATGTTAGTCTCCTCGCGCGTCGGACGGATGATCGATCGCAAAGGCAATCTGCCGATTATCCGATACGTCCCGCTAATTGTGCTTCTATCGGTTGTGCTGTTCGCTCTGTTCGACGGAGCGGGTTACGCGGCAATCTCAGTCATCTACATTTTGCTCAGCATCGGATTTACGTTCATCACTAGCAGCGTCTCGAACGAGATGTCGCGCATCCTGCCGCCGAAACAGATCGGGTCCGGTCTCGGTCTTCAGCAGCTTTTGCAATTTTTCAGTGGGGCGTTCGGTGTAGCGATGTCGGCAACAGCGGTCGGCTGGCAGAAAGACTTTAAGCTCTCCCATGCGTACAGCAACATCTATTGGGGGCTTGCCGTTATCGTCGCGCTGTCGCTCTTATGTGTCGTCCACTATTTGCGTTCGCGTTCACGTGCCGTCCAGTCGTTAGCTGCTTAATATGCTCGTATGCTAGGGCGTGTCTGAAAACTCGCTCAGGGGCATCTTTCACCGCCTTTTCGCCCCCTGCTTCGTCACTTTTGCTCGACGTACCCCCGGTACGCCTTCACAAAAGTTCCTTGCATGGAACGAAAAATTCAGCAAAATCTGCTGCCCTCGGAGTATTCAGACACGCCCTAGAAACGACCGCTCAGGTCGCTTCTTTCACATAGGTCTCGGTTGTTGTGGATCTGCGTACAGCGACAACCGCCATCGTTAAACTAACCAATGCCGCCAACGCAGATACCGAAGGGTGATGCGCAATGGATGAAGTCGACTCCGCAACCGCACCGCCTATGCCAGCGCCGGCTGCAACGCCGAGATGAAGGACTGACGTATTTAAGCCAAGCACAAGATTGGAGAACCCGGGAGATTGGCGTATGAAAAACGTCTGTATAGCCGGAATCGCCACGCTCATCGAGAATAGCCAGAGGCATAACAAGGCGGAGCCGATAATAGCGACATCGGACAGGCTCTGTACGATCGCCAAGGAAATAACGCCGCCGACCAGCCCAGCGTAGATCGTACGCGACGTTCCCCAGCGGTCAGCCCATACGCCGCCCATACGGGAAGCAAGTACGCTGGCAATGCCAAGTGCCGCCATCATCGCTGAAGCTTGCGATACGCTAAAATGATATACCGTTCGAATGAAGGGTGAAATGTAACTGTAAAGCGATGAAAAACTGGTGCTGAAAAAGAACGACGCAATCATTGCAAAGGCGATGACGGGATTACGTAGCACCCGAAATTGCCGTAGGAACGGTACTTCCTCATCACCCTCAATGTCCGGCAAAAACCGCAGAATAAGCAACATCGTCACGATCGCGACGATCGCCAACGCGCCGAATACCGCTTGCCACGACAAAGCATCGGTGACGGCGATTCCGGCAGGCACGCCGACGACCATCGATGTGCTGATGCCGAGCGACACCGTTCCGACTGCCTTCCCGATCCGGTCCGCAGGCACAAGCTTGGAGACCGATCCGAAAGCCACTACTGTAAAGACGCCCGCACTCATGCCGACGATTGCTCTGGCGATCAACATCGCCGTATACGTTGTGCTAAAGAACGAAGCAGCGGAACCTACGGCGAACATCGCCAACGCATAGATTAGAAGCCGCTTCCGGGGCAATCTTGACGTAACTGAAATAATAATCGGCGTGCCGATCGCAAACGCGAGCGAAAAAGCGGATACAAGCTGGCCGGCCAAGCCGATCGTAATGTTCAAATCGTCCGCGATGCGTTGCTGGATGCCGACGACGACCAGCTCCGCCGTTCCCGTAACGAAAGCGCCCAACGTCAATAACAAAATACTGATTCTAGCCATCTTCCCCATCCCTTTCGATGTCGATTGCAAGTTGCGGATGATGATCCGCTACTCTTGATTGACATCTTAATGGATCAACTTACATAATGTAAGAAGGCAAAATGTTTTGACGTAGAACGCCTTAGTTGATTTACTATATAATTTAAAGCATTGGAGGAGAATCATGACGAAACGACAAGCCATTTTGAACCTTGACGCCTTCAACGACGAAACGACGGAACCTTATCCGCATATTTGTAACGCACTGATCATTCTCGGATCGAAGTGGGCGTTTCCCGTTATCGCCGAGTTATGCAAAGGTCCTACCCGTTTCAAGCAATTGCAGCGCAATACGAAACAAATCGCAACCCAATCTCTGACAGACACGTTGCGACTGTTGGAACAGGCCGGCGTTGTGAAACGCGAAGTATTCCCGACCGTCCCCGTCAGCGTCGAATATTCTCTCACCGAGAGCGGCATCGACTTCCAGGATGTGCTCAAGGAAATGGATAAATGGGCGAACAAATGGGGCAATCCTTCCCCTTCGTCCTCTTGAAAAAAAGGCCTCAAGCAAAACGCCCGACTTCGCGAAGAAGCGGGCGTTTATGTTTTATTGTCTTATCCTGCGGACAGCGATTTAACGAACATCACTTCGCCTATGCCATCGTTAATGCCGTTAATGATTCCGCATTCCGTAAAACCGACATGTCGGTGCCATTGTTGCGGTTCAGCTTCGTCTTCTTGAGATGAGCTGTACAGCTTCGTTAATCCGCGACCGGCAAGAAAGCTCTCCGCAAACGCAAGCAGCTTTTTGCCCACTCCTTTGCGACGTTCGCCCGGAACGACACGAATGAGGCTTATATAAGGTTGTTTCGACCATAAATACTCCAATCGGATGAAACCAATCGCCCGCCCCTCCGGCCTCGAGATCGCGATAATGATCTCTTTATGCTGCAGCTTCCATATGAGCCGCGCCGTCGATAAGTCACCATCCATATCCGCAATCGCGGCGATATCCTTCAATTCTGCTAAACGTACTTTGATGTTCATGGGACCTTCCCGCTCCTTTTTCTCTCTGCGGTCATGCAGAAAACCTATAATCCTATCTTACATGGGCTAGCTAGTTCCGGCAATGAATAGAGCAAAAAAAGAACCACCTGCGCGGGCCTGCGCGGGTGGTTCCACTTTCGAGCATTTGAGCTTACCGTCAACTAAGCGTAGACAACGCCGCCGGCGTGAAAGACTTAATCTCATCGTAACGACCATCGTGAATTTTGGCCGCCCATGCCGGATCGACAAGCAGAGCGCGACCAACCGCAACAAGATCGAATTCTTTGTTTTCGAGCCGCACAAGCAGTTGGTCGATATCCGACGTTCCCGCGCCCTGGCCGCTGAACGCACTCGTAAATTCCTGGTCGAGGCCGACGGAGCCGACAGATATGGTCGGTTTGCCCGTCAGTTTTTTTACCCAACCCGCGAAGTTAAGCGAGGAGCCCTCGAACTCCGGTTCCCAGAAACGGCGGGTCGAGCAATGGAAAATATCGACGCCCGCTTCTACTAACGGCTTCAGCAATTGCTCTAACTGCTCAGGGGTAGTCGCCAGTTTTGCATCATAGAAACCGGATTTCCACTGAGAGATACGGAACTGAATCGGGAAGATGGGTCCCACCGCCTCGCGGCAAGCGCGGACGATGTCGGCGGCGAACTTCACGCGGGCGACGAGACTGCCTCCATACTCGTCTTCCCGCTTGTTCGTCTGCTCCCATAGAAATTGGTCGATCAAGTAACCGTGAGCGGCATGCAATTCGATGCCGTCGAAGCCGATTCGTTTGGCATCCGCGGCTGCTTGCGCGAAAGCATCCACGATTGCGCGAATTTCTTCGGGCGTCATCGGTTCATTGACTTGCTCGCCTGCCAGGTCCAAGCCTGAAGGACCGACCGACGGCGCTTCGGGATGCGGCAGTGAACCGTTGGGACGCGTCATGCCGACGTGCCACAATTGCGGGAAAATTTTGCCCCCGACTGCGTGGACTTCCTCGGCGACCTTCTTCCACCCCGCCAACGCTTCATCTCCATGAAAGTTCGGGATGTTCGGGCTTCCCGATGCCGCAGGATGGTTAACGACCGTCCCTTCGGTCACGATCAATCCGACGCCGTTCTCGGCACGGCGTCTATAGTAGGCCGCTACGTCAGCTCCCGGTACGCCGCCCGGCGAGAAGTTGCGTGTCATCGGCGCCATGACGACCCGATTTTGCAATGTCAATGTTCCAAGCGTAAACGGCTCGAACAACGCTGCCACGTTTCGTTTGCCTGTTACCGGCGATGCTTGATTTTCCACTGTACTCCCTCCAATCGATCGATGCATTTCTATTTATCTATAAATACAGATGAATGGAATCAAAAAAGAATCCATCCATCCGGCTATAGCTCCTTTAGAATGGCTTCTTTTAGCGCTTCTATCCCTTTCTCGTGACGCCGGTAATACGTCCATTGACCGTAACGCTTCGACTCGAGCAAACCCGAGCGTTGCATTTTGACCAAATATCCGGAGATGACCGACTGCGCCAGCCCCGACTTCTCCGCAATCGACCCAACGCATACGCCGCCCGCGAAATCGCAAGCAGCAGGCATGACGCTCGAGGAGCCGAAATGTTTCTCCGGTTCCTTCAGCCATTCCAATATGCGAAATCTCGTCTCGTTCGACAGCGCTTTAAGCATCGTTAAAGTATCCATGTGTTTATTATATCTATTTTTATAGATATGTAAATATCCAATCCTCCAAAACACATGAATCAAACGCTTTTTTCGCACAAATATTGCAAACACAAACGAGACAAATCCGCTTCCGTACGGGCAAGCGCAAGCAACCCGCTGTCAACGGATTCAATCTGTTCCGCCAGCGTAATGGCGGCGTCGACGCCGTCCCGGTAGCGGCCAAAGAAATGCAAAAACACGTCGAGCATACGCAGCTTGACAAGCAGCGGAATGGCCGCCGCCTCTCTTCTCTCCAGCTGGATTGCCGATCCTGCGCCATGTAAGAAGGGTTCTACGCACGGTCCTAACTCCGCCGCATCACCCTCTTTATCATTCAAATACCCGGCGACTAGCACGGCGAATTCCATGGCACGAACATCCCAGGTGGCGAATTCGAAGTCGAGAATCGCTGCAAGTCGTCCGCTGCCATTCCTGCCCGCGAGCGCATTAGAACAGTTGATATCCCCGTGAATCAGTTGATGAGGCAGTCCTCTTAACTCCGACAAAAGAGAGCGAAACTGCACCAATTGTTCCGAGATACGTGCCAAAGGCCCCGCCAAATGAGAGAAAAGCTCAGGAGGCTGCAGGCAGAAGTCTTGAACCGCGTTCGAAGCTGACGACGGATGTGCTGCATCCATCTCATAATAAGGCGGGTAGGACGGTTGCAAACCAACGTCCAGCCCGCATAAAGCTCGGCTTAGTTGCCCGGAGGCTCGACCTAGTTGGAACGCGGCTTCCGGATCCCCTTCCTCCGGCCGCTCGCCTTCAACGAACGCGAACAAGCATGCCAGCTTGCCCGATCCATCGGTCAGCCGAATCATCGTTTCGCCATTTGCTGCAAGCACCGGTTTGGGCACACGGTAAGGCAATTCAAGCTCGCTTAACGCCAGCAGCACCTTATGCTCAAACCGGACTTTCTCAATCTCCTTATGCGTATCGTATACGCGAAGCACCCAACGTTGACCGCCCGCCTCCACGTAACGGGTCGTATTGTTCCACCCGGAATCGCCTTCTTCGATCGTCCAATGCCCATCTGGAAAATAGTTCAGCAATATGGTTTCGAACACGCGCCTACTCCCCTGCCTTGACCGCTGAATTGCCAATCGCTTCCACGAAAGCATCGCTGTAGAAAGTGAGTCTCCAGAACGATGCACCCTTTAAACCGTAACGTTTCGCGAGCCCCAGCTTATCGTCAACCGTTGAAGTTGTCTCATTCCATAGGCTGATTCCGAGAATGAGCCGATCGGCAGGTACGCCGGCTTGCAGCGTTTGTTCAATCGAGGCGACGACTTTGGCGTTCGGGTCAGGCGTATGATCCGGAGTAGGCTTCGGGTTGAAGTCGTATGCCATAAGTACGAGATCGTCCGCCAGTGCAGCAAGCGTCTTGTAATCATAGCCTTTGTAGCTGCCGTTCGGCGGCGGCACAGCGAGACTTAGCTTGATGTTCTTCTCTTTCAACCGATCGGATAACAGCTTCGTATAATCGTTCAGCAGCTTCTGCTGGCCCGCAGCATCCAGCTTTAGTCCGAGCCCTTCGTAATCGATCTGGACGCCGGAAAAACCATTGTCGGAGGCAAGCCGCACAATATTGTCGATCGACTTGGCGGCGAGTGACGTATCGCTCAACATCTTCGTCAATTCACCTTTGCCATCGACTGCATAGACCATCAAGTATGGATCGGCTCCTGCTTCCGCCGCTCCTCGAACAATCGCCTCGGGCGTATCTTCGCCGGCCGCTTCCGGCCAGTTATAATCGATTCCTTCCAGAGTTAACTCTCCGTTCGCATCAATCCGGCTCCAGCCGAACGCTACCGAATCCATAAGCGGAATACGCGCGCGCTGCGGGTACGATTTCAGCGCATAGAACGCGCGAAGATGCATGGCTTTCTTCGGCGAAACGATACTGACCGTCTTTGTCGTTCCGTTCCATGCAGCCTTAGCTCCGAATTGAGACCCGAAAAATGAAAGCGGGATATAAGTCGTATTGTCGACGATAACTGGCGCAACCGCTACGGGCACCGATTTCCCGTCGACGAGCGCCTGTTTCTTGCCGAGCGTCAGCACGATTTTACGGACGGTTCCGTTAACCGGCGCTTCGGCCCGCACGGACTTCGTCGCTGTATCCCACACGACGTCCACGCCTAGTGCATTGGCGAATGCGCGAAAAGGCACCATTGTCGTATTGCTGATCATAATCGGCTTGGAACCTAGAGACAAAGGAACATCATCCAAGATGACTTGAATGGCGGGCTGCGCAGACGCTGCGCGAACAGTGCCGCTCGAGGCAACTGGACTGACAACTACAGCGGCGGCGGCAATCGCGGATAACGAAAACTTGATCCAATTGTTCATGAGATTTCTCCTAATTGATCACTAATAGATTCATAGATTAGGAGAATTATAGCATGGTCAGCATAAGAGAAACAAAAAAACGCCGCCCGAAGGCGACGTTCAGACTGTCGAGAAAGTCTCGGCAGTCTGAAACGCTACCTTGGCGTGTATACTTTATTGTATGGTGGACCATAGCGCCCATTATGGCACCAAACCTAACGGTTGCCACACCCGTTAATCATTCAAAAATGGTGTCATTGAATCTCTAACGGTTATGAGCAACGTTATTTGTTGCGGGTTTCCTCTTGTCGCGTCAAAACATTGGAATAGCCGCGAGATCAACCGTTAGAACCACAAATGGCCAAAAATCTGCGATTTAACGGCGTTGACAACCGTTAGAATTCTCTGATTGGATGTAGATCGATATAGATTGTCAAGCTCATAAGCACATGCACACACGCTAAAAACAAAACGAAAGTCATCACCCGGCAAGTGTGGGGAGATAGATAGCAACAGAACATAAAGAATCGCCCTCCGCCTGGCCAAGATGGCCAAGTAGAGGGCGACTATAGTTTGTGTATCATTGATCACGAACAAGTGGCTTTTCTACTAAACAGTCTGAACGCCTCCCGAAGGCGACGTTACGGTTGAGCTTGAAAGCAATTCCCTGCTCGGAGTCCTGCCGGTGGGCGAGTTACTGCGGTTTCGAAAGGTTTTCATCGCTACTAGAGAACCGTCCAGAACCGTTAACTTTGCCGCGCAGCTTTCCAATCAGACTTCAGAACGCCCATCTGCACAACATCGATGTAACGTCCTTTTTTGTAATAACGTTCCCTTAGCCGACCTTCTTCCCTGAACCCGCTGCTGACGTAACTCCGGATCGCGCGTTCGTTAAACTCGTACACTTCGAGCTCAAGACGGTTCAAATTCATCTCGAGGAATGCGAAATCGACGAGCAGTCGCATCGCCTCCGTGCCGTAACCTTTTCCGAAGTCTTCCGTCGAGCCGATGACGATGCCGACTTTGCCAACGCGATTTTTCCAATCGATCGAATCCAGATTGATCTGACCGATATAGGCTTCGGTGTGGAGATCGGCGATGACGAAACCTCTGCTACTCTCATCCCCTGCTAACATGGCTTCCAGGAACGCTTCCGTCGATTGTTCGGCATGGGGGTACAGAAAAATATCGGACAGATGCTCGACGATATTCGGATCGTTCACCCATTTACGAATCCACGGCAAATCCTCTTTCCGGTATTCGCGGAGCATAATGCGTCCGCCCAGCAATCTGGACATCGTGTCGCACCTCCTTAATTCTTATCGTGACTGGCGACCGGATCGTCTTGCAGCAATCCCTGATCGATAGATTTCTGGATGATGATCTGCGCGAACGCCCATAGTTTGTCCGAAGCTTCGCGCACGGGAGCCAGCCGCTTCAGCACTTGGGAACGAACGATGCCGTTAGCGCGCCAACTGACGCCCCCGGTGTAATAATTATGAATGACAGGCTGCAGCCGGTCGAGAGCCGCCGCATAGACTGCCTCCGGGCTCGAACCCTCTTCGAACTCTTGCCATAATGCGATCCATTCGCTCTTCTGATCTTCCGGCAACAAGCCGAACAACCGATTCGCCGCCGCTTTCTCCCGTTCATCTTTATCTGTGTAGCCTTGTACGTCGTAGGCGAAAGTGTCGCCCGCATCAATCTCAACGATGTCGTGCAACAGAAGCATACGAATCGTGCGATTGAGATCGATCGTCCCTTCGTTCGCGTGCTCGAGCAGAAGCATCGCCATGACTGAGACGTGCCAGCTATGCTCGGCCGTATTCTCGTGCCGACTTCGATCGATCAGGAACGTTTTGCGCAACACATTCTTCAATTTGTCAATCTCGACGATGAACGTCAATTGCCCGCTCAGACGCTCGAATTCGTCTCCCAGCTCGAAGTCCATCAACATCGTCAATTCTGCCCATCTCCCCGCGCGTCCAATTGAACGCTTCTTTTTTCTCAATATTGTAGCACGAAATCGCGCGCAGTCGCTTTCCGTTCATATTCCGTTCATATACAACGCGCATGATAAGAATGTAGTCGCTATAATAAGGTAGCACCCTCGCTCGCTTAGGGCGTGTCTGCAAACCCGCTCAGGGGAATCTTTCACCGCCTTTTCGCCCCCTACTTCGTTCCATTTGCTTGACGTACCTCCGGTACGCCTTCACATACGCGCCTTGCATGGAACGAAAAATCGGCAAAATCTGCTCCCATAGAAGTATGCAGACACGCCCTAAAGGAGAGAACGCCAATGACCAAAATTCTTGTTGTCGACGACGATCCGCACATTCGCGAGCTCGTTCGCGTCTTCCTCACGCAAGAAGGTTTCGAAGTGTTGGAAGCAACGAACGGCGTGCACGCGCTGGAAGTGTTGACGGGAACGAACGTCGATCTTGTCGTGCTCGATGTCATGATGCCGCATATGGACGGCTGGGACCTGTGCCGCGAACTCCGCGAGCATTACGAGATGCCGCTGTTGATGTTGACCGCTAAAGGTGAAACTTCGCAGAAGCTGAAAGGGTTTCAGCTTGGCACGGACGATTATATGGTGAAACCGTTCGAACCGGTGGAACTCGTTGCCCGCGTCAAGGCGCTCTTGAAAAGATATCGCATCTCCATTTCTCAACAAGTGTCGATCGGGGAACTGACGCTTGACCGTCAGACCTTTATCGTCCAAGCTTCCGGCGCCTCCCTTACGCTTCCGATGAAAGAGTTCGAGTTGTTGTTTAAATTCGCCAGCTATCCAGGCAAAACATTCTCGCGTGATCAGTTGATCGAGCAAATCTGGGGATTCGACTACGAAGGGGACGAGCGCACGGTAGACGTTCACGTCAAGCGGCTTAGAGAGCGATTCCCCGACGGCGAATACGGCATTCGGATCGCGACCGTACGAGGTCTCGGTTATCGGCTGGAGGTGTGCGAATGAGCAAAGAAAGACGTCGTCGACGGGAATGGTGCGCGACCGACAATGACGACTGGCAAACGCCGGAAGAGCGGGAGAAGTTGAAGGAAATCAGTCGGCAGCTGCGCCCTCCGGCAAAGTTCATCTGGATGGGAATCATCGGCATCCATCTCTCTGTCGTGGGAACATGGGTGATCAGTTACTACACGGTCCGTGCGATATTCAATCGTACCCATCCGGAACTAGGTTGGCCGATCTGGAAACAGATTCTGACGATTGAGTTGTCGTTTTTACTCATGTACGCGATCATAAAGTTCGCACATGTATTCGTCAGGCCGTTGCGCAGGCAAATGGATTGGTTTTTCCATTTGATCGGTGCGATGAAACAATTGTCCAAAGGCAATTTCGACGTGAAGTTCAAAGCGAATCCGAAGTATATGGGACAATTCGGCCCTCTCGTTACGACGTTTAACGAAATGGCGTCGGAACTGAGCCAAATGGAACGGATGCGTCAGGAGTTCATCTCTAACGTCTCCCACGAATTTCAGTCTCCGCTGACCTCAATCGCAGGTTTCGCCAAGGCACTGCAGGCCGGGGACTTGCCGGACGCAACAAAACACCACTATTTGGACATTATCGAGACAGAAAGCAAAAGGTTATCGCGCTTGAGCGACAATTTGTTGAAGCTGACTTCGCTCGAATCGAAACACCATCCTTTCGAACCGAAGAAGTATCGATTGGACAGGCAATTGCGACATCTTATTTTGTTGTGCGAGCCGCTGTGGCAAGAAAAAGACATCGAAATGGATGTTGATCTTCCTGAGGTGACCATCGTCGCCGACGAAGATTTAATAAGTCAAGTGTGGATTAATCTGCTGCACAATAGTATTAAATTCACACCGAAAGGCGGTACCGTTGGCGTTCGGCTAACGACATCCGGCCCCCTCGTTCATGCGCTTGTGTACAACAATGGACCCGATATTTCGTCGGAAGCGCTTCCCCACTTGTTCGAACGCTTTTTCAAGGAAGACAAATCCCGCGAACGCGAGCGCGGAGGCAGCGGATTGGGCTTATCTATCGTACAAAAAATAGTCGACATGCACGATGGCGAAATCGCGGCCAGCAATCGCCCGCAAGGCGGCGCCCAATTCGCCGTATCGCTTCCAGCAAGTTCAACAAGCTCGTCCTAACCAACCGCCACGACTTACGCCGATTGCTGCTGAATGAGGTATCGGACGAACAGCGCCAGCAATTCTCGGGGTGAAGACGTCCTTGATTTGCCTAGCATGCAGTTCATATAGTTGCGGAGATCGTTCGATTTAATACCCATGACGCGAACGATCTCCTCGTCCGAGAGTCCGAACAGCATAAATAACCGCAGCACCTCTTTCTCGCGGTCGTTAAATCCGTAGCGCTCCGCAAACTCTATGTACTGCGGCGTTCCGCGCGATTGCACCTGATCAGCCTGCCCCTTCTCCACTACCGCCCCGCTCCCGTTCCCGTCTTTTGTCACTTCACGATTCCCTTTTACCCGTCATTGCAAGTCCGAATTATTGATTGTCGAACATTGCCGTCTTTCGTTATGATAGAGCTAAAATATTAGCGTAATTCCGTCGCGTATATGAATAAAGCTAATATTTCCCACTCTATCCGAGGGAGCCACCCCGATGCTGCGTTCATTGCGCTTCAAAATCATCGTTATTCTTATCCTCATGAATTCGATCTCGTTCATCGCGATGAACCTCATCAGCTACGAATCTTCCAGCAAACAGATGAATCGGCAGCTTCTTAATAACAGCTTATCCAGCTTAAAGATTACGGTCGACAGCCTTAGCGCGATGCTTCAACTTCGAATGAAAGAAGCTGAAATGATCGCGCATTCAATGCCTCCCGACTTGCAATCGACCAATGATAAATTGGACTATTTGCGCTTCGACATTCCGCTTGCGAGCATGACGACTCGCCACGTCGGCGTCGCGGGTTCCGATGGCATCATGCATCTGCTTGACGGCAGCACGGTAGATATGAGCAGCCTGGACGCTTACCACGCCGCGATAAGCGGCATTTCCTCTTACGCCGATTTGAAGCTTGACGCTCAAGGCGTCCCCGTCCTCTGGCTGATTGTGCCCAACTTCGATTCCATGGGCGGGATCGACAGCGTCATCGGTATGGCATTCGATTCGACGGAACTGTTCGCTCCGCAATTAACGCTGCATTCCAACGAATTTAAAGACAAAACCCTAATTCTCATCGATTGGAAGACAGATTTGCTCTACCATCAGGACAAGTCGCTTGTTTTGAATCGCAATTACTTGCGCGACGAACCGCTTCTCGGTCCGTTCATCGACAAAATGCGTACGACGGACGAAGGTTATGACGAGTCGCAAGCATTCGGACGCAAGATCAAACTTTTTTACGTCCGCGTACCCGACATGAACTGGTTTGTCATATTTGCGGTCAACAAATCGGAGTTCGAAGCCCCGTTGCGGCATTCGATCTGGATGAACATCGGCCTTGTCGCGATCACAGAAGTGCTGCTTGGAACTGTGTTGTTTTTCCTTACGCGAACGTTGATTCTCGACCGGCTGAAGAAAATTATCGAAGTGACCAAAAACGTTGCCGCTGGCAATTTCTATCCGAAACCGCTGCAAATGCGCACGGACGACGAACTCGGCGTGCTCGCTTCTTCCGTCAACGGCATGATCGATAACTTGCAGGAATTGTTCGAACCGTTCGAGGCGTTCATTCGCCACAATCAATATGCTATGATCGTCACGGACGCTTCATTTGCCATCACATCGTTTAACCAGCGGGCTGCAGATATGCTTGGCTATACCGATCGGGAAGTGATCGGTCGCCAAAGCTTGCTGCTGTGGCACGACGCAGTTCAGTTACAGGAGCGGTCGAGTTATTATTCCGAGAAGCTCAAGACGAACATTCCCCCTGACGAATCATTGCTGTTCCTGATGCCGCAACAAGATTTCTTGCCCGACTGGGAATGGAACTGGATTCATCGGGATGGACGCCGCTTGCCCGTATCGATTAACACGAGCATCATTCGTCATCCGGACGGCAGCCCGAAAGGGTACGTGCTGATCGCTCGCGACGTTAGTGCGATCAACAAAGCCGTGGAAACGAATACGCGGCTGTTCGAAATATTGGAAAGCGCGCACGATACGATCGCTTCGTTCGATATGAAAGGCACGATCTTCTACTTGAATCGGGCGGGTCATGCGTTTCTCGGCATCGACAGCCTGAACAGCGAGAACAACCGCGTGAGCCAATTCATGCCGATTCCGATGACGGTCGCTTTCGCGGACGGTCTCATGATCGCCCAGCAGCAAGGCTTCTGGCAAAGCGAAGTCGAATTTTATGCGTCCGGGGGGCATAACGGTTCGAGCCAGATCGTCTCGATCATCGTTGTCGCCCATCAGCCCGGGGATAACAGAGACGCCTATTTCTCCGCGATCATTCGAGATATTTCCATCCACAAAGAGACCGAACGCCAGCTTCTCCTTGCAAAAGAAGAAGCGGATGACGCAAACGTGGCGAAGAGCTCGTTCCTCGCAAGAATGAGCCATGAGATCCGCACGCCGCTCGGCGGCATTATCGGCTTGACTCACTTGCTGCGCAGGACGGAACTGTCCGGCATCCAGCTCGATTATATTCGGCAAATTTCCGATTCGTCACAGACTCTGCTGCACATTCTTAACGACGTACTCGATTTCTCCAAAATCGAAGCGAACAAGCTTGTGCTGGAACAAGAGGTGTTCTCCATCGACGAATCGCTGCAGCGGCTCAGTGGCATTTTCTCCGTGCTGCTCGGACCGAAACCGGTCGATTTCATGATCGGCTCCGATCCGCGCATCCCTAATTTGATCGGCGATGCCCCGCGCATCGAACAAATTTTGTTGAACCTGGGCAGCAATGCGATCAAGTTCACGAACGTCGGGACGATCGAAATAAACGTGGAATGGATTGGCTCCCGCGACGGCAATGCCCGAATCGGATTCCGCGTTGAAGATACGGGCATCGGCTTGACGGACGAGCAATTGGAGCGCCTATTCAAGCCGTTCGTTCAGGCTGACGAGAAAACAAGCCGCAAATACGGAGGTACGGGCTTAGGCCTCGTCATCTCGCGCACGCTTGTCGAGCGGATGGGCGGCCATTTGATCGTCGAAAGTCGTTATAACGTTGGCAGCTCTTTCCGATTCGAACTGGAATTCCCGATCGCTAGCAGCGCGTCGGATTCGGCGGATGAATCGCTTCAGCTCCCGCTCGAACGAACCGTCGTCGTGTTGGAAGACGAATTCGTCGTCGCGGAGCATTGGCGCACCCTCCTGACTTCATTCGGATGTGATGTCGCCGCTGTCGGAAGTTGGCCACAAGCGGCCGAACGGCTCGATCGCGAGCCTCCGGACTTGTTCATCGTCGATATGGAATGCGGTGACATGCACGGCGAGGAAACATGGGCGGATTGGAAAATGGCGTTGGACGCCAAAGGGGTCAAAACGGTTTGTTCGACGACACTCCTTGGCCGAGATGCCCTGCAGCACTTGCCTGAGAATCTGAAACCGGCGGCTGTGCTCGTCAAACCTTCTTCCCCGCTGCAGATTCGTCAAACGCTGCAAGCCATCTGCCAGCGAACGGGATCGCCGGATGAAACGCAGGATGATCGCTTATGTGCGGTCCAGCCAAGCGCAAGCGCCGCGCACATTCCGATCCAAAGCGGGAAACTTCGCGTGGTAGCCGTAGATGACCAGGCGATCAATCGGATCGTCGTCCAACAATTGCTGCAGCAGCAAGGCATCGACGTCGTATTGATGGAAAGCGGCGCCGAAGCGCTCGAAGCGCTACTGACTGAACCAGCTGACTTGGTACTGATGGATTTGCATATGCCGGGCATGGATGGCCTCGAGACGACGATCGAACTACGCAAGACGTACGACGCTCGGCAACTGCCGATTATCGCACTGACGGCGGACGTTACGCCAGAGCAGCATGAGAGATGCCTGGAGGCCGGCATGAACGATATTCTGACGAAACCGGTTGATCCCGACAAGTTGTTCGCCGTGATGCGGAATTGGGTCGGTCAACATAAGGGAGACGGGCCGGCCGAGGCCGAGGTCGCATCCGCTTCCGACAAGGAATGGCCGGAATTACGCGACATGCCAGGCATCGACACCTCGACTGCCTTGTCGCGGCTCGACGGCAAAACCAAACTGTACCTTCAATTGCTTGAGAAGTTCCGGGAGCAGCACGAGAACAGTGCGCAGCGCTTATCCGACATGCTGGCCGAAGATGAGCTGAACGAAGCGATCCGTCTCGCCCATTCGCTCGCGGGAGCGGCCGGTCATCTCGGAATGGCCGACGTACAGGCGCGTGCGTCCGCGCTGCAGCAATCTCTTCAACGCGGCGATGAAGGCAGCGAACAAAAATTAAAGCTCGAGGAATCGCTTGACATTGCTCTCGAGTCTATTTTTAAACTACTAAACTACAAAAGCAGTTAGACGAAAATGGTTGGCGCATATTATAATATAATAGCCTCTACAATTGTTAGCAAAGTATGAGCATCCCTAACAAACTCTTAAAGGGTGTGATAAAGTTTGACGAGAGTTCTTGTTATTGAAGATGATGCGATCATCGGAGAAATGCTCACACTTTACTTGACGGAAGAAATGTTCGAAGTTCAACGCGTCGAAACGTCCCGCGAAGGGAAGTTTGCTCTCGGTTCATTTAATCCCGACATTCTGCTTCTGGATCTCATGCTTCCGGATGCGAGCGGCACGGAGCTGTGCGCGGAATTTCGACAGCTCACGGCCATCCCGATCATCGTTATCTCCACGAAACCGTCCGTTACGGTCAGAATTCAAGCGATCAGCTCGGGCGCAGATGATTTTCTCGTCAAACCTTTCAGTATGCAGGAACTGAAGGTCAGAATGGACGCCGTCTTACGGCGTACGAACGCCCTGAGCCCTGCCGCTGCCCAGCCCGCAAGCGCGGGAACGGGCACTTCAGCCGTCGCGTCCGGACCGCAGCAAGGGCTCACGCTGGATCTGGAAAGGCGCACGATCGTGCTTCATGGAGAACATATCGAAACGACGTTTTCCGAATACGAAATTATGAAACTATTTTACCAGCATCCGAACCGCGTCTTCAGTCGCGAAGAATTGATCAACGCCGTGCGCGGCATCGACTCTTTCATCAATGACAGAGCAATTGACGTACACGTGACGAACTTGAGGCGCAAGCTGGAGAAAAATCCGAAGGAACCGCAATACATAAAAACCGTATGGGGTGTCGGTTACAAGTTCATGAACTGAACGAAAGCGGCACCGCAACGTAAAAAAAGAAGGCTTCTCTCAGGAGGCCTTCTTTTTTTGTCGAACCCGCAACTTTTCAAATGATTTCCCTTCATACTTGTACTAATCTATTCGACAGATCAGATCGGCTACTGGAGGGATTCCCCTGTTTGACCCCAGCATGAGCAGTCTCATCTATGTCGTCGCGGCAATTGCGGTTTTGGTTTTATTGCTTGCGCTCGTCTATATCTTCTACCCTTCCCTCATCCGACGAATGTCTAGTACGGCACATCGCCAGCCGGAGACCGACGAGCTGACGAGGATTCGCCATGCGGAAAAGGCTGAAGACGCTGACAAGAAAGAAAAAGCGCTCTACAATGCATGGTTAGCCACCCAACGGCTAAGACGGTTACAGATCGAGGCGTGTTTGCCGACCGCAATTCGGGATGGACAGTTGACGCTCCTATACGAACCGCAATACGAGCTTGCCGGAGGCGTTCTAAGAGGCGTGGAAGCTCAGCTAATATTTAATCATCCGGAGCTCGGCGAGATGCCGTTGCGCGATTTTCTGCGTGTCGCAGAATCCACCAACATGACCGCGCAAATCAGCGAATGGACAATCCGTCAAGCATGTGAAGCGTTCACAAGAATCAAAGCACGTTTCCCGGAACGTGTATTAAAGCTGACGATCAATGTCACGGGGTCGCAACTTGAAAGCAACGGCTTCGAGGCACTAGTGAAGGATACCTTGCTCGCAACCGACATATCGCCAAATCAGTTGGAACTGGCTTTAACGGAAGGGAGTTCCTTATCGTCCGTGGAAGCTGCCGCCTTGCAAGTGGAAGCTTTAAAAGCAATCGGCGTCCGTCTGGCGCTGGACAAATTTGGCTCCACTCGCCATTCTACGCATTTCCTGCGGACCCTTCCGTTCGACACGATTAAGCTTGTTCCGAAACACGTGCACGATATCGGCAGCGTCAAAGAACGAGACATGACCGGGGCGATGATCGGATTCTTCAAACATCTCGGTTACACGGTTGTCGCCGAGGGGCTGGAAACATACGAACAGCTTACTTACTTGAAAAAGTACAAATGCGATTATGCGCAAGGTCGACTGTTCGGCAAGCTGCTTCAGGAAGACGAGCTCTCCGTCTTGTTTCTAGTCAGCTAGTACGGTCCACCCCATTCGCTCGCGAAGCGTAGTCACTTGAGCGACATGATGACGTCCATGCCAGGCGTACATCCCGAGTGCAACGTCCAACCGGTTCGTCTGTTGGGAAGCGGGATGGACAAACGTTCTTGCGTATTGTTCGTCGCTCATCGACCGAAGCAGAACCGCCCACCTTTCGTGTAACGCTATAAGCAGTGCAACGGACACGTCCGCAGGCAAATCGATCGAATCCGGCAACTCAGCCCACAACTGCTCCTCGTACGGCTTGATCGTCGGATTGTTTTCGGTTAATGCCAGCTTAAATCGAATAAAACTGTTCATATGGCTGTCCGCCAAATGGTGCGCCACTTGTTTGACCGTCCAGCCTCCCGGACGATAAGGCTCTTGTAACTGCCTGTCGGTTAATCCGTTTAGCGCAGCTTTTAACCGTTCCGGCAACGCTTCGATATCGGCAAGCCATTGATCTTTCTGCTGTGCAGTCACCGCTCCGTCCTGATGGAAGCGGCCGATCGGGTATCGCAAATCCGTATTCACGGCGGTAGTCACCTTCACTTTGGATTGTCGGAGTATTTTGTCTACGAAACGCGACTTCGCTTCGGAGTAGCTTTCCCGGTCATGGCGGTAACGTTCCGCCAATTCGATCTTAAGCTCCCCGTAAGCCATCGCCCAGTCTCTTCTGTTCAGTAAGGCATCACGGAAAGCAAGCTGCTCCCGGTAACGCGGTTCCCCATCCAGGAATAAATGCAAATGGGCATGGCGCTTATCTTCCGGGGCAAGCACGAAAAAACGACGATAGGGCCGCAAATCGAGTTCCGGTGGCACGTAATGCCAGCCGTCTGGCGCGAGCGCTTCCGCAATCCCGCTTAACCTGCTGTAGTCGGGGATGAACGCCATCAGATCGATAATCGGCTTCGCGGGCAAACCCGGGATCGCCGTGCTTCCGATGTGCTCAATATCCGTCACCCCAAAGCTGCCAAGCTGCTCGCCGAGACGATCGATTAACTCCTCGCCCTCTGCCATCCATCGTGGGTTCGCATCCGCCAACACGACTTCCTCGTACGCCCATTTCGGCCTCTCTTCCCTCTTGCCCCAGTTTGCCATCTCGCCATCCCCTTCGTTAGGTTACTGGTCGATCCTTCCGGCTTCTTCCGCGATGTCGGCAAGTGCTTTTGCAAATTGATCCATCTCTTCGTCAGTACCGATGCTGACGCGCAAATAACGGTCGATTCTCGGCTTATTGAAATACCGCACGAGAATGCCTTTGCTCTTCAATCTGCCAAAGAGCAGCTCGGCAGAAATCTCAGGGTGGGTCACAAACAGAAAATTGGCCGACGACGGGATCGAGACGAACCCCAGTTCAGCGATCGCCTTCGCCGTCCTTTCCCTTGTCGCCATCACTTTGCGTGTCGTTTCTTCGAAATACGCCTCATCTTCGATAGCGGCCATTGCGCCGGCCAAAGCTAGACGATCCAGCGTATACGAGTTGAACGAATCTTTCACCCGGTTCAAGCCTTCGATCAAATCTGGATGACCGAATGCCATGCCGACGCGAAGCCCCGCGAGCGAACGCGATTTCGACAACGTCTGAACGACGAGCAAGTTCGGATAATCGTTGATGAACGATACGGCGGATCGTCCGCCGAAATCGATGTACGCCTCGTCGACGATAACGACGGTGTCTTCGTTCGCTCTTAAAATACGTTCGAGTTCGTCGACGATTAAGTAACGTGCCGTCGGTGCGTTCGGGTTCGGAATGACAATACCGCCGTTTGGATTCATGTAGTCGTCGGGGTTAATAAGGAATTCGTTGTCCGTCTGCACCGTTTCGTACGGGATACCATAAAACTTCGCGTACACCGGATAGAACGTATACGTCACATCCGGGAACAGAATCGGTCTCTCCGGCGAGAAAAACGCCGGGAAAGCGAAAGCGAGAATTTCATCCGAACCATTGCCGACGAAAATTTGCTCTTTCGTCAACCCGTGCCGCTTGGCGATTGCGGTGCGCAAGTCGTCGCAAGTCGGGTCCGGGTACAGTCTCAGTTCGTCGTTTGCGGCTTTGCGAATCGCTTCGATTGCTTTCGGTGACGGCGGGTATGGATTTTCGTTTGTATTCAGCTTAATGTAACGCTGATCTTTCGGCTGTTCTCCCGGCACGTACGGGGTCAGCGATGCAGCCAACTTGCTCCAATATTTGCTCAATGACAGTCCTCCTCTTTCCGATTCCTTGATTATACAGCTTAGTTCAGCGGGCGGTCTACCGAACGTTATCGCGACGAAACCGTTGAGTTTTGCCCCTCGCGCGATTTATAATGGATTTTGGTGCGTTTGCGCACATCTCTTCGAAAATAACGGAAAATAGGTGTCTATAGATGAGTATTTTGACAGTCAAAAATTTAACGCATGGTTTCGGCGATCGCGCCATTTTTAACGATGTCAGCTTCCGCTTGCTCAAGGGCGAGCACGTCGGACTTGTCGGCGCGAATGGCGAAGGCAAATCGACGTTCATGAACATTATCACCGGCAAGCTTGAACCGGATGCGGGTAAAGTCGAGTGGTCGCGTAAAGTGCGCGTCGGCTACCTTGATCAGCACTCCGTTCTGGAGAAAGGCATGACGATCCGGGACGTGCTGCGCAGCGCTTTCCAATACTTGATGGATCTCGAGACGGAAATGAACGGTATGTACGAACGGATGGGAGACGTAACGCCAGAGGAACTCGAGGAATTGCTGGAGGAAGTCGGCACGATTCAGGACACGCTCACGAACAACGACTTCTATATGATCGACGCCAAAGTCGAAGAAATCGCTCGGGGGCTCGGACTGACCGACATCGGACTCGATCGCGATGTCCATGATTTAAGCGGCGGCCAACGGACGAAAATTTTGCTCGCCAAGCTGCTGCTCGAGAAGCCCGACATTCTGCTGCTCGACGAACCGACCAACTACTTGGACGAGCAGCATATCGAATGGCTGAAACGGTACTTGCAAGAATACGAGAACGCGTTTATTCTCGTCTCTCACGACATTCCGTTTCTGAACAGCGTCATTAATCTGATCTACCATATGGGCAATCAGGAGCTGAACCGCTACGTCGGCGACTACGACAACTTCGTGCAGCTACACGAAGCGAAGAAGCAGCAGCTTGAATCTGCCTTTAAGCGGCAACAGCAAGAGATCGAAGAACTGAAAGATTTCGTTCAGCGCAACAAAGCGCGCGTCTCGACGCGGAACATGGCCATGAGCCGCCAGAAGAAGCTGGACAACATGGAGATTATCGAGCTCGCGCGCGAGAAACCAAAACCGGAGTTCCGCTTTAAGGAAGCGCGCACATCTGGACGGCTGATTTTCGAAGCGCAAAATCTCGTGATCGGCTACGAAGAACCGCTCTGCCGTCCGATCGATCTATTGATGGAACGCGGCCAAAAGATCGCCATCGTCGGCGCGAACGGCATCGGAAAGACGACGCTGCTGCGCAGCTTACTAGGCGAGATCCCCGCTTTGTCGGGCGAAACGAAAAAAGGGGATAATTTGTTCGTCGGTTACTTCGAACAAGAGGTTAAAAGCGGCGCAGACGAAACTTGTATCGAAGCCGTATGGAAAAACTTCCCGTCCATGAGCCAATTCGAAGTGCGCGCAGCGCTGGCGAAATGCGGCCTGACGACGAAACATATCGAGAGTAAAGTCAGCGTCCTGAGCGGCGGCGAGAAAGCGAAAGTGCGCCTGTGCAACCTGATTAACAAAGAGACGAACGTACTCGTGTTTGACGAACCAACGAACCACTTGGATGTCGATGCGAAAGACGAGTTGAAGCGTGCGCTCAAAGCATACAAAGGCAGCATTCTTCTCATTAGTCACGAACCGGAATTTTACCGTGATGTCGCTACCGAAGTGTGGAACTGCGAGTCGTGGACGACGAAGGTGTTTTAAGAGGTTGTTCACAAAGTATTTTGCGGTATAGTGGAAAGTTTTTCCGTTATACCCCCGATTTCTCGCTCGATGCCACGCGCATGACGAATGAATAATGATCTGCGTGAGCATTATTCCGGAGGAAGCCGGGGACGCGAGCGAAATAATGATCTGCAGGAACATTATTTCGGCAGAAGCCCGGCTGACGAGCGAATTAGTGGTCTGCGGGAACATTATTTTTGGCGGATAAACCGGTTTGGAGTCCCAAAACAAATAAGTGCAGAGAAACCGTCAGGGGCCCTGACGGTTTTCTTCATTTCACACTTTTCGCCCCATAATAACGAGATCGCGATCGATGGCATCAAGCGTAGCCACGCCGGGCAACAATCCCCATTGCTCGAAGCCGAATTTTCTGAGCAGGCCCAGGCTTGGCGCGTTGTGGCCGAATACAAGTGCGACGATGTTGCGAATGCCGAGACTAGGGCAAGCCGCGATCGCCGCTGTGAAGAATCGGCTGCCGATGCCGCCCTCCCGGTTGTCCGGCGCAATATAGATGCTGATTTCTGCCGTCGCGTCGTACGCGGCCCGGGCATTAAACTTGGAGAAGCTAAGCCACGCGATGATTCTCCCCTCATGTCTCATCACCCACAGTGGCATTTGCTCCTCGTTGTGCTCTTCGAACCAACGTAAACGGCTCTCGACAGTGACGGGTTCCAAATCTGCCGTCACCATTCGGCTTGTAATCGTGGAATTGTAGATGTCCACGATTGCTTCCAAGTCTTCTCTCTTCGCATGTGCGATTACGTAAGATTCCATGTTGTTCCCTCCGAGTCGTTCTCCCCTGCTGCCGTTACGAATGATGCCAAGTTGTATCTGATTACGTTGACGTTCGCGCACCGCTTTTCCACTGAGTTAGAAGTGTCTTTTCTTTCGCAGCGTCCATGCCCGCTTTCCTTGATTTGCTCTCTGTTCGGGTATCATGCCAAGCGAGCGTGTCCTTTATCGTCGCTTCCAGTGGTCGGAATGTCAGGCCTGCTTCGAGCGCTTTGCCAATAGCGATGTCGAGCATATATCGCATCTCGGCCGTCTCTCCCGTTCCGGGAATCCATAACGGCAGCTCCATCCATGGTCCAACGTCGTTCTCAAGCAAAAATTCATTGTCGATCCACACCAGCTTCGCTCTATCTCCTGTTGCTTGGGAGGCTTGCTCGAGAAACTGTTGCATCGTCATCCGCCAAGCTGGCCCTGTTGCATTGTACGTGCCGGATCGCCCATCGTCCGCCATTCGAACGATCCACTCCGCCAAGTCTCGAACGTCGATGAACTGTACGGGCGCAGCTGGCGATCCCGGAGCGATCGTCTCACCACCATCGCGCAATCGCACCGGCCAATATGTTAAACGGTCCGTCGGATCGTTCGGTCCGACGATTAGGCCGGGACGCACGATGAGCGAACGTCCCGGAAAGCCAGCTTCAACAACTTCTTCGCACGCCGCTTTTAGCTGGCCGTAGGCTTTCGCGACCTCTTCCGTTGCAGGATCGTCCAGCGATGCGACAGCATACGATTCATCGGTGCCAGGCTCGTGAAAACCGTCATAAACCGATACGCTCGATACGAAAACGTACAGATCTACTGCGCCCGCCAACCGTTCAACCGACTGTCGTACAACTCTCGGCACATAACCGGACGTATCGATGACAACGTCCCACTTGCCCCCATCCAATGCGGCGAGGTTGCCGTCTCGATCCCCCGTGAGCCGCTCGACTTCCGGCAACGGCCCGGCAAGCTTCGTCTGCCCCCGACTGAAAATGGTCACTTCATGCCCTGCTTGTACGGCGCTGAGCATAATGTGATACCCTAGAAACACCGTACCGCCAAGTATCAGAATTTTCATCGCCAACTCGCCTCTTTTTCGCGTTAATCGAGACCATGACAGTCCATCCTCTGTCATTTCAGCTCCCTATAATGCCTCAAGGCGCAGGGTTAGCCGATTTCACACGCCAACCGAGCGCGCCGTGTTTCAATTCAAAAAACGGACTGTCGCTGTCTACGACAACGTACGTCTCTCCCTCGCGTCGCACCGTGATAGATGCGCTGAACGCCAATATGGGATGGAATGTGAATAGCAAATGCTTGCGAATCGCAAATTGCGGTGTAGGGGATGGCAGAAAAACGATATAGAATACGAGCAAAGCGACAACGGTCACCCAGACGTACCGATATTTGCCCTTCACCGGCCTCACCTCATATCGTCGGCATGACGTTGCCACCACTCACGGGGACATAGGCCCCAGTAATGAAGCTGGCGAGATCCGACGCGAGGAAAGCGACGACATTGGCGATCTCTTGGTCGGTACCACGCCGCTTAAGAGGCACGTTCGACTGATACGATTCGCTGACCTCCGTATGGTTCTCGCGATCCCGATCGCTGATCGTCCAACCCGGCGCCACTTGATTTACCGTAATGCCATGCTCTCCGATCTCCTTCGCGAGCACGCGATAAACGCCGTCCATGCCTCTTTTGCCTGCCACGTACGCGGATTGAGTTGGGAAATTCTGCATAGAGCATTCGGTGTTGATGCCGACGAACCTCCCCCACTTTCTCTCGATCATATTCGGAGCAAACGCCTTGGCTAAATAGACGCTTTGCATGACACACGTGTCAAATTGACTGGCATAATCTTCGGGTGATTGCTCCAAAATCGTCGTCCATTCGTATTGCGCGACAGCGTTCGCGATGACAATATCGACCGAGCCAAGCTCATCATTGATTTGATTCCTCATCGCGACGATTTCTTCAAAGCTTGCAACATCGGCGCGGAAAATCGCAGCCCGAACGCCGTAACGATGAATCTCGTCCCTTAATTCCGCCGCCTTTGCCGCACTGCTGTTGAAATGGATCGCGACATTCGCCCCGCAACTCGCCAGCGTTCTTGTCATTACACGTCCCAATTGCCCTGTCGCCCCTGTGATGAGCACCGTTCTATTCGTCAAATCGATCTGCATCTTCGAACGCCCCTCTCCCCGATATGATTGTAATCATAGGCAATTTCAATTAAAAACACAATGCCAACCAAGGGTCGCGCACGCACAGCGAAAAACCCGCGTGATCGCGGGTTTCGTTAGTTACATCTCAATATCCAACCGCTCAGCTATGCTTCGCGATCAAACCTTCGTAGACTGCTTTCGGCCGCAAGCCGACGATTTTCTCGACGGCTTCTCCGTCGCGGAAAACAATTACGGTCGGCATCGACATCACGCCATAAGTCGAAGCTGCGCCCGGAGAATCGTCGCAGTCAATCTCGATAAACATCGCCGCTTCTCCTTTTTCTTCCGCCAACTCGTCCAAAATCGGCTTTAACACTTTGCACGGCGGGCACCATTTCGCACCGAAATCGACCAATGTAACGCCTTGCTGCCGAATGCTTCCTTGCAAGCTTTCATCGTTCGCAACTAACATATCGTAACGCCTCCTGCCCTGTTTATCTTCGTTCCCGTATCGATCGGATGCGGTCGAGCAAGTTCGAACGGATCTCGGACAGTTGATAGATGCGATCGTCGATTTCCTTCAATTTGCTCTCATATACCGGAAGCACTTGCTCACAGAACGCTTCCTCGTTCATGAGTACGCAGTTCAGGAAACTTGCGATCTGTTCCGTGGAGATGCCCAGCGCCAAATACAACTGAATCGTCTTCACCTGCTCCTCCGCAAGCGGTGAATATTCACGATATCCGTTCGAGGCCCGAACGGAAGTGAGCAGCTTCATCTCCTCGTAATAGCGCAGCGAACGAACGCTCACACCCGTCTTCGCAGACAATTCTCCGATTCTCATGCCGTTATCCCCTTCCCGCCGATCGATACGACAACAGTATAAACCCTGACATTACTGTCAGGGTCAAGAGATTTTTATGCTGAAACGCCGATGGGTTTAAAGCGTTAGTCGCGCTCGTAAATCGAACCCGACCTGCTGGCGAAAAATTCTCCGTACACTTTCTCTGCATATGCATCGGTCATGCCAGAGATATAATCTGCCGCAAGACGTTCCCAGCTCCAATGTTCTTTGTTCGCCTCATAGCTTTCCAGCCAGTCCGGCGGAATGATGAGATGCCCCGTTTCGTAATTCCGGAAGCTGTCCCATAAGCGCTCGATCATCACTTCGCTGCGTTTGTGCAGCCGCTGCACGCGGAAATCTTTAATTAGCGTCACCCATGCGAGCTTCTTCAAAATTTCAATCGTACGAAGCAGCTCCACGTTTTCCTTGCCATCCTTGACAAGGGTCACCTTCTTCCAGCTTTTAGCCGGATCGTCGATGACACCGACTTCGCTGGCGAATTTGCGCACCCATCTAGCCTTCATCTCTCTACGCGTGCGCGACGGCTCACGGTCACACTCGGCATAGATGATCTCCCATTGCTCGAGATAGTTGATGAGAACCCGCTTGACCATCGCAGCCTGATCGATACCCGCCCAGTTGGCCGGCGAATAGCTTGGATCGCTCGTAATTTCATGCAAAACATGCGCAACAACGCGGTCGTCTTCGAAGAAACGACGGTCCATCTCGATTTTGCCTGCGCGGATGCCGTCTTCCAGATCGTGCGTTGAATATGCGATATCGTCGCACAAATCCATCAATTGGGCTTCAAGCGTCGCGCATCCGACGGGCATGCCCCATGCGTGCCTGAGAGACTCGATCCCTTCCCATTCTTTGCGGTAGACGCCCTTCTGCCTGCCGGGCTCGTCGATGCAGAACGGATACTTGTTAATCCCGAGCAGGACAGCCGCCGTCAAGTCCAGCCCGCTGTCGCTTCCTGCACGTTTCTCAAGGAACATGAGAATGCGGAAGTTTTGCGCGTTGCCTTCGTACTCCAACCCGTGATCTTTCCTGAGAAGGCAATCGAGTACTTCTTCGCCTTTATGTCCAAACGGCGGGTGTCCGAGATCGTGGGCGAGCGATGCGCATTCGACGACTTCGGGATCGATCGTGAGCCCCGGATGCTCTTTCAGCGACAGAAAAGGATCCGTCTTGAGCAGCCTGCGCGCCACTTCACGGGCGATCTGCGACACTTCGAGCGAGTGCGTCAGCCGTGTTCTGTAGTAGTCTCCGGAGCCCGCGCCGAACACTTGAGATTTCCCCTGGAGCCTGCGGAAAGCGGGAGATTGGATCAGTCTCGCGTAATCTTTCTCATATTCGTCGCGGTCCTCGCCGGAGTGGATGTTTTCCGTGTCATACAGCCTCATTTTGCGTACATTCATGCAATAGCCTCTTTCTTCTCGCGCAAGTCTGATGTTTCTGTTTCAAGCCTACAAGCCGAAAATATTTTGCTTCTTCTCCATAAACTGATCCTGAATCAAATACGTCCACGTCCGGGACGGCGACTTCAAGCCAAGCTTATCCCAATCGATCGGATCGCCGTACGCGCCAGACTTCAGCTTGCTCATCGTGGCTGCCGTATCTTTCTCGATCTTGTCCGGCAACTGCTCGAACGCATGAATGATCCGGTGGTGGAATTCATCGGCGGGATTGCGGTTCGCCAAGCTCTCCAGATGGATCGATTCGCGAATATAGGACACATAAGCCAGATGGTCTGCCCATGCTTTATCCATATGGAACAACATCGCACGCCGTTCTGCGGAACTGATCGAATCTTCGTTGTACAGCACTTCATTGCGCCGCTCTTGGTGAATACGCCGTTGTTCCTCGACCATGTCCGAATATTTATTGAGCGTTTTGCGTATTTCAAAATTTTGTCCCATGACGACACGTTGGATATGATCCATCTTTTTGCTGAAAATTCCCTCTTCGAGAGGCTCGTCCTGCTTCCGATTCCGGTAAGCTGCAGGTAGTGCCTTCTCAATGCCGAAACGCTCGATCAGTTCGTCCTCCAGACAGACATAGAAACGCGAAGAACCGGGGTCGCCTTGACGGCCCGCGCGTCCGCGCAACTGGTTATCGATGCGTGCGCTCTCGTTCATATGCGTGCCGATGACGTACAGCCCGCCAAGTTCGGCGACTTTCCCCGCTTGATCCGGGTCTCCACCGCCGAGGCGGATGTCGACGCCCCGTCCTGCCATATTCGTCGATACGGTAACCGCGCCAAGTTCTCCCGCCCTGGAGACGATCTCGGCTTCTTTCTCGTCGTTCTTCGCATTCAGCACATGGCAGGCTACGCCGGCTTTGCCAAGCGCTTCGGCGAGTTGGTCGGACTCCTCTACACTGCTCGTGCCGATGAGAATCGGACGCTTCGTCGCATGCACTTCGGCAATCTCGCAGACAAGCGCCTTAAGCCGCGCTTCCTTGTGCGTGAATATCCGGCTCGGGTAGTCGAGGCGAATGTTCGGACGATTCGGCGGGATTTCAACCACTTGCAAGTTATACGTCTCTTCGAACTCGTCGGCGGAATCTTGAGCCGTTGCTGTCATTCCGCTAATTTTCGGATAAAGACTGAGCAGATGTTGCAGCGTAATCGTACCGAGAATTTTACCGGCGGTGTTCGAGATCATACCTTCCTTCGCTTCGACGGCAGCCTGGAGTCCGTCCGGCCAATGCCGGTTCTCGGCAACACGTCCCGTGAACGGATCGATTAATTCGAGCTTGCCGTCGCGGATCACATAATCAACGTCTCGTTTCAGCAGCGATTCCGCGTGAATGGCACAATTTAACGTCGTTAACAAATGAGCGTTGTGCGACTCGTACAGGTTACCGCTTTGCAGCACCTTCTCGGCTTTCTCCACGCCGGATTCCGTCAGGAACACATTACGTTTGTTGTCATCGAAGTCATAATCCTCACCTTGAGTCAGTTCCCTCGCGAGTTGCGCCATTTTCCCGCCGTCGCCGCTCGATGATGCAACTTCCCCTGCAATGACGAGCGGAACGCGCGCCTCGTCGATCAGCAAGGAGTCGGCTTCGTCCACAATTGCGTAATGGAAAGGACGGTGTACAATATCCGATACTTCTATCGCAATCGTATCGCGCAAGTAATCGAAGCCTGCTTGCTTTGCCGTTACGTATGTGACGTCGGCTGCGTAAGCCTGCTGCCGCTCCTCGGTCGTCATTCCTTCTTTAACAGACGCAACCGTCAGGCCGAGATAACGATAGACCGGTCCCATCCATTCAGCGTCGCGTCCGGCCAAATAATCGTTAAAAGTAAGCACATGAACGCCCTTGCCTTGCAAAGCGTTCAAATAGGCCGGCATGACGGCGGCAAGCGTCTTGCCTTCTCCCGTCCTCATCTCGACGAGATAACCTTCGTGAAGCGCAGCGCCTGCAAGTACCTGAACTTCAAACGGCTTTAAGCCAAGCGTTCGGCGGGCAGCCTCGCCAACGATTGCAAATGCAAGCGGCAGCATGTCACTCAATGGCGTTCCTGCTTGCGCTTTCTTCTTCAACGAACGTGACTCTTCTTGCAATCGCTCGTCATCCCATGATTCAACTTGTTCGCTGTGAACGGCTTGCGCGATATCCTGGAATGGTTTTAATTTATGCTGGACGAAACGGCTCTTCACTTTCTGCATGAGCTTGGCGGCAAAATTCATCGGCAATGTCCTTTCTTTCTGACAACGTATTGTTCTTATTATAGAGATTACACGGCGTTTTTCATAGAGCAGCCGCTGCGTCAGGTCGCCTCACACGAAAAGACGCAACTTTCTGCGCGTAGCAGATCGTTGCGTCCAGTGTGAACCACTTGTTGTCGACTCAAAGTTATGCTGCCGAGTCACCCACTTTGTGCGGCAGTTCAGGAGCTGTGTCAAGAGTCACGTCGACGATTGGCTCGTCATCCGCAACTTTGTAATACTTCTCGTAAAGATGGACAGGAACCATCAAACAGATGCCCACGAGCAACAGGCAGAAGGCAAAAAAGCCGTAAATGCTCATTTTGTCCGCGATCAATTGACCGCCCTCCGCAGCCATCTTGGCAACGCTGTGACCGATATTCGGCAAGTTCGACAAAAACTCCATATTCATTGTTGTTTCCTCCGATTCAAGTTGGATTTGACGAGGTCCTCTTCTGGTTTTTATTCTAAACCGTTTGCCTATCGATGAATGTGATTAAAATCACAATTGAGCACATTTACTTTAGAGTTGGCGGAATTTAGCTCGGTATGTAAAATATAATTTACAGGTTCTTACAGAGCCTTTACGTACGCGCAGTACCCGGAGGATGGTCTTGTGTCGACTGAGCTGTTCCACTTCTGGGGTTCCTTCGTCCTCGTGCTCATGCTTGTCTCCATCGTTGCGCACAATGGATAAACTCATCGAACTGAAAGCACACAGCAACAGTTTCATCGTGTTTATCATCACCGGAGAGGAGTCTGAAATGGGAAAAAATCTTGTCGGCAATCACATCCGCAAACAAACGATTGTCGCGTTGGAGAAAGGCAACTACTCCCCTTCGCTCAAGCTGGCTTTCCGTATTGCGCATGCTTTCGGCGTACCATTGGAGGAAGTTTTCTTTTACGGAGAAGAGCAGGAGTAATAGTAATGGGGGCTGTACGATGGAATCGGACAAACTAGCTGCGAAAGTGGTCGGCGTGTTGTTCGTTACAACACGCCCGCCACGCCATGAGACGCCGCAACACAACAACTATTCTTTAATTCTCAGGTCGGGTCGTGCGCTGAACTCCCGCAATAGAGAATGCGAATCTTCAAGCTCTTCATATTGCAGAATCGCCTCATGCCTCCGGCCGAGACTCACGAGTGGTCGGATTGTCGACCACGACAACGTCATCCTGTGTCCCAAAACGTCGCAGTGATTCTGCCTGTTCACCATGTAACGGAGTCGTTAATCTTTTACCATGGGCATGCTGCCCCTGTAACCACAAGCAGGACAGGTTACAATCCGCTCGTTCAACAATCCGCTTTTTATGGCAAAGGCAATTTGAAACTTTGAGAGCTTGAAGGCACTACGGCAAGCCGGACATACAAAATGAGTCGTCTTTGTACGAATATCGGCAATCTTGTAAACAAGCAGAAAACCTAAGCCGACCGGGACAACAATCTGTACCAATATGAAAATCGGGTTGGTTTGATCCTGATTCATCTACATAACCCCATTCTTTACACAGTGAACATTTGGATTGAATCGTCCAATCGTTGGGCGATAACGGACAAGTTCTGAGAAGTCGCGGCAGTTTGCTCAGCGGACATTTCCATCTGAGCCTCCAAACAGCTTTCCTCTAATCGATAGTTTCATAATCTGTTCCTCCTGGTTGTCGTTGCTTCCCTCTTGGGAGATGACGTGTGAATAGGCAACATATTACACAGGAGGTGTTAGCACTTTGTACCTATAATCATTAGAACGAGAGGGAAAATCTTAACACCATTCTAATATTTTCCTCACAATTTAGTCGTGATCTGGGTACCGGTTGGCGCGCTTGGGTCAAGCCAAATGTCTTTGAAATCCATCCATCCCAAATAGTTCAGTCCAACCCCTTTTACAGTCGGGTGCGATAGCGTGCCAAGCTTTTTGTGCAAAATGAACAGAACCTCGTGATCTTCCCGTATTTTTTCTTCGATACGACGGAAGATAGCAGCACGATCCTCCGCGCTTTTACAGCCGAGCGCCTCTTCTGTTTGCCCTTGCACCCATGCGAGAGCGTCAACACCAAGACTCTCCCTAATAAAATTTCCTTCCTGGAGATAATTTTCCACTTCGCACACTTCGTCCCGTGCTATGACAACCTCGTAAATGATGCAGTCCGCACTCGCGATCAACGCCGGGTTGCCGATTTTTGACTTCGAATCCTTTCTTACAGTCATGTTGATCCCGAATTCGCCAAGTCTCCGGCATAGCCACTCTGCATCGACTTCGTGTGAGCCGTATAAGCTAAGCGTGATCGTCTCCCCGGTATAGCCGGATTCCAGCAGCAATCTCTTCGCCTCCTGTTCGTCGAGTACGTCGTCGAGCAGCGGCGTCATCTCCGTTGGTGTGTACCCTCGTGCGGGATAGACGCGGTTCCCTCCGATGTCCTCGATCATCTTACGACGGTTTAACAGCAGATGGACCGCTTTGCGGAATGTCGGTGATTGATGGGGGCCAATTTTTCGCAAGTTCCAGCTGAGCATCAGACAGCCTTTGTTCAGCTCTTCCATAACCGTCCATTCCGGGCTCGGCTCATCGAAGCTCGCCTTGTCATCGTACAGAAGCCGCATGCAGTTCGCGAACGAATGAGGTGAAGTAAACCCTTCCGGCATGAAGGCGATAACAACCCGATCCAAGTGTGCCCGCCCCATATAGTAGTCTTTATTCGAAGTCAGCTCCACTCGATCTTCTGACCATTCTTTCAAACGGAAAGGCCCTGTGCCGACGGGACGGTCGCAGAAAAATCTCTCGTCCTTGCCGACGAGGTCCCGGGGGACGATCGACATGCCTGCCGAACTCAAATACCGATGAAAAACATGGTTCGGCCGTTCAAGATGAATCCGCAACGATCTGGGGCCAAGTAGTTCGATTTCGCTTATGTCTTTGACCATCCAGCTCATTGCGCGGCTGATCTTTAGCCTCTCGAAGGAGAACTTAACGTCCTCCGTTGAAATCTCTCGTCCATGGTGAAACCGCACGCCTTTGCGCAAATACAGCGTGAATTGTGTCCAATCTTCATTAATGTCCCACGCATGTGCTAGGCCTGGTTTCACCTGATTGGTTGCGTAGTCGTAGTTAATCAAGGAATCATATAGCTGTCGGATCATATGAGCGTCGAACGCGCAGTAGATTTCAGCCGGATCCAGGTTTAAGATCGGATGGTAAACCGGGAATCGCAAGGTATCGATCTCATCGTGCCCCTCCGTCGAATCGACGGAGTAGCCGAAATGCCCATTCAACCATTGTACATACTTCTCCTGAGCGTCTCCGCGCGCATCGTGCGCGTGCAGCAATTCAAATGCTTGTTTATATTCCCCTTTCGAAGAGAGGCGCTGCGCGGATTGGAGCAGAAGATCGTCCTTCTCCGCCAGGAAAGCAATCCGAGACGCATTCCCCCTGCCCCTTCCGGCTTGCCAACGAATCAAGCCTTCGTCCGCTAGTTTCCGAATGACGAGCTTCGCATTTCGCGTCGTGCAATAGAGCGCTCCTGCCACTTCCTCTGTCGTCGCTTCGATCTCTTCGCCCGCTTCACCGTCAGGACTTATTTTATTGAAAATCATTAAATATTTATCGATCAAACCGTTCATTTTCATGCCTCCCATCGAAAAGGGGAAATGAGAAGATTAAACTATACCCTTTTTTTCCTCTTTTAACACCAGCATAATGAAGCTCAGAACGAAACACAAGGAGGAAAATAGGATGATCTTCCACGAACACGAATTAAAAGTCATTTCGGCCGATCGTTATGAACAATGGGAACGACGCATCAGGGAAGTTGCGGACCGCAAAGCAGCGAAACGAGAAAACAAGGCCGCAAAGCGGCGCACGTCGGAATCAAAAAACGATAAAGAAGGGTGCACGAATGCCCCTTCTTTATCGCTCCTTGTCAAAGCGGATTAAGTTCACGAATTCACTCCGCGCTCAAAATCAAGCTTCTTTCTACTCATCAACTCAAATGTACTTCATGAGGATGTATTCCACATGCTGCAGATGCTCACGCATTGCATAAGCGGCCCGTTCCGCATCCCGCTCCCGTATGGCCTCGTAGATGGCGGAATGCTCGCGGAATAGCCGTTCCGCGACCGGTTTGTTCGCATAAAGCTCGACTCTGCGAACATCCCGAATTGCTTGTTCCAACTGGTTCGCGATCGACTCGAACAACATGGCCAATATCGAATTGCGGGTCGCCTTCGCGACGGCTTGATGAAAAATGATGTCCGTCCGCTCCCCTTCGATATCTTGCCCGATTGCGCTTTCCATCTCCTTCACGATCGCCGCCAGTTCTGCGACATCTTCATCCGTTCTTTTGAGCGCTGCGACGGATGCATTGGACACTTCCAGCGATAGGCGAGCCTCAAGCAACTCGAGCAACGTCTCCCGATTCATGCGCAAGGAATGCAGTTCCGGCATCGCGACTTCAAGTTCGATGGGCGTATGACGAATAACGCGGCAACCGCCGCCTTGGCGAATCTCGATCAACCCCATCGCCTTCAGTGCGCTTAGCGCTTCCCGAGTCGTCGAACGTCCGACGCCGAAGCTTTCGGACATCTCTCTTGTGGAAGGCAGTTTATCTCCTACTTTCAATTTGCCGTCCATAATCATCTGCGCAAGCTGGTCTTTGATTTCTTCATAATGGTTGCGCTTCGTCAGTCTCGTCATCTCCACGCGCCGGACCTCCTCCCTTCCCTATGCCCACTCTCGATGCAATGTTCGCGTTAACCAACAATAAGAGCGTATACGACGCCTGGACCGTGAACGCCGATCGTCAAGTCGTTCTCGATATCCGATGACCGGCTTGGCCCAGAGATAAAGTGAATGCCCGCGGGCAAGCTCTCTCTGCCTTCTTCGTCGAAGCGATTCAATATTTCTCCAAGTCTTGTCTTCAAGCGCTCAAGCGGAATAATGACGACAAGCACGGTCGGCAGCAAACTGACGGACCGGCCTTTGCCTGCAGCGGAGCGCACCATAATCGAGCTTGTGTAAGCAGCGGCTGCATCTGCCATTACGACGCCGACGTCCGCTTCCGCCGAACGCGCCATCCATGTTTGCTCTGCGTCCGAGTTCCAGGTCGACACTTTCGTGTCCGGCAGCGCCTGTTCCAGCTCAAGCGACGCCAGCTCCGCTTCGTCCTGGCGGACAACGTAACGCGCGCCGAGCGCTTTTGCCTTGTCCGCGATAAAGTTGGCCGCTTCTTCCATGGATGCGAGCCGTTCGACGTGTCCTCCGTTATTACGGAAATTGTCGGTAAAACGCTCAATCCGCTGCTCTTCCGTCCATTCGAACGCATTCCAGAAATCCGGCGCTCCGCGGTAAGGATGAACCGGGGCCGAGGTCACCATCGGACGGCGAAGCTTGGAAGAGATGCCCGAAATAAACGACAGCTGTTTCTCCCTGGAACGCACTTCCATCTCCTTTAACCACTCGTCATGCGTTTTGCCTGCGTCAATGCCCATGCCCGTGTCCGCCTCCGTTTCCTTTCGCCCGATCGGCGACAAGTTTCTCCATTCGCGCTTTCGCTTCCGGCGCCAACTGCCCAAGCTCGCCGCGCAGCTCTTCCTCGAGCGTACGCCAGCCGTCTCGGAACGATTTCTTCGGCAAGCTTGGCGTCACGCGGTAACTGTTCCAGCCTTTTAACGGGCCAAGCTTCACGCGAATTTCTCCGCCGCGGGCGACCAGTTTCTGACCGAATTTGCCCATCTTCAACGCGGATCGATACAATGCGGGTTTCGACATCACTGTTGCAAAGCCTTTCATACCCGCGCCTTCCATCTTGTTGCCGTGTCCCGCCTCAACTTTGCGCCTACGCAAGTAGACGAGCATATCGTGGAGAGGAATTTTGACCGGACAAGCTTCATAACAGGCGCCGCACAAGCTGGAGGCGTTCGCGATGTCGTCCCACTCGGCGACGTTCTTCTGCAGAGAAGGCGTCAGCACCGCCCCGATCGGACCGCTGTATGTGCCGCCATAAGCGTGACCGCCGATATGACGATATACCGGGCAAGCGTTCAGACAGGCGCCGCACCGGATACAGTTCAGCAATTCCTGAAACTCGGGATCTCCGAGCTGCAGCGACCTGCCGTTGTCGACGATGATGATGTGCATCTCTTCCGGTCCGTCTGCATCTTCCGTCCGCTTCGGCCCCGTAATGCCGGACATGTACATCGTTATTTTTTGCCCGGTCGCCGATCTCGGCAACAATGTCGCCATCACTTCAAGATCAGACCATGAAGGAATGATCCGTTCCATCCCCATCAGCGTAATTTGCGTCTTCGGCACTGTCGTAACCATACGGGCATTGCCCTCGTTCTCGAACAGCACCATCGAGCCCGTCTCTGCGATGGCGAAGTTGCAGCCGGTCATGCCGATATCTGCGTCAAGAAATTTCTGCCGCAGCTTTCGGCGAACAAAGCCGGCAAGCACCGTCGTATCGGGCTCCAGCGTTTCGCCGGCTTCTTTCGAAAGCAGTTCCGCGATCTGATAGCGGTTCTTGTGAATGGCCGGAATAATAATATGGGAAGGTGCTTCTCCCGCCAACTGAATAATGTATTCGCCGAGATCGGTTTCCACCGCTTCGATGCCCTGCGATTCGAGCGCATGGTTCAAGTGCAGCTCTTCCGTGACCATCGATTTCGATTTGACGACGGATTTCGCCTGCTTGCGCTCCGCGATCTCCATGGCGATCTCCACCGCTTCCGCCGATGTCTCCGCAAAATGAACGTGAACGCCGTTCGCCCGCGCGTTTTCCGTGAATTGAGTTAAATAATAATCGAGATGCGCGATCGTATGCAACCGAATCTGGCGCCCTCTTTCCCGCCATTCTTCCCAGTTGCCGTGCTCTGCCGTCGCTTTCAGTTTGCCGTTCTTCAGCCGTTCCGTCGTGAACTTAACCGCTTTGCGAAGGAAGTCGTTATTGAGCGCGATTTCCGCGCGTTCCTTCACTGTCGCGCCGTCTGCATGTCCGTGCGCATGAACGCTCATGCCTTCACCCCTTCGTACAGAAGTTCCGCCAGATGCATGACGCGCACCGGTTCGTCGCGGTAACGGAGATTGCCCGCAATGTTCATTAGGCAAGCCATGTCGAGGCCGACAAGCACTTCCGCTTCCGTCTCTTTGACATGATCGACTTTCTCGCTAACCATCGCGCCGGAAATGTCCGACATTTTGACCGCAAACGTGCCTCCGAAGCCGCAGCAGTCTTCCGCGTGCGGAAGCGGCACGAACTCCAACCCTTTTACGCGTTTCAACAACTCCATCGGCTCGTCCTTGACTCCGAGAATCCGGCTGCCGTGGCAAGAAGGGTGATACGTCACTTTATGCGCGAACGTAGCCCCGACGTCAGTGACGCCGAGTACCTGGACGAGGAACTGCGTGAATTCGTACGCCTTGCTCTGCAGAGCGAGTGCCTTGTTCAGCATGACGGGGTCGTTCTCGAACAGCTTCGGATAGTGATGGATCATGCCCGTACAGGAGCCGGAAGGAGAAATGACGAAGTCGCAGTCCTCGAACGATTCGATAATCGTCTTGGCCGCCGCGCGCGCCTCGTCCCAATACCCGCTATTAAATGCCGGTTGTCCGCAGCAGGTCTGCATAACTGGAAACTCGAGCTTAACTCCGTACTTCGCGAGCAACCTTACCATCGCTTCCCCGACGCGGGGATAGATGGCATCGCTCAAACAAGTGATGAACAACGATACTTTCATGTCGCACCTCTCATGAAGAAGAGCCGCTGCTCCTCCGATTATCGTATCTATTTATCAGGTTATCAGACAAGTTGAAAATCGTAAAGCGGCTATTGCTAGCCGCTTTAAATTATTATACCGCAATGACGCGAATGCCCATCTCCTCGAGCCGGCGGATCGTATCGGCAGGCATACGTTTGTCGGTGATGATCATGTTCACCTGTGACAAATCGCCAACGTGCGTAAATGCTTGAACGCCGAATTTACTGGAATCCGCGAGCAAGATCACTTGGTCGGCCATGCCGATCATTCGCGTTTTGATACGCGCCTGTAATTCGTTGGATTCACTGATGCCGCGATCGAGATGGACGCCTTTGCAAGACAGAAACACTTTGTCGACGTAGTACGCATCCAGAGAACGCTCCGCAAGCGGACCGACGAATGACAACGAACGTTGCGCGAGAATGCCGCCGGTCGCGATTACTTCGATTTTCTCTTTGCCGCTAAGTTCAGTCGCCACTTTGATTGAGTTCGTAAGCACGGTTAGCGAGAGATCCGGCACGTCCGAGGCCATATACCAAGCAGTTGAGCTGGCGTCCAGCAAAATCCGATCCTTCGGCTGGATGAGCTTGATCGCTTCGCGGGCAATCCGCCTCTTCTCGTCCGCGTTCGTAATCTCGCGTACGGCGTACGGAATTTCCGGTTGGGTGATCTTGTCATCTTTGACGCTGACAGCTCCTCCGTGCGAACGACGTAGACGTCCGGCTTGCTCCAGACGGTCGAGATCGCGTCGAATCGTTTCTTCCGTCACCTGGCACAGCTCGCTCAGCTCGGATACCCGGATGCTCCCCCTCTCGTTCACAAGCCCGACGATGATCTCGTAGCGTTCCGCAACTAACATAACAGCGTCCTCTCTCTCTTTGCGAATCCTGAACGTCAGACTGAGACGATTCCCGTCACCTTCACGAAAGCGACGTACGCTTCATGCCAACGTTGTCCGTCCTCGGGGTCGTACGTCTTGACCGGGAACGATTCGCGAATGACGCGCCGCGCTTCCCAGATGTCCGCGAAATCGCCTTGAGCAATCCATTGAACAGCGAGGTTGCCGATGGCGCTGCCTTCCGCAGGTCCGGCCCATACTTGTTTGCCAATTGCATTCGCCGTCCATTGGCAGAGGAGCTCGTTCTGGATGCCCCCTCCGACCATGTGCAATCCGCCAAACCGTTGGCCCGAAAGTCTCTCCGTTAACTCTAGCACGTAACGGTATTTCAGCGCCAGACTTTCGAATATCGTTCTCGCGATCGCCCCAACTGTCTCAGGTGTTTGCTGTCCCGTCCGGAGGCAATATTCCGCAATGCGGGACGGCATGTCTCCCGGAGGGAGGAACAATTCATCATCTGGGTCGATGAATGCCGCGAACGGACTCGCCTCATTCGCCATACGCACGAGTTCGGGAAATGAAAGCGACTTCCCTTCTCTTTCCCACTCCCGGCGGCACTCTTGGATAATCCATAAGCCCATAATGTTTTTGAGCAGCCTGAACGTATCCGCGACGCCGCCCTCGTTCGTGAAATTCAGCTTCTGCGCCAGTTCGTTCATAACCGGCTTATCCACTTCGGTCCCCATGAGCGACCATGTTCCGCAGCTCAAGTAGGCAAACGATTTCTCCGTCGCTGGCACAGCGGCGACCGCAGAGCCAGTGTCGTGCTCGGCAACCGCGTATACCGGTATCGAAGGGACACCTAGTTCCTCGCAGACGCTAGGCTGCAAACGGCCAGCCAATTGTCCCGGTTTCAGCACGTCTCCGAACCAGCTGCGTTCAAGGTCGAGCAGGCGAAGCAGTTCCACATCCCAGTCTCCGGTGAGCGGGTTGAACAATTGCGTTGTCGTCGCATTCGTGAATTCGTTATGCGCTTTACCGGTCAAGAAATAACGCAGCAAATCGGGAATCATGAGCAGCCGCACGCCATTGCTTAACAACGGGGAATTCGCTTGTTTTAAGGCATCTAGCTGGTAAATCGTATTGAAGGGCAGGAATTGAATGCCGGTACGGGCGAAAATGACGGTAGCAGGAATACGCTCCAGTACACTTTCCATCGCACCTTCCGTATGGCGATCCCGGTAATGGTACGGATTCCCGATTAGTTCACCGTCTTTGCCCAGGAAACCGAAGTCGACCGCCCACGAATCGATCGCCATGCTTTTGAGCGCAATGCCGCGGTGTTTCGCTTTCAGCAGCCCTTGCTTGATCTCATGATAAAGCCGGAGAATGTCCCAGTGCAGCCTTCCTCCGACCTGTACGGGATCGTTCGGAAAACGATGAAGTTCTTCGACTTCGATTTTGCCGTCCACTAGGCGGCCGAGCAAAGCCCTTCCACTGCTCGCACCGAGGTCGAACGCGAGAACGTCAGACGCTCCCGATCCGGATTCGCGACTTTCCTGTACGCCATTGTTCGGCATCGTCTCTCTCACCTTTGCCCGATGATATTAATTGCCGCGTTGCGACAGCACTTCCCGTTCGTAAGCTTTCACTTCGGAGAGCCAATCTTCGCGTACTGGAACTCCCATTTTCTCGCAATAATAATCCCATACCGCTCCGAACGGATAAGATTTGAACTCTTCCGTAAGCGCAAGACGGGTCGTGTAGTCGCCTTCCAGTTCGGCTTGTTTAAGCGCTTCGATCGGATCGAGCATGCCGCGAAGCAGCGCCTTGATCGTATTGCGCGTACCAATGACCCAAGCGGCAACCCGGTTAATGCTGGCGTCGAAGAAGTCGAGGCCGATATGCGTTTTGCCGAGCAGATCGCCACGAACAAGCTCGCGGCCGATGTCGATCAGTTCGTCGTCGAGCGTGACGACGTGGTCGCTGTCCCATCTCATCGGGCGGCTGACGTGAAGCAAGATGCCGTCCGCGAACAAGGAAAGCGAGCTAAGTTTATTGGAAATCACTTCCGTTGGATGGAAGTGTCCAGCGTCGAGGCAGATCAGCTTGTTGTTGGAAAGGCCGTAACCCATGTAGAACTCGTGGGAACCGACGACGTACGCTTCGGAACCGAGGCCGAACAATTTGCTCTCGACCGCATCCAGGTTGTGCGCAGGGTTCAGCTCTTCGGCGAACACTTCGTCCAGCGACGCTTTCAAGCGCTGGCGCGGGGCAAGCCGGTCGGCCGGTACATCTTTGAAGCCGTCCGGCACCCAGACGTTCGTCACGCAAGTTTGACCGAGTTGCTCGCCGATGTAAGCGCCGATACGGCGGGATGCTTTGCAATGGTCGATCCAAAAACGGCGAATTTCCGCGTCCGGATGGCTAAGCGTGAACCCGTCTTTCGAATTTTCATGAGAGAAGCAGGTCGGATTAAAGTCCATGCCGAGCCCTTGTTCTTTCGCCCAGTCAACCCACCGTTGAAAATGTTTCGGCTCGAGACGGTCGAGTTCGACTTTCTCCTCCGTGTCCGCGTAGATCGCGTGCAGGTTCACTTTATGTTTGCCCGGAATGAGCGAGAACGCTTTCTCCATATCGGCACGAAGCTCTACAGGCGTCGTAGCCGCGCCCGGATAATTGCCGGTAACGGAAATGCCGCCTGTCAAATCTTGATCGCGGTTCAAGAAACCGCGCACGTCGTCGCCTTGCCAGCAGTGCATCGAAATTTTAATAGTCTGCAACTTCTCCAACACCTGGTCGACGTCAATCCCGTGTTTCGCGTATTGCTGCTTCGCAGCCTCATAGTTGCTTAATATGTTTTGTTGCATGTTTTCCCTCCTCGATCTTGTTCGTTATTTAATCGGAAAAGCCATGACGGACATCAGCGTGTTCTCTGCTTGCGTACTGTCTAGTCGGCTGTATTGCACGATGACTGAGACGTCGCTGGCAACCTCGATCGCGTAAGGAACGCCGACCGGAATCGGCGTCCCTTCCTTGTGCAGCGAGCTCGTTCTGATGTGTTTCGTCCGGCGACCCCCGACGACGACCATCAAATCCTCCATCGGATCGCGATCTTCGAAGAAGATGGTAAGCCGCAGCAGCGCGTCTTCGGACGAAGTGTTGAGCACGCAGATCGATTCGTGGCTAATCAGTCCGCCGGAACTCGTCTCCGGAATGTATCCGTCCGGAATAAACCATAATTTCTCGCCGCGCGGCTTATACATATCGCTTTTCCCTCCGAATTAACGTGTGAATGCGGCAGGCACGCCGCCGTCGATCGTCAGCATACAGCCCGTCGTTTTGGCGGATTTCGAGGATGCGAAGAAAGCAATGCCTTCCGCGATATCCCGTGGATAAATATTGACGAGCAACGTCGTACGCTTGCGGTAGTACTCTTCCAATTGATCCGGCTCGATGCCGTAAGCTGCGGCGCGCTCATTGCGCCAGCTGCCGTTCCAGATCGCGGAACCTTGCAGAATGGCATCCGGAAGAATCGTATTGACGCGGATGCCGAACTCTCCGCCTTCCGCCGCGATGCAGCGTGCCAGATGCGCTTCGAGCGCTTTGACAGAGCTGTATGCCGTCGCATTCTTGCCGGCGTATACCGAGTTTTTGGAACCGATGAAGACCATGTTGCCGCCGATCGCTTGCTCTTTCATCAACTTGAATGCTTCGCGGGCGACGAGGAAATAACCTGTGCCAAGCACGTTCATGTTCAAGTTCCATTCCTTAAGCGACGTTTCCGTAAACGGGCTCGAAGTTGCGAGGCCGGCGTTATTCACGATAATATCGACGCCGCCGTATGCGAGTGCAGTTGCCGCGTAGGCCGCTTGCACCATCTCTTCATTCGTAACGTCCATCTTCACCGCAATTGCGCGATTTTCGCCCCACTTGGCGTTAATGTCGCCAGCGACTTTCTCAGCGCCTTCCAGGTTCAAGTCGGCCAGCACAACATGCGCGCCTTCTTCGACGAATCGACGAGCCGTCTCGGAGCCGATGCCGCCTGCTCCGCCCGTAATGAATGCGACTTTGCGGGAAAACTCCGCTTCAGCCGGAGCCAAAGACAATTTGTACAGCTCAAGCGGCCAGTACTCCACGTTGTAGGACTCGTTCTCGGACAACGAAACGAAGTTGCCGAGCGCAGTTGCGCCTCTCATAACAGCGATTGCGCGGTGGTACAGCGCACCGCTTACTTGGGACATCGCCCAGCTCTTGCCTGTATTGATCATGCCGACGCCTGGAATCAGTATGACGCGAGGAGCGGCTTCGAACATCACATCGCCGATAAGTTTGTTATGCTCGAAGTAAGCCGCGTATTCTTTCTTGTAAGCTGCGACGCCTTCTTTCAGCTTCGCTTTTAATCCTTCGATATCCTCCACGTTCGGCTCCCAATCGATGAAGAGCGGAACGACTTTCGTATGAACGAGGTGGTCCGGGCAAGCGGCACCGACTTGGGACAGCTTCGCGGAATCGCTGCCTGCGACGAATTGCAGCACATCGTCCGCATCGTCGAAGCTGAGAATCATTTTTTTCGCGTCGCTGACTGCTCCGCGGATCGTAGGCATAACTGCAGCTGCGACCGTTTTGCGCGCTTCAGGCTCAAGCGTCGCGTATTTTGCGCCGCCGAACACTTTCGCTTCGTTGATGCGGGCTTCGATGAACGCTTCCGCTTCGGAGATAATCTTAATCGTCTGCGCGTAACACGCTTCGGACGTGTCGCCCCAAGTGACAAGTCCATGTTTCTCCATCAATACAAGTTCGGCGTTCGGGTTGTTGCGTACGCCTTCGGCGATCATCTTGGATAGCTTGAAGCCTGGGCGGATGTACGGAACCCATACGAACCGATTGCCGAAAATCTGTTCGGCGAGCTGCTTGCCGTTATCCGCGCAGCAAAGGCTGATAATGGAATCGGGGTGTGTATGATCAACATGCGGGTACGGTAGGAATGCATGCAGCAGCGTCTCGATCGAAGCGCGCGGGTGTTTGGCGTCAATCATGCAGTTCGCCAAGTAAGCGACCATATCTTCGTCGGACATGTCGTCGCGCTCGTAGAGCGGACGAATGTCATCCAGACGCAACCCGGTAAAGTTGCCCGCCTTCATCGTCGCGAGATCGGAGCCGCTGCCCTTTACGAACATCACTTCCGTGTCGCGTCCGCGGAAATCCTGTACCGTCGTCTTGGATGAAGTGTTGCCGCCGCCATAGTTACATACGCGACGATCCGAGCCGATGATGTTGGAACGATAGACGAGTTGATCCAGCCCCGATTGTAAACCTGCTGCTTTCGAAGAATCCCACAAACTTTGTACCATGATCATACCTCCGAATGTTTTGTATCATTTCTGTTTGTTTGTATTCTAGCATATCCGTTTATGTTTGAATATCTTTATTTCGGGCATAAACAAAAATATTAAAATGCAAACACATGCTCGAAAACGCTTTTAGTAGTTTTGAACAGCAGCTCAAAGTAACTCCTAGCAAGCAGCAAATTGTCTCTCAAGCAACTACAGCACTCCGAAGAAGCTCCGAGCGGGGAGTTAGTTGTCATGCAATAAAGGCGAAGATTGCCTGGTCGCAATCTTCGCCTTTTCTATTTCGTATAATCAAACTATTGATTACAAGTGCGACTTGTTCGGTAAATAGTGCAACGCGCGAATGAAACGGATCGTACGTGTCTTCGCCCGCATGACGATCGAGTGCGTCTCCGCCCTGTCGTCTGGCAAATAACGCACGCCGCCCAGGAATTCGCCAGGCGTAACGCCCGTCGCCGCGAAAATGACGTCGTCGTCCCCAACCATGTCTGTCATTGTTAGCACTTTATATGGATCGTCGATGCCCATCTCCAGACAACGCGCATACTCTTTCGCGTCGGACGGCATCAACCGGCCTTGAAGCTCTCCGCCTAAACATCTTAATGCAGCAGCCGCGAGCACGCCTTCCGGCGCCCCCCCCGAACCGACGTACAGATCGATGCCCGCCTCTGGAAAAGCAGGGGCCATCGCGCCCGCGACGTCTCCATCGGAGAGAAACTTGATGCGGACGCCGACTTTGCGCAGCGTCTTTACAAGCGACTCATGGCGGACGCGGTCGAGAATCATGACCGTCAACTCAGACGCGTTCTTACCGAGCGCCTCAGCCGCTTTACGCAGCGTCGTCTCCATCGGATCGGTCAAGCTGAGCTTGCCAACAAGCCCAGGACCGACCGCAAGCTTCTCCATATACATATCTGGTGCATGCAGCAGGTTTCCCTTACTTGCAACTGCGAGCACGGACATGGCGTTGTTCAGCCCTTTGGCGACAATTTCCGTCCCTTCGAGCGGGTCAACGGCCACGTCGACTTCCGGTCCGTTCATACTCCCGACTTCCTCGCCGATGTAGAGCATCGGAGCCTCATCCATTTCTCCTTCTCCGATCACAACAGTGCCCCTGATCGATACGGAGTCGAACATCGCGCGCATCGCCGATGTCGCGGCACCGTCCGCGTTGATTTTGTCTCCCCTGCCCATCCATGGCGCAGACGCCAATGCAGCCAGTTCTGTAACCCGAGCAAGCTCTAATGCCAGTTCTCTCTCCATTTAGTACCCTCCATTGGCTAATATGAATTTATATATTGTATCATATTTATTTTTATGTGACATATTTAATTGGAAATTTTCTTTAATTGTGCGCATGTCATTGCCATAACGTAAACACAAAGAAGCCTCTGTCTTCGCGTGAGCGATGCTACAAAGGCTTCTTTGGGCACTCAATTATTCTATTAATCGAATGTTCAATCGTATAATTTCACTGCGACTGCCGATCCGAATCGGCGGCCCCCATGAGCCGAAGCCCGAGGAGACAACGACATGCATCGCTTCCTTGCGCATGTAGCCCCAGTCCAGTTCAAAAAGTCTACGAGTAAACAAGTGGTTCGGTGCAAACTGCCCCCGGTGCGTATGACCGCTCAACAAGACGTCAGCCCCCGCTGCAGCCGCTTCCGCGAACTGTGTCGGTTGATGATCCAGCAGTATGATCGGTTTGCTCTTGTCTAGATCGGCGAGCAGCGAGGCCGTCGGATTCCTGCCTTCCGGATCTGCAGACTCAGCCGTCTTGTCTTTCCTCCCTGCGACATACAGAGCGTCTGCGACGAGAGCCGTCTCGTCCCTCATGACACGAATGCCGATGCGATTCATTTCCTCGATGTACTGTTCAACGTGACCGCCGTAATACTCATGGTTGCCAAGCACGGCATAGACACCATATGTCGATTTCAACTCGTCGAGTAATTCAGCCATCCGATTGCGAAGAAAAGGCTCTATAGAATCGTCGATGACGTCGCCCGGCAGCAAAATCAATTCCGGCCTCATCGCGTTCACGCGATCTACGAGACGGCGAAGATGCTTGCGTCCGACAACGTTGCCGAGATGGATATCCGATGCGACGGCGATGGTCCACTCGCGAGGCGCCCCCTCTTGGGGTTTCTTGGCGATATCCAAATCGAACGTTCGCACGATTGGGCTCCAGGCATTGCGTGTCCCAAGCGCAAGCAACGCCACGACAACCGCCCAGACAACGTAACCGGCGACTTCCGCGTACTCACGCACCGAATGGCCCATAAGTCCAACGACAAAGCCGACGACATCCGCAACTAGCGCGAGCAGCAATCCGATTTCCATCAGAAAGATGTAGTAGGCTCCGATAATCTTCAATAGACGGCTGGCAGACTTCAGCGGACCGGGCAACGGCGTTCTTCCGAGCAAATAACCATAGGCGACAATGACGTAAGGAATCCAGAAGGCGGCGGGATGTACGTTAATGCCGGCCGCATCCATCCAGAATGTGATGTTCCATCCCAAATAATAGGACGAACTCGCAATGATCGTAAAAATGACAGCGAACATAATGGCAAACCGCGTTTTCATTTTCATGCCGCGTTTCTCCCCCTGATTAATCCGATAAACTAGGAGAATTATAGCATAGATAACGCCCCGAACCGAAACGGTACGGGGCGCTGCATCTTGACGATTATCTTTCCGAAAGCATCCCTTGCGGGCGGTCTTGCAAAATCGCCCGCGACCACCTCTCGACGTCGAGTCTGACGACGTTACGTCTTTCCTTCAGGGTATGGCGATTGCGCAGCAAATCCCGTGTGCGGAACAGCACCGATTTTACGGCGGATATCGAACAATCCATCGCTCCCGCAATCTCTTGCATCGTATAGCCGAAGTAATGGAACAGAAGCCACGTCTCGATACTCCGACGCGGGAACCGTTCTGCAAGCCATTCAATTGCGCTCCTAACTTCAACGTAATCGTTGTCCGTCGTGTACGCTCGCGATTCGTCCGCGACATGCAGCCGCCTCCTTGCGCGCTTGCGGCACTCGTCGACCCACAAATTGCGCGCCACCCTAACCAGAAACGGCTTCACGTCTACGCGTGGTGTTGTATGAAGGAAAAACACAAGCGATTTCGTCAACGTTTCCTGACACAGATCTTCCGCATCCCATCTCGATTTGGTCAAATAATAGCAATACTTTCGCAAATCTCCGAGATGAGGAACGATCAGCGCCTCGTAATCGATCATCGCATCCATACAGCACCTCCTATTCGAACCGCAGTGCTTCGATCGGTTTAAGCTTGGCTGCTTTGTTGGCCGGGAACATTCCGAACAGAACGCCGATCGCAACCGAGAAGACGAACGCGATAATCATAATATTGAGCGAGTAGACGATCTCCATTTTTAACGCCCGTGAAGCGCCTTGCGCCGCCCCTATGCCGACTGCAATGCCAAGTATGCCGCCGAGCCCGCTCAACACCATCGCCTCGATAAGGAATTGCATCAGAATATCTCGCCTCTTCGCGCCAATTGCTTTGCGAATACCGATCTCCCGCGTTCGTTCCGTGACGGACACGAGCATAATGTTCATAATGCCGATACCGCCTACGAGAAGCGATATGCCTGCAATACCGGCTAGCGCCAGCGTCAGCGTGTCCGACACGGAGGACAATGTACTGAGCGCATCGCTTTGGTTAAATACGCGATAACTGTTTGTGTTGCCCCGGAAGTGGGAAGCTAGCTCTTTTTCAAGCCCTGCAGCTACGGCGTCGATCTGTTCGGGTGTGTCAACTTGCACATAGATCGTCCGGACGCCTTTTGTCTTAAACAATCGCTCTGCAGATGTCTCCGGAATCATGACCACTTCGTCGTTGGAGCCGGTTGTCGAGCTTCCTTTGGAAGCAAGCACGCCGACGACTTTATACCGCGTTCCCTGAATGAGGATGTATTCTCCGAGTGGGTCCGCGAAGCCGAACAGGTCGGTCGCCGTTGTCGAGCCGATCACCGCCACCTTCTGGTAGACGTCAAGATCAATCTGGGCAAGGAACCGGCCGGAAGCCACCTCGTATTCCCGTACCGGCGCATAATCGGCGTTCGTGCCGATCACGCTCACGTCGACACTTTTCGTTCCGTATTTCACCGATGTGCTGGACGACGTAGTCGGCGCAAGGTATTTGATGCCTGACACTTTGTCCATCATCGCGACCGCGTCTGTTGCCTTAAGCGCGTTAGTCGAGCCCCGTCCCACGATATTCACCGTCAGTAAGTTCGTGCCCAAGCTTTGCACTTGTTCAGTGACCGATTTGGTCGCGCCTTGCCCGAGGGCGACAAGCGCGATAACCGCAGTCACCCCGATAATGATGCCGAGCATGGTGAGTAGCGAACGGAGCTTGTTGGACAAAATACTCTTGAGCGCCATCTTAATCGCCTGCAAGAAGTTCAAGTCGCCCCGCCCCCTCTTCATTCAGCCTTCCATCGCGTATCGTAACGACCCTACTCGCCTGCTGCGAGATGCTTGAATCATGGGTGATGAGCACTACCGTATGTCCCATCCCATTCAGCTCACGCATAAACCCCATGACTTCGGCACCGGTTTTCGTATCGAGCGCCCCGGTCGGTTCGTCGGCGAGCAGAATCGGAGGATTGCCGGCGAGCGCCCTTGCGATTGCAACGCGTTGCTGCTGTCCGCCGGAAAGCTCGGTCGGTCGATGGTGCAACCGTTCCTCGAGACCGACTTTCTTCAGCGCTTCTGCTGCGAACTCCCGTCTTTGCTTGGACGGAATTCCCCGATATATAAGCGGCAACTCTACATTCTCGATCGCTGTCATCTTTGCGAGCAAGTTAAATCCTTGGAAAATAAAGCCGATCTTCCGATTGCGAATATCCGCGAGTTTGTTCTCCCTTAGCTTGCTGACCTCTTCGCCGTCCAGCCAATATTCGCCGGACGACGGAGAATCTAAGCAACCGATGACATTCATTAGCGTCGACTTGCCGGAACCGGAAGGGCCGACGATGGCAAGAAAATCTCCTTTGTACACCGTCAAGCTCACTGCATCAAGCGCGTTGAGCATCTCGCCTCCCATCCGGTACGTCTTGCTTAAGTTTTCGATGCGGATCAACGTTTCGACAGCAGCCATTAACGACCACCACCCGACGTGCCGCTCCTATTCGCGGATTGCTGGCGGTTGCTTCCTTGACCTTGACCGCTGAATCCTCCCGCGCCTCCTGGGAATGCGCCAGCTCCGCCGAAGCCCCCGCCTATACCCGGGAATCCGCCCATTTGGTTGTTGGAGGAACTCGTGCTGGCAACTGTAGGCAGCACGACCAAGTCGCCCTCCTTTAATCCGGATACGATCTCAATATAGTCCTCGTTGTTAATTCCAACTTTAACCTCGACGCGCGATGTCGTTGTCGCCCCTGTCGTAGCTCCGCCACCTGGTATATTGCCCGGAGAGAAACCGCCGGCTCCACCGTTAGCCATAAATTGCTCGCGCATCGCCGCGCGTTCTTCTTCCGTCATGTTCTGGAATCGACTGGCGTTGCCTCCATTGCCTCCAAACCCTTGTCCACGCCGACCTTGGCTTGTCGTTCCTTGACCAGTCTCGCCGCCTTGTCCTTCGGGTACTTGTTGTCCGGATTGACCTGCTTGACCTGCCGCCCCTTGGTTCGGCTGGCCACTTTGAGCCGCCTGCTCGTTCTGACCTTGCGACGCATTCCCGTTCGCCGGCACCGCGCCAGTGCCTGTCCCCGTGCTTGCCCCAGGTACCATGACGTAATATTTTCCTCTCGCCGACTGCACGGCAGACACCGGCACATACAACGCATCCGCTTTCTGCGCGGTCATAATACTCGCTTCAGCGGACATGCCGACTTTCAAATCCTTCGCTGTGTCCAATTCAATCGTCACGTCGAACGATGCGACGCCGTTGCTGGAAGTGCCTTCGTCCGCGATTTCTACTACTTTGCCTGTGTATGAATTGTCTGGGAGCGCTTCGACGAGAACCGTCGACGCTTGGCCGACCTTGACTTTGGGTATGTCAAGTTCATCGATGCCGACGACCATCCTCAATTTCGAGTAATCGACGATTTCTCCAAGCTCCCCGTTCGGGTTCAGGCTGTCTCCTACTGCAACGCTGAACGTTGACAACATGCCTCCGATCGGCGCAACAAGAGGCGCGATGCCTTCATCGTCCTGCAACGAGCGAAGATCTTCTTCTGCCTGCTCGATATCGAGCTGCTGCTTCTGAATATTTAAAGCGATTGTCGCTCTCGAATCCTCATCCGCTTGTTTGTATTTCGATTGCATGTCGCTGAGATCCAGCTTCTTTTTCTTAATATCGATTTGTTTGCTTTTCACTTGGTTCGATCGATCTTCTTCCTTAAAAGTGACCAGTACGTCGCCTTTTTTTACGGTGTCCCCTGCTTTAAAGTTCACTTTGGCTACCGTTCCCGATGTACCCGCCTTTAGCGTCTCGCGTGCAGCCGGCTGAATTGCCCCCGTTCCGCTCACCTTCACTTCAAGCGTACCTTTGCGAACCATCGTTGTGTTCAGAGTTGCCGCGAGCGGCTTGTCCTTTTTTCCGTAAACTTCATATCCGCCCCAGGCGCCAGCTGCCAGAACGACCACTAAGGCAGAGATCCATATGCTCTTGCGATTCATTGCGACAATCCTCCTTTCCGCTCTGCCCTTTCGGAACGATGGTGCATGAAATCCGCCACGACATTGCCTCCCCCAAACTGAATATGGGCTCATTATGAAAGCGAAACCTTAGTCGAACATGAGACTCCGCTGAATGTTATCTGAAAGCGAGGTTAGGCGACACAAATGCGCCCCGCACATCTTTCAGCTTATTTTCAGCTTCCGTTCAGACAATGTTAAGCGCGTTCGACGATAATGGTGGAAGAGTCATCATCAATACGCAACCCGGAGGAAAGCCCGTTATGATACAACCGCAAGCAAAGCCATCCGGCCAAGGCATTAAAGTGCTTATCGTCGACGACGAACCGAACATCGTGCAATTTCTCGAACTGGGTTTGCTCAGCGAAGGTTTTCAAGTCGCCGCCGCGCTTGACGGCGCCGAAGCGCTTACCATCGCCGATTCGTTCGCTCCGCACGTCGTCATCCTCGACGTCATGATGCCGGGAATGGACGGCTACGAAGTGTGCCGCAGGCTGAAAAGCGGCAAGCCGGTCTCTGTTATTATGTTGACCGCCAAGGAACACGTCGACGACCGTGTGAGGGGGCTATCGATAGGGGCCGACGACTACATGCCGAAGCCTTTCAGCTTCGAAGAGTTGCTCGCCCGCATTCAGGCACGCGTTCGCAACCAGTTTCCGCAATTGCTTGACGAAATCGCGATTGGACCATTCACCGTTAACGCTACGCTCAAGGAACTTCATTACCATGGCCGCTTGCTCGAACTATCGCCGACGGAGTTCGAACTGCTGAAACACCTGCTTTTCCATCACGGGCATGTGCTGAGTAAAAGCGTTATTTTGGATCAAGTGTGGGGATACGATTTCGGAGGGGAAGAAAATATAGTAGAAGTATACATTCGATCGCTTCGGGACAAGCTTAACGACCGTGAGCACAGGGTTATCCGAACGATCAGGGGCGCGGGTTACCGCATCGACCTCATATGAGATCGCTACGTTCGCAACTGCTCGCCCGTCTGCTGCTTATTCTCGCGTGTTTGTTTATCATCGTCGGCCTCGTCCAATTCGCGTTTATGGAACGTTTTCTATACCAGAACCGCGCCGCTGCCGTCCAAAGACAAATCCAATCCGTGCCCGGCGAGCTATGGGAACGTTTTCGCTTATCTATTCGAAGAGGTCCGCAAGATTCGTTTCTCTTCTTCCCTTCTGCATCCGTCTCTTTTATTAATTTGCAAGGAGAACTTAACGTGCTGTCTCCGCAAGGCGATGCGACGACTTCCAATCAAGTCCCGCATTTAGACCCTCAGCGGTATGAAGAAGCGATGAAAGCCCCCCGTCAAGCCAAGGCCTCCTATCGGATCGTGAACGAACCCGGCATCGGAGAGCAGCTTGTCGTCCTTCAGGCTGTCAGAACATTTAACGGCATTAAAGGCGTCGTTCAAGTCAACATGAGCACAAAACCCTTGAAAGCCGAACTTTACCCGCAGTTGCTGCTGTTTGCAGGGCTTGCGCTTGCGGCGATTGTCGGCGGGCTGCTCACCTTCTTGCCGGCCATCCGCAGAACGTTGACCCCGCTATCCCGAATGATCGACACCGTGGAGCGAATCGACTCCGGCAAATTGAACGAGCGATTGCCCGAGCCCGGCACGCCATTGGAGATCGACCGGCTATCGCATTCGTTCAATCGAATGCTCGAGCGGCTGGAGCACTCTTTCGAGGCGGAACAGGAAGCGAAGGAGCAGATGCGTCGGTTCGTTGCGGATGCTTCTCATGAGCTTCGGACGCCGCTCACATCGATTCACGGTTTCCTTGAAGTGCTGCTTAGAGGCGCGGCGACGGAGCCGGAGCAGTTAAATCGCGCACTCTACAGCATGCTCGGCGAATCGGAACGGATTATCAAGCTTGTGAACGATCTACTCCAACTGGCGAAGCTCGATCAGGGGCCAGCATTGCAAGCGGAACTGGGCGACCTAGCCGAACTTGTCCGGCATACGGAAGCACAGTTGCGTATTCTTGGCGGGCAGCGACAAATAGAGCTCGACTTGACTGAACAGGCGTTCGTTCCTATAGACAAAGACAAGGTAAAGCAGGTGCTCCTGAATTTGTTTCAAAATGCCGTGCAGCACACCGATCCCAAAGAAGGCCGAATTCGGGTGTCCGTCCGAAGAACGACGACGGGCGCGACGCTCTCGATCGAAGATAACGGATGCGGCATCGCGGCAGAGCATCTTCCCCATCTATTCGAACGGTTCTACCGCGTCGACGCGTCCCGAACGCGCAAACATGGCGGAGCAGGCCTCGGGCTGTCGATTTCTCGTTCTATCGTAACGCTTCACGGCGGCTCCATAACGGCAACAAGCCGCCCCGAGGAGGGCAGCTTGTTGGTCGTTGAGTTTTCATTCGGAGATCCGTCTTTGCGTTGATTCGCGATTATGGCTCGATGTTCTCGAGCGGCGGCTCCGTCGCTGGTTCCGGATCCGGAATCGCCCCTGGCGGTTCTGGATAGAACAGCAAGTTGATCGGCAAGTTGCTTCCCGGGGCGGGAGTGAACTGAATCGTGACCGATTCGATCGAATCTCCCGTCCTGTACAGCATCGCGCCTTCGTTATTGTTCTGTAAATAGCCGGTATTCGTCGCATAGACGAGTTTGCCATTCACTAGGAACGCTCCCGCGTAGTAACCGCCCCTGCCGTTCACGACAATCGCCGTGTGCGGCTGCACCATGTTCATTCGAATCGTATACACCGCTCCATAGTTCCCTGAATTGAGCACAGGTGTGTCGGTCGTTTTGTCGATGCCAGACAAACGAGTGTCGATCGAATTGTCGGCCAGAACCATCCGGCCTTTCACATCCCCAATCGTACGATTGACGATCATCATTCGATTCGCATCATCGAACGTGCCTCTGACATGCGCCACAACAGGCAGCACGCTTAAGCTCGGCAATGTTGCGAACACGTTGCGGTCAGCATTCACGACGACGACTTTAATGTCCAGAGGCTGGTCAAGGAACACGTCCGCCAAACTTGCGTACACGTCCCCAGGATCTAACGTCTTATCGCTGACCGCAGGAACAAGAATGCGGGTTTGGCCAGCTGGGATTGACACCGTCGACGACTTCGGATTTAATCGAGCGTCTAAGTATTTGGCGGAGACGGACCTTGCGACGTTAGGCACGTACAAATTCGGACCGCCGATGCCGACCGGACCAATCTTAGCTGTCGCATCGGTGGCGTTGTTGTTCGTTGCGACGATATATATTTTCACCGGGACGTCCCGGCCGTTAGCGTTATGGGTCATAAACCGCACGTTGCCTGCAACTTGATCCGCGTAATAGATACCCTCATCGACAATCGTCTCCGGACTGTTCGAACGGACAAGCGTTACTCCCTGATTCATAATATCGTATGGAATGAGCGAGTAATTAAGCACGTCTTTTCCGGGCAACGGGAATTTGTCACCGATGTCGGTATATAGCAAATGGAACGACTCTTCGGGGTACAGAGTAGCGTCAGAAATCGTAATCGTCTTCGAAATTTCGCTTGTTTCTCCGTGCGCGTCAGTTACGACCAGTGTAATCGTCTGCGGTCCGGGCGTGAAAAAACCTTTCTGCTTGTTCGTCCACTTCCGATTCGTAATCCAGTTCTCATCATCGGTGCTGACGTCTTCGTAATGGATCAGTTCGCCCATCTTATAGACGTCTTTGTCCGTAGAGAAATCGGCGACAGGCGGCTGATTCGGTGGCTTGACATTGATTGTTACCGTGTAAGGTTCGCTCCACAGCCCCGCTTCGTCCTGAACCCAATGCGTAACTTTAACGGCACCTGCCTGTTCGAACATGGAATAATTGTTCTCCCAACGTTCAGCGACAATCTTGTAACCTCTCGGATGATAAGATAAATCCTTGTAAGATACTTCGCTTTGTTCCGCGTAAGGCTTTAAGTTCGATACTTCGAACTTCGCGATCGGCTTCATCGACCAACTTAACGTCAGTTGCTTACCGCCCTGTGCCGTAATAAGCGATAAGCCAAAACCATTTGCAACCGTACGAATTGGCACCATCAACGTGCCGTTTAATACGTATGGCGCTCCTTGCGCGCCGCTCTTCGCTTTCCCATCCAGCGTATATGTCGTCTTGCCAACGGTGAAGGTCATCGTCTGCTTGCTAAAATTCAGCTTGTAAACTTTGGTCTTCGCGTCAAACGAGATCGAACCGGACAGTTCCTTCATGAGCGCCTTCGCGGCGACATACGTGACGCCGTTCTTCATCGTTAGCGGCTGGGGCGAGGTCGAGGCCACACCGTTATGTACCACTTTCTTGGATTGCTGGACGAGAACAATTTCCTCAATTCCCGGTGCGGCCGCAGCGCTTGGGCGTGCGGGCAAAGACAAGGAAACAAACAACGATAATGCGGTCACTGCCGAAATCCAGTTTTTCTTCATTTCCTTCTCCATTCTGCCGATTCTGTCGAACGATGCCGAATCGTTCTAAGTAAATAACGCAAGAAGATAGAGAAGGTTGCTCCTTTGTTTGAATTTAAGGCAATCTTAATAAAAGCCGAAGGCATTTTCGCCCCCGGTTCTTCTTGATCGCTTATAAAAGCTTCTTCATTCGCACGTGCTGGATGCCTGCATCCAGGAACGGCTCGTCTGATATCGTGGTATAACCGAGCTTTGTGTAAAATCCTTCAGCCGAGCACTGCGAGTCAAGCACCGTGGCCACGTAACCCGATCTCTTCGCGTCTTCCTCCATGGCAAGCAGTAACTCTTTACCAACTCCCAGGCCCCGACATTGCTTCAGCACCGCGATTCGTTGCATTTTGGCAATACCCTGCTCCAACGTCTTGTACCTCCCGGTCGCCACCGGCACTTCATCATTAAGAGCCAGAAAGTGGCTGCATGCTTCCAGTGAAACGTCGTATTCGTCCATTTCCAGTTCCCGTGGAACCCCTTGTTCCTCCACGAACACTTGCAGACGGATGTCGAACGCTTGCTTTAACTGTTGTTCCGATTCAATTTTGACGATTTGCATCTTTCAAATTCCTTTCCTTTCAGTGCATCTGTATGTTTTCCTTGAGTGATTTCTCAATTATGGTTGCCAAACTTCCCATATGTTACCGTCGGGGTCAGCGAACGTTATGTTTGGACCGCTTGTTATACGCTCTCCTAAAATATTTACTCCGTTTTCCTTGAGCCGCTTAGACAATTCTTCAATCCGCGGGGTGATGAAACATGCGATTGCATGAGGTCTATCATTCTCCAACGACCATGAAAAACGTAATCGCCCGCCTGCTTCGTCCGATTGGTGGAGGAACAGAGCAGGTACAACTTGCCTTAAACCAGGCGTAGGCAGATTCCCATTGCGATCGGGAACGTTCAATACAGCCGTCGCCATTCCGGGCTCAACGCGGTCACTGCTCGCAGGTTGGTAACCTAAATTCTTCTGATACCATTTAATCGACTCGTAAACATCATCAACCGGTACATAAATACAAGTGATACCCGTAATATCTTCCAAGGTTTCTACCGCATTGATTTCCTCATTTCCCTTCATTTTCGTTTCCTCCCTACTTGATTGAATATGCTTCTCTCATAGCCTTAGACTAACCCGAGCAATTTTACGATTCTCGCATTATTCAACTTCAAATATGGAGTCTACAATGATCGGGAGATTATCTCGGACGGAGACGGCCCCAAAGACAGATCTTGCATGTACCCCTTTACCTTCAAATACTTCAAACATCAAATCTGAAAATCCATTAAGCACTTTGTGGTGCTCTTCGAAATAAGGTTCCGCATTTACAAACCCCTGAACTTTGACTACTCTCTTTATCCTGTCCAACGATCCCAGTCCATCTTTAAGTACCGCGAGAACTTCGATCCCGGTTTGTCTTGCAAATTCATACCCTTCTTCAGTCGTATAATTACTTCCAAGTTTCCCCTTCGGACTTCCTCCAGGTCCTTTACCTGAAACGAACATCAAACCGTTTACAATCACAAAGTTCGTATAGCTAGCTGCTGGATTACTTGCTGCCGGCAATACAATGCCAAGCTCCTCTAAGCGTCTGTCAATTGAATTCAAAAGGGTCCCTTCTTTCCATTCAAATATTCTTCTCATGATTAAACTCTACACCATCTAGTTTGCAAAATATTATCCCTTTCGCTTTACAAAGTCTTCTTTATATTCATATTTCGAATCCCATATTGACCAAGCGGCTTCTAATAAATTCCCTTCATTATCTCTGAAATAAAAATACTTAGCCTCACCGGTCCCTAGAGTATGTAAATCTTCTACTATTAATCCTTTGTCCTTAAGTAATTTATGTGTGAACTCGATATCAGGACAATTAATCGCCATAATCGGAAAAGGGTTCCCATTCCTTGTGATTTCCAATTCTTGTTTATCTTTTGTTTCGATGAGAAGTAAAGCAATAGAGTTTTTATGAGGATGATGCAACACTGCAATATAAGAGCCTCTGTCTTGAAACTTATTCATCAGTTTGAATTCCAGATTCTCTGTGTACCATGCAATTGATTCATCTATTTGCGTTGTTGGCACATATACGTAGCCAATTCGTGAAAATGCGAATTCTTGACTCATTGGTAACACTCCTTAAGTTATGGATTGCTAGTTACGATTGGTATATAAATGACCGCATTATTAAAGTGTTGATCTTCTCCAAATTTAAATACTTCTAGCGCTAATGATTTTGGATTATTTTCAAGACCATTTTCTTTTAAGTACTCATGGCCTATTGCATATGGATCCTGATCAGATGATCTTACTTTAATGTATCTTTGACGTGGGACATGGAATCCAATCATGCCTTTGGGAACATCGATATTGCTTTCTACTTCCATGGAATAAATGTATGTAAACAAAATATCATTAGCAAAGTGCGGACAAACGTATTCCTCCTTATTAAGGATTCCTTTTATCTCTTTTCTTCCTTCCAGAAAAAGTCGGTTCGCTTCTTTCATTCTTGCTGAATCAAAGTTTTGGAATACATTAGTCACTGGAACTCCGATAAAATACTTATCTTCTAGCGTAACGATTTCGATATGTGTCTCCATTAGGTCACTCCCAATTTTAATCAATCAACGACTCGCCAAATCCAATTGAATATCCGTCTGGGTCTTGAATCGCGAATTCTTTCATTCCATATTCCGAGATTCTTAGCTCAAATCTAATCGATGCCCCTCTGGACGTAAATCTATCATATAACTCCTCAACTCCTTGAACCATACAGAACAAATCAAGTGCTTCCGGCCCATGAGTTGGATAGTTAGGTCTGATATTATCTAAATTCCCGGTTTCATGGACAATGAATTCAAGCCCATCAAGTTGTACAAATCCAAAGGACTCATTGCATGAGAATCCAAGCTTAGAGTAGTAATTCAATGTGTTCTGACGGTTTGTTGCAAAAAAGATTGCAGCAGCATTTAGGATTGAAGGTCTATTGTTCTGAATATCCAATATTTTTGCCTCCATTGTTAATAATCACTTACTGAGCCTGACTAATAATTGCTATTGCATCTATTTGAACCATGAATCCTCCCAATTCCACTCCATATATCGTACGAGCTGGATAGGGCTCCTGAAAATACTCTTTATATATCTTATTAAAGTCGTCAAACCCTGCGCCTTTCCCCAGTAGAACGGTTACCTTTACGACATCGTTTAGATTAGAATTGGCAGCTTCTAATATTGCCTTTAGGTTATCTAACGCCCTTCTTGCTTGTTCATCTAATGTTTGGCCAACTAATTGACCTGACTCAGGATCGAATGGACCTTGTCCCGCTACAAATATTGTATTCCCGTTCTTTATTGCTTGAGAGTATGGCATTCCACCTGGATGCTGGGCCTTATTAGTAAAAATAACTTCTTTCACTTGCCCACCTCGTTTACTTATTTAACTGAATGACTCCCCACATGTTTCCGTTTATATCGAAGAATTTTAGTACCCATCCAAATCCTTCATCTTGATACAATGTAATTTCAACATCCTTTGATTTCAAATGATCATGTAATTGGTGTATTTGCATTGTGTTATAAAGTAGTACTGGCATTGTTTGTCCATGAAATGAAAAGTTCGCATTTGTATCTTCTTTTGTTTCCCATATCATGAGCATGGGACCTTCTCCCAAAGTTAAAAAAGCATGATGATTTTCTGACGACTTCCCTGTTAATTTGAAGCCTAGATTAGAAACATACCAATCAATCGATTCATCTAAGTCTTTCACAGGAATTTGCATGTGTTCTAGCTTGGTTAGAAAGGCCTCATTCATTATAGGCAACTCCTTTGGCTTCTTAGTTATTTTAAAGCCACGTACATATCGATCTCATTATCTGGGCTTTCCGGTTTGTATCTCTCATCCCAAACCTCAAAATCATACCCTTTCGGTTCCTGTCCATGTTCGCGTATCCATTGTCCGTACAGATAATCATATGATCGTCCCAGTTCTGACTCGAGACCCTTGTGTGTGTATGTTGCGTATTTACTTTCAGGGACTTGATGGCTCACCATATCAGATGGGACCGCATCATCTTCACTGATTTCGTAGCAAAATATTTGGGTGAATCGGTCGACCCTTGGATTAAACTCTGGCTTCATCGGGTAAATTTGCATTAAAATCACATTCTCATTCATCTTAAAAGGAATCTCATCCTTCCTCGATATCAAAGAATCATAAGCATTCTTCCCAATACCCGATTCTAATTCATCCAAGTTTGCCTCAATTCTAAGACCAACAACTGTGAACGCCGGTAATTTTACTTCCTTCGCTTCCAAGATCATCATCACCCGTCAATTTGATTTTTTGCCGCAATTCACCAAAAAAGGACCCGCGGCGCAGATCCAATTTTCACATCATTTGTTCTGAATTAATCCAATACCATTACCTACGGGATCAACTAAATAAGCTAAATAGAAATGGTCAAACTCCATCTTATCTCTGACAACCTGAGCACCTAATTCAACTGACTTTTTTATTGATTCTTCAATATCGTCCACTTCAATTTGGATTCTTGTGCCATGGGGAAAGTCACTTGGCCCTTTCGAAATTCCACCGTGTATTCCTGGTTTTTTATCGTCACCTGTTGTTACGGGGTAGTAACCCCAGTTGGGCTCTGCAATCTCCCACCCAAACACTGATGAATAAAATGCTGCTGCTCGTTCTGGATCTTGACTGCTTAAATCAAATAGAACTACTCTCCCCATTATGAGCGCCTCCAAAAATGGAATTAAGTTCAAGTAGATATTAGCAAACATACGTTCTCGTGTAAACAGAAAATTGAAATAGACTCTTCTTTTCTCGCCAGTTTACTCTTCAACAGGCAACAACACTTCCACTTCTTCCTCTAACGTTAATTTCTCGGGGATTGGAAATTCATACCTTTCTACAAACAATGTATCTGGCCAGACTTGTTTATGACCATTTTCTTCAATCCAACTTCCTAAAAAATCATAAATCGATGCCATGTTTTTAATCTGACCAAACGCACTGGCGTACCTTCCCTCGATGGAAAGAAGCTCGCTTCCCTCAGGCAAATCTTCAGGCATTTCGTTAACAATAACCCCAACATAAAAAAATCCTTCCACATGTTCTGGACCACGTTGGGGCTCATACAAAGCTACTGTAGTGTCAGTTCGTGAAGGGATTTGATTCATTTTTGTCTTTAAATCTTGAAATGCATTTGCAACAAGAACATGATACTGATCAAATCTTCCTGAATGCTTATATCCAATTGCATAAAAAGAGAGATTAGTAATCTTTCCTTCCATGAACTCACCTCTTCGATTAATTGTTTGTGTTCAGATGTTGCCGAAGCGCTTACATTTTACAAACAATTCAACTTGATTATCCGTCATCACTGGGATCTCCTTAAATGACTACTTCCCTAATTCCCGTTACGATGTTAGGGTTCATATTGTTTGGATTTAAGAACTCATCTTTATCCCGTTCCATGCCATCATAAGAGAGCCACTGATACTTCCTTATTCCGATTAATTCGGCCACTTGGTAGGCTGGTGTTAATTCAAATATCTCTGTGAAATCATCGATATTTAATAGTTTTGCAATCTCAAATATAGTTATTTCGTTTTGTTTTTCCGGGTTCTTGTTTATCAATTCTAGTAGTTTATCTTTGTTTGCAGTTCTAAAATTGTGATCGACCTCCTCGTCCTAACTACATTCATATTGAAACACTCTATTTGCTCCTTCAAAAATATCAATAGACCAACAATGATCTTCTGCAAATATGTAGTGGACTAATGTTCCTTCATTACTTGTTATCAATTTCTTATTTTCCTGAAATGTATCTCCCTCGGGCAAAATTGTTACCCAATTATTTTCCTGAGGATACACAAAGCCTTTAACTCCAGCCCTCTTCAATAAACTAACCCCCTCTTCCTGGTCATTCGAATGCAAATGATAACTTTCGCTAAATTCACTCATTTTTGCGCCTCGCTTTGTTATTTTTTCCTAATCATTTCCCTATATTTCTTAGGTGCTCTGTTAAGATAAGCATCTTCGATCACTCCAGACACATCTGACCAATCCACATTTCTATCCAGCCTCATCCCTACCCAACCCAAATGTCCAACGTATGGCGGTCTGAAGTATATTTCTGGAGTTGTCTCCATTAATAAGGTTTGAACGCCATCAGGCGCTGAACACCAAAGAGCAATTCTTTCATCACCATGATGGTTAACACGATATTGTACAAATGATAGTTTGTCATTTATAAAAAAAGTCGGAGCACCATGACTTGTTCGTTCACTTGTACCGGGAAATGAAAGACATAAACTTCTGATCACTTCAAAAAGAGCCTTATGGTCTGGCGATTGTTTAAATAATTCTTCCATGTCCAACTTTCAAAACACCTCCTGAAAATTAATCTTGCAAAACACCCGTCATTAACCACTCATTTTGACACTCCACACGGCTAAAGCCGTGGGATTCTTGGGTAGTTAGCGCACTCCGTTCATTTCTGCTTCGTGCAACTCCCAAGTTCAAGGCTGTGCCATCAGCCCATCCTAGAACAGTGCATATAGCATCCTAGGCTGACAGACTGTTACCATCTGCCACAGGTTGTCGCATGATATTGATCGCTCCAACCCGATCACGGTGCGCATGAAACCCGCATGAACACCTGTACATTCGGTCAATCGCTTTGTTTCGCTTCCCGCATATCGGGCACGTTTGCGAAGTATAGGCAGGATTTACTTCTATCACCCGAATACCTGCTAATGCCGCTTTGTATGCGATAAATCGTTGCAATTGATAGAACGACCAGTTGTGCAAGTTTTTGGCGTTTTTACGACTTGTTCTTGTCGTCTGGCGAATGTTCGTCAGTTTCTCGACCTTGATGACCGATACTTGTTGTTCTTTCGCCATGTTCACGATCTGCCGGCTGATTTTGTGGTTTTGGTCTTTCATGTAGCGCTGTTCCTTGTTTCGTTGCTTGCGGATGGCTGACAGTTTCTTCAGTTTCCCCAGCTTCCTTCGATGCGAACTGTATTTACGGCGGATAGTTGCATCGCCGACCGCTTGTTCGTTTTGCATTTCGACGGAAACCTGAACGTACCATTTTCCCGATTTCTCGACGACCTTTAAAAGCCCACGTTTTCCGCTTGCCAGAAGGTGATTCTCACGTTCAGTCATACGGGATGCGACCCTGAGCCGCTGTACTTTCCCATCCATCATGACCGGGAATGCGACTGTGCTGCCGTCAATCGAATAATTTTGATTGTTCACGTAGTAGGCTCTACGCCTTAAGATCGGACGTTTCCCTTGCTTTTTCGTTTTCTTATGGATGCTACTTGCATCGCGAATGACTTGATTCCGTATCGCTGAAGGCAGGTTAGCTCGAATGTCTTTTGATGTTAGTTTTGGGAATGTCCCGGCACATTCTGCTTGCATGGTGAGTACATTTACGGTGTCGATATAAGCTGTCCCATGTTCGCGCAACAATGCGGGCTCGACGGGAAATATGCGAATCTGAACCGTTACGGTTTGCATCTATTCACCTCCCTCAGGAACATTATACCAAACAAATGTTCGCATCGAAAGGATTGTGATAAAATGATGTCGTTGGCTGCTGCATAAAACGAGAACAGCAAAAAATGTAGGACAATTAAGCTGGTCTGCGGACAGCCCTTGTCCTACGTCGATTCATCCCAAGCCTAAAGGCAAGGGCTTTCTCGACTAAAGTTCGGAAATTTCATCTTTTGAAATGAACCAAACACTTTTATACCCAGTCGGTTTATAAATCAAATCCTTAGCCCGCAAAACATCACTCATGCCGAATAGAGGAGAAGTATTTCTAATTACTAATGATGTTGGATACGAACTTTCGTAAATCGACTTTTTTGTTTCCTTATGCCTTAATAAATTATTTAAATTATCTAAAAATTTATCGAAAGTTTCTATCCCATGTGTTCTATTATTGGACCTGCCTAATAACATTTTAGCTTCCTCAGAATCGTAAAATAAGTGGGCAATCTCAAGGCCAAGTAAATCACCATTTTTGTTCTTTAGGACAAAATCTGGACTCTCACGTCTTTCTACGATTTCAAATTGATCAAGATGATTGATATTGTAGAGCTTTAGAAATATTTCGGCGGCTGCATTTTCCAAGGCGTATTTCTCTTCATTATGATTATTCATCGTGTCTCCTTTTTTTGATTAATTTGAGTAAATTACTTCTCCGAATCCACATCTGACTCCTGCCGAGCCGAGGGGTGAATCCCTGAAATGGTTGCAAGAATTCCTCTAATTTCAATCAGGTTCTTTATAATAAAACAATCCTTTGAAGGTTTGTCAAAATAATTACCTTCTACCCAAATCCCTTTCATTCCCGCGTTTATGCTTGCCTCAACATCATGAATTGGATGATCCCCAACAAAAATTGCTTCCTTCGCTTCTATTCCTAGACGGACTAATGCCCTTTGAAAAATCCCTATATTGGGTTTCCTTATACCCTCAATCTCCGATATTAATATCTCATCAAAATATTGAATAATCTTTAAACCTCTAATGTTATTCATCTGAAATCTTTCAAAGCCATTTGATATTATTCCTAGCTTTATATTCATGCCCTTTAAGTAATCTAGAATTTCGAATAGTCCCGGGAAACCTATACAATGGTTTTGAAAAGACTCTACATAGTCATCTAATAAGTCTTGCCAATATAAGTCTATATTTAGTTCTTCTAAAAGCTTTTGATAGACTTTATCCTTCCAAACATATCCCTTTTGATCCAGTTCAATGAATCTTTGAATAAAAACTTTCTTATCAATCCGATGAAGCTCTTGTATACGATTATATTGATCTTCAAGAAACGCGACCAAGGATTGATCTCGGTCTAATAATGTTCCATCTAAATCAAAAATAACGCCTTTTATCATGGTTTTCGTCCTTTGGTGTATGTCATATAACTTTTTTTGTATTCACGATGTCCCACTGACGTTTACCAAAACCCTGATAATAGAATTCAGAAAATCGGCGTCTCACTTTACTCGAATTTCATAATCACTAATGCTTGGGATTGTGGAGGTTTGTAATTTCTACTGACCCGAAACAAAATAAGCCCCGTGAGCCGAAGCTTCGGGCAATTCTGTGCTCTAGCGGAAAAAGCACATGTCTGTGTGAATGCACTGACCGTACAGTTATCTCCCCCATAAACTAACCGGGTGATGAAACATCACAATAAAAAATTGGTGGTGATATCCGTGGGTTATGGTGTTGGTGGTGTAGGTACTGGATCTTGTAGCGGCTATGGCGGTATGCAGGCCGCAGCATTCGTACTTGTACTTTTCATTCTGTTGGTCATTATCTTACGTGCTGGAACTGGGATCTACTAAGAAGGTATTACCTCTCTGTTTTCTCCACGTCCCTCTGCCCTGCTCCGTGTGAACGTGTCGGAGAATACAGTCATCAATTTCCCGCCAGCCAATCGGCCGAGCGGGGATTTGTTTTTTATACACGAAAAAAAACACCAGCCGAAGCCAACGGGCTTCTCTAATTTTCATTGTATAGATGCGGATTAATGATAGACCTGTGTGAAAGCACTGGCGGTATGCTTAACCATTCATATTATAGGAGTGGGAATAATCACTTTATAATGACAGGTGGTGATGGTGAACATATGGCAGCTCCGAAAAAACTTCTGAAAACAAAATCTGCTCAAACAAAACCAAACAAAAATAAAAAGAATGTCCATACTAGCACGAGAAAGCTTAAAACCAAAAAATCTGTGAGTACAAAAGCCTTTTTCCCGTTTGGATTTGAACGTTTTGAGCCATTCGAACGATTCGAGCGTTTTGAGCCATTTGAACGTTTTGAGTTTTTTGAACCATTCTTTTTCTTTTAACGAGGTTTCCGGGATTTCTTCTAAACAAACTCACATTAATAAAATCCCCGCTCAGTCCCGTGACTGGGCGGTTTTGTTTTAGGTAAACAAAAAGCCCGAGAGCCGAAGCCATGGACATTCCTATGTTTTAGCGAAAAATGCACATGTCTGTGTGATTGCACTGACCATATATTTAACCCCCATAATCTGACAGGGTGACTGCCGGACCGAGGGGCGAATGCCCCGAAGCGTGAACATGGTGTTATAAGATATCCCCGCCTTCTTCGAATACACGAGCAAGTTCCTTTATCCAGTCCTTATTTCCATTGCTTATTATCATGCTTTCTAATAACCATTTCTTTAATTGATCATCATTCATTCGTTCTATATAGATCTTAAAATCATGTTCGTCTTCGATTCTTGTACTTAGGCTCTTAAATAATAATTGCCATGCTGGATTTACAAACGGTCTTTCAATACTGCCTTTAATAAAATTACTGATGTGCATTGTTATATTTCTATTCTTTCTAAAGATAACTTCATCACCGATTAGTTCTGTTGCAAGTATTTCAAGGAAATCATTACCCTTAAATAAATGCAAACAATATCTTGGCAATTCCAAGTCGCTTATCTTCTTATATGGTTCTAATCGACTTTCTCCAGGTACTGCTACATGAATATCCCAGTCTTGAAAATAAGAAATTGCATATTCAATATCACTTCTAAAAATACAGATATCCATATCTTTATGTGCCCGTGTAACTTCATCTAGAGCTAGATCAATTGTCCAGCCTCCTGCTATAAACCAAGGTCTTTCAAATGATTTCATCAATAATTCAATTTTATCGAGTTCAGAAGAGATTATAACTGTCACCACTTTATTTGCACTTTAAGCTCTTGCGGGGATTTCTTATAACGTTCATGTGTTCACGACGTCCCACCGACTTAAGGCGACGAAGTCGCCGGGCGCAATGCGCTTAGTCGGTGCGGATGTGTCCGGCTGATTCCACTTCCCCGCTATTGCCAATTACTTCTTCGAACCATCATCTAACTCCTGCCGGACCGAGGGGCGAATGCCCCGATGCGTGAACATGGTGTTATCTGATGCCACAGACTTCTCTGAGTTACTTTCTAATCCATTCACTTTGAATATTCTTATTTTTGTAGTCGAGATTGTATCTAAGTTTATTCCCATTCTCTAGAAGTTCTAGTTTATTTCTATATTCGTCTTTAACATGATCATCATTTTCTTCTGATATTTCTTCAATAAAAATATGTATCACAATATACTGTTTTGGAACATTAATTTCTTCAATGGTGAATTCGCCTTCCGAGTACATGTCTGATTCTTCTACCCCTACGATCTCTATGTTATCCTTTAGCTCTATGAATGTTTGTGTATCATCAATACTAAACCATTTTCCCATAAATTTATCTACTAGACCTTTTTCTTCTTTAGAAACTTGATTTTTTGAAAAGGAAGATGTATCACTGCTACAAGACATTAATAGTATTGTGAATTGAGTTATTATCAAACACTTTAAAAGTTTCATATTTTTTTCTCCGATCTTGTGCACTTGTGTGGTTCCAGATAACGTTCATGTGTTCACGACGTCCCACCACCTTAAGCCCAAAGGGCGGCCGCGATGCGGTTAGGTGGTGCGGATGTGTCCGGCTGAATTCACTTCTCTGCTACTGCCAATTGCATCCTTGAATCCACATCTGACTCCTGCCGGACCGAGGGCCGAATGGCCCGAAGCGTGAACATGGTGTTAACTGATGTCGCCCTCTTCCTGTAAAACCTACAAGCTTACTTCTTCTTTTCCTACTTTATTAATGTAAGATTCTTTAGACCATTCTTTTCAAACTCTATTTCATATTGTTCTTCTATTTCATACATTCGTTCTTTATGTTCTGCCTTCAAATTA
>NZ_JBHSMI010000053.1:0-885 GCF_042655525.1 Cohnella soli
CCAAACAGCTTGAAGATATCATGACGGAAGTCGAGCGACTGCTTGCTCAAATTCCGGGAACAAAAGAAATGCTGACCATCCCTGGCGTTGCCGTCGTGACGCTCGCCGGCTTCCTCGCGGAAGTGGGTGATCTCAGCGGTTACGACCACGGTCAACAGATTATCCGGCTCGCAGGATTTAACTTGAAAGAAAATAGTTCAGGTAAGAAAAAAGGAAAATCAACCATTACAAAGCGCGGTAGATCCAGGCTTCGAGCGTTACTGTTCCGGGCGGTGATGCCGATGGTCGCCAAGAACACCGAGTTTAAGGCGATGCACCACTATTTCACGACACGAAGTCATAACCCGCTGAAGAAGAAACAATCCATTGTAGCACTGTGCGGAAAGCTGATCCGAGTCTTGTACACGCTCGGCACCAAACGTATTATGTACCAAGCAAACGACGTTCTTGGGCCTGTACGTCAGGCTCAGTTACAGATGGCAGCTTGATTCAAACCGTTATCGTGTTCCTCACCTGAACTTGAAATAAACTAACGACAATTGAAGCACGGAGCAGCCGTAGAATCTAATTCCGTAAGGGCAACGACCCAGTAAAGGAGCAAGAAACGGCATCCACACCTCGAGAGACAGAACGAAGGAATGTAAGGGCATAGACCCAGCGTGACATGGGAGGGTAAGTCGTCGAGGGGATAGGGTGGGTATCCAAGGTGCAGTCATATGAATCGCCCATAGATTGGAAATTGCTTTCCAATCGCTATTCCCGCCACCGGCTCTTGCAGAAAATTATGCCATGTCTACATGACTTCTCCATCTCTTGAGATAGTCGATGGTTGAGAATTTAAGAACGAGTGAGAAAATGCGAGAAAACATTAAATTATAGTGGGAG
>NZ_JBHSMI010000054.1:0-535 GCF_042655525.1 Cohnella soli
CTAACGTAAATGTGTTCACGACGTCCCACCACCTTAAGGCTCCGCCAGGAGCCGACCGCGATGCGGTTAGGTGGTGCGGATGTGTCCGGCTGATTCCGCTTCCCTGCTACTGCCAATTACTTCTCCGAATCCACATCTGACTTCTGCCGGACCGAGGGCCGAATGGCCCGAAGCGTGAACATGGTGTTATCTGAAGTTGCTCCATCCTGAATTACTCTCAATTGCAATACCGATTATAGAAAAAAGAAGTCCAACTAAGATAAATAACAATGAAAAACCATACTTAAAAAAGAATGAATCTATTACAGCTTTGGTATTACCATTATGATTTAGATATCTAATTTTTATTTCGTCTCCTATTTGAGGGCTTAAATTTAAAGATGTTCCTCCATTAGACTCGAATTTCTTAGTGCATTGTTCTAATTCATCAAAATATTCAATAACAGGAAAAAAGGCTTTTCTTCTACCTCCTGAAGTATTGTTTCCAACATATCTTTGAATTAAGTCTACAACTTTACCTTGAGTAATTTTTGAT
>NZ_JBHSMI010000055.1:0-1027 GCF_042655525.1 Cohnella soli
AAACCTGAAATACTTCATGTTCTTCTTTGATTCCGATGGCAATCTCCACAGTATGCAAAAATATAACTCGTAGCAGCTGCGGTCCAATTTCGTCTAACGTTCATGTGTTCACGACGTCCCACCGACTTAAGGCGACGAAGTCGCCGGGCGCGATGCGCTTAGTCGGTGCGGATGTGTCCGGCTGAATCTACTTCCCTGCTACTGCCAATTACTTCTTCGAATCCTCATCTAACTCCTGCCGGACCGAGGGCCGAATGGCCCGATGCGTGAACATGGTGTTATAAGATGTCCCCGCCTTCTTCGAATACTCGAGCAAGTTCCTTTATCCAGTCCTTATTTCCATTGCTTATTATCATGCTTTCTAATAACCATTTCTTTGATTGATCATCATTCATTCGTTCCATATAGATCTTAAAGTCATGCTCGTCTTCGATTCTTGTACTAAGGCTCTTAAATAATAATTGCCATGCTGGATTTACAAATGGTCTTTCAAGACTGCCTTTAATAAAATTACTAATGTGCATTTTTATATTTCTATTCTTTCTAAAGATAACTTCATCATCGATTAGTTCTGTTGCAAGTATTTCAAGGAAGTCATTACCCTTAAATAAATGCAAACAATATCTTGGCAATTCCAAGTCACTTATCTTCTTATATGGTTCTAATCGACTTTCTCCAGGTATTGCTACATGAATATCCCAGTCTTGAAAATATGAAATTGCATATTCAATATCACTTCTAAAAATGCAGATATCCATATCTTTATGTGCCCGTGTAACTTCATCTAGAGCTAAATCAATTGTCCAGCCTCCTGCTATAAACCAAGGTCTTTCAAAAGATTTCATCAATAACTCAATTTTAACGAGTTCAGAAGAGATTATAACTGCCACCTCTTTATTGTACTTTAAGCTCTTGCGGGGATTTCTTATAACGTTCATGTGTTCACGACGTCCCACCACCTTAAGGCTCCGTCAGGAGCCGGCCGCGATGCGGTTAGGTGGTGCGGATGTGTCCGGCTGAATATGCT
>NZ_JBHSMI010000056.1:0-305699 GCF_042655525.1 Cohnella soli
AGCTATGCCGAAGCGCTCTGGTGAGAGGCTTCGGCACCACTTAAAAAAGTGACATTTTCTCGGACGAGTTAGGGTGACATTTTCTCAGAAGTTTGACAGAGAAAAAGTGAGAATGAGCGACATAGCGAGAGTCACCCTCTGATGCTTGCCGAATAAGAATGGATTTCCGAATATGATGACTGATACCGCATTTTCCAATTCATCCGGACTCACGTAAAATTTGCTTCAGGTTGATGAAAAGCGGGAGGATGGGCTGCATGAACAGCGTGGACAAAATCCGATTTGTACTGCTTTACGGGGAAACGCCTGAGGAGCATTGTTGCGGGTATATGGAGTTGGATCAGGACGGCCATATGGTTGCGCTCTATAATAAGTATGGAGAAGAAATTGATTTGTACGGCGGGCACGAATTCGTCAAGGTGCAAACGATTGGCCGATTCGATAACGAAGACCGCGATCATTTTTACGACTTATTAGAGAGAGACGGCGTCGGATAATGTGGAGCGTAAGGAAAAATCGTCAGTGGATATTTGCGACTTTGTAATTAGTTGCATAAATGACATTTGTATTATCCACTTCAGCCTAATTGTGAGCAACTGGGCTGAAACAAGTGACCTTACTGCAATTATTCCGCTGAAAATCGAGGAAAAGCTGAAATGAGTTGATCTTTATACACTTAGACGATTATACGGTTATTCGCTCATGAAGAACAACGCATTCCACGTCCTTCTCGACGCCGGAGTAGCTTTATTCCGGCAAGAATAAACGTGAAACTTATACTTTTTGAATCGTTAAATAAGGCCATCCCCTTCGGGATAGCCTTGGACGAACCGCTTATCGCCTACCACGGAAAGTGCGGCGTAAATCATCAACCCACTGATCCGGAATCTCCCACGGGATGAAGTGTCCTCCATGCTCATGGGCTGTAACGTTCACGTGATTGTACCAGGCGGCGCGGTCGCTCTCGAGAAAATTTTGCACGCGATTGGCCGTCGTGATCCCTGGCGGATTCTCATAGCCTACGAAGGTGATGCCGGTCGGCGCCTCAATGACTGGCCAGCGATCGTGATCAGGGGTCCACGGATAACGGTTATTATTGGCGTAGATACGCATAGAAGTTTCAATGGCGTTGTTAACCCAGTAGATAGTCGCGTGGGTAAGGATGTCATCTTTCGAGAAAACATTCTCGACGTTGCCTTTGTTATCGCTCCACTTCGCCCATCGTTCCAATATCCACGCGAGCATCCCCGCCGGCGAATCGCTCAGGCCATACGCGAGTGTACCGGGACCGAGAACGTGCACGGCGAGATGCGATGCAAACCTCCGGTCGAACTCCAATATTTTCAGGCGGATGCTTTCAGGAATGTTATCGGGAATTGGCCGGCCTCCGGAAAAATCCCAAGCGCGATCACCGTTAAAAAAGTTAAGCTTCAGAGCGGATCCGATATGGATGGCGTATAGCTCGTCTCGATATTTGTGTCCTAACTGACCGGTCACGAGAGCGCCTACGTCGCATCCCGCCGCTGCGTATTTCGTATAACCTAGCGTATCGGTCATTAACGAATGCCATAGATCGGCGATTTTCCAGAAATTCATGTCAGGGTTGTTCGGCAGCGGCGTAGAAAATCCGAACCCAGGCAACGAGGGCACGATGACGTCGAATGCTTCAGCCGGATCGCCCCCGAACGCGCCAGGATCTGATAACGGATCGATGACTTTGGACCAATGCCAGAATGTCCAAGGCCAACCATGGGACAAAATTAAAGGCACAGGGTTGGGCCCAACGCCCGGTTTACGCATAAAGTGCACCGGAACACCATCAATATTTACTTGATAGTGCTCATAAGCGTTAATTGCCCGCTCCGCTTTGCGCCAGTCAAACTCGTTAACCCAGTAGTCGACGAGCTCCTCGAGATAGCTCCGACTAACCCCGTAAAACCCATCGTCATTTCCGGCGTCAACCGGCCATCTCGTGGACTGCAGACGATTGCGCAAATCCGTCAGAACTTCATCCGATACCCGGATCGGTCTAGGCTCCAACTCGAATGAACCTGTTTCCATCCCTATTCCCCCTTACGAATCGGTTCCGATTTCAACTACGCGTCTCAATGCAGGAATTGCCGCTGCGATCGCCTGCTTCTCCTCCGGAGCGAGTCCTTCCATAAACTTCGATAGATGGTCGATGCGCTCCGAGCGGCGGGAATCAATGACATGCGTTCCCTTCGCTGTAATGTGCACTTGAACGACTCGACCATCGCTCGGATCCGGCCTGCGTTCGACAAGCCCGTCCCGTTCAAGACGAGTCACCAACTGCGTCATTCCCGACTGCGTCACTTGTTCGCTTGCCGTCAACTCCGTTAGCCGCATGGGACTCTTCCGAGATAAAGTATGCAGGACTGACAGTGTCGTAAAGCTCAGCTTTTCAATAGAAGGTAGCCTAATGATCATTCTCGTTAAATCTTCAAATACCATCGCGAAGTCGGCAACATTTAGCTCTTTAGGGTCTTTGTTAGGTTCCATGGGGAAATTATAACACGAATTTATATAAGCATCTAATATAAATCAGATTATTTCCCCATCCCGCTGCGGTACTCGCTCGGCGTAGCGCCACGAATGATGCACATTTCCTGATTATTGATCTGCCTCCCGCGGGTAGTACGTAAAGCCCGGATGTTTAACGATAAATTGTTTTTCTTTTTTCAAAGCGCTTATGAAATCCGGCCCCACATGCAAATTCTGCTGCACGATCTGTTGGGGCGTGAGCGCCATCCACTGATTTAAAGAGACGTCTTCAAAGCGGTCGCTCTGGAACATCTCCAATGCCCACACGCTTTGTGTGCCTGTGTTCTGAATGTAGTGTCCGAAGGCTCGCGGCACATAGCCAACATCCCCTGCGCGATAATCGAAAGTTCGAGCTGTACCATTCGGCGCCATAACTGTCATTCTCGCCGTACCCGAAATATAATACTGCCATTCGTCATTGTTCGGATGCCAGTGCATTTCTCTCATCGCGCCCGGTTTGATCTCCAGTAAAGATGCGGCTATTTGAGTCGATATCGGAAAATTGTTCGAATCGACAATACGTACCGTACTTCCTCCGGGGGTCACAATCGGGTCCTGCGCGAGCAATCGGTGCGAGAAACTTAAGGGTATTGTCCCCTGCGGATCAGTTACTTGCTGGCTTTCAATCGGACCGGGAACGGCTGATTGGAAAATGTACAACTGATGCGTCGGAATATGGTCAAAGGCGCTCGCTGGCACTCCAAAATTGGCAGATAAGACATCCTTCGGCGTATGAGCGAACCAGTCGGAGATCGATAACGTGTTCAGGTCGGAGAAGCTGCCGTCCGGGAACACCAGCAGAAATTCGCAGCCTTCCTCCAGTCCTTGAATCGAGTGCGGGATGCCCGGCGGGAAGTACCACAGGTCGCCCACGCCGATGTCGGCAATAAAGTTCCTCCCGTTCTGATCGACAGACGTAATGCGCGCACGCCCCACAAGCACGATTGCCCATTCCGCCTGCTGATGCCAATGTAGCTCACGCACGCCGCCTGGAGTTAGAGCCATATTCACGCCGGCAATCGTGGTCGCGATCGGAAGTTGTCTAACCGTCACTTCCCTTGACCAGCCGCCGTGATTTAACTGCATGTTTGTATCGGAAAAAGAGAACTTCAGGTTAGGAAGCGATCCGGCATCGGTGACAGGAGAAACAAGCATGTTCGGGTTCTCCTTGTCTCGCATGACGTCCCGCGGTCCAAAATCCCACCAACCGGCGCCATCGTTCCTTATCGGTTGCGGGACATCGCCATAATTCGCGTCATTGACCAACTGTTTTACACCCCGCGTTCTATACGCTTCATACTCGTCACTGGTTAAGTGCCTATGTTACGTTATGAATAGGGGTTGAATTTAGCAACTTGGCCCGCACCATCGACTTAAGTCAAATCATCCCTTGCAGGAACTATCCATCAACTGTCGAAATAGGATTTTATGAAAACAAAGAAAATCCTACTAATTCTGGGCGTATATCTGCTGTTGATAACGGGGGTCCGCCTTCTTTGGGTCGCCTGGATATATCCGCCCTCCCATCCCAATGCCCTTCAAGGCTCCATCGATCTCACCTCATGGGACTATTCATCGAATAAGGCAATTCCTTTGAATGGCGGATGGGAATTTTACCCGTACGCGTTTTACGCGACTGAACATGGAACGATGTCAGCACGCCCGCAGCCCGATTATGTCCAAGTGCCGGGCAACTGGGGGAAATCGTTAAATCCGGCAGGACATTCGCCGATCGGCTATGGCTCATACCGGCTTCTTATTCATATCCATGCCGACAAGAAGCAACTGCTCGGCATTCGAGTGCCTGCTATCCCTACCGCTTCCGAGCTATATATTAATGGGCATTTGTTGGCCCATTCCGGAATTCCGGGGAAGGACGCCGATTCTTTCACAGCGCGCAAAGTACCTTATCACGCCAATTTCCTCCCCGATGGGGATACTTTAGAAGTTGTCATCCAGGTTGCCAATTATTACGACTATTACAAGGGAGGTCTCACTTCTCCCGTCCTTTTCGGTTCTCAACAAGCGATTGAGGAGAACGTATGGTTTTCTCGCAGCATGCAGATGCTTGTTTGCGCCGTCCTGTTCATTCACGCCCTCTATGCTTGTCTGCTTCTTTTCATAATCGGTCGGACTCCCGGACTATTAAGCTTCTTTATGTTAATCGTCAGCGCCATGATCTCCATTCTTATCGATAATGAACGATTGCTGATCGTCTGGTTGCCGATCAACTACGATTGGGTGATCCGACTGTTCCATCTCTCCTATCTCGGCATCATCTACTTCTTGTTTAAACATGCAGCGCTGCTTATGGCGGAACGCTCAACAACCAACCGATACCGCTGGTTCAATTACATCTGCTTACTTTATGTCAGCCTTATTTTGTTTCTCCCTTCGCAACCCTTATTTAAAATGGGTTATTTCAACATTCCTTTATTCCTATTTACGATGGTGGCCGTTCCAACATTGGCGCTTCGCTCCGCTCAAAAAGGCAACCGCGATGCCATATTCCTGCTTATTGGAGGCATTACGATTTCCATCAACGCGTTATGGGGTATCGTTAATTCATTTAACTTTTCCGGAATCGACTATTATCCGTTCGACTTCATATTCGCCGTCATAGCTGTAGCCGGATATTGGTTCAAGCACCACAGCAACTCTATAACATCGTTGAAGCTCCTCACCGGGAAGTTGCAAACAGCCGACAAGCGTAAGGATGAATTTCTTGCTCATACGTCTCATGAGCTTCGCAACCCGCTCCATGGCATGCTTAACATTGCTCAAGCGGTGCTCGATGATGAAACCGACCGACAGCAGAGCAGACATAAGGAAAGCCTGCAATTGCTTATTTCCGTCGGACGTAGAATGTCTTTCCAGCTTAACGACCTGCTCGATATCAGCCGACTCAAGGACAATGCCATTCACATTCAGCCCGCTCCCGTCTACTTGCAGACCGTGGTTCCCGGCGTCATTGACATGCTGGGTTTCATGTCGGAAGGAAAGCCGATCCGGATCGTCAACGAAATCCCGGAGGCATTCCCCCCGGTGCAGGCGGACGAGAATCGGCTGATCCAAATTTTATTTAACCTTCTGCATAACGCCGTCAAATTTACGATGCAAGGCCATGTCGAACTTCGCGCTACTGTACAGAATGGCTATGCGCGTATAGCCATCTCGGATACAGGCATCGGGATTGACCATGCGATGATTCAAAACATCTTCCTCCCCTACGAACAAGCCGATTCGAGCGTAACTTCGTTAGGCGGCGGCATCGGGCTTGGACTAAGCGTGTGCAAGCAGCTTGTCGAGCTGCAGGGAGGTACGATTTACGCTGAATCCGTTCCCGATCGCGGATCCACTTTTATCTTTACGATGCCGCTTGCGATGATGGCAGACAAGACGGCAGGCGACCATTCTTCGGCGGAAGCTGCAGCAGCCATGGAGACCAATAGTATCGAATTGCCGGAAGCCAGCGAGCCAACATCTCCCATCATCGATAAAATTCGCATCCTGGCAGTGGACGATGATCCGATCAATTTGCGCGTACTGACTCATGCACTGGCTTCCGAGCCTTATATGATCAGCACAGCAACAAGCGGAAATGAGGCTATTGAGCTATTGGATACGGCCAGGTGGGACATGATGATTATCGACGTCATGATGCCCGGCATGTCCGGCTATGATCTGACCCAGAGAGTCCGACAACGTTATTCGCTAGCGGAGCTCCCCGTACTTCTGCTTACGGCGCGCAGCCAGCCGGAGGATATCCAATCCGGCTTCCTCGCGGGGGCCAACGACTATATTATTAAACCGACGAATACGATGGAGCTGAAATCGAGAATTCGAGCGCTTACCGATCTGACGCGGGCTGTCCGCGATCGTATGTCTATGGAGGCGGCGTGGTTGCAGGCGCAGATCAAGCCGCATTTCTTCTTCAACACGCTGAACTCCATTGTTGCGCTAAGCGATATCGATATGCAGCGAATGCGCAATCTTGCAGATGCATTCAGCTTATATTTGCAAGCCAGCTTCGACTTTAAGAATTCGGACAAGCTTGTGACCTTGAGTAGCGAATTGGAATTAGTAAAAGCCTATTTGTCGATTGAGAGGGAACGGTTTGAGGATCGCGTTCAAGTGCAGTGGGATGTACAAGCATCCTGGGAAACGCTCATACCGCCTTTATCCATTCAGCCTCTCGTTGAGAACGCAGTACGTCATGGCATTCTGAGGAAAGTACAGGGAGGCACAATCCTCATCCGGCTAATCGATCGTGAAGATAGCATCGAGGTTAACATTCAGGATGACGGCGTGGGAATGGACGAGGAGACCACCCGCCGCATTCTGGCTTACGGTTCTGCGAAAGGGGTCGGGCTGATCAATACCGATCAGCGGCTGAAGCAGCTTTACGGGCAGGGGTTAATGATTGAGAGCAGGCTTAACGAAGGCACCATCGTTTCTTTCCGGGTATTGAAGTAGCCTGCTTATGCTTCTTTACCCCTCTCGATATCGTTCCGGAGGTATGCACCGTGCTCCTGCGTCCAGTTCCACATCGCTTCAAAAATAGGCTGCAGCGCCTTCCCGCTCTCCGTAAATTCATATTCGACGTGTAAGGGCACGCCAGGATAAAGAGTACGGGTAACAAGACCTTTCTCCTCTAACAGCCGCAAACGGTCTGTCAGTGTTTTCGGGCTTATCGGATGCAGCTTACGACGGAGTTCCCCGAATCGCTTCGTCCCATTAAGCAGTTCGAATAAGAGGAGAAGCGTCCATTTGCCGTCCAAAAGCTCCAGAATCGGCTCAACGACGCCAGGACAGGATCGATCGATCATCGCAATCACTCCATAGTTCATTTTTTGAAACTATTGCATTTATATGTATCTACTTCTCAAATGTATCACAGGCCAATTATGATGTAAATCAAGAACCCACTTTGAAGTAGGCAGGTACATAATCCTATGACAGATGCCCATAACACGATCGAAGAGACTGCGCGCGATGCTTACGGAAGGTTAATTTCATATTTGACCCTGAACTGGCGGGATATTGATGCTGTAGAGGATGCATTGGCGGATGCTTTCGTTGCCGCCTTAGAATCGTGGCCGAGGGCCGGCATTCCAGATCAACCGTTATCTTGGCTGCTTAAGGTAGCCAAGAGGAAGCTGATCGACCGCGCCCGCCGCGAACGTGTATCCGAACGAGCGATGCCTGCGTTGATCGCCTTGTCGGAAGAGTCCCAACAGATGTCGGCTACTGACACTGCATTTCCCGATGAGCGGTTAAACATGCTATTTCTTTGCACACACCCAGCCATCGATCCGGCGATACGAACACCGCTTATGCTTCAGACCGTGCTCGGAATGGATGCCGCTCGCATTGCGTCCGCATTCGTTGTCAAACCTTCTACGATGGGGCAACGCCTTACTCGTGCTAAAGCCAAAATCCGTACCGAACGTCTGACGTTCGTCATGCCCGATGCCGAGGAATTGCCTAGCCGTTTAGATGCCGTTCTTGAAGCCATTTATGCCGTATACGGCAGCGGATGGGACGATTGGACAGGCGTAGATCCCCGAAGGAAGGGATTGGTTCACGAGGCCATTTATCTTGGCAAGCTTCTTGCGGGTTATTTGCCTGACGAGCCTGAAGTGCAAGGCCTCCTGGCTCTTATGCTGCATTGCGAGGCCCGGAGAGAAGCTCGGATGGATGCATCGGGAAGTTATGTTCCTCTGTTCGAACAGGATACGGCACGTTGGTCAACTGACATGATCGGGGAAGCGGAACAACGTCTTCGAATAGCCGCTCAAGCCAACAAGATTGGGCGATTCCAACTGTTGGCGGCGATACAATCGGTGCATGCCCAGCGAGTGCGCACTGGGGTCATCGAATGGAAAGAAATCGCCTTGCTATATGAGGGGCTCGCCCAACTTAGCCCTACGATTGGCGTGCTAGTCGGACGAGCTGCTGCTGTTGCGGAAGGATATGGCATGGAACGGGGATTTGCATTGCTGGAATCTATGCCTCGTGATAAAGTCGAGAGTTATCAGCCTTATTGGGCGCTAACAGCCCACTTGCACAGACAATTGGGGAGACGCGAGGAAGCGCGTTCGGCATATAGTCGTGCCATTGGACTTTGCGAGGATCCGTCTATTCGGCAATTTTTATATGAACAAGCTAATCGAATCTGAAATTATTCTCAAGGGCTCGGCCGAATCAAGCCCCTTTCCTCTTCTCTGTCGCAAAGTAAAGCATAGCAACGATCGGAAAAGCGATTCCGATCCATAACGTCTTACTCCACCCACCCGAGGCGTATGCCCATCCCCCTATCGATGAGCCGGCAGCACCGCCGATAAAGAAAATCGCCATGAACAGCCCATTCAGACGACTGCGAATTTCCGGACTTAATGAGAAGATCGCCCGTTGTCCGAGGACAAGATTGGCGGATACGCCGGCATCTAACAAGATGGCCGAAATCACTAGAACGGCAATTCCGACGGGAGAACTCCCCCCGATCAGAAGTGGCAACAGGACGGAGATGATAACAGTAGAGAGTGCGATCCAAGTTGCCGGTCTAGTCCAGCCACGGTCAGCTAACCGTCCAACCACAGGCGCAGCCACCGCACCGGCCACTCCTACAAGCGCGAACAAGGCAACGGCTTTTTGAGAAAAGTGATAACCCGGACCCGTCAACAACAATGGAGCCGTTGTCCAAAACAAGCTGAAAGTCGCAAACACGCAGGCATGATAGGCGGCACGACGGCGCAAGACCGGGGTTGTTCGCAGCAAGTGCCACATAGAACCCAGCAGCGCCGTATAGCGGGTATCCGCCGACGGCCTTCTTGCAGGCAATACTTTCATGAGTAAGATCGCTAAAATCACGATTGATACGGCAGACACGGCGAATATCGCATGCCAGCCAAAGAAGTCTGCCGCCAGACTCGACAACGGCCGCGAGAGCATAATCCCCAGCAACAAGCCGCTCATGACATTACCGACAACCCGGCCGCGTGAAGATTCGGGTGCAAGGTAGGATGCATAAGGGACGAGCACTTGCGCCGCGACCGCCCCCACGCCGATGACAAGCGATGCGGACAAGAACAGGATAGCCTGTTTCAACACCGCAGCGGCAACAAGGGCAACCGATGTGAGCAGTAAGGACACGACGATCAGCTTTCGATTTTCAACGAGATCCCCCATCGGCACGACAAACAGCAAGCCGACGACGTAACCAATCTGTGTCAGCGTTACGATTAGGCCGGCAGTGCCCGAAGACATCCCGATGGAAGAAGAGATGATCCCGATCAACGGTTGCGCGTAGTAAAGATTCGCTACAATCATTCCGCACGCGGTTGCCAGAAGCAGGGTCAACCACGCGGGCATCTCCTTCCCTACTGCTTGATTTTTTCCTCCAGCTACTTCGGCTACTTCGGCTACTTCAATCCCAACGTTTCTCTCCTCATTAAGAACTCCTCCTATTTTTAATACTGAACGTTTAGTTTATTAATTGCTAAGGAAATAATAAACTGTTCGTTTAGTTTTGTAAATAGGCAGTTTCGATTTTCTTTTTTTTCGCCAAACGGTATACTGTACGTATAGTTTATATTTAGGCACCCCATCACGATGGCGAAAGGCGATGATGTCGATGCAGGGCAAGAGAGGGCGGCCGCGTAATGTCGAAGCGCAGAATTCTATCCTTTCCGCATCTTACGAGTTGTTAGTGGAACATGGCTTTGCAGCGGTTACGGTCGATAAAATCGCCGAACGTGCGCAAGTGAGCAAAGCAACGATTTATAAATGGTGGCCCAACAAGGCTGCCGTAGTCATGGATGGTTTTCTTTATGCTTCCAAGGCCAGGTTACCCCTGCCGGATACGGGTTCGGCGTTAAAAGATATTCTCGTTCACGCTACGAATCTGGCCCTGTTTCTGACCAGTCGGGAAGGGATCATCATTACGGAGCTATTAGGAGAAGGGCAATTTGATTCCGGATTGGCGGAAGCCTATCGGGAGCGATATTTCCGCCCCCGCCGGCTTGAGGGAAGGAATCTGCTCGAGAAGGGAATTGAACGCGGGGAATTGAAACAAGACCTCGACATTGAAGTAAGCATCGATCTCATATACGGACCGATCTTCTACCGCTTGCTTGTGACCGGCGAGAAATTGGACGAATCCTATGTGCAGCATCTGGTGACCAGCGCATTTGAAGGAATCCGGTCTAGGTAGATCTACAAATGTCTTAGGAGCACTCATCGGGATTGACGATACCATATTGGAGCAGCAGTTCTAGGGTCTTATTGTCCATGATGACTCTCCTGATACAGCCGCAATACGGTTATTGGCTCGTTGTGGCAGATTTCGCCGTTCTCACGGAAACCGAAGCTTTCGTAAAGCTTTTTGGCGACCAAGTTATCTGCCTCATAACAAGTCCAACAGTAATTTGCAGGCCCTGCCGGAAGGGTGCGAATAAATTCCAAAATTCTTTCCATGGCTTCCCGCCCGTAACCCCGATTCTGGTATTCCTTGCCAATCATTAGACGCAGGATGCAATAGCTGTCGTGAGCGATCGAGGGAAGGTCGTAACCGGTGATTCCATAAGTCAACATAACGAAACCTACCGGCAGCTCATCCGAGTAAATAGCAAATGGAAACGGATGTCCCCCATTGGTCGCAAGGACATAACACGAAGCTACGCTTGAAAGATTGGACGCAACGAAACGCCGTTGTTCTTCTGATACTTCTAAGTTAAATATGTCACGACGGTTTTCCAGCGTGATTTTTCTGAGCGTAATCATGAGGATCTTCTCCCTTAAGTTCTTATGATTTGCGCCGCGGTCGCATAAATAACATACGATTTATCCAATAAAAGTTATAGACTTATGTTGATTATTTTTATAAAATATCATGTATCCATGGCATTTTTAGGGGTGTCGGATTGCCTGTGGCACAGTTCACTCCATTTTATATAAGGGCTGTCTCAAAAGTTTCTCATGACTCGGAAATATCACCGTTCATACTCGAAAGGACCTCAAATTCCACTGCAAAGCGTGTGGGGATTGAGGTCCTTTTTCTCTACGAGGGCCAATCGACTAACAAATCGCAATTGTGCCGCGAACGAGTCGACCGACTGACAATTGAATGGACGAATTCGGTTGAAAATTCATACAAAATCGGGAAGATCGGCAACTGAATGACGTATCTGGATGAAAATTCATACAAAATCGAGCGGATCAGTAACTAGGCGGACGTATTTGGATTAAAATTCATACAAAATCGAGCGGATCAGTAACTAGGCGGACGTATTTGGATGGAAATTCATACAAAGTCGTGCCTATCGGCAATTGGCTTTTGGGACAGCCCCTGCATTAGCTTGATACGTTTATCAGCCCGGCTTTCTTCAGCATCCGTTGTACGATGGCTGCTGTTAAGCCATATTGTCATCGAACACCGCACCATTAAACAAATAACTGCTTATTTTCCCACGACATCATAGAGATACATATAAGCACAAAATAGCCCCGTCCTCTCAGGGACGGAGCTAATCCGCGATATCGCTAACTAACCTAACTTCTTATAAATCTGTTTGACTCTCTTCAGCTGGGCGGCGGTTAGTTCTGGCTCTCTTCGACGCAAGACACTTAGAAAGTCCTCTTTGTTATCATCTGTTACGGCAACAAGCGTGCTTTCAGAGTGCTGTGGAACTTCCTTCGATCTGCAGTTGGCCAGGTGATCAAGCAAGAAGGGGAAAACCTCATCATTGTTGCTCTTACTGACGGCTGCCAGCTTCGCAAGCGTTACAACGCCTTTATCCACCGTAATCACCGAGCCCAACTTCATCGCTCTTTGCACGGTGTTAAGATGAGCCATCATCGTTTCCGACGCGGCCTCAGCAATCGTTGCCAACGCCGTCATGCCGCCCCACACCAAACGGTTATCGCGGCTTGTTAGCAGCTCGATGAAAGTCTGCGCATACTTGCTGATGAGCTCGGGTTTAACTTCACCGATCTCGTACGCGACTTTGATGCAATCATGCTGGATGGCTTTATTCTTGCAAGCAAGGTTCTCGATAATTTCCTCTATCCCTGCATGATCTTCCTCATTAGCTAACCGATGCGCCAGTTCAATATTCGGCTCTTCATCGTTTCGACCTAGTTGGGAAGCCAGTAAGCTCACTATGGACATCAAGATCCCTCACTTCTTTTGAAATTCTCTAATTCCAAACAAATTTCATCTCTCTATATCCAACATCCCACAGTTTCTCATTTCCTTCAACCGTAATCGTGAGTTCCTTCGCATGTTCGAGATAAAGGCCGAACATCTCCGGTTCGCGACTTTGATGTTCCGCAGACGTAGACAGGTACTCATGCCCATCGACGGAAACCGTTAATCTCCCCTGAAACTCCTCCTGATCGGGGATTCCGTAATTCATGTAGAAATAAAGCTCCTTTTTGTCAATCGTATACGTGTAGGTTTCAATCCTTTTGCCTTCGGTGCTATAAACATGATATTGGGGTTCTACGTCTTGACCGCCGACTTTGAAAGGGTATGGTTTCGTTCCCGTGGATGTATTCCCGCTGCTATCTTTCAGTTCGTTAAGCGCGACGAAGGAGCCTAATTCTTGGGTAAATGCCTTGTCCGCAATCCCGAACACTCCCCACACCCCGATCATAAGAACAACAGCGGAAATGCCCGTAACGAAAATATTTCTCCTGATATTTGAGGTGCGAAAGCCAAGCTTGTACGCTCCGAATCCAAGCGCTGCTCCTAGCGAGTTTTGAATGGCGTCATTCACATCAAAGCTGCCGAGCAATGAGAGTGCCTGAATGGTTTCGATGATGAGAATAGACAGGATGAACAAGGTAATGAATCTAATAAAGCTGATTCGATATAGCAAAGGAATCAACAAGCCAAACGGGATGAATGCTGCAATATTTCCAATATCAACCAAGTCCATCAGAGTAGGATGAAGAAGATCTGACAGGTTTGGCACCCTGAAGAAACTGTCCGGTACTAGAATGAAGGTGTAACTGCTCACTCGGTCTACGGTTCCTGTTCTGCCGAAAGCAAGAAACAGAAAATAAAGAATGATAAGGGTATAGACGACGGTTACGGCCAAAGTAATCTTACGCTGTTGTGTAGTCATGATTTACTCCTCTATAAGATGTGCGTACAGTTCTGGTCCGATTTTGAAAAACATCCTTTACGATTATAATGGAATTACACATCCTTATCCAAGGGAAGGAACATCGAATCAATGAGGGACTGGGAATTCGTACTTCTAATGATGCAGACCGTCATAGCCATCATGGCGAATCGATCCAGTACTCTCTTGCGTATCCTTTGCCTCCTCTTGCCTGTCCCTCTGATCGTCCACTTGATCGTTGAGGGCTACCGTTGGCAGATGGTTCCCGCGTACCTATTCGTTCTCTGGGCCTTCTCGAAAGCCGCGTTGCGGATCGTAAAAGGAACGTCGTCCCGCTCCGTTGCGACCGGCCCCCGCCGCTTGAGATGGACTCTTGGGGTCGGATTACTACTAATAAGCTGGATGATTCCTTACTTGCTGCCCGTACCTTCGTTGGAAACCCCTTCAGGGGATAACCCAGTCGGCACGATCGTCTACCACTGGACCGACCGCAACCGAGTGGAACAGACTCCAGGCAAGACGGACCGTTATCGGGAGTTAAACGTCCAAATCTGGTATCCGGCTCAAACAAAGAGCGGAATGAAGCAAGCGCCTTATATTCCCGAGTTGTCCGCATTGAGCCGCTACGCAGAACAAAAGTGGCACATCCCTTCCTTTGTTCTGGACTATCTTCGCCTTGCCCGGACGCATACCTACTTAGCAAGCGGCCTGTCCAATAGTCAAAGCAAATACCCGATTATTATCCTATCCCACGGCTGGCCAGGATTCAGCTTTGCCTATCATTATTTAGTGACGGGGCTGGCAAGCAGAGGTTATGTGGTCGTTGCAATCGAGCATACGTACGGCACGCCCGCGGCTGCATTTCCCGATGGAAGCGTGGAAACCATGGGGCCGTCGCCTTCGGAATTTGACCTTCCCGCCTGGGATCGCATCATCGAAGACGTATGGTCGGAAGACGACAAGTTTGTGTTGAATCAGCTCGGGAAACTCGATGCGAATGACCCAGAAGGACAGTTCACCCATCGGCTGAATTTGGAACAAGCAGGAGTTATCGGCCATTCCTTCGGGGGCGACAATGCGCTTGCTGCCCTCCGCAAAGACAAGAGGTTTAAAGCGGGGATTAGCATGGACGGTTCCTTTTATGGGGATGACAAGACGCCGCTTTCCGCAGAACAGTCCTTTCTATGGATGTGCACCGATAAATACGTCAACCGGATGGGTCTGCCGGAACCGAGCAGCAAACAGTTGTCCGACGCAGGGATGTCGAAGGTGACTTATGACCGTTGGGTAGCGGACTTCCATCGCAGAAGAACCCAAGCGATGGCCGAAGGCGGACAAGTGTTGCAATTACATGGCGCGTCTCATACGAGTTTCTCAGACAAGTATTTGTACTCGCCGATTACGCAATGGGCAGCCAAAGCGCCAAACCCACACCAGAGTCATCGAACGATTCTGAAATACGTCGTTGCGTTCTTTGACGAGCATTTAAAACGCGACGCACCCGGCCTGCTGGAGCAAGAAGCTCGGCAGGATGACCGGGTGCTGTTAAATCCTCCAATATTGCGCTGACTGGCCCTTATTCGCCGCTTGGCGGAGTTTTCGCAATCATGCGTGTAATCCTCCACATCAGATACGGCAGGGAGATTCCCGCGGGATACGCCAGAAATCGCGGTTCCCAGTTCGGGTCGAATTTTTCTTTATATTTACGAATTCCCGAGAAGCGGTACCATCGGTTCGCTCGGCGATAAATCTCGCGGGCTAAGCGCTCCGTCTTATGGGAGAATGTCGATTCTCCGACATTCGCCAAGGGCGCCATGCCGAGGTTAAAACGAGGGTACCCTTCGGATTTCGCCCACTCCAGCAAATGCAGGAACAAAGCATCCATAATGCCATTCGGAGCATCCTGACGATAGCGCATCAAGTCTATCGAGATCGATTGTTTGTCGTCGTATCCCGGCATCAAGTTGGCGAAAGCCAGTATTCGACCGGACGGGTCCCTAAGCAACGCGATTCCCGTACTCTGTAAATAGGATTCCTTGAACCACCCGAGCGAGAAGCCCTTCTCCTGCCGACCTTCCAGCCACTCGTCCGAGATTGCACGCAACTCATCCAGAATCAGCGAAGAAAACGGAGGCTCTATCACTTCATAACGAATGCCTTCCCGTTCATAGCGGTTTTTGACCGCCCGCAAATCCGCCTTGCTGCGCCCCGTCAGTTGAAAGGCGCCCACGTCCGTCATCCCTTCTTCCCCCAGCTTAAAGAAACGAAACCCGTTCTCGTGATACAGGGGCAAATACTCCGGGCGTACTTGATAGAAGACCGGTATGCATGCGTGATTATCAGCGTACTGCCAGAATTCCTGAACCGCTTGGCGGATGGAATCGGGCTCGCCGATCGGGTCTCCTAAAGCGACAAGAGCTTTGCCCGTTCGACGATAGGCAATAAGCGCCTTGCCATCCTTGCTCCAGAACAGGTTCTTATCGCCAAGGAACAAGAGATGCGTGACATAATTGCCTTGTTGATGCTTATCCAGCCACTGTCGCAAGCTGAGCAGTTGGAGCGCATCGGGCGGCTTGGCGACAGGCCTTCCCGGACGCAGCAGCAACCATGCGAAGATCGCAATCCATGTCAAGAACAAAGCGATAATACCGCTGCGCAAGTGCTCATGCTCGGTAATGAGATAGCGGTAGGGCATATGACGATAGAAGCGCGCGGGTGCATCTGGCACCGTATTCAAACCGACCTCGATATACAGCACCGTCATCGAAGCGGTCGTAATCAATAGCCCGGGCAGCGACCGCTTGGTCAGCACGACGTCTTTTCTGCGGAACCGGTCCTTGGACATCCACAAGAAGATCAACACCAGGGCCAGGAAGATCGCTTCTTCGACGTCCATTCCCTTGGTCAGGGAGAACATGATGCCGGCGGCAAGCATAGCCAACGTCGCGAAGTATGCCCTCCGCACTTGTTTGCGGATTCCCGTCGACAGGACGATCAGCATTAGCCCGACCAACACGGTGAAATGGTGCGATACCTTCATCGTATGAAAGGTGACCCAGTGGGTAAGCACGTGCGATCCATGAAGGAACGTTGGAACGGCCGCCGACATCAACAGAACGAATCCGCTGCTGAAGACAAGAGCGGCAAGCGCAACATTGCCGACCCCGCCCATCAACTCCCGTGTTCCCGGCCAGTTCCAAAGCGCCTGCCATCTCCTCCAGGCGGGCTTGAGCAATTCCTCCGCCACGGCGTCGCGTTGAGGGATCCATTCCACGGCTACCAACATCAAGCCGATGAACCAGGGAATAAAGTAATAGAAAACCCGGTATACCAGGATGACCGCCAAGGCTTGGTCGGCGCCGATTCCGTAAGCCGACAAGCCTGCCAGCATGACCAGATCAAAGGAACCTGCTCCGCCAGGGAGCATGCTGATCACGCCGGCGGCGGAAGCTAGGCCGAACAATCCTGCCAATTCCTGAAAAGAAAGATTGATATGCAGCAAATTGCACGCGTTCCAGAATACCCATACTGCCCCGAACCATTCCAAGACAGAGACGACAACGGCGCCGCCGATGTACAGCCATCCGACTTTTTCTTCTAATCCTATACGCCTTCCTATCCATGGAATCTTCGAAATTCCGGCGAACGTCGGCAAGTATAAGACAATGGCCACAGCGGCAATCATCAGGAGGGGGAACTCGGCTCGCAATGGCGATGGTTTGATCAACGCGAAGAAGGAAAGAACGGAAAGCCCTGTTAGCATAGAAGCAGATAGGAAGATGAGCTTCGGCAAAAACATTTCCGCGGGGCCCCCGCGTTTGCGATATAACATCAGGCGCAGGCTAGAGCCTGTCAGACCAGCGAAGCCCATTAGGTTATTGAAGCTGTTTGCGATCCAGCCCACCCTCCATAGGGTGACGATACGAAAGCGATAGCCGGCCATCCTGGTAAGAATGAAGTCATAACCGCACATGAGGGAGACCGCAATCACACTCGTTGCAAGCAGCCGGACATGGTCGGGAAACGTTAACTTGAGCACGAGATGCGCCGCGACTTCCGGCCGAATGCCGTGCATCACGTCGCGGGCTTGAAGATAGATCACTGCGATGATTGCAGCGGGAATCAGGAACTTTATCCACTTTTGGTACTTCCGCAGCCATCCTGCCGCCATAGCCAACTTGCTCATCCTCCAGTTCGAACGCAAACGATAAACCAAATAAAGAATGAATTTCATTCTCCAGAACATAAGAACTTCAACACAAAGGGCCGAGAATCCTTCCAGGAGATGGGGAGATGTTGACGTCTCTGTGTAACGGAAAAACTTTATTGACACAAATGTAACCAACGGTTATATTGTAACCAGTGGTTATGTTGTAACCGGCGGTTATAAAAATATTCCGAATCGAGGGTTGCCATCATGATGACCAGACAGAAGCTCCGTTCCGAAGAGACGAAACAAGCCATCTTGTCCGCGGCGGGAAAGCTGTTCGCCGATCGAGGTTATGATGGCGTGGCGATGAGAGAAATCGCCAAAGAAGCAGGCTGCTCCCACACCACGATCTACATTTATTTTAAGGATAAGGAAGTACTTCTGCATGCACTGTCCATGCCTCCCTTAATCGAACTGAAAGAAAACTTCGAACAACTCGTCACACAAAGCCAATTGGCGCCAGAAACAAAGCTCATTGAAATGAGCATGAGATTTATCCGCTTCTGCTTGTTACACAGATCCATTTACTCGGTTGTTTTTATTGCCAAAGGGGAAAGAGTGGACAAAGAGCAGCAGGATCTCGAAATTAACGAGACCCGCGTTGCCTTATTCAAACAGCTCGGCCAAGTGCTTCAAGACGTTCTTCCCTTGCCGCTGGGCGAGGAGCGCTTACTGCAATTCAATCGAATTTATTTCTTTATGCTGCACGGTATCGTAAGCACGTACTCTCATACTGAAGAGCCTCTGACGGACATCATGGACCGCCTAAGCTCAACTTTCGAGACCGCTTTTGACGCACTTCTTAACGGATTCAAATTAAAAATGACTAACGGAGGATGATGAAAATGGTTGCAACGCAAATCTCGCCAAACATCTGGAGCTTGAGAACGTGGGTGCTGATCCCAATTACCGTATGGGTAGTCGTGGAGGAGGATGGCGTCACTTTGGTCGATACGGGAATATCGCTGATGACCAGAGGCATTCTGAAATTCATCGAACGGCTGAAAGCCGGCCCGCTGAAGCGAATCGTGCTCACCCACGGGCATCCCGATCATGTCGGAGCGCTCAAAGCGATTCTGAGAAAACATCCGGTCCCCGTGTTCGCGCACAGCAAAGAACTTCCCTACCTAGAAGGCGAACTGCCCTATCACGCAGGCAAAAAACCGGTCGCGACTATGGGACGGGGGATGACTCGCATCTTCAACGAAAACGAGCAAGGGCATTTACAATCCATCGGAAGCTTAACGCCTTATTTTACGCCCGGACATTCGCCAGGACATGTCGTCTTCTACCACGAGAAGGATCGCGTCATGCTCGCGGGAGATCTGTTCTCTTCCAAGAAGGGCAAACTTCGCAAACCGCTTTTTACGCCGAACATGAAGGAAGTGCTGGAAAGCAGCAAGATCGTAAGCAAGCTGCATCCCGCTCGGTTGGAAGTCTGTCATGGCCATTCCGTGATGAATCCGGCGGATCAGTTAGAGGCTTATTTCGCGAGTAATGGCAGCAAAAAAACTACGACGGCATAACGAACGATGTACTTTCGGATGGCGTTTCCCCACCGGAAAAAATCGCCGCTATGCTCACCTCGAAGGGGAGAGTCCGCCAAGTAACGGATAATACTGCCGCTACTAAAGGCAAGAGGGCGTGCCGGAAAAGGGCTGCTTCCAGCACAAGAGACCCGAGAGCTAATCTCGGGTCTCTTGGCTAAGATTACTTGCCGAGTTCGTCGGCGGTCGGGCCGTAAACGCCAGGAACCGGCTGGTCGAGCAGACGCAAGTACACGCCAAGCTGTGCACGGTGGTGAACCATGTGGCTCATGCCCATCGTGCGGAATGCAATCGCCTTTGGCTGGACGACCATGATGGTATCTCCGCGACGAAGAGTCCAGTCCGAAGACAGCGCCGTTTCGTCAATGGCGTCCAGTGCCCGATCGAGCTCCCTAATGTTCGTGTCGAATTCGCCCAACAGCGCTTCGCGACTCGTTAACGCAGATCTCCGAGAAGACGTGATCGCCAGGTCAATACCCGGATCGCGAAGAATGCTCAGTTGCCAATTCAATAAGTTGACGAGATGCGTCGCCAGTTCCCCGAGGGCAAACGACTTCGCGTGCGGTCTCCAACCCAGATGTTCATCCGGCACATTTTCTAACAGCCGACGCGTCCCCGCCCACTCATGCATGACATCCCCGACCACTAGAGCTTTATTTAACATCCGCTTGTCCCCCTATTGAGTAAGTTGTAATGTCCTGACCTGCCTAAAATATCCTGTTGGTACAAGCATAATCGAAGGTTTTTTATTTGTAAAACATAGCAGAGGGCCTGAACAGGGCAATCGCTTGCGAAAAACGTGTGCCTGTGTTCGGACGGGGCTCGGGTGGGGCAGTTGCTCGAAAAAATCGAACAACTCGCTCTCGGACGGGGCTCGGGTGGGGCAATTGCTCGAAAAAATCGAACAACTCTCCCTCGGACGGGGCTCGGGTGGGGCAGTTGCTCGAAAAAATCGAACAACTCTCCCTCGGACGGGGCTCGGGTGGGGCAATTGCTCGAAAAAATCGAACAACTCTCCCTCGGACGGGGCTCGGGTGGGGCAGTTGCTCGAAAAAATCGAACAACTCTCCCTCGGACGGGGCTCGGGTGGGGCAGTTGCTCGAAAAAATCGAACAACTCTCCCTCGGACGGGGCTATCAGGATCAAGATACGGACGTGCTCATAGCGAACATGGTGCGTAAATGGCTGCATTCTTGAACGTTAGCTTAGGCGAAAAGGCTGATAGACTTCCTTCTTCGAATAAGTCAATTTTTCTTGACCTGCATCTGGGCATAAATACCGGCGTGTCCACACCATGCAGCCATTGCGGTACTTGTGCCCTTCTTCGACGCGAGGCAGGATTTCTTGAATTATTTCATTGTCAATCCTGACCGTTCCCGCGAGAGGGACTGGCGAATAGAGGCGGCAAGTTAACTGTAAGCTGTCAAAATCAAAGGCCGTTTTTACGACAATATCACCATCATGCGAATTCAAGAGCTTAAGATCTTTGCGACCATATACATAGGCTGCGTCTCCCCCGAGATGAATGAAACGTGAATCTCCCCACATGTCGGTGCTATGATTATGCTTCTCAAGAATAGAAAGATTGGCCTTCAATGCCGCATCGAAAATCAAAGTAGCAACCGCACAAACGCTGCCGCCGTTGGAAAAGACAACCTCGCCGTTAACAATAACCGGGCCTTCTTGAAACCCCAGCTTACCCGAGGTGTCCTTAAAAAACCTGCGCAGGGAAAATACCCGGTTTGGTTCGATCAATACGTCATCCAAGAGAGTACATGCAGTATGCATGTTATGGAAGCGACGGGCGTTAATCTCATCTTTCCCTTCCCAGCGTGACATCTGGATAATAGATTCAGAGAGGACCGCGCAATTCACCAGCTCATAATCAGCATTAACCTTACGAGTAGTCATTCGAAACAACCAGCCGCGCAATAAGCTTCTCAGATTATCTGTGAGTAATCTTGCTTTAAGCCACCTGACTTGCGTGCGATCTCGGCTTCGGAGCATCAAGATCCTCCTGGGGAAATTTATTCTACGGCTTAGAAAAGATATGCTTCTCGCCCCATTCGCTCATCTTATCCAGAAATACAATCATGGATCGTCCTGCCGCAGTCAACCTATACTCTACTCTTGGTCTTGGTTCCGGATACGATTTCCTTTCCACTATTCCGTCTCGCTCAAGTTCACGAAGCTGCTCTGTAAGTATTTTTTTCGTACTTTCCATCTCCCGCCTAACATCGATAACACGCCCTCTACCGGGCACTCATTGAGTTGGGCAGGCATATTTTCCCACCCCCTTTCTAACATTATATACCATCGCTTAAGCAAGCGGTTGGGATACTAAAAAGTGCCTAATTGTACTCATGATTTACAGTCCATATAATCACCTGTAGAAGGGAGAGGGTGATCCGAATGAATATTGGTATTGTTGGGGCGGGGAATGTCGGCAAGATTTTGGGCAAAGGATTAGTCGCAGCAGGTCATTGCGTCGCGATCAGCGGTCGTGAGCCTCACGATCCTAAACATTTGACTTGGAAGCAGGAAGTAGGGGCATCCGGGGATATTACATCGTTTAATGAAGCAGCGCTGTTTGGTGAACTCATTATTGTAGCCCTTCCATGGTCCTGCTTAAAAGATGTGGTTGAAACCATTAATCCTATCTACTGGAAAAATAAGACAGTCATTGATATCAGCAATGCCGTTCATTTTGATGGCGGACTACGTTTACAGCTTGTCGATACATCGGCAGGAGAAATCGTCCAACAGTTGTTGCCGGAAAGTCATGTTGTTAAAACGCTGAATAACGTTAACGACAAGATTATGGTCGATCCCAAGTTCAATGACGGGACACCTCTTATGTTTGTATCTGGAAACAACCCTTCATCCAAAAATCAGGCCCAGACTCTTCTTAAAGACCTTGGTTGGTCCACGATTGTTGACTTGGGCGACATTAGACAAAGCCGATTGCAAGAATCCATTATGGTTGCGTGTGTAATTAGTGAAATTCAGTTACAGTCGCCTGGATCGGCATTTGCTTTACTGCAATGTTGATTTATTAACGATTTGGCCCCTTTAAAACAAACAAAACTGACCATTTATAGAGGGTCAGCTTGAACGACTGGTCTCATGGTTTGAAAACCATGAACACAATCGAGATGAGAACGGCGAGATTAGCGACCGCTTCCAGCCAGAAGGAGCGTCTACGGCTCAGTCGGTACGCCTCGGGCAGATCGTCGCTCTGCGTCTGCTGCAGCAGCTTAAGCTGCTGCTTGATACCGGCAGGAAGCAGTACGGCAAAGATGATCACTATGACCAAGAATAAGACAATCGACGCCACATACCACAGTTCTTGGAACAATGAGGATTCTTGGAAGCCAAACACAAGACCCGTAAGAAACAACAGCGTGCCACCGAGCTTGGGCAGGATCGCTGCCTTTTCCAGCAAGCCAAGCGCGAACTTGGCCTGGCCCACTGTCCTTGCGCCGCTCATGATTAAGGGGTAACAGATGACTGCGGCTATAGCTACCACTGCGGCTATGATATGGACGGATAGTAGGTAATTATACATGGATTGTCTCCTTCTTATGTTCAATCTGATTGACTTCATTGTATAGCGGTTGTAACATCCTGTTAAGAACGCACTTTAAAGTAATGCACTTACTAATAAGTAAGGGACTGATCGATCATTGATTCATCAGCGCGAATGTCCAATAGAGACCATCATTCATGTCATGGGCGGAAAATGGAAGCCGATGATTTTGTGGAATTTGGCGGAGTCAGCTAAGCGATTCAGCGATCTGGAGAAGCTCATCCCCGATGTTTCCCAGAAGATGCTTGCACAGCATCTTCGCGACTTGGAACATGAAGGCATCATTGAAAGAACTGTGTATCCCACCAACCCTCCGAAAGTAGAATACTCCTTTAGTGAATATGGCAAAACATTGCTCCCCGTAGCAGAAGTGATGTGTGCTTGGGGAGACAATCACAATGAGCGTAAACGAGAAGCTCCTGCGTCTTAGAGCTCTTTCGGACATAACGTAATCGTAAAAAGACCCCGTTGAGGGGTCTTTTTCGTATGGCCCCAAGCTACGCCAGACTGGATCTATCCGCGCTGTTACCAATAGTTCATTTTTTTGAAACTATTGCACTTAAATGTAACTGCTTTTCAAAAGTGCCATACGCCATTTATGATGAAATCAAGCCAAGGGAAAACATCCCAAGCCGCTATCCGAACATTATCGAACCGAATATTAGGAGGAATATAACAATGAAAACAGTACTATGGGCAACATTAACCGCTAACGGCAATTACGCACAATCCGGACCTGAAAATCCGCCGAAAAAGGAAGCATTGGATGACTTCTTTACACAAGTCAAAGCAACAGGGAATTTCATTGTCGGGCGTAGGACATTTGAAGGCATGCGCGGCAACGGCGGACCAGGACCCTTCGCCGATATCGATATCGTTGTCGTCTCTAAGAGCGCAACGGAAATCCCAGGAGTAACGGTTGTAAGCTCGCCGGAGGAAGCCTTGAAATACCTGGAACAGAAAGGTCATCAGACCGCTCTGATTAGCGGCGGTGCGGACATCCACAATTCCTTCCTGGGCCAAGATCTTGTGGACGAAGTGATTTTTAATGTAGCGCCTGTGATGGAAGGCAGAGGATTGAATCTGTTAATCGACAAAGAGAACTACCTATACAAACATGTACAACTGCTGGACTGCAAGCCACTCGGCAGCGGCGTCGTTCAATTACGCTATGCGCTTGATCGGGCTGTTTCCTGAGATGGATGAAGAGAAAACCAGGGCATCCATTTCGGATGCCCTGGTTGCATAATATAGGAACTCATAAAATTTTCATCCGTAGCCTATCCTTATAATGGAAACAACCGGTTAATAAAACGGCAAGGGGCTTCGGCATATGACGTATGGAGAAATTCTATTTCGCACGGCAGCGTCCTTCATTGCTTTGCTTGTATTGACTCGTCTGCTCGGCAAAAAACAAGTCGGACATCTCACGTTCTTCAACTATGTTACGGGCATCACCCTCGGCTCCACCACCGCCGAGATCATCGTCAACAACCACATCACGCTGCTGCAAGGAATATCCAACCTAATCCTGTGGTCGCTCATGGCGTTCATTATCGCATTGATGGGGTTACGCTCAGTTAAAACGCGCGAGATTCTCGATGGCCAGCCTACGATCCTGATCAAACAAGGAAAGATTCTGGAGAAGGCGTTGGCTAAGCAACACCTCAACATCGACGATTTATGCATGATGCTTCGGAATAGGGACGTCTTCTCCCCCACAGAAGTCGAATTCGCGATTCTCGAACCGGATGGAAACTAAGCGTGTTGAGAAAAGAAGAGCTGCAGCCTGCGACGAAAAAGGATCTACAAATCACCGTTCAGCCAATACACAGCATCCCGACGGAACTTATCGTGGACGGCAAAATCGAACAAGGGGTTCATACCCGCCGATCCGCCCATTTGCGGAAGCGAACCGTTCTTGCAACAAACACGCTTCCTTTCATCACCGCTTTGTCGCTTGCTTTCCAGGTATGGCTATTTTTATTTTTTCTTCGAATGCCTACGAAATTGTAAGGCGAAGTGGCGAACAGTCTATACCCCTTAGCGCGGCTTCTCCGAATAAAATCTGTATCTTCTCCGAGAGTCCGTGAAGCAAAACGAATGCGTCTGTATAATCGTCTCCTGAACAGCAGCGTACCTCCGGCCACATCTTTCACGAATTTATTTTTTCGAGAAGGCGTTGTAATGACGAGGAGACGCTTTCCTTCAAAAAATTTCAAGTGAGCTCCTTTTCCGACGATTCCGGCCCCTGTACGATGCAACGCTCTTACCTGCTCTTTTAAATAATTGGGCGAGTAGTAGTCATCGTCGTCAAACTTGGCGATGATTGAATATTGGGCTTTTCCAATTCCGTAATTCAAACAACTGCCCAATGAAAGCTTTTCCGGCCTTTTATAAACTTTGATATTCGAAAATGGGGAAGCCTCTCGGCGGTATTTGGCCAGGTTCATGCTGTCTTTGTTTAATACGATGATAAGCTCCTTTGCTTTGTACCGTTGCCTTCTGAAGTTGGCGATTAAGTTTCTGAAAAACAGCGGACGATTCGTGCAAGTAATCACCGAAACCCCGTTTCCACGCCTAACGTGCACACTCATAATGAACTCCTCCCTAAGGTCCACGAGCTTATCCTTGAATTCGAATAACCTCAAATGCTTCTGCAAATTCCTCGTAAATCTGATTGCCGCGAAATTTGGCTTTATGGAAGAGGCTTTCAGGATGAACGGGGTGACGTATGGAGCCTAGCTGAGTCTTGTAAGCCTCCAATGCTTTCATTTTGAGACTGATTTCCTCTTCCGTAAGCGGAATAAAAAGATTAGGTTGAAAGGACAGTTCCCCGTCGGTCTCATAAACCAAGATGGTGCCGTTCCAGAAGTACGGTCGGGCCGCCGCTATCGCTGCTCGATGAAGAGCTTCGTGGTCTTGATGTTTGGTGATGGATGGGATGTATAAAACAGTTGGACGAAACTCCTCGATATGGCGTTCAATATCGGCAACCAGTGCGGCTCGGGGGATACGGTCGAGCTTGCCATCGTAAAGCTGTTTGCCGGAAAGATCCGGGTAAAGGATATGATAGTCCGCCACCCCAAGCAGACGCATCGCTTCTATGAATTCAAATATCCTCCTTTTCCCACTATAGGTGCCGTAGCCGCTTTCTTCCCTGCTGTAGCGTTTGGAGTCGCTTAAAGTCAGGGAGGCGATAACGGTTCGAACCGAACTGCCCTGACTTAAATATTTCTGTATGACACCGGCGCAGCCAAGCGTCTCATCATCTGCGTGAGGGGCTAAAACAAGCACTCGCTGCAAGGAGTAGAGAAAAATCCCCATATCATGACACCCCCTTCGAGTTTTGAATCAATCCGAATACTTTATGAAACGATAGAAGTAGATTCCTATGTAAAAACCCTATTTCTTATCAATTTGTTCGCTTGTCCAGTGCATAAAAATAGCCCTCGAGCGTACTCGACGGCCTGTTTCTCTCGTGCAAGCGCTCCTATTTGATGGAGTTCAATGGACGGTCCACGAATTTTCGGTAGGTCGTGCAATTCTTTCGAACAATGCGCGTTTGCCGATGACGGATAAATTCCCGATCGCTTACTTTCCAGGTATGTGAATTCTGTTGCTTTCGCCGCAATGCGCAGAAATTATATTTGTCCCCTGCATAAAGCTTAAAGCCTTTCCGCCGACAGTCCCGGCAAAACTTCACATCTTCTCCAAGGGAGAGGTTGGCGAATTTCACCTTATTCCACACGCTCTTCTTATAGGAAATCGTTCCGCCCGCCAGAATGCCGACAAAACGTTTTTGCGTGTAAAAGCGCTGCAGCAGCATCTTACTACCGCTTAAGTGGATGAAATACGCGCGTTTACCGACAAGTGCTGCCTTTGAATTACTAAAAGAACGCATGATGCCGGTCAGGTAATAAGGCGCATAATACTCATCATCGTCCATCCTGGCGATATAGGGGTGCTTGGCTCTTGCAGAAGCAAAGTTTAAGCATTGTCCTAATGACCGCCGACCTGGTAGCTGAAACACGCGGATATTTTTAAATTTGGAAGCCATAGCCTGAAATCGTCTGATATCGGCCTTGTCCTTATTCAATACAATGATCCATTCCTTGTTCGGCCACGCTTGTCTGCGGTAATTTGCAAACATATGCTTCAAAAAATGAGGTTTGTTCGTGCTCGTGATTACGGTCACGCCGGTTGGAGCTTTTTTCAATTTATCACCCCTTATTCGTTATGCGTTACAGTCTATGGCCGTGGATTAAGCGATTCCTATGCTGTAACCTATTTCTGCTTTTAATAGGTGCTCGTCCGAATCCAATTGATCCAGGCGGTGACTATATTAGAGATAAAAAGCGAGTAGGTGCGTGAAGATAGATGAAACCAATCATCCGTATTCTCTTAACGGGTGCCGGATCCCCTGGGGCTCCAGGCGTCATTCAGTCGCTGAAAAAAAGCGAGGACTATAAGATCTACATTGTCGGCGTTGACTGCAATCCGAATTCCGTCGGGTTCCACATGACAGACCGGCATTATGTCGGACCGAAGGCATCGGAGGAATCATTCATCCCTTTTATCGAACATATTTGCAAGAAAGAAAAAATCGATGTGCTCTTCTCGCTTGTGACGGACGAATTGATCAAGCTCGCGGAGCATCGGGATGTATTCAGTCGATCGGGTACGCGAATGAACCTGTCATCTGTCCCTGCATTACAAACCGTAATTAATAAAGGAGTACTCTATACGGCCCTGCAGAAGATGGGGATCGCCGTCCCCTCGTTTCAAGTCACCTCATCTGCCAAGCAGTTCAGAAAAGCTCTAACAGCGTTGGGGTACCCGGAACAGCCGATCTGTTTTAAGCCAACGATCTCTGACGGAAGCCGCGGCTTCCACATCCTGGACGACCGAGTTGACCGCTTCGAGCTGTTGTTTCGACAGAAGCCAACGTCTGTTTATATCAGCCATTCCGAGCTCCTTCGCATCATTCAAGGCAGAAAGGAATTTCCGGAAGTGCTGGTGATGGAATATTTGCCCCATGAGGAGTACAGCGTGGATGTGTTAGCAGAGAATGGGCAGGTTGCGATTGCTGTCCCCCGACTTAGGGAAGCAACCGTAGGCGGGATTTCCACCAAAAGTCTCATTCGTCAAGATCAAGACATTATCGACTACGCTACCATGGTAGTGGAGCGCCTGGCGTTACATGGCAATATCGGGATTCAAATCAGAAGAGACCGGTCACATCAACCTAAAATCGTGGAGATCAACCCTAGAATGCAGGGAACGATAGTTCATTGCACGGCGGCGGGGATCAATCTGCCGGTTCTGGCCGTTAAGCAGGCTTTAGGCGTGTTGCCGCTGCATCTGGATTCGAAAGTAAAATGGGGAACTCGGATGGTTCGGCATTGGAAGGAGGTTTTCTATGATGCTGATGGATCTTCATACACACTCTAACTTTTCGGATGGGAAAAATACACCGGAAGAAATGATTCAAACTGCGGTCGAGCTAGGCTACGAGGCAGTCGCGATCACTGACCATGTATGGAGAACAAGCGCTTGGGTGCCAGATTACGCAGAGCATCTAGAACAGCTGAAGGCCAAATTCCGCGGATTAATCCAAGTTTATTCCGGCATTGAAGCCAAAGTTTTAACTTTGGATGGGGATATCGACGCCGATGCGTCCTTCCGTCCACTGGTGGATCTTGTCCTAGGCTCCTTTCACCGCATACCAAAGCCCAATGGTTTTTACTCGAAGACGAGCGATGCCCACATTCCTCGGACCGAGATTGTGGAACATTGGCTCGTCTCCTTCCGCCGTATGCTGGACAACCCGCTGGTGGACATTATTGCCCATCCATTATCTGAACTCAAAGGCTTCGGTATTCAGAAGGATCAGATTCCGACAAAAGAACTCGTTGATCATATCGCAGCATCCGGTAAAATCCTTGAGATAAACGTTCGATACAATTCTGTCGACGAACCGATCATTCAAATGGCCGCGGAGCAGGGTGTCCCCCTCATTGTCTCTTCCGACAGCCATTCTGCGATCGACATGGTCAACAATAGCGTGCTTGTCAAAGACCTCTCCAATCGAGGCTTCCAGCGGGTTGACATCGAGCGCTACATTCGTAATAGAAAACATCGTTTCTGAAAACTAACCATTATTAAGCGAATTCATCATTTGAGTGTATTCCTTGTACCATTTTTCCCATTCGCTTTTACGTGAACCAAACGTCGTCTCATCCAATAAAGCTTTGACGACATCCAGACAGACATGCCAACCGGCAAGATCTTTGGGTGTATGGCTGGTTATCTTATTCAGCTTTTCAATTAAGACCAGCCTGCACCCTTCTGATTCCGGATACAGTTCAAAGCGAACTTGGTCTTCTCCCCACGTGTATTCCAACACGGAATGCAGCCTGAGCTCGATAATTTTCAGTTCCTTAAACGTACCGTCTTGCATGTTAAACTTAATAACTCCACCTTCGCGAAGGTCATCTACTTCCAACTCGGAAAACCATTGCTTTAACTTGTCGTTTTCCGTAAGCGAAGACCACACCTTCTCCACAGAATGCTTCAGATGACGCTCAAACCGCGCGACATATCCACCCTTCGTTTGTTGCAAAGTGGCTAACATGATTTCCCTCCTCTTAGCGCTTTGTCGATATTATTTCTCTTGCTCCTTTATCACTTGCTCGATCCCCAGCAAAATCAACCTCAAACCGAACTCAAACGCCGTGTCGGTCCCCATCAACTCGAACAGCCCGTTCGTGAACATCCTCCGGAACAGTCCCGCTTCCGCATCGCCCATCGTGTCCAGAAGGCGGATCATGTCTTCACCCGGAAGCACTTTATTTTCTTTAACGATAGCGGACACATTGCGCTCATGCTGATAATGGTCCAGAACGAAGTAGAAGACATAGTTCATAAGCGTAGTTGCCACTTGCATTTTCTGATCTGGCTTCAGCGGCGTCGATTCCACGCAAAGCAGCATACGGTTCGTGAACCGTATGATATCCGGCTCATGGGGCAGCGTCATCATCATGAGCTGCGTGGAGCAAGGATATCGGCTAAGCACGCGCCGCACCGTGACTGCCAGCCCCGTTAGCTGCTCCTTCCAGTCCCCATCGGAGTGAAACTCCTCCAGGATCATTTTCGAGACATGGTTGGCCAGACGCTGGTATAGATCTTGCTTGCTTTTGAAGTACCAGTACAGAGAGGGCGCCTGAATGCCAAGACGGTCGGCTAATCGCCTCAAGCTGAATTTCTCGATGCCCTCCTCCCCCAGAAGTGCCCATGAGGCTTCCACAATCTTATCCTCCGAAATTTGAGGCTGCTGCTTTTTCATCGGAATCCGCCCTTTTATCTAACAGTGTAAGTTTGTTGTTTACAGGTTCATGACTCCATGATATCATCTAACACTGTAAGGTTCAAACTAACACTGTAAGATAAACAAAAGAAGAAAGAAGTGATCCGCATGGATGCACAAAACCTCCACTATTTTGAAAAAGCGCCGGTCGCTAAAGCCGTAGCTCACTTCGCCGTACCGATGATGTTAGGCACGTCAATGAGTGTCATCTACTCCATCTTGAATGCCTATTTCCTTGGCACACTGGGCAATACGTCCATGTTAACCGCACTTGCACTCACCTTGCCGCTATTCGCGATCATTATGGCGCTAGGCAACTTGATTGGCATAGGCAGCGGCACCTTCATCTCCCGTTTGCTCGGAGAGAAGAAATACGACGATGTTAAACATGTGTCTTCATTCGCTTTTTACAGCAGTCTAGTTCTCGGTCTCATCGTGATGGCCGTCGGCCTCCCATTCATCGATCCGATCGTTCACGGTTTGGGGGCAACACCTGACTCCTTCGGCTTCACGAAGGACTATGTCACGGTTATGCTGCTTGGCTCGCCGTTCGTCGTCTTATTCTTCACGCTGGAGAATATCGTTCGCTCAGAAGGAGCGGCTATTACGTCCATGATCGGTATGATCCTTAGTGTTGTCGTAAACATTATTCTCGATGCGTTAGTCATCTTCGTGTTCCATTGGGGCGTCATTGGCGTGGCTTCTGCTACTGTCATCTCCAACTTGGTGGCAAGTGCCTTCTATGCTTTCCATATGGGATATAGAAGTCAATTTCTAACCGCCTCTATAAAATGGTTCAAAGCAAGCGCGGATATGATGAGCAATGTATTCAAAATCGGGGTTCCCGTCTTTATTATGAGTATTTTCTTGGGCGCTATGTCGCTCATCTTTAATCATTTTCTGGTCGAGTATGGAGATCCGGCCGTGGCCGCTTATGGCATTTCGTCGCGTTTACTGCAATTCCCCGAGTTTATTCTGATGGGGTTATGCGAGGGTGTCGTGCCGTTGATCGCTTTCTCTTTTACAGCGAACAAATTACGGATGAAGCATACCGTTGGTTTTACCATCAAAGTGATTGTGGCGTTAGCAGTCGTGTTCGGCATCATCGTCTATCTGATATCCGATCATTTAATTGGTTTATTTACAAATGATCCGCATCTCATTGAAATGGGCAGCTACATTCTGCATGTCACGTTCTTATCCTTGTTCATCACAGGAATGACCGCGTTGTTTACGGGGATCTTCCAAGCGACAGCGCAAGGAACCGCCGCTTTCATTATGTCCGTCATTCAAGGAATTACGCTGATTCCTGTGCTCTTCATCTCCAATCGAATGAGCGGCTTTCACGGAGTAGTCTGGTCGCTCGTCATCGCGGATGCCGTCGCCTTCCTTGTCGGCGCTATCATGCTGTATATTCTGCGGAACAAATTGCAGCCGGATTTGGATAGTTTGGTGCAGTAGATCATGCAATGGCAGGATCTGTGCACTTTGTTTTCCATCGTGACTGTTATGCTTGGATTTCCCAGGGCACAAGCTCTATCAGTTACAGCCAACTCATGGGGCTGGAAAGAAATTGCTGTGGATACCACACACAGTTTGGGCTGTGGGCTTATTTCCTGATTCCTCTTCGTCCACCGCAGAAAGCGGCTTGGCATTGCAAAAGAATAAGCATGGACGTGGCATGATTGGCGCGTCTCCACCCCGTCAATCAAAGGCGGCTGAATAGCCTGCTACCGTCTCCGTAAACGAAAAGGGTGCGGCCGAGACCGCTCCCACTGATAACATCTGTTATTCAATTAGGTCGGGCAACTCGTCACCTTCAAAAAGGGGACGAATCGCCCGCGAACTGTGAGGTTTCCAGAATATAAACTTTCTTAGCGCGAAATCGAGAAACTTGAAGCAGTAGCGGTTGACGTTATGCTTGATGGAGCATTAGAAATTTGAAATCCACTTGCAGCTGCTGACGATACAACCCCGAGTAAAGCCATTGTTGCCAGTGATACAGTAACCCATTTCTTCTTCAGCATCTTCCTACCATCTCCTATAATTTAGTATTTTCTGGTACAATCAATATACTAGCTAAGATAATGTTATATATTAAACCTTCTATCAAAAGGAAAAATTTCTATTTTTATGTGTTATAGATATATATATATCCAAAATACATGGAATGGTGCTATTGATGAATAAGCTGCTAACAATACTTTGTTTATGTGTTTTGATCGTTGGCTGTTCCCCTAATTCCCCTAAAGATAAAGAAATCAAAGATACCACCATTCTCACTCAGAACGAGGCTCAAGAGCTGATAGCCAAAAAGTATGATGTTGCCACAAAAGAAATAAAAGTTAAAGAAATAGAAAAGCGAGATCTCTCGTACAACGTAAGTTTTCTAAAATTGAAGAACGGAAAATGGGAGCCTGAAAGTCCCGGTGTTTATTTAGCACTAATCAAGAAAAATAGCGCCGGTGAATATATTGTCGATGTGCCAATATTTTAAGTATTTTACTGTTCAGTTGCACACCTATCATCTGTTTTTCTTACAAACGCAAAGTACTTTATTGTGTAATGACTAGGCATTCAGCTCCTATTCCGTTATGCTCTTGGCTATTGTAGCGCTTTTTCCGTCTACGCAAAGGGAGCGGCCGAGACCGCTCCCACTGATAACATCTGTTATTCAATTAGGGCGGGCAACTCGTCGCCATTATCTATCCCACGTAAAACAAAAACGCCGCCGGCGAAGGTACTCCTTGATTTCCTCCATGACCGCGGCATAGCTGCTTTGTACGCGCCCATCCGATGAAGCGCCTCGAGCGCATTGACTTGAACTTGAGCTTGCTGTAATCGAATCGCCCAGGCAATAAAATGAAAGGGGAAATATTGGCAAATCATCAAGCAAAATATGACAATCGGTATTGATGATATGTCGTTTAAACGATAAATTAGTAATAAAGACTCATAAATAGCAAATCCCGGAACCGACCCGGAGTTAAAATGGTGAAAACATGAAAAAAATTGTGGCTTTAAGCATAGCAATTGTTTTGTTGTTCAGCTCTGCCTCTTCTGCTCTTGCTCATTCTGGTAGGTTAGACAAAAACGGCGGGCATAATTGCTCTGCGAAGTCTAAGGCTAAAGGATTATGTACGGGTTACCACTATCATAAGAAGAAATAGGAAGAACTCCGCCGTTCAATGATCCCCTCGGAACACTCGACTAATAACGACGGGGTTAGTGTTATGCTGTTGGGGCAAATGTTACTTTCAAGTAACTATATGAGTTCAAAGTGCGTACTTTTCACCAGCTTTCCTCCCTCTCATAATAACCGTTATAAGAGAAGGAGGAATGCCCTATGGAACCAAATGAAATCAAAGCAAATAAGACCGCTCTTGTCGTTGGAGCTAACGGAGTGATCGGACGGAATCTCATCGACTATCTGATGACACTTCCTGAATGGAACATTATTGGCGTTTCACGACGAGGCGGAGAGGACGTTGGCCGTTTACGGTATGTGGCGGCAGACTTGCTTAATGAAGAGGATACGTTAGCAAAACTGGGCGGGTTAACTACAGTCACACATATCTTCTATGCCGCTTATCAAGACCGCCCTACATGGGCCGAACTGGTCCCGCCTAACCTAGCCATGCTTGTGAACGTGGTCAACGCGATCGAACCGATTGCCCCGAACCTTGCGCATATCAGTCTAATGCAAGGCTATAAGGTGTACGGCGCGCATCTCGGTCCCTTCAAAACGCCGGCGCGGGAGACGGATGCCAACCATATGCCTCCCGAGTTCAATATCGACCAACAGCAATTCCTTGAACGACGTCAACCGGGAACCGCGTGGACCTGGTCGGCTCTTCGTCCGTCAGTCGTTAGCGGCTTTGCATTGGGAAATCCAATGAACCTCGCGATGGTGATTGCGATTTATGCTTCCATGTCCAAGGAGCTCGGCCTGCCGCTTCGTTTTCCCGGGAAGCCAGGTGCTTATAACAGTCTGTTAGAAATGACTGATGCGAACTTGCTAGCCCGCGCTACAGTCTGGGCGGCAACTGATGAACGTTGCGCGAATCAGGCATTTAACATTACGAACGGCGATTTGTTCAGATGGAACGAGCTTTGGCCGAAGATCGCGGCATTTTTCGAATTAGAGACCGCCCCTCCGTTACCAATGTCTTTAGAGGTAGTCATGGCTGACAAGGAAGCGCTCTGGAACTCCATGGTGGAGAAATATGATTTAATGGAGAATAGCTATAAGGACGTTTCTTCCTGGCGGTTCGGGGATTTCGTGTTCTCATGGGATTACGACTTTTTCTCCGACAGCTCGAAATCTCGCCGTTTCGGCTTCCATGAATTCGTCGATACGGAAAAGATGTTTATGGACATCTTCGAACAATTCCGCAAGCGCAAGGTGATTCCATAACTTAGGGATAGTCGTACCGGTTCCTTCTTTCCAGGGACCGGTTTTTTTGCTCATTCGTCCGATTGCGGCGGTTCGAATAACACCTTGCCTCTAGTGCCGTATACCTTCTCGATATGCGTATCGCCCCATCTGCACATGAGATGAAGGATTTCTTTCAGGCTCCAACCATAGTCCGTCAGCTCATATTCGACCTTCGGCGGAACTTGATTATAAGAAATACGGAACACGACTCCATCGTCTACCAGTTCAGCTAGCTGCTGAGTCAGTACTTTTTGCGTTATGGCAGGCATCAGACGCATCAGCTCACTATTACGCCTTTTCCCAAACGTAAGATGGAACAAAATAACCGGCTTCCACTTACCTCCGATTACTTCAAGAGTGGCCTCTACCGCAGTGTTATAAATTTTATCGGGCTCCTGCATAATCTGAAATTACCCCCTACTGATTCCGCTCTCTGCTGCTGCCAGTTACTTTTCGACCGGACCGAGGAGCGTAAATAAGAGACATCAAGCTGCTACACTTGATGCCTCATTATCCATGCTTCTATATCCTTTTCATTAAACTTACCTTCTGCAGTTCTTAATCCGACTTCAATTAGCTCTTGTTGTGTATACATAATTCCTAATCCATTTATTTTAATTAGGAGTAACATTACTGCAACTCCAATCCGCTTGTTACCATCAACAAATCCATGGTTTTTAATCAATGAATATGTAGTCACAGAGATCTTTCTAATGATTCCAATATACAAGTCTTGTCCATCAAAAGTTTGATTCGCTTTGTTAATCGCACTTTCAAGTAACGAACGATCTCTTACTCCATGTGATCCGCCAGTACTTGTAATAATCTTCTCATGGAAAAGAAGGAGCTGCTCAACAGTGATTGTCTTCACTTAGCCAGCTCCTTCAGGGCTTCTTGGTTTTCAATTATTATGGTATCCATTACGGACTCTAAAGATTGATTGGATTTTGATTTAAGAAATTCAACAAAATCAAGCACTTCAATTTTCTTGTCTTGGGGTAATGAAATAAAATCCTGAAGTAATTTCTCTTCAAGGCTCATTGGAATACCTCCATTCCTATCTTACATTATACACCAAGAAGCTCTGTGGCTTAACATCCGCTCTTACGGATTATAATTAGCCTTTGCTGGTATTTCAGCGTAATAACGCTAATGCGTTCACGACGTCCAACCGACTTAGACTTTTTCCGAGAACCTAGGCTCCTTCGCGTATAGTGGTTACACCTTCAAAATATAAATTTTTCAAATCATCATCTTTAATCCAAAAATAAAGTCTTCCAGTATCATCCCATTCCATATTAGTACTGTCTTCTGAATCAATTTGAAGAAGGAGCCTCCAACCCTCGCCCTTGTATTCACCCTGAACAGAATCATGATACCCATAAAGTCTATTCATTCCTACATGGAATTCCGAAGTGTAGCCATCTATATATTTTTTCGAGAAATTTTCTTTGAATACTTCCCAGTACTTATCGTAATTTTTATCACCCCAAGATAACCCTAGCACTCATTTACTTCAAAAGAATCCGACTCGGGAACACTCCATTCAAGTCGAGGTGTAACTCCCGCGCTAAAAAACTGCAATTCTTTCGATAGTTTTTCAGGTGGTTGAGTTCTTATCAAATTATCCATTTCTCCGCCGTAAAATAGAACTTTTGAAGTTTTAGGGTTATCATCAAAATCTCCATCCATATACATCGCTTCGGGATAGGTTGTATAAAAGAAATAAATGATACCTTTAGTTGGTAATTTATCATCATCCGCCTGAATGTTAGGCATTTCATGCAAATTGATCTGTGCAATAAATGACATGGGATACTCTTTCCAATACGGCCATTCCATATTTGCAGGCAAGTCTGGTTGGCCCCCTAGTTTAGTTTGGCCAATTGCTAATTTTTCCTCTGACTCTCTTTCCGTTATTAAACGGATAGATGGCTTGATCATTCTTTGAAACTTTTCTGAATAATCTTCTAGCCCTGCTTTATGAAACATAGACAAAATATCTACTTTCGCATCCATTGCTGAGCTCGCCTCTTCATTATTAATTGCGTATTTCTTGCCACATCCGGATAAAATCAAAATAGATATTACCAAAAAGATTTGTATACTCTTCAATTTGCTCCTCCTAATAGCTCGAACTAGCTTTCGAAATCTTGTTTAAGTACTTTGAAATATAAATTTACATTGTCTTCTGGTCCATTCATAATTCTCTTAAATATTTTTGCGGGTGGGTATATTTCAGATTCCCCGATTTTAATAGCAATTGCATTCTCAAATGCATTGCTCTTAACCCACTCTCCGCCCAAATGTCTGATTATTGTTTCCCCTATGTACCCACCCCAGACCTTTGCCATTTGATTGATTTGCTCTTCAGATGGCCCTTTAGAGAAGAACTTTTTGAGTCCTTTGGGAATTCCTTGATGATAAATTTCGAGAATTTGATCTAATTTGAACATGCTTTCTTCAGAAAAATCTAATTCAACATTTAGCTGTTTTGCGAGATCTATAGCATCCTCTGAATAAGCACGCATCATGTCAGCGACAGTAAACTGAGTCATAGTCATTCTCCTTGAAGTAGAATGTCACAATCAATTATTTAAATCATGTTTTTCATACTTATTAATAAGTTCTTTATCATCTATATCTTCAAACCAATCAGACTTAATCCATAGAGGGATTTCCAATAAATTTTGAAGCTCTTCAACCGCTTGTTCACAATCTTCAATATTCAAGATTTCATTTAATTTATTTATAAATTGATAGCCAATGTGTTGAGACAAAACACTTATGTCAGCACACTTTTCTTCTAGTCCATAAACTTCTCTAGTTTCTTCTGAACACCATATATGTCCGGTTTGCAATTCCCCATTCAAAAAGAGATTCAATTCAAAAAGATCATCATCAAAATAGGAGATCGTTAAGATCGGAGAACTTATATAACTCGAAAGTTCTTCTCCAAATGCTTCAACTTCTCCCCAATTAAAAGAATCATTCAATACACTTATCCAACCTGGCCTTAATTCACCTAGGTAATAAATGTTCTTAATTTTATTTAATTCTAGTATCGATTCAAAACCTGAATACATTTCGGGATTATAATTTGTTTGTGTTCTACCCGAAGAAATATCTTTTAATGCAGAAGTAACTTCGTTTTTATTATTAGTTATGATATGAATGTTTCCGAATTTAGTCCCCACAGAAATACCTCCGGATGATAAGATGCATTAAATTCCGATGAGCCGGACCGAGGGGCAAATGACCCAAAGAGTGAACATAGTGTTACACGCTGCCCAGCTTCATTGAATCGCCTTCAATTCATTCCTTGACTATCTCTTCAGGCATTATCCAGTATTTATTTGTCTCATTATTCAATTTTAAATGAACTGTTTTTTGTTCACCTTTCTTCAGTCGTTTGTAGCTTGTCCCCATACTGTAGATACTTCTTCCTGGTATTAATTGCAATCCGCTCACTTGTCTATTGTTATGTACTACAAAATATTCGTTAGCTTCAATTTCACTTCCCTCAATAAGATTATTAGAAGTATTATTCCATTTGATGTTTAAAATCCTTATTTTAGTAGAGACTTTATCTGCAATAATGTTTTGTTTACCTGTTCCTTCAACTAAAACTTCTGCATCAGCCTGCACTTGAAAGAAATCATAGATACCTAATTCTTTGTTCGTTCGATCAAGCACTATTAATTGATTCAATATTAAATATGTCCCGATGATTCCGAATAAAGTTAGTGATAACATAACTAATATTTTTCGCTTGAGCGTCATCGAATTCCCTCCAATATCTTTATCGAATTCGCGGGGTTGAGTATAAACGCCAAATTCACGAATCCCCGCTATAGACCCTGCATCAGAATCTAATCACCTTTTCCCAAGCATACCACACCATGGAAAATAGTGGTCGATATTCTAGCTGCGAAAACCGAAAACCCCCGGAACCCAAGGTCCCAGAGGCTTTGCAATCCCTATATGATCATTTCCTCACCGATTTACCCACTGGAATACTTTGAGCAAAACGAAACACATTATGCGGGTCGTACTTTCGTTTCACCTGCTTCAATCTGCCGAAGTTCACGCCATAATACGCCTTAGGCCAGTTCTTAATCTGCAAATCGGGAAAGTTCACATAATCCCCATTAACAAAGGGGCGTAACGCTCTGCGGAACCTTTCCACCCACTGAATATTCCGCTGCTGCTCCCCGTTGTTCCTCCAGCGGGCTGACAGTTCGTAGATGGTCTCCGCCTTCCGATGAGGATAGGCCGTTGCAGTCGTCGATACTCGACTCACTGCGCTTCCTGCACCGCCTAAGCTCTGACTCCACACGCTGGCATGCTTGTTGGGTGCTCTGGATAGAAAGTCGCGAATGATTCGTACCCCTTCACGAGGCAAGGGTTGGAACCTGTAAGCTCCGGTTATTTTAAACCTCGGCTCCAAATTTAAGTCCGACTCGGCAAAAAAGCGGGTGGCTTCAATAAAAGGCACTGTCTTCACCATCACCTTCACCGGAGTGCCTGCTCGGAGGAGCGGTCTGATCAACAGACGCAACTCCTCTGCACCGCCTAGCAATTGCCCGGTAGATAAAATCGTTCCCACCTGCTTGGCTGCTACCTCTATGGTTGAAGTTAAGCGGTTCGTGACAGACGGGGCCCAGCGCTGCCACACCGGTAACACCTTCTCAAGATCAGCCCATTTCCACGTAATGCTGTAAATAGAAACCGATGAAATCGGTCTAACTCGAAAAGTATAAGCTGTAGCAATGCCGAAGTTCCCTCCCCCGCCGCCCCGCGATGCCCACAGCAGATCGGAATGTTTCCTCTTGTTTGCCACAATCGTCTTTGCCCCATAGCGCCCCGAAGCTACGACCATCTTTACTTGTTTTAAGTTATCGCACGTAAGTCCATATTTGCGTGACAGAAGTCCAATGCCGCCTCCCAACGTTAGCCCGCCTACGCCTACGTCGGGCGCAGTTCCAGCCGGGAGTGCCACACGCTTATTCCACAGCTTTCTGTACACACGGGCAAGCGGATTTCCCGTCTGTACGGTTGCCAGCAACTTTTTGCGATCAACTTTAACCCGATTCATCTCGCTGACATCAATAATAATACCGCCGTTTACAGTCGAAAAGCCTTCATAGCTGTGCCGCCCGCTGCGCACTCGCAGCCGTACGCCCCGCTCACGAGCCCATTTGACTGCGTTGATCACATCCTGGGTTCGTCTGCAGAAAACAATGACCCTAGGAAATTTGGAAAAGCGCCTATTGTACTCCATTCTGGCCGCATTGTAGGACGGATTGTCCGGAAATACGATCCTTCCGGTTAATTGTGTACCTGTCTTTTTCCGGGTTTGGGCCATTTATTTTACACCATCCCTTTTCAAGGCATAAGCCTTTCTCATCAGCTTATTTCTATGTAGGGACACCTGACCTAGCAACGGCAAACGCCTTGTTCGCGTCCTGTTTGATCCGTTCCGCCATCAAGGCTTATGAAGTTCTTTTACTTCCATTTCCTTTTTATCAAACCGATACGCTACAGAAACACTTTTTATAATCTCGGTATTCTCGTATGCAAGGGAGCCCTCGAACTCTAAAGTTTCATTGTCACTCCACACTAAATGATCTACGTAACTATAATTTTCATGATCCGTGCGAATCCATATATTTAATCCTTGCTGTGCACCATATTTGACTCTTGCCGATTCAACTAGCTCCGGACTTCTCATTCCCTCTTCAACGTTAATAATTTGAACGAAATTGCTTTTATTAGAGCCTGTTACGATCGCAACTAACTTGTGATTCGGTGAAGGAATCATTTTTGTCACATACATGGACGGTGCAGTAAATCGGGTATACTCTTCAAGTACGTTATCTTTTATTCTCCAAATGACATTTTGACTGCCGTAATCCGAGTAATTGTTAAACAGGGTGAATATCATACTTCCGTCTGCCAACTTCACAATATAAGGACTCTTATAGCTTTTGGACAAAATATCTATGGCAAAAATAGCCGCATCGGCAATCTTGGGATTATCGTTCCCCGAAAACGGTTGAAGCTCTTTTAATGCTCGTTCCCTCAACGCGGGATCATTAAAACATTCCACCAACCTGTTAATGGAAATATATATATACTCATCATTGTCGCTTCTTAGAGCTTTTAGAAATTTCTCCGCATCATATTGAGTAGCAGGCAATAACTCCATGTCTTCCGCCGTTAAATAACGTATGTAAGGTTCAGCGGCTTGATTTTTATAATATTCTCTGGCAAACAAAACCGTGGAGGTCGAACTGTACAGGACAAGACAGGCAACCAGAATAACCCACTTTTTAGACATTCTTTTTTTCCTCCCCTCTATTCCGCTTTGCCCGGCCTCTTCAATTAGGTTTTCATCAATTAATCCAATCGCCCTGTATAACTCTTCCCTTTTCACAGGCTAACCCCCTCTTGCGCTAAATGAGCTCTGAGTTTATTTCTTGTCCGAAATAATATGGACTTCGTTTTGCTACTACTGATGTTAAACCTCTTGGAAAGCTGATCTATGGAGTCTGAATACCAATACCTCCTGATGAATAAATGTCTGGCTTGCTCATCTATTGCTAATAAAAATTGATTGATTAAATTGGCCACCTCACCTGCTTCAAACCCTGTCTCTGCTGTCTCAGGGGAGGCTAAACATCCTTCTAATTCCGTTAGAATGACTTCAAACTCCCGATTACGTTTTTTCGCCGTATTGTAACCATGTTTATCAAGCGCAATATTCCGTGTGATTCTTCCTAGAAATACAGAAAACTTCCTGGGCCTATTAGGCGGTATCGCATGCCAGGCAGCCAAGTAGGTATCATTCTCGCATTCTTCAACATCTGAATGATTAGAAACAATGTTTCTGGCAATCGCTTTGCAGTACGCCCCGTATTTATTCTTGGTCTCTACAAGCGCCTGTTGCGAGCGCTGTAGGTATAGGTGGATTATCCCCTGGTCCTCCATCCGACATCTCCCTTCATCCCCTAACTATATAGTAGAACGTTCGTCGAATCGGTTGCACCTGCACTATACTTTTCAATAAAAAAATACTGAGGCACATATTCTGACCAGTGACTACAAAAGTTATAACACCTGCCCCAACCGTCAATCCTGTTACTATCGAGCCGTAAGACAGCTCCTCAGATGAGAAAAAGGAGTCCGCCCCATGCAAGCATACGTAGAAGTTATTATTCGAACGATCGCCGCTTTTGTCCTCCTGATGATCACGGCGAGAATTCTCGGTAAGCAGACCATATCCAATATGACCTTTCATGACTTCGTGAGCGGCATCACGCTGGGCGCCATTGCGGCGAATTTGGCGTTTAACGATAAGCTCAACCACTGGCTCATCGTCATATCGTTGCTAATATTTTTCGGCATCTCCTATCTCGTGTCCAAGATCGCCCTCACAAGCCGGACATGGAGCCGGTGGGTGTCCGGCACTCCGACCGTCGTCATCGAGAACGGCAAAATTCTCGAAGACAACATGCGGAAAATTCGCTACACGATGGACTCCTTGGTCCAATCTTTGCGTGAAAAGAATATTTTCAATATGGAAGAGGTTGAGTACGCTTGCCTGGAGGATCACGGGAAGCTGTCCGTCAAGAAGAAAAGCGAGTATGAGTGGGTAACGCGCAAAGATCTGAAGCTGCACGCCGCGGCCGTCCAGTCGTTCCCTGTCGAGCTGATCATGGACGGCAAAATCCTCGAAGACAATCTGGCCAACAACGGGCTGACCGTCCAATGGCTGGAGCAGGTGCTGCGGCAGCGGAAAAAGTCCGTGTCCGACGTTTTCTACGCCGTGAGAGGTACGCAAAATCAGTTGTATTTTGACTACTATCAGGATCACATTGAACAGCCTATCGATTAGGAGGCGCACCTCTAGTGTGATATCTGTTCGTTCCGCAGTCGGAAGGCTAGAGAGGACACCCAACCGAAGGCGACCATCCCGGCCACTCCCATCATAATGCCAACCCCACTGTTCATCCCCATACCCGCAACAATGAGTAATGGTGCAAGTATCGCGGAAGACAGGCAGTAGATTCTCCACCCCTGTTCGCCTTGTACGCGGAAACGTCGGGAGAATATCAGCATTGCCGCAATCAGGCAAATAAAGGACGCGAAGAATGCCATGGAATGAAGCGCCGCATGGCCGCTCATTGCTGTCGGCATTCCTTCAGGCGCACCGGAAGGAAATCCAAAACCCGGGTCGGGCTTAAAAAGCCCCGCCATGATCATGCCGATTCCATAAACTCCAATCAACCATAAGCCCGCCTTGCCTGTTCCTCTTTGAAGCAAACCGCGTGCCCCAACGGCTGCCCATACAGCCAGTAACCCCGTGACGATGAAATTCGCGCTTTGAATCCAGCCCAGATCCCCCAATGTCAGATTGCTGATGGCATGACGCTTGATATCAAATCCTGTACGGGTAAATACCTGTACGATTGCAATGAGAAAGAATAGCGGTGCTGAAATGACTCCTCCAAGCAGTAATAGTCTTGTTATGATCTTGTTTTTCATTGAAATCCTTCCTTTCTTAGATCGCTTCTATTGGAAAAAGTTTTTGAGCTCCGCAGCAATAAGTCCGGCATTAAGTTGCTTCGTATGGCCGAGACCTTTCTTGCTGACCAATATCGCATTGGGCGGTCCTTGTCCTGTCTGGTCATAGGCAATCTTGGTGCCGTCTTTCGAGGTTACGATGTTCATGTTCAAACTCTCCTCATCTCGGTGTTCGTGCTTGGTTTTTCTGGCTCCTATTATGACAACGAACGGCTAACAGTGAAATCGACACGTTCAGGAAAAAGATTTTTCTGAATCATAATCCCGCACACGATCTCGATAAAATCACTCATTCATATGGAAAACCACCTGTCGTATGATCGAAAGGCAACACTCTATAAACTGACTCATGGAAGGAGGGACTTTGATAGCGGTTAGCAAAGATAACCACGACGGGCAGACACTCGAGGGAAATGAATTTCGAAATCCATTTCGAGAGGAGATTTCATGATGAGAAGCCTTAATCGTATCGTCGCTTGGGTTGGTATGCTGACTCTGGTATTGGGAACGTTTCTCTCTTCTGTTGGATTTCCGAACGCTGTTCAGGCAGCCGGAGGACCGAATCTGGCGCTTGGCAAAACGCTTACAGCGAGCAGCTACACGCAGACTTATACCGCGAGCAATGCTGCGGACAGCAACCAAGCAACGTATTGGGAGAGTGCGAATAACGCTTTTCCCCAGTGGATTCAAGCAGATCTGGGCAGCGCAACGAGCATCGACCAGATCGTTCTGAAGCTTCCGACAGGCTGGGGATCGAGAACGCAGACGTTATCGATTCAAGGCAGCACGGACGGCACGAACTTCACGAACATCGTCGGCTCTGTAGGCTACACGTTCGATCCGGCTTCGGCCAACACGGTGACGATTAACTTCGCCGCCGTCAGCACCCGGTACGTCAGGGTTAACGTGACTGCCAACACCGCCTGGCCAGCCGGACAATTCTCGGAATTCGAGATTTACGGCGCTTCCGGAAGCACGACGACTTACCCGATTCCGGGCAAGATCGAGGCGGAAAACTACAGCGCCATGAACGGCATCCAGACGGAAACGACGAGCGATACCGGCGGCGGCCTTAACGTCGGCTGGATCGATGCCGGCGACTGGCTGGATTACAGCGTGAACGTGCAAACCGCCGGATCCTACACCGTCGAATACCGCGTAGCCAGCCCTAACGCAACGGGGCAAGTGCAGCTCCGGTCCGGTGCGACCACACTCGCCGCGACAACCGTGCCGAACACCGGCAGCTGGCAAACTTGGCAAACCGTGACCGCAACCGTGAACCTGAGCGCCGGGCAACAAACGCTCCGCGTATACGCGGGCGGCGGCGGGTTCAATATCAACTGGCTTAACTTCGTTCAAGGAGGAGGAGGAGATACGCAGCCTCCAACTTCCCCTGCCAACCTGACCTACACTGAGCCAACAACGGGTCAGATCAAGCTGACCTGGAACGCCTCTACGGATAATACCGGCGTAACCGGATATGACATCTACCTCAACAATGCGCTGCTGACGAGCGTGGCGGGCAACGTCCTGACGTACACGGACAATCAACCGACAACCGCTACTGTGTCCTACTACGTGAAGGCGAAGGACGCGGCAGGCAACGTCTCGGCCGCCAGCAACACGGTGACCCGCAACGGCAACCCCGGCACCGGCACGAACCTCGCCCTGAACAAGCCGATCTCCGCTTCCTCGAATACGCAGAACTTCGTGGCGGCGAACGCGAACGACGGCAACACGGCGACCTATTGGGAGGGCGGCGCCGGCTCCTATCCGAACACCTTGACGGTGGACCTTGGGGCGAACGCGAGTATCACGTCCGTCGTGGTGAAACTCAATCCCGATTCGATATGGGCGACGCGCACCCAGACGATCCAAGTGCTGGGGCACGACCAGAACTCCACGAATTTCACCAACCTGGTGTCCGCAGCCCTGTATACCTTTAATCCTGCATCCGGCAATCAGGTGACCATTCCGGTCACGGCGACGGCCAGCGCGGTACGGCTCCAGTTCACGACCAACTCCGGCGCATCTGCGGGGCAAGTGGCCGAATTCGAGGTCATCGGGACTCCGGCGCCGAATCCGGACCTGACGATCACGGGTATGTCCTGGTCGCCCTCTTCTCCGGTTGAAACCGACGCAATTACGCTCACTTCCACGGTGAAAAACATCGGTACGGCGGCTTCCGCAGCTACAACGGTCAATTTCTATCTGGGCACGACCAAAGTCGGCAATGCCTCCGTCGGGGCATTGGCAGCGGGAGCGTCCGCGAACGTGTCGGCCAATATTGGAGCCCAGATTGCGGGAACGTATTCCGTCATCTCCAAGGTCGACGAGAATAATGCCGTGATCGAGGTCGATAAGACGAACAACAGCTTCACCAACCCGACCTCGCTGACGGTCAACCAGGTTCCAAGCTCCGACTTGATCGGTACGGCTTCCTGGACTCCCGGCAATCCGAGCGCCGGTAATACGGTAACCTTTACCGTCAACCTGAAGAACCAAGGGAACATCGCTTCCGCATCTGGCGCTCACGGCATCACGCTCACGCTTAAAAATGCTGCCGGCGCAACCATTCAAACCTTAACCGGATCTTATACCGGCGCTTTGGCCGCGGGAGCATCGGCTAACGTGACCATGGGCACTTGGACGGCAGTTAACGGTAGCTACACGGTAACGACAACGGTAGCGGCGGATGCCAACGAAGTCGCGATCAAGCAGAGCAACAATACGAGCTCGGCCAGCTTGTATTCCGGCCGCGGCGCAAACATGCCGTTCACCGTCATCGAAGCCGAATCTTCGTCCAACACGACCACCGGCACCAAATTGGCTCCGAACTTCCTGCCAGGCGACTTCGCGGGCGAAGCTTCCGGACGTTCAGCCGTTTATCTCAACGCGACGGGCCAATACATAGAGTTTACGCTTACCTCTCCGGCTAACGCATTCGTCCTTCGCAATGCCGTTGCCGAGAACACCACCGGAACGGTCAGTATTTACGCAAACGGCGTTAGCAAGGGCAAGTTTACGGTCTCGTCCAAGTTTTCCTACGTGTACGCGACTCCGACCACGCTTGGGCGGCTCGGATACGACAACTCGGGCTCCAAAGCTTACTGGCTCTATGAGGACTCCCAGTTGATGCTGGATCAAGTGTATCCGGTAGGAACGAAAATCCGGATTCAGAAAGACGCCGGGGACGTCTCCTGGATTTACCTCGACTTGCTCGAGACGGAGAATGTCGCTCCTCCGGCGACGAATCCGGACCCGGCCAAATACGTGGAAGTGTCGAGCACGAAGTCGATCGAGCAGGCTTTGACCGAATTCAGGCAAGACGCCTCCAAGAAAGGCATCTTCATCCCAGCCGGAACGTGGACGATCTCGAACAAGATCTTCCTCTACGGTCGGGCGACGGAAATCATCGGAGCCGGTCCTTGGTACACCAAGCTGACAGCTCCGCAAGACCAGTCGAATACCGACGTCGGATTCAACATCAGTTCTGCCGCCAACGGTTCGGTTATCAAGAACCTGTCGGCTTGGGGCAACTATATCTACCGCGTTGACGGACCTGGCAAATTCATCGATGGAAATGGCATGCAGAATGTTACCGTCGAGAACGTCTGGGCCGAGCACTTCGTCTGCCTCTATTGGGGCGTGAACTCCTCCTACAACACGTTCCGGAACAACCGGATCAAAAACACGTTCGCGGACGGGATCAACATGACGAACGGGTCGTCCTATAACATCATCGACAACAACTATGCCCGCGGAACGGGAGACGATTCGTTCGCCCTGTTCAGCGCAATAGACTCCGGCGGTTCTTACAACGTCGGCAACAAGTACACCAACCTGACCGCCGTGAATGTCAGACGCGCAGCAGCCTTCGCCGTCTATGGCGGTCAAGACAATCTGTTCCAGAACCTGTACGGAGCGGATACGCTGACTTACCCGGGCTTTACGATCAGCAGTCTGAGCTTCGGGTATAACACGTTAGGTTTCGGCGACTTGGACACGGTTATCGACGGAGTGACGCTGGACCGCACGGGCGGAGACTTCTGGACCAGCGTCGGGGCCGACGACAAAATCAACGATTATCAGAACTTTGGCGCAATGTGGTTCTTCGGCGGCGACAGGGCGCTCAAGAACATTCTGGTGAAAAACGTGGACATCAATAATTCGGTTTACTTCGGACTGATGTTCCAGACCAAATCGCCGGAAAACCTGGCGATGCAGAACATTCGCCTGGAGAACATCAATATCAATAATTCCACCCGCTACGGCATCAAGCTCGTCGCCAAGGCGGAAGACGGTCAAGGGCCGGTCGTAGGCTCGGCAAGCTTCACCAACGTGAAGGTGAACAACTCCGGCGTTCAAGCCATTTACGGCGAAAGCAAGAGCCCGAACTTCACCGTCGTGAGAGTATCCGGCAACAACTGGTGATCCCTCTCTGACGCAAGTTACCCCTTTGGCAGCCGGGAATGGCGTCCAAAGGGGTAACTTTTTTTGCGTTAAGTATGAGGTGATTAATGGAGGAAGAGGTTTTCCGGTGCTGGAATTGTTGATTGGAAAACATATCCGGCACTCCCCGGCTGACCGTTTACGCTAAAAGACGAGCTGCCGTTTCCTCCCGTTCCTCCGCTGCCGCCTCCGCCGCCGCCCGGATTTGTGTTCGCTCCGGAGCCCGCAGAGGCACCGCCGCTGCCTCCGTTTGCATTTATTGTTCCGGTTACGATCGGGGCAGAGGAAGAGATGAAGTGGATGATTCCCCCGCCTCCTCCACCGCCTCCACCTTCTGATGCTCCGCCATTGCCGTCGAAGGCGGCCGCTCCTGCGCCACCGTTAGCGAGGATCGTGCCGGCCACCTGCACGGATGCTTTCCCGACAAGGATCACGACACCGCCTCCGCCTCCGCCCGTCCCGACAATACCTTGGCCGGCTGTCTGCGGGTTGGTCCCGCTGGCGCCCGAAGCGTTTATGATCCCTGAGCTTTGGATTTTGACATTTCCTTTGGCAACCAGGACAAGCGACCCGCCGCCTTCGCCGCCCGCTCCGTTAGACTGCCGGTTCCCGGCCCCGCCCGCCGCAGCCGCGGGCGACACAATCTGAGCAGCTTGCAGCTTGGATAAGCCGGTTCCGCCATTCGGTTTGCCTGCCGCTCCCAAAGAGATTCCCTGGTTCGGTAATCCTCCGGCGCTATCTTGTGCGCCTCGGTCGACAGTAATGGTTCCCGTAACCGTGATATCGCCCAAAGAGCGCAGTATCGTGCCGCTAGGCAATACAAGCGTTCCCGAAATATTGATGCTAGTGAACTGTAAATTGTCCTTGTTGGGCAAAGAGTCAAACCCCGCTGCGGTCGTTAAATCCAAAGTTTGACCGGACGAGACAGTAAGCGCTCCTGCCGAGCCATCCCCATAGAGGGCGTCCGTAGAAGCAGGTCCTATCGGGCCAACGGGACCTGACGGACCGGTTGGACCCGTTGCCCCTTGAGGACCCGTTTGCCCTGCAGGTCCGACAGCCCCTGTATCGCCCTTCGGTCCCTGCGGACCTGCAGCACCTTGCGGGCCTGCCGCGCCTTCAGGCCCGACAGCCCCCGTTTCGCCCGGGTCACCCTTCGGTCCCTGCGGACCTGCAGCACCTTGCGGACCTGTCGCACCGTCAGGCCCGACAGCTCCCGTTTCGCCCGCGTCGCCCTTCGGTCCCTGCGGTCCCGGAGCACCTTGCGGACCCGTAGCCCCTGCCGGTCCGACAGTTCCAGGCTCGCCCGGGTCACCCTTCGGCCCTTGCAGACCTGTCGCTCCGGCCGCTCCAGTCGCGCCAGCCGGACCAGCCGGTCCTTGGTCGCCTTTCAGCTTCAGCTTATACATCGTCTCGTTGTTGGCACAGCCGCTTCCCGGAGCGATGAGATTAATCTTCCCGCTGCTTCCGACGCAGATGTTCAACGAATCTAACGCCGTAGGGGCTGCCCACGTCCCTTGTATATTGGCTCCGGCTATCACGACTAACACTGCCAGTGCCAGTTTCCCTGTCCATTTCTTCACCTTTTTCCGTGCCCCTCTCGCCTAAATAAATTGAACCAGATTCAGCATTCGCTTGAGCATTGCAACCGTTTCTGCCCGGGTGGAGTAGCTTGTTGGTCGAAATTTACCGTCCAAGCCAACAATTCCCGTTCGCTGGGCATACTGCACGTACTCCCTCACCCAGCCAGAGATCGCCGTCTCGTCACCGTAGGGCTGGTAAGCCGGAAGGCTTGCGGAGGAAAAACCTCCCGCATAGTTCATGGCCCTGATCATCATACCCGCCAGCTCTTGTCTCGTAACCTTCTGAAGCGGCCGGAAGGTTCCGTCGCTGTATCCCGAGATCAATCCGGCTTGATAAGCCGTATTGACCGCCGCAACATACCAACCCGTCCCGGTGTCGGAGAAAGGGTTTCTTGCGTCCGATTCGTTCAGTCCTAACGCCCGGACTAGAAGGGCAGCGATTTCCGCCCGCGTGATGTCGGCGTCCGGGGCAAAAATCCCTTCCCCGCGACCTTGCACCAGGAGCTTGGAGGCCAGCAACTTTACATCCGCCGCTGCCCAATGCTTGGCCGTATCGGAGAACGAGACGGGCCGGTCGATGACGGCATAGATGCTGGCCCCCGGCCTTTTCATTATCGCCGTCCATTGGCTCCCGTCCTGCTTGGCGAAATGCGTAGGAACGAACCGTAACTCGTTCCGCCCTGGCATCCACCAGACCCCCGTCGCCGTATCCGGTACAAGATCGCCTTGGACGGTCAATATCCGGGTAACGTATTGACTGAACGCGCTCATCCATACGCTCTGTCCCGTCGACCCGACGATCTGCACTTCAAAGGCCAGCGGATTCGACAGCAGACGTCCCCCCATGTTCGAGACGGAGTCGCGAATTGCTTGCTGCGTCGACTCATCCGGCTCACGAATGGAAATGTCGCAACGGATTGCCTCTTCCGGGATTCCGAATTGCCGGCTGTAAGGCGAAAGATCCAGCTCCGATAGAGGGAGACTCATGGAAGCAGCGCCTGCGTTCATCACGATTATCGCTTGCGGATTGATTGATTTTAGCTCCTTCAAGTTCTCCGCAGAGATAGCGATCGTCCCGCCCTCGGAGCTTAATTGCAGCTCGACCCGACCTTTGAGAACATCCTCCTTGGACAGGGTCTGTCGACTGCTCCCCCCGTCTTTGGACACGATTTCGAAGCTTAAGCCCGTGCGGGGATTTTCGGTCGAATTGCCCGGCGTAGACGGAATCCCAGGGTTCGGCGTGCCTCCCGGATTTTCCGGCGTTGTTCCGTTGTCCTCGGTTACCGTCACGGTCGTCTCCGCCGTGAAGCCTTCATAGGTTGCAGTCAGCTTCGTCTGCCCGCTTCTCAAGCCCGTCACAGTGCCGTGGACATCCACCGATGCTATGGAAGCATTCTGTACTTCGTAGGAAGCGAAAGAGGCAACATTCGTAGTCGATCCGTCCGCTCGAACCGCCTCCAAGGAAGTAGAGCGCGTCTGCCCTGACGTAACCGAGTAAGAAGTCTGACCGAATCTTAACTCGTTAATCGGATTTGGCGAACTGCCTTCCGTGAATGCCACTTCAATGCTGGAGGCTACAGATACGCCGTTCACGCTCGCCGTAATTTCCGCCGTTCCCGCAGACAGAGGCGCCATCAGAATCGCTTGGTAGACTCCGCCGCTTTCATAGGTTGAAGCAATCATGACCGGAATGTCTTCTCCGACAGGAGCCTCAGGCGGAATGATTCCCTGTTCGCCAATCAGTTCCAGCGGATCGTCGACAGGACCGAGTGTCCCCGACAAGCCGCTCAGCGTTCCCAGCTTGCCGTATTTCGCCGAAACGAGAACCGTTTCATATCGCCCGCTCGTCGCATAGGATACGCTGCTCAACGTTCCCAATGTCGCAGTCAGTTCAAACAAACCCGCCTGCTCGGTGACGTCGTTCCCGAACTCGTCCTTCAATTGAACCGTGATGACGCTTTGGCTGGAACCGTCCGCCGGCACGGTCGACCGACTTGCGGTAATCACGGAACGCTCCGGAGACGGAGGACCGGCGATAAAGCTCACGCTGGCCATATCCGCAACAGCCTTTCCACCTACGAAGGCGCCGATATACGCAACCCCCGCTACAGTCGGAGCCGTCAGAACGGACGTATATTCCCCCGGACCGACGACCGACACCCCTTCCTCCAACCGACCGCTCGTTGAACGGAATTGGATGTCTTCCGGCGGAATGGATACCGGATTTCCCTGGTCGTCCGTCAGCAACAAAGAGACGATCGTCCTGCTTGTCCCGTCAGCCGGAACGGTTGTTTCCCGAACATCGACCGTGCCGTTGACGATTTCCTGATCCTCCGCCCCGTAAGACGTTCCTGGGCCCGGAATAGAACTCGCGAGAAGCGCCATCATCAGGAACGGCACCATCAAGTATCGCAACGAGCCCGCTTTTTTTCGACTTAGATTCAACATCTCCCATCCTGCCTTCCCATTGTGCCGCTGCTAGAACGCTTCCTTGCTATTTCTACCAAAATGATATCATACCAAACGAAAAAGAAAACGATTTATGTCGGGTTGTGGCGAATATCATGGCGCAAAAGAGCAATTAAAATGGAGCAAGGCTGCTTTGAATTTGACTTCAAAGAGCCTTGCTCCATTCATGTGACATTCGCCCGCAGGATGCTTATGATTTGCGAGCCTTATACGATGAGCTGCAACCTGCCGCTTACCGCTTCTTCCTCGTGACCAATATCCCGATGCCGGTCAGGATACCTAATCCGACTGCACCGTATAGGTTGATAAGCACATCCTTCTTTCCCATTGTCCAATACAGCAGTCCGTTCAAGGCAAATGAAACGACGCAAAGCAACAATACCCAGTTCAAAACCCGATTCACCATTTGATCAAATCCTCCCGTTCCGCTATTTCAGCACGTCGACATGCTCAATGTTACGAATCGACATATACGCGATGGCCGCACCGACGATTGCCAGAGTAATCGGCACCGCAATGATGTTGTACAACGAGAAACCATCGCTATTCTGGCAGACGACCGCCACAACGATAAGAGACGATACGATGGTGGCCGAGCCGGAATGCTTGCGCATGCCGAAGTAAAGCGGAATCAGGCTGAAGAAACTGGTCGCCAGCGCGCCCAAGACGACCGTCAGAAGCGACTTGGCTGCAATGGACCACGTTAGAGGCTCCGGGACAATGGACGAAAAATGATCCACGACATAGAATCCACCCCCGACGAATAAGTTCGCCGAAATATCCGCCAACAGCGTAAACAGCACGATGACGAGCAGCTTGGCCGCGATGAGCTTCTTGCGGTTGATCGGGTACATGAACAGCACCGTGATCGATTTGTTACGGAACTCGTCAATGACAAGCCGTGATATGAGCACCGACGCGAACACGATATACGTCCCTCGCACGATCGTGTCAATAACGGAGAAAACCATAGCGTAATCCGTAAATGGTATCTCTTTACTCGTTTCTTCAGTAAGTCCGATCGCACAGATTAATCCTAATATCAAGATGTTGGCGATCATCGCCGCCCGAATGTAAGACCCCAAGCGGAACTTGCGCATTTCAAGCTTCATGAGCTTAAGCAACGACGCCACCCCCGTTCAGGATGGATAAGAAGTAATCCTCGAGCGAACCTTTTTTCTTATGAACTGCTTCGATCGCGACATTGTGCGTCACCAATACCTTCATCAGCTCGCTTTGCGGAATGCGGCAATCATAAATACGGATCTGGCCTTCGTCCGTGACGCGAACATTGGATATGTGCAAATGGTTTTCGAGCACGTAAACCGCTTTACTGCTTTCGCTTGTCGTGATTTCGATATATTCCGTCGTTTGCTTGGCGACATGCTCCATCGAAACCTCCTGCAGCAGCTTACCGTCGTTCATGACGGCAATCGTGTCGGCGACCAGCTCGATTTCCCCAAGAATATGGCTCGAGATCAGAATCGTGATCCCGTATTGCTTGCAAAGCATTTTGAACAGATCGCGAAGCTCCTTGATGCCTAACGGGTCGAGGCCGTTAATCGGTTCATCGAGAATAAGCAGCTCCGGTTTCGTCGTGATCGCTCGCGCAATGCCAAGCCGTTGCTTCATCCCTAGCGAGAACTCTTTAACCGGTTTCCTATCGATCCCCTTCAAATTCACCAGCTCAAGCGCCTCATCGATAGACTTCTTGTTGTGGTAGCCCATGTATTCGCAGTGGAGCTCCAAATTTTCGCGGGCCGTCAGCTTGTCGTAAAAAATCGGAGTTTCGATGATCGTACCCATTCTTCCCAACTGCCGGTACGACGTATCGGTCAGCTGTTCGCCGAAAATTTCGATCTCGCCCGCCGTCGGCTTCACCAGGTTGGTGATCATCTTCATGACCGTTGTTTTACCCGCGCCGTTCGGACCAAGCAAACCGTATATTTCTCCTTGCCTGATGTTCATATTGACGTTCGAAACAACTTCCTTCTCCCGGTAAGCCCGGGTCAGCTGTTTCGTTCTTACGATATGCGCCATTGTTCGATGCCTCCTTAGCTCTTGACAAGTTTTATTGTAAGCATCGAATTCTGCTTTTTTCTTACCCGATTCTTACAAAATTCTTAAGCCGAGAAGGCGACCCGTTTCAACTTAACGGTAAACACCGTTTTCTCATATGGCTTGCTACGAATCCGGATCGTCCCTTCTTGCGCTTCGACTAGCCTCTTGGTAATCGTCAACCCAAGACCGCTGCCCTGATAGGATTTGTTGCGGGAGTCCTCCAGCGTGTACATCCGCTCGAACACCCGGTCTTGATGCAGCTCGTCGATCCCTTTACCCCGATCCCACACGTCCATGTATACAAATTCGTCGTCGCCCCGCAAGGTTAATCCGACCGCCTTTCCCTCCCCGCCGTGCTGAATCGCATTGGCGATGAGGTTGTTCAAGACGCGGTCCAGCGCTTCCTCGTTCCCCCACGCTAGCAGCGGCTTGTCCGGGATATCGATCGCAACCTCGAAACCTTTGACCGTCAACGTATCGTAGAAGGCCAGCATATTTTTTGCGCAAATATCGTTGATGCGAATCCGCGAAATCGGAATCGGTTTGTCCCCCGACTCGAGCCTCGCCAAATCGAAAAACTGGCGGATCAGCTCCAGCACCTCATTGGCCTTGGCGTGCACCTTGGATAACAGCACTTTTCTTTCTTCCACGTTCATATCCGGGTCCAGATTAATCGTCTCAATATAACCAAGCACGACGGTAAGCGGGGTCTTCAAATCATGCGAGATGTTCGAGATCATCTTCCGCATCGACTGCTCCATCTTCAGGAAATTCGCTGCCCTTTGTTGGTTGTACTCCAGCAAGTGATTGATTTCGATCAAGACGGGTATCAATGCGTGATCATCCGTATGCACGAGCAGCTTCTCGCTTGTGCCTTCCTCGATAATTTCCTTTATTTTATGGTGAATTTGCTCCAGGTTGGAGCTTCTTGCCCGATAGGCACGGTATTGCATCCCAATGACGACGAGCAATATAACGACGATTACAGCTAGAGCGATCACCATGTCATTGCCCTTCCCACTTGTAACCGATGCCCCACAACGTCTTGATATTCTTGGGCTCGGACGGCTTGTCTTCGATCTTCTCGCGTAAACGGCGAATATGGACGTTAATGACGTTCTCATCGCCGTAATATTCGTCGTTCCAGATAAAACCGTATAGCTGCGCCTTCGTAAATACGCGATTCGGGTTTGTCGCGAACAGCTTCAGGATTTCGAATTCCTTGGCCGTCAGCTTCAGGTCGACATCGTTCTTCGACGCTGAGAAATTATCCAGATCGATACGCAGCGCACCGAATGTCAACATTTTAGGCGCCTGGGCTGCAGCAGCCGCAGCCGTGGCGGAGGTCTGCCCGGCGTTCGAATACGTCGTCGCGCGCCGAATCGCCGATTTGATCCGGGCCGACACTTCGATGAGGGAGAACGGCTTCGCGATGTAATCGTCGGCACCGAAGCCAAGCCCGATCGCCTTATCGACGTCGCTATCCTTCGCCGACATGATGAGGATGGGCACCGCGCTGTTTTCCCGGATCAGCTTAATGACCTCGATCCCATCCAGCTTCGGCATCATAATATCGACAATAACGATATCGAAGGCGCCCTGCCGGAACCGCGCGATTCCGTCCAGTCCGTTAAACTCTGCCGAGACGTCGTAGCCTTCTTTAACCAAATAATTGCGCAGCATTTCGACGATCTGGGTATCGTCTTCGATCAGTAGTATGTTATGAGGCATGGTGTTCTCCTTCTGGCAAGATTACACGAAAACATGTGCCGCCATCTTCATTATCCGTAACGGTAAGCATACCATGATGCTTTTTGATAATACTATCCACGATCGAAAGCCCTAAGCCCGCTCCGGCCATTTGGCGAGAGCGTGACTTGTCGACACGATAAAAAGGTTCGAATATATGCTTTTTGTTTTCTTCGGGAATGCCGATACCTGTATCTTTAATTTGGATTGAAACCTGTTCCTGATTTAATCGGTTTACAATAACCTCAACCGTGCCGCCGTTAATATTATACTTGATCCCGTTCTCTACAAGGTTGTAAAAAGCACGATACAACAAGTCCGCGTTCCCAGTAACCATGCTGTCATCACAATCCAAGACCAGAGCGACGTTCTTATCTTTAGCGATGTGAGATAGCTCGGAAGTTATATCCTCAAAAATATCCTTTAAGCAAATGCTGCTTTGCTCGCCGCTATCGTCCATATTCGTCATATCCAACAAGTTGCCGACGAGTCCTCTCAAACGCTGGGTTTGCTTTTCAATAACGGAAATTAGCGCATCGTATTCCTCGTTAGTGTGCTCTTTTCTCTTCTTAAATACATCCACTTTTGTTTGCAGCACGGCAAGAGGAGTTCTGAGCTCGTGGGCCGCATTTGCGGAAAATCTTCCTTGCATCGTAAAGGCATTATCCAGCTTGTCCGCCATTTCATTAAACGTTTCCGTAAGCCCTGCAATTTCATCCTTTGTAGGCGGCACAGCTAATGTTTCAGATAGATTATGCACATTTATATTTTTCATTTGATCATTTAGCGTATGAAGAGGCTTTAATGCCTTTCCCGAAATAGAGTAGGTTAAGAGTCCACCGCCAATAATAACAGCAATCATATATATCACGCTTTTCATTCTAAAATCCATTCTTGCTTGAAGGGAATCCGTAGTGGGGACGGGAGATGAAATGTCGCTTGCTGGCGATTGAGGGGTTTCATTCACCCCTCCATCCTCGCCGATTTGTTTGGCCGGTAAAATCAATGTGGCATCAATCCTTGTAGCCATTGTATCTGCTGATACGTTCAGTATGAAGGTTAGGCCCACACAACAAAGGATCAGAAGCGCAACGGTCATCACCGTTAGTCGCAATCGAATGGGCACTTTCTTAAGCATGAGCATCATCACCCTTATCCAGCAACAAGTAACCTTCGCCGATCTTCGTACCAATGGGGTCATAGTTTATTATCGCCTTCAGCTTCTTCCGGAGAGTTGCGATATGTACCCGTATTGCACCGCTAAAGCTATCCGCATGCTGATCCCACACATGCTCAATGAGCTCTTCTTGGCTAACCACTCGATCCTTGTTAAGCAAGAAATATTCAAGCAATGCAAATTCCTTTTTGGTCAGCGATACCTCCATATCATGAACAACTGCAACACGCTTCGATAAATCCACATGAATAGCGCCGCAGGTAAGCATACGACTTTCTTGCACAAATTTTCGCCTTAACAAATTTCGTATTCTGGCTTCCAACTCGGCAAAATCAAACGGCTTCGCCAAGTAATCGTTTGCCCCTATGTCTAAGCCCTTTACTTTGTCATGAACGCTACTTCTTGCACTGAGAATAAGCACCTTTAATTCCGGTTTCTCATCTCGTATTTTAGCTAATACCTCAAGCCCATCCCATTTCGGGAGATTTAAATCAAGTACAACCAGGTCGTAATCGACTTCATATAAAAGCTCGTAAGCATCTTCACCGTTGTCACACGTATCCACCGCATAACCATCTATTCTAAGCCCATCTGCAATGCCTTCTTGCAAATCTAGCTCGTCCTCGACAACGAGTATCCTCATGCGCCCATCACCTCATCTCTATTGTATCTTAACAGGGATTTAACATCGTTTGTTATATGATGGTGGCATCACGTTAAGGAGGAACAAAACAGATGTTCGAAATCAAGAATGTATCCAAACAGTATAATGGCGAATTCGCATTGAACAATATTTCCTTTTCCATAGCCAAAGGAATGAATTTTATCGTCGGTGCATCGGGCAGCGGTAAAACGACTCTTCTGAAAATTATTAGCGGGATGGAACAAGATTTTGACGGAGAAGCTTACTATTGCGGTAAGAGCGTTAAACAATTAACTCCCAGCGAAAAAAGCTATTATTATAACAACATTTTCGGATTTATTTGGCAGGATTTTAATTTGCTCGAGGATTTATCGGTTTTAGACAATGTATTGTTACCGCAGTATTTGAAAAATAATCAAAGCCGCAAGAACGCCGAATCGATTCTAAAAGACCTCAAAATATCGGACCTTGCACAACAAAAAGTAAAATATCTCTCCGGCGGTCAGAAGCAGCGCGTTGCCATCGCCAGAGAGCTGATGAAAAATCCGCGGGTCATTATCGCCGATGAGCCGACAAGCGCTTTGGATGAAAAAACCGCGAAAGTCACAATGGATATTCTGAAAGCTATTTCTAAAAAGAGGACCGTCATCGTAGTCACCCACAATACCCATTTCATCGATCATACATCGAACGTAATAAGCTTAGATAAGGGAGAGTTGGTTACATCACCGCAAGAAGTGGTCACTACAACAGAAAGCCTTAAATATGATCAGCGCCATTCCTTATCCGTCAAAAATGCTTTTGCACTTACCAAGTCGACTATCAGAAGCAAATGGGGACGGTTTGGCGTATCGGCCCTTACTCTCATGGTGGCGGGAGTATTATGTCTGACAACCGTAAGCGGAGCAATCGGGGACAGCAGTCAAGGCGAGTTTGACAAGCTGATCGATACGTACGGCGAAGGGCTTAAAGATATTAGCGTCGTTGGCAGCTTTATGAGCGCGGGAGGAACAGACGGCAAGCAAGAAGAAAAACCGAACGCTAATGTAACACAGAATATTGGCGGCTTATATGCTAAATATGTAGACGATAAGCGTGTTGATTTTATTGCATTTTCGCAAGCGTTTAATGATATCAAAGTAACGATGAACGGCAAAGAATTCAGCATCCCCAGCACAGGCAGCGCTCCGGTCATCAATAAGCTGGTAGCCGGGAAAATGCCGACGGATAAAGCGAACGAGGTTGTTGTCCCGGATGGCTTTGTTCAAACCTTGGGCATATCCAACGAGCAGGCCATAGGGAAAGAAATTCATTTTAGCAGCAAAATATACAATTGGGACACCGGCGAGCCTGTCTTAAAAGACGCCTCCATAACCGCAACCATAGTAGGCGTTGCAGATACGACCGTCTATTACGAATATGAAGGTAAAGTATCCGAATACAGCGTGACTGACTCCTTCTTCTTCAGCAAGGTCGCACTTGACGATCTGAGAAGGCAAGCAGAGATGAAAAATGAAAACATCAACTTTACGATTCGCGCAAAGACCCCTGCCGATATGATTTCCATTAAAGACGAGCTTAACGAAGCAGGCATTGTCCCTCTTGGCAGATTCGAGCTTGTTGAAGATATTGTTCGATTAAATGCGCAAACAATCGAACAGTCAGGCTCTGCAAATGCGATCATCGGAATCCTGTCCGTCGTTATCGTGATTGCCATCTTCCTGATCACAGGCTTTATGAGAACCAGAGAATTTGCCATTTATAAAGTCAGCGGCTTTCGCAATCTCCATCTGGGCTTGCTTAACTTGACGGAAAGGATGACGGAAACCGTAACAGCGATCCTTGTGATGCTCATCGCATCGCCTCTTATTAACGTAGCCACCAAGGGCTTGTTCAGCATAAACCTATTTCATTCCAACCTGTTGTTTACGGGAGTGCCGTTGATTGCTTTAGTCGCCGTTGCGGCTTACTTTACAACAACGATTGCCATCCTGAACACCCATACCATCAAAGCTTTGAAGACAGGTGATCGATAATGATTCAGATCAATAACCTTATCAAAAGATATGGTCATTCGCTCGTTCTGGACGATATTAGCTTTACTTTGCCAAGCAAAGGACTTATTTGCCTCTTAGGCGCATCGGGCTCTGGCAAAACCACTCTGCTGAATCTACTTGCAGGCTTTGACAGCCAATACAGCGGGGAGATTACGGTTTGGGGGACGTCTATAAGCGAACTGGACGCAGATGAATTGAGCGCGTATCGCCGAGATCATATCGGATTTGTTTTTCAAAACTACCACCTATTAAGCGGCTACACCGTACTAGAAAACATCTTGCTTCCTTGTGAGCTTAATCCATCAGATGAAGAGGATTATAGAAAAAAAGCTAAAGAGCTGCTAAATAAGCTGGGATTATCGCAAAAGACAAACGCAAAAATCGAAAATCTGTCGGGCGGTCAGAAACAAAGAGTTGCTATTGCAAGAGCCCTAATTCGTAATCCTCGTATCGTGTTGGCCGATGAGCCGACAGGGGCATTGGACCGCAGCAACTCGAATGAAATGATGGCGCTATTAAAGGAGATTTCGAAAGACCGCCTGGTTATTGTGATTACCCACGATCAGAAGATTTGCGGTTTTGCCGACGATGTCGTTCATATCGAGAATGGAAAATTGAGGGCCAAAGAGATCGGCACTGGAACAGCTCTTACCGAACCCCATAAGCTCAGCTTAAATAAGGCTGTCAACGGTTCTGCGTTCAAGCGAGGACTTAAGAACTTCAACGTTCATTTCACACGTTATATGGCTATCAGCTTAGCTATTTCCATTGGCATTCTGGCCTTTATGTTGTCTCTATCTTCGGAGAATGTGATGGAGAAGTCGATTTCAGATTTTAAGGAGAAGAACACTGCCTATAACAACGGCTATATTAAAAATCAAGGCGACAACGACGGAACTGTTTTTCAACTGCTGAACTCCGATAAGCGTATCGAGAATGTGTATTATCAATACAAAATATCGGATGTTACTTTAAGCGTGGGAGATCAAACGGAAGCTTTGGCAGAGAAATGCCCCATGCCCAAGGCAACTGAAAGTATGTCTTATGGGACGATGCCCAAATCGGGTGAACATGAAATCGCCCTAAGTCCAAGCCTTGCAAGAAAATTCGGAAATGACATTCGTGACTTGCTGGGCAAAGAACTCGTCTTAGACTATGGTCATAAAGACTACAAGCTTACGATCAGCGGTATCTATAATGCGGGTTACGATGATTTCTTTGTGAGCTCCGATATTGAACAGGATTTCTACAAGGCTGTGGATGGCGATAAAACCTATTCCATTAGTTACGACGTAAAAAACTTTGAAGATATTGTACCCGTAAGTCGAATGCTCGCTGACCATCAAATCGATAGCAAAACTTCAGCTAAAGAAGTAAAAGCTCTACAAAGCACATTCAACAATCTTAGCCGTTTGTTCTTGATTCTATCTATTTTAATATTAGCGGTTGGTTTGTTCATCAGTACCGTACTGCTTATCAAGCTGCAAAATCTGCGATACAGGGAAATCGGGCTGTTGTCCGCTTTGGGATTTACGAAAGGAGCAATAGGAAAAATGATTGTAAGCGAAAATCTGCTTCTATCGGCGATGTCATCCATGATTAATGCTGTCCTTGTTGGCTGTACTTATTTCATCCGTACGACCTTCCATTTCGCCATCATGATTACGCCATTGCAAATCTTACTTTCCATCCTTTCCACAGGCGTTGTTGTGATTCTGATTAGCATAATAGCCAGCTACAAATTAATCCGTACAGAACCTGCTGTTGCGTTGAGAATGTAAATGATCCAGTCAACCGCAGAGATTATTTTCCAAGCCAATTGTCAAACCTAAAACGGAGTGATCAATTTAGGGGAAATGTCCCCACAACAGTTGAGGGGGCACTTGAATGGCTATTCATAGCGACACGATACAAATGGATATTTATCAATGCGGTGATGAAGCTGCAAGGCAATTACCGGTATCGTTCGACGAATGGGAAAACCGGGCAAAGGAAATTCTCGCCGCAGCGCCATTTGGCTACGTTTATGGCGCTGCAGGAGCAGGCGATACACATCGCGGCAATGTCGATGCTTTTCAGAAATATCGAATAAGACCAAGAGTATGTTGTGATATTACCAAACGCGACCTCTCCGTATCGATTTTCGGAACCCAATTCCCTGTTCCATTCCTACTAGCCCCGATCGGAGTCAATACCATTCTCCATCCCGATGGCGAACTTGCCCCCGCTAAAGCCGCGGCAAAATGCGGAGTCCCGTATATCCTAAGCAACGTTTCCAGCGTTTCTATGGAACAAGTGGCAGAAGCTGCGGGGGATGGGGTGAGATGGTTCCAACTTTATCCTCCGAAAGATCACGAGCTTACGAAGAGTTTCCTCAAGCGCGCGGAAAGTGCCGGATTCAAGGCTATCGTTGTCACCGTGGATTCAACGCTTCTTGGATGGCGCGAGACCGACTTACGTAACGCATACTTACCGTTCCTTACAGGACAAGGGATGGGCAATTATTTCTCTGATCCCGTCTTTTGTTCAAAGCTCAAGGAGGCCCCTGACAAAAACGTCAAAGCAGCGGCTTTGAAAGCGTTAGAGGAAGGGAATAATACGTGCTTTACTTGGAAAGAGCTTGACTTTATTCGCGAACATACCCGATTGCCCTTACTTATTAAAGGAATTACCCATCCGGACGATGCCCTTCTGGCTTTGGAGCATGGCGTTGACGGTATCATTGTTTCGAACCATGGAGGCAGACAGCTTGACGGAGCCGTGGCTACTTTGGACGTCTTACCTTCCATTAGCGAGTCGATACGGGGGAAAATTCCGATTCTCATGGATAGCGGTATTCGCAGAGGAGCCGATATCTTAAAGGCCATCGCCCTTGGCGCTACAGCCGTTCTCATCGGTCGCCCGTATGCTTACGCCATGGCTGTTGCAGGCGAGGCCGGGGTAGAAGAGGTCATTAAGCACCTTGTTGCCGAAACCGAATTGCAACTCGCGATATCCGGAAGAGGCTCCATTCAAGATGTGGACCCATCCTTGATCCTGAAAGTGAAATGACTAATAAATCAGAACCCTCTTATCTAGAACAGATTGGTTCTGAACTTGATTTCCCAAAAGATATAACTTCTGCAAACGTTCCAGCTTCGCTAAAGGCTCCACATCGGAAATCGCATTATTTTCCAAGTGAAGCAGTTCGATATGCCGCCAATTTCTCATGAATTGCAACGATTGAAGCGAATCGTCCTGTAACGTAAATGAACGCAAGGTTGTCAGAGCGGCGAAGTAAGGCATAACCTTATCGATTTCATGCAGCCAATCCCCGTTGCCTATTCGAAAAGAGGAATGGTTCAAAGTTAAATGTTCCAGTGTATCGTTCGCAAACGGATTCTGACTATTGAATTGGAACCTGCATTCCTTGCAATTTATCGTTTTAACCTGCTTTAGGCTGAATAGCGCGCTCGTCTCACCGTAAAACGCCGTCTCATTCAAATTTAAAGTTTGCAGCTTGGGCAGACGATTTAAAGCAGGAAGCTCTACAAATTCTCCGGACTCCATCGCGGAAAGCTCTTCGAGCTGCGGGAATTTTACTAATTGTGCCCCATTCAGTTCGTTGCCCGACCCGCCAATGTATACGGTCAGCGATTTTAAAGCAGGTGCTTCCAGCTTAGGGATGAAAGAACCTTCTAATTCGGCTTTCCTTAAATTCGGCGCCGAGATCGACGATACCGCGCCGCTATACCCGGTTACAGTCAACTCGGTCAGTGAAGGTAAGCTGTTCAATACTTCAACGGATTCGATTTTATAGAGAGAAGATAAACGCAACTTCGTCAATGACGACTTATTTCTCAGGCGTTCTACATTCGTAAGGTCAATGGAATCCAGATCCAGAGACTGCAAATTCGGCATGTTTTGTATGAAATCAATCGTTTTTAAATTCCTTACAAGCGAGAGCTTCAGTTCTTTTAATTGACTTAGCGCATACATCGCGCTAAAATCCGTCGCATCGCTATTCTCTAACGTTAATGATTCTAAACCGGTTAACGAAGACACCCATTTCAAATCTTTGACGAGACTTAAAGACAATGATTTGATCGGCAGCTGACCCAATAGATGAAAGTCCGTTACAGACTCGTTGATATAGGTGATTTTAAGCGAATGCAAATTCGGAAACTGCAATAATAAGGCCAGTTCCTCGTTGCTTCGGATTTGCGTGGTGAGTTCGGTTATTTTAGAGTTATCGCTAAAATATTGCGCAATTAACCTAAACGATTCGTTAAACCCGCCTGAATAGCTCTGCAGCCCTTGCAAATGCCGAAAACTGATTTTCTGGCCTTGCGAGATTTCGTATTCGCCCATGAGATTCAGCACGGTCAACCCGCTGAACGCCTCAAAATCCTTCTGCTCTATCTTCTGCGTATTCAATATTTTATCCATGACGACATAGTTGGAAATTTCAGCTTTCTCGTTCGTAAACGGATCTTCAAGGCTATAATCAAAGCTCCACTGATCATCTTTATGGCGAGCAGATAAATAGCGGATGCTAGCGAGTTCTTCTTCCGTTGGCATGGCTTCGCCTTTATTAAAAATGTCCTTCAGAAAGAACAGAAGCGCCTCGCTCTCGGGCACTGTACGAATCGGCAGCGGCGTCTCCCCGATTTCTCGAAAGGAGCGGTTGTTCCAAAAGAGATAACCAACAAATGCAAGGATCAGTATGAACGAGACAACGAACAGCCTCTTGAAATTCGCTCGAGGCTGCGATGGTGTACGAGCAGGAGCTGCTCCGTAATAATTGTTAATCGTCTGGTCGACATAATAAACGTTGTTCTCTTTCAATAATAGTTCCGCTTGGCAATACGGACATTTGAGCGTAGAAGTAGAACCTTCTTTGTATTCGATATTTCCATTACAGTTAGGACATTTCAGTAGAATAAGTTCCACGGCTGCTCTCCTAGTATCCTAGTCTCTTAAGGTCATGCTATCATCCGCTAAATTCCATTCATTATACTACACTCGTCAAGCTTGCATTTTGGATCAAACTGCTGTAAAATAATATTTCTGACCAACATTAAGTTCATATTGCTTAGTCATACTTTCGCGGGGTGGAGCAGCCCGGTAGCTCGTCGGGCTCATAACCCGAAGGCCGCAGGTTCAAATCCTGCCCCCGCAACCAACTTACAATTTAAGCTCTGCACATATACTTAAATGCCTTTAATCTGCTGAATGTGGATTAAAGGCATTTTTTCGTTGTCTGTCCCTTATTTGTACAACACCTTATCCACATTGTACTTGGCCTTATGTTCATTGATAATGAACGTCTCGTAAATTTCTCTATGAACGGGGTTCTCGACTAAACAAACCTCGATCTTGGTCACTTCATTCCGATGGTCTTTGATGTCCGACACCGTATCCTCGAAGTGCTTCTTGATTCGAGGTCTTAGCTTCCGTGCCTTACCGACGAAGAGGAGTTCATCCTTATCATTGTAGAACATGAAGATCCCCGCTTTATCTCTAGGAATCAGAATGAAATCCGTAAACCCGTAAATATGGCTTAATGTTGGGGCCTCCTGCTTGTAAATCGTAACTTCCGGAGTCGGCACTTTTATGAGTATCACTTACATCCACTCTCTCTTCTCGTCATTGTTAGATCGTCGCTACATTCATTTTATCAAGAACGGGGCGCCCTTTGCCAATCCTGATGAAAATGGCATCAGGCTGTCGAGAAAGCCTCGACAGCCTGAACACAGATTATCTATTTACTTGGTCAACTCTTCTCCGCCTTCAGGTCGAAGCGTAAAAGCGTGATCCGTCGAAGCCTCTTCGATGCTTGCGTATGCCCAGTGGGACGGAGCCACATCCGGCCAGCTCGGCTTCGCGTTCCCTTGAAGCGGCCCCCGCTTCAGCATCCGATTCAGGATGGTTACCGCTTCGGCGCGGGTGAGCTTATCGTTCGGACGGAACGTCCGATTCGGGTAGCCGTCCATATAGCCGGACAGCGCCGGGATCATGCTGCTCGCCCAATGGGACGCAGGTACGTCCGAGAATGCGCGGGAAGACGCGCTGTCCGGCTTCAGATACCGATAAGCGATGGTAGCCATCTCTGCGCGCGTGATCGAAGCGTTAGCCCGGTAGGTTCCGTCCGGATACCCGACAAGAAGCCCCGACTTCTCCGCCTTGCCGATATTCGCGAATGCCCAGTGCGACGACGCAACATCCGGGAACAACTCTCCAGCCGGATCCGAAGATGCCGGTACAATGCCGCTGTTGACTAGCAGCGTTGCCATCTCAGCCCTCGTAACGTTGCGATCCGCTCCGAATGTGCCGTCCGGATAGCCGCCGACATACTTGGCGTGGGTCCCGGACTGCCCGGCGCCGCCCCATGCAGCCATATGCAGAATCGTGAACGTACTGAACTTGTTGATGTCGAATTGCAAGCCCAGCTTGCCGTCCGCTCCGGTAACCGCCTTGCCGGTCACCACTTCTTTTTCTCCATCCGAATGCTCGATAAAGATGCCCATATGCTTCAAATACGCCGCCCGTTCTTGCGGGTCTTGCGGCAGAACGACATCTCGCAGAGGAAGCGTCAGCGTAATCGCCCTGCTGGACAAGTTCGTCTCGATCGTCATCGGACGGGCTACGACTTGGATATTTTCCTTGCCGGCAATCTTCCTGACGACTTCTTCCGTTCGGGCACGCTGCTCAATCTCTTGACGAAGTGCAGCCTCTCTAATGGGAACGAGGCGGAAGTAAAAATCTTCGTCCAATCCGTTCAGCGAAGCGATCGGAACGCGAATGACCGCGTTGTCGGTATAGATTTCCAGGTCGATCTTGTTCTTCTGAAGCACGGCCAGCGCGTTCCGCGGCACGTTCACGCGAACTTCGCCGACTTCGTCTTTGACGTCGGGGATCACGATTCTCGCTACGTGCCGATTGGCCGCCGCAGCCCGCTCGGCGACTTCTTTCGCCTTGGCTTCGTCGAACGTGACAAGGTCGGATATTTTTCCGTCGGAATGCCTTGTCCGCTCGATCTCGACTTTGGCGGTGTCGGCCGGCTGATCTCCGCCGATGACGACGTCCACCGATATGATTTCCTTGCCGCCGTTCGATGGGGACGTATTGTTGTTGTTATTGCTGCATGGCGTCGTCTGCTTCACTTGACTGCATGCGAGCATTACATCCGACCAGTAAGCTACTTTCTTATCGCCGTCCTCCACGTACTCCGCCATGACATAGATGTGCTGTCCCGGAGAGACGGCCAGCTCGTCGCCCGACTGAAGCTCCGTGTCGTAGTCGAGATCAGCCGAATCCTCGTTGACATAAGGATGTCTGACGCTTCCCGCATTGCCGATCCGATATTTCAAAGTCAGCTCGCCGTAACGCTCGTCCTGCAGACTGCCATTCGCAATCGTCGCCGCCGTCGTGCCGATCTCGCTGCCGGGCGACCATGACAAACCGCCGATGGACGGTGCCGGGTTGACCGTTTCGCCGTGCACGTTATTCCCCCAGCCGACCAGGGAACCGTCCGACTTCAACGCGATCAGATGGGACCTTCCCGCTGCGATCGCTACGACGCCGTTGAGCCCGGGCGGCGGCTGCAGTCCTCCGCCGTCTCCCCATACGACAACTTTCCCGTCTCTCTTAAGCGCCACGGAATAGTTGTCATTCGCATCGATCGCCACGACGTCCGTCAAGTTTTCAGGGGGCTGCTCAGCCCGAGATCCCCACAATCTGACCGTGCCATTTGTCAGCAGTGCCAATGTGTGATTGAGTCCCGAAGCGATGGCCGTCGTTTCCGGCAAGTCTTCATGCACTGAAGTCGCCCCGGTCGAACCTTGGCCCCAACTGACGACATTGTTATCCCACGTCAGCGCAGCCGCATGGTTATCTCCACCCGAGATGGATTTAAACGGCCCATAGAGTACTTCCCATCCCTCCGGCATCTTGGACCATCCAAATCCCCAGTTGACGATCGTCCCGTCACTCATCAGGACGGCGGGAACAGACCCGTCAAGTACGAGCCCGACGACATTGCCGTTCGGGACGTCGTCGGGAACTTCACAGCCGTCGCCCAAGGCCACGACAAAACCGCCTGTCTTTATCGCATATCCGCATTCGTTGGACGCGTAAACCGCCTGCACGCCGGTTAGGCTGTCAGGCACCTCGATCTTGTGTTCGTTAATCCGACCATAGGCCTTGACCGTACCGTCATTCTGAAGGAACAGCGTAAAGCCTTTCCCTGCCGCAATTCGTGTTTGCTTAATCGGCAGTTCGACGGCCGCCATCGTATAGGAAATCTTCAGCTTAGGACTGAGCTCACCGGACGCTGCAAATTGGAAATGCCCCTCTGAATCTTCATACGGCCAAGAGCCCGACAGGACGAGATCGAGCTTGTCCTCTTGTTTGGCGATCTTGTCACGCACCAGCGACGCAATATTAAATTTCATCCATTTGCCGTTGCCGCCTACATCCGTTATGGCAGCCTTGCGTGAACTCGGTTCGCTGGAAGAAGGCCAACCAGCCGAGGCCTCCGTAGGCGATTGGGGCGCCGTCCAGCTCCCGTGGTGCTCGTAAATCGTCAGCCCGGGCCTGCCTTCTTTATCGGTTACGTACAGCTCTAGATCAGCATCCAGCACCGTTCCGCCGAAGCCGCTCAAATCGAATTTGAGTGCGCCTGTATACGCGTAATCCCCCTTAGCGCCGATCGATATTGTATCCGGGCAGGACACGGTTGTGATCCCATTGTCCATAATCATTTTATACTCGCAGCTTGCCAGCAGCCTGCTGTCATACGTGCCCGTCGAGGGCTCCGCATTCGCTGTGCCAGCCATCGCGATCGGCGGAACCGCCAGGACAATAGCAAGCAGCAGTTGAATCTTTATTCTGGACAATAAGCGGAACATCGATCGTTCTTTCAATGAACCTCTCCCCTTCTGCAATGGAATCGTGTTGCATGGGAGAAGATTAGCAATCGAGCTCTAAACATTTTCCAAACAAATCGATCAATCGCCTTTATTCATATTACTCCTCATAAGGATGCAGCTCGAGCAATTTGCGCAGCAGACGTTCCTTCAGCGATGAGTCAATCTCATGCTCCGCCCATTGCTCGAGATGCCGAACGACTGCCTCGCGCAGCTCGTATCTTCTGCTATTCGCCCAACCGTAGTTTTCCGTCTCGAAATAATCGCCGCGATAGAGCGACAGCAGTTCCTCCGCATCGCTCGCCCTTCTCCCATTCCCGATTAACTCTTCCAGCCGCGTCACATCGCATGCGACTTCGTCGGTTCGCATCCAGTAGCGCTCATCTCCGAAACCGATCATTTCCGGACAGCCGGCCAACTTCAGTGTATTCCGCAAATAGTACATCGTCGTATGGAAAAGCGCTTGCGCGCGTTCTGCATCCAATTCCGGCCACACATGCTCGAGTATGCGATACCGATAAACGGGAGTTCCGCTATGGTGCCACAAATAACCGAACATTTCTTTCGTCTTCTTCGTCCGCCATGTGATCAAACGACCTTCGGCATCGTACAGTTCCATGCTTTGGAGCAGCTTCAGAGATAACGTTCGTCTGGACGGCTCGGGGGACTTCATGCTGTCCCGGCTGCGGGTCAATCTGTCAGCCTCTGCCCGCCGAGCTGCTTTCTCGCGGAGCTCCGCGTGCCTCTCCAATGTTTTGACAAGCCGATGCTTGGCTACAGGCTTAAGCAAATAACCGATCGCTTTCGTATCGAAAGCATCTACCGCATACTGATTATGAGCGGTCACATATACGATATCCGCGTCGGGAAAAATCGCGAGAAGCGCGGCCGAAGCCGCAAGTCCGTTCGTCTCCGGCATCTCGATATCGAGGAAGATCAGATCCGGCTGCACCCCTTCGGACTGCGCAATCGCATCGGACACGAGGCGGAATTTACCGAGTACCGTTACTCCGCCGACCTCCTGCAGCACGATCTCCATCACGTCGAGCGCGATTTCCTCGTCGTCAATCAATATCGCCTTTACCACCGCTTTATTTCGCCTCCGGTATGTGCAGCTTGATCTGCGTGCCTTTGCCTACGCTGCTGTGAATGTCCAATCCGCCGTCGCACGCCATCTGAAGGCGTCGGTTCACATTGCCGATGCCGACCCCTGCGGCTCGCCCTTCTCTCAGTACGAGCAGCAATTCCTCGCCGATGCCGACGCCATCGTCTTCCACCGTTATTTCCGCTCTGCCTTCGCGCCTGCATGCGGCAATCCGCAGCGTGCCTCCGGACGGTTTCGGCCCGATGCCGTGCCGGACCGCATTTTCTACGATTGGCTGAAGCGCAAGCGGAGGCAACATGCAATTGAAACCCTCTTCGATCTCTATTCGGACAGCCAGCCAGCTGCCGAAACGCAGCTGCTCGATCGCCAAATAGGCCGTGACCAATTCCAATTCGCGTTCGAATGGAACGAGCTCCCCCGAGAACACGAACGTAAATTTGGCCCGCAAGTAGGTCGTCAGATGGTGAATCGTCTCTCTCAGCTTGTCAACGTTTTTATAACTAAGCCCCACGAGGGCATTCATACTGTTGTAGAGGAAATGCGGCGTAATTTGGGCTTGCAGGAAATCCATTTCCCGACGTACCGCACGTTCCGAAGAGCTCTTCATCGCCAGCAGCGACTGTACCCTCGCCCGCAATTCGGCTAACTCGAACGGTTTCTGTACGATATCGTTCGCGCCGGCAGCGAACGAGGCCACGATATCTCCCGTCTGACCGGAGGCGGTCATCATCAATATCGGCAGCTCCGCAAGCCCTCGCAGCAGTCGAATCTCCCGGCATACGTCAAGGCCGGAGATGCCCGGCATCATCAGATCAAGCAGCAACAAGTCCGGTTTAATCTTCCGGCGGCGCAAGGCATCAAGCGCTTCTTCTCCGCTTCCGACCGCCGTATACCCATAACGCATGGAAGAAACTTCATCGATCAGCACCTTCAGATTGGAAGGTTCGTCGTCTACGATAAGAAGGTGAAAATCGGCCGCTTGATTGTCCCGCATCGGCGCGAACAATGGGGATGTTAAGACCTCCTCGACAGCCGCGGCGGTTGCCGCCTCTTCCGATGCCAGGTCGATCGGCAGCGTGAACGTGAACCTCGAGCCTGCGCCGACCGTGGATTCCGCCTCCAAATTGCCGCCTTGCAGTTCGACCAGTTGCTTCGCAATGCTCAGCCCCAGCCCTAATCCCTCACCGGCATCCCCCGACTCCTCCAACTGTACGAACGGCTGAAACAAGCCGGCGATTTCATGCGCGGGAATGCCTCTCCCCGTATCCGACACCGAGATGGCCAGCTCGTCCCCCCTCCGCTCCGCGGAGAGGATTACCGTCCCTTTTTTCGTATATTTCAGCCCGTTTTCCAGCAGGTTGTACAATATTTGCTTCACCCGGTTCTCGTCCGCTAGGACGAGCGGGAGCTTGGCCGGCAGCGAGTTGATGAGCCGCACCTCTTTATTGACCGGCGAGATGGACAGCGTCTCCATGACGAACCGAACCGACAGACCCAAGTTGACTGATGTCGTATGGATCAGGAGTTGTCCATGACGAATCCGATTCAGATCGAGAATATCGTGCACGAGACCCGCAAGCCTTCTGCCCAGCAGATGCAGCATGTGAATATTGTCGCGATGTTCCGCCTGAAGAGGTATCGTCTGATTGTCCAGCAGCGCCTGCGACAAGTTCACGATCCCGTGCAGCGGCGTTCGCAGCTCGTGTGAGGTCTTGACCAGAAATTCGTCTTTCTGACGATCATATCGCAGTAATCTTTCGGACAACCGTTCGCTTTTCCGGTAATTCTGCTGAATTTGTTCGGACATGAGCAGCGCTTGCGACAAAACAAGCAGCGCCGGCGTCACGACCATATAATAGGGATTATCCAGCGCTAGCTGGTAACGCAAGTGTGCATATAACCAACTGACAAGCAGGAAGAAGATGCCCAGCGTCATATAATGTCTGCTGTGGTTCTCGCGGCTTCGGCTTCGGAAGACAGCATAGAACATCACCCCGAAGGCGGCCGCTCCGATCGCGATCCCGACGTCGAGGAAGCTGACCAAATATCGATTGGGAAGCAGCACAATTGTCGCAAGGTACGCGTAGGACAATCTGCGAAGCCATACAAATGCAACGTTATCCCTTTCCTTCAGGTAACGGTATACATAAAGCGTGAAGAAGAAGAAAGACACGAGCGGCAATAGGAAAAGCATTTTCTGAAGCCATGGAAACGTCAATCCGGGCACGAAACCAAGCGCCAATATTTCGTTATCGATGCTAAAGAACAGTCCGAGCGCCAGACAGAAAAGGCAAAAATACATCAGATGCGGCTCCCGTCGCCACTGTCTGAACATGCCCGCATAATACAACCCGAACGCAAGCAGGATCGTCGTCAGAATCATATCGGCGAGCTTGGAATCTTCGCGGCGGTTCATCACGTCATTCGCGAGTCCGAATTCCGGCGGCTGAACCAAGCCGCCTTCCAAGTAGTTAAAGCTGGCTACCTGAATAATAATCTCGACGACTCCCGAATCCGCTTGGACGGTGCCGAAGAAAGGCGCATTGCTCGGCACGAAGCCTTCCGCCGATAAGGTGGGTTGACCATTGCCGCCCAAATCGATGCCATTCATGAATATGCGGCTGGACATTCTGATTTTTTTCGCCCGTATGCTGAACAACGCCGCTTCGTTCGTACGGACGAGCAGCCGATACGTGCCTGCTCCGTAACCGTTCTTGTCTCCCGAAGCCAGCTGGCTTTTCCAGCCTCCGGGCACTTGAACGAACCGACCCCCGATTTCCCCGCCAGATCGAAAATCTTCCGGCCCTAGCAATTTTCCTTCATAGAACTTCCATTCCCCGCGCAGCGAGAGGACGCCATGCTTCGAGAAATCCCATTTCGACGCGTCGAGCACTCCGCCGCTCGCCCTCTCGGCTTGCGTCGGGGGACTTAGCCATTGAAACACATTCACGATTGTAACGATGACGAACACGCCGATCATTCCGAGCAATATGGCATTTTTCCTAACCAATACAACTCAGCCCTCTTTCTCGACAAAACGCCGCCCCACGGAGTAATATTGATCCTTATTGACGGCGTCGTCCAGCCACTTCATCAGCTTCACCCCGTCCTGTTCGGCTTTGTAGAAATGATTTAGTGGGGAGAGCGTATGCGGTGTCCTTCCCGTCTTCTTGTTAAGACCGTAATCCGTGATGAAATAATAGTAGCCTGGTAATCTTTCAGTTAGCTCTCCGGCAGATTGCAGCATGCGGGCCGACCAGCGATGCACATATTCGTCATTGTCCGAGACGTCACCGTTCAGATCCTTTTCAAAGTCGAACAGCAGCTCATCATAAAGCGTATTGGACTGCAAAAGTACCGCGTTGTCCGGAAGCAGCTTGCGGTTCGCCGCGAATACGGATGAAATCAAATCGCCGTGGACTTCATAACCAAAGGTTGCCGCAAAGTTGGCCTTCCATTCGTTATCGATAATATCCGGCCAGCGGTCGGCATTTAAGTAGGAACTGTCCGAATATTGATAAATGCGGGAATCCGGGTAGCGTCTCGCAATCTCAGGCGTCCAGAAAGCAGCTCCGAATCCGCCGGCGCTTTCTCCCGCAATAAGGATCTTTTCCGGCGAGGCAAAATGGTTTGTTATCCATTCCAATGCGGCGCGCGTATTGGCTTGGCCGTTGTAACGCATTGTAAACGGCTTGCCTTTGGCGTCCTTATATTCCTTGGATGTATTTCCGATATGTAGATCACCAGTAGAATAAGGGATATATACGATATTCCAATCCTTGAACGGATTGTTAGGGTTATTATTTTTCAAAATGCCGCCAAGCGTACTTACTTTAAAGAATGGAATGTTCGGAAAGTAATATTTGATCTCGCCGCTCTTCATGATATTGCCCAGACTGATCGGCTGCGCGGCAGTCTCCGCATCCCAGGCCACTCCGCCCCCGGAAAAATAAATGATCAATTTATTTTCGGCAGCTGCTCCCTCATTGGCAAGCAAATAGTACTCGGAACCGTCGGCAGACATCACTTGTGCATCCTGGTCGAACTTGATTTTGTTCCAGACATAGCGCTTCGCAGCAGCCCATTTATCCGGTTCAGCCGGCTTTTCAAGGACGAAGAAATAAACATAACCCGCTAAAGCGCCCAGCACAAGCACAATGCCGCCTGCCGCAATCAGGAGAATCTTGTTGATTCTTTTCGCTGTTTTCTTTTCTGCCACACGAAGACCGCCTTTTCAACCCATTTCGATATCAACCAATTGCTTTCTCTCCGTGTCCCAGCGCCATGTTAATCCGCCATGCAATCGCAGACCGCCGTACCACTCATCCATTCCTTTCACATTCACCCAATCCTTTTCTCCAACGGCTACCTCCAATCCTAGCTCCGTTAATGCAACTTCGCAATTTTCGAAGGACGGGGCCATTTTCTGTCGATAATCAGGAAAAGCATACTGACCCCGCAGCTCTAATAATGCATTCGGCTGCTGTGACATACTCCATAGTCGATACCAAAACTCCAAATCGCCCATTCCTAGCACACTCAAACGGTTCCCGACCTCTTTAAAAAGTTCGCGCGGGTTGTTTATCCCTCTCCTGATCAGATCTAAGGCTGTTTGCTCTACGATCCCCAGCCCATTCTTTACGGAAGGCAAACGGGATAAGTGCAGTTCAAGTGCCGCGTTCGCGAAGGGCAGCGCCGATGTGTCTTCATGCAAAATTTCTACATGCCTTTCAATTTCCGGGGAAGCGTATGCCTCCCAGATCCTTCTACCTGTTTCAAGCTCCTTCTGTCCGATCCTCTGCCAAGTACCGGATAAGGCTTCCAATTGTCTGGTTGTAAGCTGACCCAATCCTCGAAACAAATCAATACCTGGGTAGTCGCCGATACACAGTAAATTTAGTTTTGTGTGCCCTAGTGTCCGCTTTGAAAACCAATGGAGCAAATAGCTTAGCATGAGCTGATCAAACAAATCATGCTCGAACCATAACACAATTTCATCGTATTGGTGGTAGTTCTGCAGGATTTGTTCCTGCGACTTATAGTTTGTCACATAGTCATCTGCCGAAATGCCCAAGGTTCTCTCCAAATATTCCACTCTCGGCGACCAGGGCTCCTCCATATTAACGGATACCGGACCTACTGGATACACTTCTCTCCAGACCAGGACGTCTCCGCGAATATTCCCCTTCCTTAACTTATCACCGACAAAATCTCCGTTGACAATATGCAGCATCGAGACTCTCCCTTCGTAAAGTTGTAGCTTACAAATGCGAACCGCCTGTCGCATCTAGCATCTGTCCCGTTACCCAGCGGCCGTCCGGGGATGCCGTGAAGGCAACGATATCCGCGATATCCGTAGGCTCGCCTACACGCCCAAGAGCTGACATGTCTACGGCAAGCTTACGGCCTTCGGGCGTATGCAGCCATGATGCGTTGACGTCCGTATCGACAATACCAGGCATTACTGCATTCACGGTAATCCCCCTCGGACCCAGAAGCTGAGCCAGGTGCAGGGTGAATGTATTTATGGCGCCTTTGGTCAGGTTGTAGGTCATCAAATGCGGATAAGCAATTCTCGTCACTCCCGATGAGATATTGACGATACGACCGCCGTCCCGCAGCCGTTCGAGCGATTGTTGGACGAGGAAGAACGGTGCCTTGACGTTGACCGCGAACAACCGATCGAATTCCTCTTCGCTCGTCGCTTCAAATGATGATGACGTGCCGATCCCGGCATTATTGACCAAAATATCGAATCGATTGGTACCTGTTCTACGGATGAGTTCATCATCCAGGAACTGAAGGAGCCGCTCGACTCCGTCTAGCGAATCCAATTCGGCGCCTACGGCGAACGCTTTGCCGCCCGATGCTTCGATCGCAGCGACCGTCTCCGCCGCTGCGTCTTGCCGGCTACCGTAATGTACGGCGACAAGCGCACCTTCGGCGGCAAGACGCAACGCGATCGCTCTCCCGATTCCTCGGCTTCCTCCCGTGACAACTGCGACTCGACCTTCTAAACGTTTCATACTCATGAAAACCACTCCTTATCATTAAGTTGATGCTATGATAAACCCTCCCCTTGGGGGGAGGGTCAAGTTGGTTTTCAAGTTTTTCAGACCCGCACAACAGGAACGATTGCCTCTGCCTTTCGCAGCTGGCCATAGATGTCATTGTCAGACGTCAAATAAATATCGCGAACTGGAATCGTCTCTAGCGGCCGGTAGCCCTGATCAGCGATCCACGACTGCAGTACTTCGCTTGCCTTATAATTGTCTTTATACGGGTCACTCCGATGGACGTAGGAAGCAGCTTCCTTCACGCCGGGTAATTGATGAACCTTGACCCGGTGGCTGTCAGGGATCGGTTTTGAGACGGGAATTGCGACCTCAAAGTCCGAAGGCTCTTCGTTGCCATCAGCCCTCCTATGCCAGATGATTGTCATCTCACGGTCCGACTCTTCGCCTTGCGAGCGAACATACTGCTTCAGCTCGTCAAGCAGTAGACACAATCGGCCTCTCGGCAAATTCTCGCGGATAGAGGCGACGAGAACCGGGTCCACGCTTCGCACGGAGAGCTTCCCTTCCTCCGTGTCCTCTGCTGCCTTTTCGATCCTCACGAGTCGTTCATCAACCCCCGCAAGCTGCCGCTGAGCCTCTTGTATCTGTTGCTCCAGATCCTTCCGCTTTTCAAGCAAAGTACGCTCTACTTGCGTCAGGGCGACCGATCCGGTCAGCAGCGGTCGCATCATTTCGAGTGTTAAGCCCTGCTCTTTGAACCCATTAATGCGCCGGATGGTCAGCAACTGCTCAGCTGTATACAAACGATAGCCCGATTCTTCGTCCACTTGCGCAGGCTTTAACAAGCCGAGTTCATCATAATGACGCAGCGTCTTCACCGTCACGCCGCTTAGTTTCGCGAACGCCCCGATCTTGAACAATCCACTCACCTCTTTCCAGCAGCTTTCTTGATCCTCTTATTTATAATTGTAAGCCCCTTCCATTAAAATGTCATTACGGTTCACCCTGCCATCCGAAACGGCAAGTTTTTAATTGCTCACGCGGCGTTAGACCATTCATACTTCCCCACCATGAATAACCTAGAAATAGCTCCTTCAGATTTATGAGAGGAATGGACAAATCAATAAGGGGGAGTGAGCATGAGGGTATCCATTGGGTCAAGGGTAGAACAAATGTACGGAATAAAAATCAGAGATACTTTTCAAATACGCGATGTTTACAGGATCCGAACCGCCGACGCGAGCTATTGTTTAAAAAGTTATGTTTTCCCGGAAGACGAGGTCCGTTTCATTACCCGCATCTTATCCTACATGGATGAGCATGGATTTACCCGCGGTCAAAAAGTTTACCCTACATTGGAGCAATCCTCCTACATGACTCATGACGGCGTTTCGTACACGTTAACGAATTGGGTCGACGGACAGAGACCGGTCTTTGCAATGAAGATAGACTTAAAGAATGGGGTTCGAACTTTGGCCAAGTTCCATTCCATTGCCGAAGGATTCCCTTCAGCCGAAGCCCCGGTCGCAAGAATCCGATACTCGGGACTGAACCACGAAGTTTCGGAATATAAACAACTGCTCAGCCAATACAAAAACTCAGAGCATTTAGCAGCGCTTTGCGAGGAAGTGCTGGGCTACTTGCATCAGCCCAAAGTCTTAGAGGCCGTCGATGCAGAACAAAAGGCTTCCGCATTTGTACATGGCGATTATAATTATCCCAATCTGATGAAAGACAAACGGGGAAAATTGCATTTGATCGATTTCGATAACAGTTCTCTCCATGCAAGAATGAAGGATTTGTCCCACATTCTTCATCGAAATTTCGTGTGGAACGGTGCGGAGATGCTTCGTTGGATCGACTATTATCAGAGATACCGACAATTAAGCTCTTCTGATTTAAGTCTCCTGCATGCGCTTTTATCTGCCCCTTACCATGTCGTCCGAAACATTAGAATCGGCGGCATTCGTTTGGCCAAACGGGTTATTCCGACATTAGCGCATATGAATAAATATCAACGTGAGCTTAGGGCGTTATTGTAATCTGAACAGCCTGCACAGCGCGTCCATAGATTGGCGAAAAAGGTACAGGCATGTGCCTTTTTTTGATGATCAATTGGGTACGATTCCGCAAATATATAGGTTCTAAGGAATACTCCCCTCATAAACTGTCACTATGCTATGGACAAGGGGATGAGGCAAAAGCATGGTACCCGAACTTCATTTATTTATCATATGGGAACACGCCGTTCCGCTAGTACAATCTATCATGATGGACCTTCTTACTAAATTCACAGTCAAAAAGGCTTTTCAGATTTATTGGACACCCGCTCTGTTTGCCGACAATCTCTCACGCTTCTATGGTCAGAATTTACCTTCAGGATCCGAAAAAGAACAGCACTGCGGAAGAGGCGCTTTTTTCTGCATCATCGTAATGGACGAGCATCCCGTGTATGCACCGCGGCAAACTTCCAAAGGAACGCTTCCGGTCAATGCCAATGTTTTTGATGCCAAAGCTCAATACCGGCAATGGGCCGGGGGAGGCCATCGTATACACGCGACGAATACTCCGAAGGAGTGCAACCGGGATTTGACTTTACTGTTCGGTTGCGACCCGGATACCTTTATCCAATATTATCCGGGGGCGTGGGACGGACATTGCCCCGTTCTACATCAAGATTTGTTGGGAACTCACGGCTGGCAAGACCTGAGCCAACTTTTTTCCGCGCTTCGTTCCACTACGGACTATGTTGTATTGCGTAATTTCGAATGCCTGCCGGACACTTACCATACGGCGCTGCACGGCGATATTGATTTGTTGGTCCGCGATTCCGTCGACGTCGCTCTGTTGTTAAATGGGAAAAAGGTATTTCCGGAGCCCTATCGTATTCACTACCAGGTTCATGTTGGAGGACAACCGGTGTATTTCGATTTTCGTCATGTAGGAGACGGCTATATGGATGAAGTATGGGAAAGGGATATTTTGAAACGCAGGACGCTATCGCCAAAGGGCTTCTTTACCCCGGAACCAAAGGATTACTTTTATAGTTTGCTCTACCATGCATCCGTCCACAAACCGTCTATTGCCCCGGATTATTTCGCGCGGTTGTCGGCGATAGCCGAACGTATGGAAATCACGGGGTTTTCCCCTTCTACTATGATGGATCCTTATAGTCTTAAGCATTTCATGGATACGTACATGCAACAAGAAGGATATCGCTATACCGTTCCTCGCGATCTTTCCGTATTCTTCAATCAAAGTTTTTTTGAAAAAGGATGATGTTCCATTGACTGTCCCTGTTTGGCTTCGTACCCATATGGAGAGCATGTATCAAATTGTTAATCTCAATTCTTATTTGGATTCATACGCCCATCATGGCTTTTATTACCTCGAAGGAAATTCTGCCGTAGACGGCAAAAGGATATTTGTAAAGATGGACGGTACTTTGGGGGAAGCGGCGAGTCGCGAAGCCATCATCATCCAAAAACTAGCCGCGCAGAAGGGAAATATCAACTTTCCCCGCCTCATTGCGTACGAAGGGAGCGGACCTCTATCTTTCGTTGCATTGGAGTGGATTGACGGCATCCAGTTGGAAAAACTTCTGATGCTGAACATTTATCTTTCCTATCGGCAAAGACAATTCTTGTTGAAGCAATTGTGTGCCATACTAGATACGCTCCATGAAACTGAAATCATTCATCGCGACATACGGCCCGCTAACATTATGGTTGAGATGCGTGAAGAAGAATGGCGATTGGTATTGATCGACTTCGCTTTTTCTATCGGAAAAGACTCGAACACCTTCAAGGAGCTCGCCTTTTTTTTAGATCGTCCGGAGCTCTTGGAGGGTTTGGGGGGAGAGTGCTATAAACCGGAAAGTTACAAATGGGACGATGCCTATTCCATTCGCGAGGTAGCTTGCAATATCGATACGGAATACGAGCGAAACTTTCCGGAAATCTGGAATCACCTCAATTCGATGCAAGACAAACTCGTTCATTTGGGTCCCTGAAGCTCCGAAGCGAAAAGCGAGCTGTACCCTTGCGGGGCTGTCCCAAAAGTGTTCACATGACAGGCGAACGTCCCTATTCACACGTGAAAGGACCTCAATTTCCACCACATCAATGTGGGGGCTGAGGTCCTTTCTACGACGGTACAATCGACGAACAACCGACGATTGCTTCGAATGAGCGTCGAACGATTAACAACTGGACGAGGTATGTGTATGGAAATTCACACAAAATCGGATAAATCGGCAACCGGACCGGGTATGTGTATGAAAATTCACACAAAATAGGGTAGGTCGGCAACCGGACGAGCGAGTGTGTATGAAAATTCGTACAAAACCGAGCAGATCCGCAACCGAACGAGTGTGTGTGTATGAAAATTCGTACAAAATCGGGCAGAACGGCAACCGCACGGGGTATGTGGACGAGAAAACACACGGGGCACAAAAGATCGCAAAATGGCTTTTGGGACAGTCCCGTTTATCGCTTCAATATTCTCCTTTAATAACGAAGAACGAACCTCGAATGGTCCCAGCCAGCTTGGATTTCTGTCTTGCGAATTTGAATTTCTTCTCTTCCAGCTCCTTAGGTACTTCCATCCCCTCGGATAGCTTAAATCCAACGGCACGCTTCTTGGGATCATCCACTGTATACAGGACGTTGATCGCTAGACCATCCTCATAAAAGACGAAAGCCCAATCGATGTTTTCGACTTGAAAACGCGATGTTTCCAGAGGCCGGGCTGCAAACTCAATCCCACGTTCTTCTTTCAACACTCGATTCACGTATTCAAGCGTTTCCTGGCTTTCGCTGGCGGGTACGACCGTAAATTCGTGCTTGTATTTGTTCATAAAGTAACGGGCTTCATTCGCACGCAAACCAGCAAGCGCTTCTGCTACTGGTGAAGATTCCAGACCTACTGTAGATACATTTTTAAAGTCGACGATATGGGACATTCCACATTCCTCCTAATGATCTCGTTTACTTCTTCACAACCGGAATCCACATTTCACCATAAACGGAGCCGTCTCGCTGCCCCATCTCAACCGTTGCATTGGGCCCGCCAACATAGGCGTAATGATCGGCTGCCGGCAAGACTTGACCAAAGGCAATGCCAGTAAGCATGCTGCTAAGCTCATCGGCCGACTTCCCTTCCCCTTTAACGACGAGATATTGCCCCTTAGGGAATTGGATCACTCTGTGCTCTTCCGGCACTGATGAATCTGTCATGACGCCCGCATAATACATCATCTTGTGATTTACCGCTTCGTTTACGGCAAAAATATAGTCGTTCGCAGCGATAGCCTTTAACGTATCAAGCCTTCCATCCTGCTCCACTGTCCGCCAGAAGTTTTCCTTCTCCTTGTTCATTCCGGCATAGTCCGTGTAATCGCTCTTCAGTTCCGTTCCAATACCAAGAACGATAAAGCTGTCTTTTTCCTCAAAAGTATACGTTGCCATGATCCCAGCTCCTTTGTTTGCATGGATGAATTGAATTGTATCATGAAAGTCTGCGGCTTTTCGGACGCAGTGCCCAGGAGGCGATGCCAAGCGCGGCATAGAAAAGCCGGTAATCGTACTCATTTCATTTCCTCCTCGTTGTTTTCTATCTGATGGGTTTATAATAACGATAAATCATGTCAAAATATGATACTGTTTAGAGGGCTCTATGAAAAAAGTTGAACGGATTAACATCATCATGCGGTACATCAACAACCGCGCCCATTTTACCATTTCGGAGCTCATGCATGAGTTCGACATCTCCCGCTCGACAGCGATTAGAGATATCAAGGAAATTGAAGCGATGGGAATGCCTCTAGTCGCCGAAGTCGGGAGGGACGGGGGTTATTTTGTGATGAGCAACTCCGTCCTGCCTACTGTCCGCTTTACCGATAATGAGATTAAGGCTCTTTTTATCGCCTTCATGGCCACACGAAATCTACAACTCCCTTATCTCAAGAGTCGCCACTCTTTAGCGGAAAAATTGCTCGGCCTCATCTCTCAAAACCAGCAAGATGATCTTGTTCTGTTAAATCAAATCTTGCTCTTCGAGGGGACCAACCCCCACAATCCTGACCTGCTTGATCTATCGGATCTGCCCCATCCTATGTTAGAACAACTCATCCAAACCCTTCTTGTGGACTGTTACTTAGTCGTTTCCGTCGGAGAGGGAAGGGAAATCAAGTCTTATCCCCTCTATCTCCTGCGGCTATATCGTGAAAAAAGCTCTTGGCAAATCGAGGGCTTCGATCTAGAGGAGGAGAAGAGGCGGATTATTCCTGTCGACAATCTCACCGAGGTCAAACCCTACCCCGAGAAAAAAAGAATAAGCAAGAAGAAGATTGTAGTACAACTAAGCAAGCAGGAAGAAGCCTTCAACCTCATCCTCGAACTTGGTCCCAAGGCGATTGCCCAATTCAAAAAGTACCATCCCTTAAAAATGACAATTTCGTACACGAATCCTTATCAAACTACGGCTATTTTAAAGAGCTTCATCCATGTTCATCATCCGGAGGAATTGGCCGAAATCACAAATTGGCTGCTTTTCTTAGGTCGAGATATTAAGGTCAGGGAAATACCGAAAGAAGTTGTAGAAGGATTACAGATTAGAGTGGATGTGTTAGGAAACAAATAAAATATTAAGGTCTCTTAGGCGTTAAGCCATACACCGCTGCCCCTCAATGAATAACCTGTCTAATAGCTTTTTACTCTCAAGAAGCGAGGTTGTTCATGGCAAATTCCTATTCCAAAAGCCGAATACGCCAAATTGTCCGCCGCTTCGGTCTGATTCCGTTAAGTTCAGACTCGATTGCGTCCTTTTACCGAAAAAATGCCGTCGTCCGCGTCCGAACCGGGACGGGAACCTATGCCATGAAGCCCTTTTTGCGGAGTGTATTGCTCCCTTCGGGTACAATGGATCAAATGAAAACAGCTGCAAATTATGTGCAGCTGTTGATGAATTGCGGCTTCAATTACATGCCCAGATGGCTCGCGAGTAATACCGGAAAGTTATGGACCTTAAATCAAGGAAAACCCTTCTACGTAACGACTTGGATCAATGGAAAGAGGTTGGAGAATCATGAGGATTTCGAAAATCTAGGACGGGCTCTTGCCTCCTTGCATATCACATCTCGTGATTCCCTTCCCATGAATGGTCCCTTTTATGATCATATCCGATTCTGGCAATACAGAGACCGTCTCTTTCGTAGACGAATGACCCAAACAAAACCTGCGAATAGGGGGATACGCCAATGGCGCAAAAGGTTCGGACAATCCTGCATCCAATTTGCGGATCGCTCCTGGACCGAATTAAAGAGCCCGGAAATTGTAGACCTCTTGGGGCGGGAAAGGAACCGCCCCGCGTTGATTCACAGCGATATTACTTCACTAAACGTTATTATTTCGGATGAAGGAATGCCTTTCATCATTGATTGGGACCGCGTTAAGCTCGGATCCATCTATGCTGAAATAGCATCTGCCCTCATGAACACGACACAATTTAATCCCGATTTCATGCAATCGCTGTTAAAAGGGTACGAGGAACTCCATCCTTTAGACCGGACCGAGCGCAAATTGATTGCTGCCTTGTATCGATTACCTCGGGAGGCTTGGCAAGCCACTCGGTTCCCTAACCGCACGAGCAGCCGCACCCTATTAAAGCTAACGGAACAATCCTGGCCTCTTCGATTAAAGTCAATGGACTTATTAGAGGAATGGACCCTACAGGCGGGCGATTAACCTCACGAACGTCCGCTGTTTTAATGTTTCTGATACCATCGTATTCTGCGGTACATCGAGGAATCTTTCAAGGACCGGAATGGGAGCAAATCCGGCCAATAATTGCCTTCGATGATCCAAATTCGTCGGTTCCTATCGATGCCTATATCGAACCCGACTTGCCTAAGCTTTGGGTAACGTTCCCCAAGCCGTTCGGCAGCCAATAGCGCGATCTGATTGATTTTGCGGATCAGGCTGCGATCCCCGATGCGGGCCAGTTTCAGCGCCTCGGGAACCGGAATGATGTGACTAGAGACATTCGTGACGAGATATCCCCGCACCGCTACTTTCGCATATGAGCCTGTCACTTTCCAAATGGACGAAGTGGCTTTCCTTCGCTGTACAATGATCCGAATGTCGAACGGCTTTTGTTGAATTTGAGCAAGCTGTAGACGCCGTTGGACAATATATCCACGTCCTCCGGTTTTTTTACCGACCCATTTGAGCAGTTGCTTGGTGTCATTCATGGCGACCGTTTTCTTCTCGTTATGAATACGATAGGTACTCGCTCTTTGTCGGGTAATGAACAAGATGTCCCGTCCGTATCTCCCCTCGCGCGGCTTAAGAACGAGGTTTTTGTATTGGGGCAGCAGCTTGGCTAACCTGTTCGGTTTCAGCAGCCGGGTTTCAGGCAAATGAACGGCGAGCGAGGAGCTACCGTTCATGATACGATATTGCATCCATTTGTCTCGTTTGATCGACATTGGAGTCACATACCTTCACGGGTTCCTTGACGATGGGCCGATCATTACGTGATCCTTACGAAACGCAACAAGTTCGGCGTTCTCTCCTCAATTGTAAAGCCATTTCTCAACAGACAAATTCTAGCGTTGGAAACCCTTAATCCTACTTGAATTAACGGCGTGCATGGTTCAGCGCTGCCAATGATCTGGAAATTGGTTATTTCCGCTGCTACATTATTGAAGAAAAGAATCACAATATCGTTTCTTATTCCCATGGAGCTCACCTCATTTTCATTTTTATAATTTCATACTATTACGCGACAGAGGGTGTTGATAGAGTCATACCACGGGGGCGACTCGTCCATTTTATGACTAAAAACTGAAAAACTCCGAGCGTACTACTCGCCGGAGTTTTATGGGGCTTGATTTGGTGTTCTACAGGCGCGTCTTATTCGCGTGGACTTCCTAGAAGACGCGTCTCCAATGCATCAGCTGCGGCGCTTGGCCCACCCGCTAGCGCGTATCCTTCGGATACTCTGCGGGCGCCTTCGACGCACATCATCGCCTCGCGTACCTTGACGCGCAGAAGATTGGGGTTTAACCGGCTTACTGGCAATCGCGTGCCTGCTCCAGCTACCTCAACTCGACGTGCTACCTCCAGTTGGTCACGTCCGAAAGGCACTGCGCATACAGGTACACCGTGAATCAGCGCCTTCTGGGTAGCCCCCATTCCGCCATGGGTTATTGCACATACCGCTCGGTTTAGCACGAGTCCATGTGGGAGAAACGGCAATAAGCTGGCGTTGGCTGATGTTCGGAATGCTGCGGAATCTTGTGCGGGAAGCGTTGCGATGATGTGGACATTCTCTTCCGATAATGCTTCCAGCGCTACTTCGATGAGGCGATTGTCATTTTGAAACTCTGAGGAAGTTGTGACAAGCACGATTGGACGTTCGATTTTAGCTAACCATTCAGGAGATTCGGCAGGAGGGTCCCAAGCGCAGGGGCCGACCATGACGATGTTTGAAGGCCAATCCGTGCGTGGATATTCGAAAGGCTCGGCTGTAAGGTAGAGCACAAGCGGCGGGCGGCCAAACAGATCGTCGGCGTTAATTACCGGAGCAAGCCCAAAGCTTCCGCGTACTGCATTGAGCGGCGGCAGCATAATGTGCTCGAAAGCACCTACAAACAGCGGCCGAAGAGCGCGATCGCGCATCCTGCCCAGGAATCCGCGCGCAGGTGGGAACCCCGGACCAAAAGGCGGCGTATCGCGTGAGGTCAACGCGAGCGGATAGGGGCAAAATGTCGCCCATGGACCGCCCCACGCCTCGGCAGCCGCGACAGCCCCCCAGCAGTTTACGTCGACGATTACAGCATCGGGGCGAACACTCGCGATCGCTTGCTGTAGATCGGGGCCATCATAGGCTGCACGTTCGCTAAACATGCGTACTGCGCGTTGCAGTCCCCCTCGAGCCGTGCGTGCCTTGTAATCATCGTGAGGCATGGCCTCGATTCGGCTATCGATTGCAGCTGCGTCGAAGCCAAGTGACCGTACAAGCTCCAATTGTGAGGCCAATGTGCATAGTACGATATCGTGACCCCGTTTGCTAAGTTCGAACAAAATCGATGTCACCGGAAACAAGTGTCCACGCGCGGGCGATGTGTAGGCAAGAATACGAGCCATCTCATTACCTCCTGTCGGGGGGATAATTAATCATATCATGCGCTTGGAAAATGGTGGTGCAATTATGACCATAAAAGGCAGAAATAGCTCCTCATAAGACATCAAAAAGCCCTCCAGAATTTTTGAAGGGCCATATTTCACGCGGATTATTCTCAAAATGTTCTATCTGTATTATTCGTTAGATCCGCTACTATCAATTGGTTGAAGAGGCGCACCCGCTACAATCTTCTCGACTTCTTCGTATCCCGTCGGAAAAGCGAAGTTGTAGCGCGCCGGAAGCGCATAAACATATTTGGAACTACGGCCAAGCTCGTTAGGGCCAACGGGCGCCGCCCCAATATGAAAATCTTCTTGTTGCAGCGAGTTCCATTGCGCAAGAGTAAAGATCATGATCGGAATATCCCGTCTTGGATTTTTCTTTGTCCATTCCGGATGTCTGATGGATAGGATCGGACCTGTTGCGACAACCTTCTCACCGGTTGAATCCCCAAGGGACAAGCCTTCCCATTGGTTACTTACGATCGTGTAACCCTGCCAACTGTTCGGCAACGTGAACCGAAAACCATAACGGGTATTTTCGTATACAATCGAGCTGATCTCTTCTTCAGCACCGATCGTAGCCGTATCAATAAGCCACTGATTCCCGGATTTTCTCACCTCGAAAGCAACGCCCTGTTTGGTGAAGGTTCCACCATTTTTCTCCTCGGCGCTCGTAATTTCGACGATATCGCCTTTGATTTGGTATGTATCCTCTGTTAATTGCTCAACGGACGCAACTTCTATGCGGTCCGGCCAAGGACTGGAAACCATCTTTCCAAGCGCATTCTTGGGGTCCTTCTGCCATTTTGCCAAAAGATCAGGAGACAGAAAATCGCCGTATTGTTCTTGCATATTCTTTCTTACGATCTCACTGGGAGCCAAAAGAGAGACCATTCTTAGCTTTTTGCCGAATTCCTCAATCAGGCTCTTCACATCTTTTTCATCAGATGCAACAGTGTTTACTTCGGGAACTTCGGATTGTTGTACCGTTTGTTGTACCCCTTGTCCTGCCTGAACCTCGGAGCTTTTAGCCGAACAACCCCAAAGTCCAACACTAAGCGTGGAAACCAGAGCAAGTGATAATACTTTTCTCATGATGTCTCACTTCCTGATGCCGTTTTACTGCTTTAGACGGAAGTACGCGCATGAAAGTTCAATGAACTGATCGGCTCAATGCAGTTATCCTATCCGTTGTCATCTTGCCAGACAGAATGTAAGCCATCTTTATCTCTACTTATAACTCTCAGCCATCTTCAAAAAAAAGCGCTTGCAAAATGAAATAAGGTCATGCTATTCTATCTTCAGAAACCGATTTATTTTTTTTATACGATTCAGAAACCGGTTTCTGAAACCGAAGACTGTTGACGCAGCTGATCAAAAATAAGCGCTTTAAAAATGAAATACAGGCTGATAATCTAACCTTAGAAACCGATTTTATTTTTTTAATCAATTCAGAAACCGGTTTCTGACTTGAAAGAAGGTGGATAAAGCGAATGAAACCGACGATTATCGACGTGGCTGAGCGGGCTAAAGTGTCCAAGGCGACTGTGTCTCGCGTGCTTAACAATAACCCGCAGGTAAAGGATGAGATCAGGGAGCGTGTTCTTCGAGTAATCGAAGAGTTGGGCTATCGCCCGAGCGCGATCGCAAGAAATTTGGCGACGAATCGGTCGAACGTGATCGGCTTAATCCTTCCCGATATTACTAACCCATACTTCCCAGTCATTGCTCGCGGAATCGAGGATGCTGCTCACCAGCTCGGATATGCCCTATTCATCAGCAACACCGATAATGATCCGAAGCTGGAGCAAGAATATATTCAAAAAATGGTAGAACAACAGGTAAGCGGCATCGTGCTTATTTCCTCGACTCTCGACGAGGAGACGGTCCACGAATTGACCAGTCTGCAAATGCCTATCGTTCTATGTGACCGTCTGATCGTAGGCAAGCCATTTGACGCCGTGTTGATTGATGATTACAAAGCGGCATATGAAGCGGTTAGCTACTTTATTGGACAGGGTCATCAACGCATCGCCCATTTAGCCGGCCCAAGAAATATCCAATCGGCGGAAAACCGCAAGACCGGGTATCTCGACGCCATGCGGAGCGCCAATCTGGAACCGTTCGTCAGCGTGGGCACATTCAGTTACGAGTCGGGGATGCACCAAATGGGGGCAGTCATCGACGAGTACCGGCCAACGGCTCTGTTCGCTTCGAACGATCTGCTCGCGCTTGGAGCCATGCAAGAAATCCACCGAAGGGGCTTGACCATACCGGGGGATATAGCGGTTATCGGTTGTGACGACATACCGTTTAGTAAGATGTCTCGTCCTATGCTCAGCACGATTTCGATCCCCGTCTACCAGATCGGCGTTACTGCGGTTCAGCTGCTGGAAGATCAGATGAAGGGGGTGAGGGTCGGAATGAAAAGCGTGATTATGGAACACAAACTTATTCATAGAGAATCATGTGGCGGGGTGGACCTATTATGAGCGCACAGATTGTGGTCGTTGGAAGTCTGAATATGGATATGGTCGTCAGCTTGAACCATCGTCCAAAACGCGGAGAAACCGTACTGGGATCCCATTTTTTCATGAATGCGGGCGGTAAAGGAGCCAATCAGGCCGTAGCCGCTCGAAAGCTCGGGGCAACTGTGGCCATGATCGGGAAACTGGGAACGGATATATTTGCAGATCAACTACTAGCCAGTTTGGATCAAGTAGGGGTCGAATGCAACGCGATCGAGAAAATACCTGAGCAAGTGACAGGGGTAGCGTTCGTTACGCTGGATCCGGATGGCGACAATAGCATCGTAGTGGCACCGGGAGCCAATCTCCTGCTTACCCCGGAGGATATCCGTCGACAGGAACAATTGATCAAGCAGGCCAAGCTGTTGATGGTGCAGTTAGAAGTTCCGATGGAAACGGTGATGGAGTCGATTGCCATCGCCAAACGCCATAATGTTCCAGTACTCTTGGATCCAGCCCCGGCGCAGCACCTATCGGCAGAACTACTGAGTATGGTGGATTACATCGTTCCGAATGAAACGGAAATCGCCCAACTGACAGGTATTCAAGTCTTCGATCAGGTGACCGCCAAGCTTGCGGCCGTCGAATTACTTCGGAAGGGCGTATCAACCGTATTTGCAAAACTAGGCGAAAAAGGTTTGGTCGTCGTTAATTCGAACAGCACTTTCGTAGTAGAGTCATACAAGGTGAATGCCGTGGATTCCACGGCGGCCGGTGATGCTTTTGCAGGCGCGGTGGGAGCTGCGATCGTGAGCGGCAAAGACAATTGGACGGCCGCGAAATTCGCTTCCGCAATCGGCGCGATCACGGTGACGCGTAAGGGAGCGCAAGCATCTATACCTAGCCTCGATGAAGCAGAGAATTTCATTAAACAGGAAGCGCATAGAGGAACAAGCCTTTAATATCAGATAAACGATAGAACACGCATTGTGTGTCATAATAGGCTATTCACTTCCATTATATTGATAATAAGATAGAAAAAAGTAGTAATTTTGTATGAAATCGATCATGGGTATATCCATAGGAGGTTTTTGAAAGATGTCTTACATTTCGATAAAAAATGTCTCCAAACGATTTATTCGTCGGGGGCAATGGACCGAGGCTTTACGCAACGTTCATCTGGAAATCGATGAAGGCTCGTTCGTTAGCTTTATCGGCCCAAGCGGCTGCGGTAAATCTACTCTGCTTAGAATTATCGGCGGGTTGATGGAAATCGACGATGGCGAAATCAGCATCGGAGGTCGCTCGCCGCTCGAGATGCAATCGGCCAAGCAATTCGGATTTGTTCCGCAAGCACCGGCTCTTTTTCCTTGGAGAACCGTGCTGCAGAATATGAAAATCCCGTTCGAAGTCAATCGCAAATACAACGCAAGAAATGAAAAAGAACAGACAGATCCCATTGAACTCTTGCAGTCTGTCGGCCTAGGAGATTTTCTGCACGCTTATCCGAAGGAGCTTTCGGGGGGAATGAAGCAGCGGGTCGGAATCGCTAGAGCTTTTGCAACCGGTGCTCCGATTCTGCTGATGGATGAGCCCTTCTCTGCGCTAGACGAAATTACTCGAGAGGTTCTCATGCTTCAGCTGATGAGAATTTGGGAGCATCATAAGAAGACGGTCGTATTTGTAACCCATAGCCTTCAGGAAGCGGTCTATCTCTCGGACAAGGTCGTTGTGATGTCCAGCCGTCCGGGCAGAATATCCAACATCATCGACATCAACCTCCCCCGAGTACGCGACGAATCCATTATCGGGACCGAAGATTTCCGTCAATATGTGTCTAAAGTACGTGATTCTTTACGCGAAAGGTGGGAGTAGAACGATGAGTCAATCCATGGCCAAAATAAGCGCAAATGCAGAGAGTTCCGTTTTTTCGAAAATGAAAGCGGCTACAAACTCGGTGTTTCTACCCTTGTTGTCCTTTGTCATTATATTCGTCGGATGGGAGTCGGCCGTTCGGTTATTAAATGTAAAAACGATTATTTTGCCCGCTCCTTCCTATATATTAAAGGAACTTTTTGGCTCATTCAGTTTTTACATCCCACATATTGGAATTACATTCTATGAGGCGATCATGGGATTCTTTGTCGGGACGATACTGGCATTGATCGGCGGGATCGTGATGTCGCATTCGCGCGTGCTGGAGCGCATGATGCTGCCGGTCGCCGTTCTGGCGAACGTCACGCCGATCGTAGTCATCGCGCCGCTGTTTATGATATGGTTCGGCTTCGGTTCATTTCCGAAAATACTCATTTCCGCAATCTGTACCTTTTTCCCGATGCTGATCAATTCCATAGCCGGATTCCGATCCGTAGACGAGAACAACTATGAATATATGCAATCCTTGCACGCAAGCAAGCTGGAAATTTTCCTCAAGCTGCGTCTTCCGAACAGTCTGCCTTATCTTTTCACGGCCGCTAAAACTTGCATGAGCATGAGCGTTATCGGCGCGGTGGTAGGGGAGATGGTTGGATCTACCAAAGGCTTGGGAAATATTGTGACCCAGTCTGCCAATTATCTCGAGATGGATCGTATGTTCTCAGCCATTATTCTGTTGGCGACCATGGGGATTCTCATGACCAATGTCGTTAGATTGCTTGAGCGTCAGCTTCTCGCTTGGCACAGATCGGAGCGATAAAAGCTAAGGTTGCTCATCAGGATATAAACCGCGAATATGCGGTTTTATCATAAAAATGCACTTAATTATTCGGAGGTGTCTAAATTGAAAAAAAAATCAAGTCGATTGGTATTGTCTCTGTTCAGTGCTGTATTGATGTTTGTGATGGCGGCCTGCTCGAGTAATTCGAATAACGGTGCGTCACCGAGCGTATCGCCGAGTGCATCGCCAAGCGAAACATCAAGCGTTTCGCCGAGTGCAAGTCCGGATGCGAAGCCCGGAATAGACTGGGAAGCGCGGATCGCCGCGAACAAGAAAGCGGGAAAGATTACGTACGGCACCTCATTTTATTACGCGGCGTCACCCCCGGATGCAAATGCGGTGATAGCGGACGAGCTCGGTTATTTTAAGGAACTGGGGCTGGATGTAGAGGTAATACCCGGATTGGAAGGCGAACAAATGAAAATGCTTGCAGCCGGCAGGATACAATTTACGGCTTCCGGCACGGCTAGCACGGTCATCCAGTCCGTCGCCAACGGCGCTGAAATCAAAGGTATTGCCGTGATGAGTCCGGTAACCATTGGCGCTTTGATGGTCCTGGATAAATCGGGTATTAAATCTCCGAAGGATCTGGAAGGGAAAACGGTCGGATACAAAGGAGCGCTGCCGGCAAGCTTTAAGGCGATGTTTAAAAATGCGGGAGCGGATATTTCCAAGATCAAACTGGTGTCCGTCGGTTTCGATCCAACGATTCTGAATACCGCGGATGTGGACGCGATTACCGTTTTTAAGTCCAACGAGCCGAATGCGATGGAAAAACTGGGCTTTAAGGTTCGACTGCTTGATCCTAAGGACTATGGGGTAAACTCCTCGTCCGGCGTCGTAGTTGCGAATAACGATTTTGTCAACAAGTATCCGACGGCAGCAGAGGATGTCCTGAGAGCGCTACTCAAGGCGCAAGAATATATCGCATCGCACCAAGACGAAACCATCAAAATTTTGGCGGGCCGTTCGGAGACGACCTATAACGTGGAAACCGAGACGAATCGGTTGAAGGTAGAAATGGGAATCATCGCATCTTCGCAAGTCTCGGGATTCGGGATTGGCTTGCATACAGCAAAACAATGGCAAGACGAGATTGACATGTTGGTGAATACGGACTCTATCAAGAAAGCCGTACCGGTAGATCAAGTCATGGACAACAAACTTATTTCCAATATCTACGATGGCGATAAGCTAATTTGGATCAAATAATGAGTGGAAAAGAAAGGGCGATTAATATGAATAAAAAAATGCACCTTGGTTGGTTTACTGAATACAGCCCAGTCGGCTGGGATTATTCTTCTGCGGCTACAGGAGACTGGCGCAAACCGGATATGTTTCAGGAAATGGCGCAAATCTGCGAGAAAGGCATGTTTGATTTTGCTTTGTATGCGGACCAACTTGGAATCAATTCTTCCTTCAACGGTTCAATAGATAACTATGTGAAATACGGGTTGAACGGCACGATGCACGATTCGACGATGTTAGCCGCGATGGTGGCCGCAGCGACGAAGCATCTGGGCGTCGGAACGACTGTTTCGACCACGCTTACTCCGCCGTACCTTCTGGCGCGGCAACTTGCATCTTTAGATCATCTTACCTCGGGGCGCGTGATATGGAACGTCGTTACATCCGGTAACTCTTCTAGTTTCTTAAATTTCGGAATCGATATGCCGGACCATGATGAACGTTATGAGCAAGCTGATGAATTCTTGGAACTTTGCTTCAAATTGTGGAGCAGTTGGGAAGCGGATTCATTAATTATGGACAAAGAGACAGGCGTTTTTGCTGATCCGAACAAAGTAAAACCGATTAACTTCGAGGGCAAATATTACAAAAGCCAGGGACCGTTGAATGTCGTGCCGCTCCCTCAAGGCAGACCAACGCTGATTCAGGCCGGCCAATCGCCGCGTGGACGAGATTTCGCGGCAAAATGGGCAGATGCAGTAATTGTAGATGCTCATTATTTGGAAGATATGAAAGCCTATTACGATGATATCAAGAAACGCGTTGTCAAATTCGGACGCAAACCAGAGGATTTGAAAGTGTTCTTCATCATCAAACCGGTAATTGGGCAGACGGAGGAGCTCGTTAACGCGAGCCTTGAGGCATTGAATAATCCTCCGAATTCCACTATTCATGCCACATTGTCCTATCTTTCGGCCAACATGGATTACGACTTGTCCAAATTTGACCTTGATGAACCGGTACCGCATATTGATGAAAAAGAAATAAAGGGCGGTCAAACGACTTTGTCGCGATTTTATACTTCCGGCCGACGCCCGACGCTGCGGGAGATCGCCATTAAGGAGGCCGCCGGAAACAAAGGCTCTATTATTGGTACACCGGAGCAAGTGGCATCCCAAATGCAGCATATTATGGAGTCGGTTGGCGGTGACGGATTTGTTATCCGCGTGAATGCCCACGAACGTCAATATATGCAGGAATTTGTTGAGACAGTTATTCCCGTTCTGCAAGAAAGAGATTTGGTGCGTAAAGAGTACACGGGAAAAACGCTGCGCGAAAACTTGATGGAGTTCTAAATAAAAGGAGGAGCTCAAGATGACGAATCTCGGGCTCCTCGATACGACTGGAAAGGAGAATGAATATGAGTAAAGTCGTTGTCATTTCAGGCAGCCCTTCAAGCACATCAAGAATGGATGGACTTCTAAAACACACGATCGCTTACTTGGAAAAGAGCGGGGTGCAAACAACCTGGATTCGGGTACGCGATCTTCCTGCAGAGGATTTGCTTAAGGCCCGCTTCGACAGCCCTGCTATCATACAGGCAAATGCAACCGTAGCGCAGTCGGATGCCGTGATCGTGGCGACGCCTATATATAAGGCATCGTACTCTGGAGTATTAAAGGCATTCATTGATCTGCTCCCGCAGGATGCGTTCGAGAATAAACTTCTACTGCCCCTAGCCATGGGAGGTACATTGGCTCATTATAATAGCATTGACTACGCTATGAAACCGATGCTGTCGGCTCTGGGCGGCACCCAGATTCTAACAGGGATGTTTGTAGTGGATACGCAAGTGAGCTGGAACGGTGACGGGGAACTGGAGATGCAAGAGGAAGTACGTGCTCGGCACACCAGAACATTGGAACAATTCGTAATGAAATTAAACAAAATAACGGTTTAGCCTTATGTCGAACATAAAAACGAATCGGACTCTCGTAACGGCCGGGCTGCTCGCCGCTCTGTTCATCGGGGCGCTGGACGGCACGGTCGTGAACACCGCGACGAAAAGGATCGCCGAGGATTTGAACAACTTCTCGATGATCAGTTGGATTTTCTCGATTTACACCTTGACGACTTGCGTTACGACGCCGATATTCGGCAAGCTGGCGGATTTGTTCGGCAGGAAAACGATCTTCTCGATCGGGCTGGTACTGTTCTTGGCAGGCTCCGTCCTTTGCGGCGCCGCGCATTCGATGACGGAGCTCATCTGGTTCCGCGCGGTCCAAGGCATAGGGGCGGGCGCGCTAACGCCGGTGACGTTCACGATTATCGGAGACATGTACACTGGCGAACAGCGAGGCAAAGTGCAAGGCGTTCTCTCGTCGATGTGGTCGATCGCTGGCCTCATCGGGCCGTTCGTCGGCGGGTATTTCGTCGATACGATTTCGTGGCGCTGGATTTTCTTCATGAACGTGCCGGTCAGCGTCGTATCGTTCGTTCTCGTGTTCGGTTTCCTTCACGAGCGGTTCTCGAAGGTGCACAAGAGCATCGATTACGCGGGTGCGGCGACGTTCACGATCGGCGTATCCAGTCTGTTGCTCGCGCTGCTGACCGGCGGGAAGAATTACGCTTGGGATTCCGCGGTCATCCTGTCGCTGTTCGCGGCGGCGGCCGTATTCCTGGCGGTGTTCCTAATTATCGAGAGCAGAGCGAAGGAGCCGATGCTCCCGCTTGACCTGTTCCGCGACAGAACGCTGACGGTCACTTACGCGCTCGGATTTTTCGGTTTCTGCGTCGTGGCCGGCATCTCCTTGTACATCCCGATGTGGGTACAGGCGGTCATGGGCCTCAGCGCGACGAAATCGGGACTGATGCTCATGCCGATGTCGATGACATGGCCGATCGCGGCGAATTTGTCTGGACGTTTCATGTTCAAGTACGGGGCGAAGCCGTTTATGGTAACGGGAACGGTATTGCTTGCGGCGGGCACGCTGTGGCTGCTTACGCTCGATACCGGAAGCCCTTATTGGCACGTCATCGGCATCGTGTCCATCGTCGGTTTCGCCATGGGCTGCATCAGCACTCCGGCGATCGTATCGATTCAGAACGCCGCGGGAGACGACAAACTCGGCGTCGCGACGTCGACTAATTCGTTCATGGGCACGCTCGGCCAGACGGTCGCCTTCGCCGTATTCGGGATGCTGCTGAACCGGGTCGTCGTCGGCGAAGGCACCCAATTGCAGTTCGCGGACGGCATGCACCTCATCTTCGTCGCGATATTCGCGATCGCGATGGCGAAGGTGTTAATCTCCTCCTCGTTACCGGGGAGAGCGGCGAAGAAGCAAGAGGGTTAAGGCGGTAAAAAATGACAGCCTCTCCTATCTGGAGAGGCTGCACTTGTACATAGGCTAATTTCCAGCCGAGCTGCTGAGCTTGGCTTCAAATTTGTTCACAAATATGGAAGGCGACCCTAGTGGATTGTAGAAATCAAATTCGAGGGACTGGGCAAATTTACTGGTGCCTGTGATGCTTAACAACATAGGCATAGGATCGTGCCCTTCCGGCATCCATCTCGCAGCGATCTTGTACCGGCCGAGCGGTATTTTATCCACTCCATGACCTCCTGTCGGGAGTGCATCCGCACGTACCGTTATCGTTTGGCCTGCGCTACCGTCAAATAAAGCGCCAACTGGCGTGAGCGTAACTTCCAGGTCGCTCATTTTGAATTCCGGCAAATTATCATCGAATGACCAAAAATCGGGATTGATTTCAATATGCCCTACGACATTCTTCAAAGTAAAATTGCGAATGGCTCCTGAACTCCCGGCGAACGGTTGATCGACATCAGACCTTAGATAGAATCTTTGCTCCTTGCCGTTGTACTCACGGGTGAAAGTCGTGGACATTACCCAGGTTGCGGGAATGTGAGCTAATTCAATCCGATAGAATCCCTTCTCGTCGGTAACGCTTTGCATGTTGCTGTCATAGAGCAGTTGGTTATCTGCATTGATCGTGACTCCCGGTATGGGCTTACCCTGAGCATTCAGTAAGTACCCTTTAACGACGTAGGCTTCGACTTTCCCTGCGGACGGTACGGGAGCTGGTGTCGGTGTCGGGGTTGGTGTCGGGGTTGGTGTCGGAGTCGGTGTTGGACCCGGATTCGTGCCAGGGGCGGCGTCCTCGATCCGAATCGTCAAAACATTTGCGCTGCTGGAAAAGGAAACTTTGAGCCCGCTATTCTCCGACACGAAGCGCAACGGTACCATCGTACGACCATCAATGATTTGAGCAGGTACGTCCAGAGCGACCACTTTTCCGTTTACGATGGCATTCTTATTATTGATCGTCAATTCGATGGAAAGGCCATCCTTCGTTCCGACCGCCTTCTTGACTGCCCCCTCTTCTACCCATTTCACCGTAAAACCTAGCGTTTCAAACAGTTTGCGGAATGGGACCAGCGTGCGACCGTCTTTCAAGATAGGCTGTGCATCGTCGAATTGAAGCTCTGTTCCTTTGAAAAGCACATGGATCGCCATATCTTTCGACCCATCCGCAGAGGACGGGGCAGGGCTCGGTGTCGGTGCAGGACTTGGAGTCGGAGCAGGACTCGGAGTCGGAGCAGGACTCGGAGTCGGAGCAGGACTCGGAGTCGGAGCAGGACTCGGAGTCGGTGCAGGCTGTGTCGGAACTGGTGCAGGCGAGGTTGTAGCCCCTTCGGATTTCATCGGCTTGTTATATTTAATCGGTTGGGAAACAATCGTACCTTGCGGGGTCTCGATTTCCAACACATAAAATTGCGATTCCTTAATCGTACCGTTGTTGCTGGCATACAAGTCGAATGTAAGCTCCCCATTGAACTCGCCGACAGGCTCCTTTACATCTTTTCGGAAACCCGGGTTAATGATCACACTTTCATGGGTGGTGCCGCTTGATGTTGTTACCGTTTTATCCTGGACAATGCCGAGCAACCAACCCGTGGTGGCGCGGTTTGTTCTCCACACTCCCTGAAAATTATCCTTGCCGTAATCATCAGTAGAGCGAAGCACAATCGCATTAATGACCGTTTTCTGCGCTAAGCTCAGCAATAGCTTGAAGTGGCCATCCTTATTGCCCTCCGGCTTGAAGTCAGCTGCGCCGACGATGTCGGAAGCCGTATCCAACAGACTGAACTCCTTGATTTCAGCGCCAGTAGGCGTTGTCTCGCCGAAAGCAGACGCGCTGCCGGTAAATGCGAACACTGCAGCCAGCACTGAACTGATGAATACCGATTGCAATTTATTTAATTTAGACCTCATTTTTTGTCCTCCCTTATTTTCATACCGCATGGGTAGTCGTTATAACAGCCGGTTTATTATTGGTTTTCCCTGTCCAAATTAGAAAGCCCATCCCTGCATAAGATAGCCCCCAGAAGAAGGCAAACCACTTATCGAGCCATGGAAGTCCGAATGAAACCAGCATAATGACCATAAGGATAACCGTCCAACGGGGAAACACTTTTGCGCGGAAGGTTAGAATCGCAAGGATAATGGTCCCCAGCAGCATTCCCATTCCCGAAACTCCTCCCATAACACTTGCGAATGCTCCTTCTTTGGCGTAAAAGCCGTATGCGAACAAACCATAGAAATTAGATGCTACCAACAAGTTCCCGGTCATAAGGAGTAAGGCTGCAACAAATCCGAGTACCCCGGTTTCGCGGGACTGCGCCATATAAAGCGCGATGGAGCTGATGGCCATCATAATGCAGGCAGTAAATCCGCAAATAACTTCCGGAGTACTATCGTCTCCCCAAATCAGCGACGACGGCGTCATCCCCATTCTGACGATTCCCGCCGCTAAGCAAAGAAACCCAAGCCACTTGACTACTCTCTCCAATGTCATTCCGTTCATCCTCCATCTGATTTCGATTTCCTGAAATAAACATAACAAATCTGCATTCCTGTTTTGGAGAGTAGCTCCCCCTAGGTGCATCGGGAAGTTTCCGTAGGTAATTTCGGGAAATGACTCACTGGGTGCTGTATCACGTATACATTTATTATGGGGTCATCTATAATTTTCTTATTGGTTCCTCTAGGCAGAAGGGAAGGCGGCAAGATGTCGATACCGAATAAGATACGCCCTGTATGGCTTTTGCAGGCCTTTTCCATCACCTTCAGTATCGTAACCCTTCTTTTCTTCATCAGCGCTATTCCCAAATACTACGAAAACCTACGCACCAAATGCGTATTGCAATCATGCGGTCCCCTGGCTCCCGCTCCACCGACAACAATAGAAGCTTTAAACCGCTATCACTACACGCCCGATACTTACGCCCTTGCCTTCGTCATTATCGATTGTGTGCTCCCTCTTCTTTTTTATATCGCATCAGCGGTTATTATATGGAAATGTAAGAGAAGGGTTATGGGGTCCATCGCCGCACTTGCCCTTGTGGCTTACGGAACAACCTTCCCCTCATTAGTCGACATAGCTTCTGAAGGAATTTCATTATGGGTACGATGGTATGATGCTGTCAGAGCGGTTGGCTGGATCTCCCTTTTCCTGCTATTCCTATTGTTTCCGACCGGTCGGTTTTCACCTTCCCGAACTTATTTTGTTTTTATCCCCTTTTCCATTGTGCAAATCGTTAGCTTCGCATTCCCCGATACCGTGCTCGATTTGGAAAATTGGTCGGGCATTGCGAGAATTATCTACTATTTATCTGCTATCGGTACGATGATCTATTCTCAGTTTTACCGCTATATGAAAGTATCCTCATCAGAAGAGCGGCAACAGACGAAATGGGTCGTGTATGGCATTTCGATTTCTTTTCTTGGATTTATCGGAGTAAGCGGTTTTTTCGTCTATCCGGTTTTTAACGAAAATCCAACATCTTATATTTATTTGAATGCGGCACTCCATATCTTTGTTGCCCTCATCCCATTAACACTGACATTTGCCATCCTACGACACCGGTTATGGGATATTGATCCGCTTGTCAACCGAACGATTGTGTACGGAGCCTTATATCTTTCTATCGTCCTGATTTACTCTTTCTCCGTCCTCTACTTAATTCGTGTGTTTCAGACCAAAGAGAACTTTCTCATTTCGCTGATGGCGACATCTATCGTTGCTTTTTTATTCATGCCTCTTAAAGTACGACTGCAGCGCATAGTAAGCAGGATCATGAAGGGAAAACACGACGACCCGTTTGCCGTGCTTTCCGAACTAGGGGATCACCTGGTCAAACCGATTGATCACGACACATTGCTCGATATTATGGTCAAAACCATTCAGGATGCCCTTCGGCTCCCCTACGTCGGCATATCGATCAGGATCGACGGAGAAGAGAAACTGATAGCCGTAGCGGGGAAAACGGCTTACGACATGCAGAGCATCCCGATCATTCACGGCGGAGTGGAGCTTGGCAAGCTGCTTATATCCAGCCGTTCTCCCGGAGAAGTCTTTACATCGGAAGATCGCAAGTTGCTGGATGTCCTTTTGCGGCAAGCAGGGCAGATTGTCCATAGCGTGAACATGGCCCGCGATATGAAGCATCTAGCCAAAGACCTCCAGGATTCGCGCTCACGTCTCATCTATGCCAGGGAAGAGGAAAGGCGACAAATTCGCAGGAATCTTCATGATGATCTCGCACCCCGTTTGATGTCTTTAGCCTTTAATGTGGCAGCGGCCGAGCAATATATCGAGAAGAATCCAAATAAAGCCGTAGGACTGCTTGGAGAATTAAGGGCGACAATCCGGTCTACGGTCGACGATATTCGAACCATGGTTCACGATTTGCGTCCGCCGACACTTGATGAATTTGGTTTGATAGGCTCCATTAAAGCACGTATTGAAGATGCCGTTAAAACATCGGAACAAGTATCCGCTTCCCTGCATATCACACCTTTGAGCGTAAAATTACATATTCCTCAAGAGCTTCCCGATTTGCCGGCAGCCGTGGAAGTGGCAGCGTATCGCATCGTAACCGAGTCGCTCGTAAACATCATCAAACATGCGAAAGCTACAAATTGCGACGTATATTTGCAAATGAATTCGGAAAATGAATTGCAAATAGAAGTCGTAGATAATGGGATTGGCATTCCCGTCTATATTAAGTCGTCAGGCAATGGCGGAATCGGTTTAACATCCATCCGCGAGCGTGCAAGGGAGCTAGGCGGTCAATGCGAATTTGAACGATTGGAATCAGGCGGAACACGAGTAAAAGCACTACTTCCATTCTCACAGGGGGAGGAACAGGCATGAGAATCCTATTAGCGGACGACCATCCGTTATTTCGCAGCGGCGTAAGAAATTTAATACACACGACGGAGGATTTGCAGGTTATCGGGGAGGCGGCTACAGGAGAAGAAGCCGTTGAGATGGCTGTATCCCTGCATCCGGATGTCATCGTTATGGATATTCGGATGCCCGGCATCAACGGAATTGAAGCTACTAGAATCATCAGGGAAAAGCTACCCGATATGAAAATTCTAATTGTAACGATGCTGAAGAATGACAAATCCGTATTTACCGCTATGCAAATGGGGGCAAGAGGTTATGTCCTAAAGGACGCGGGAGAAATGGAGCTGCTGCAGTCCATTCGCATGGTCGAAAGAGGCGGAGCCGTGTTTAGTTCTGACATCGCGGCGCGCATGATGCATTATTTTATGATTCCGCAACAATCACAACCCGCCACCCCCGCTCTCTCCGAGCTAACCGGCCGCGAAAGCGAAATACTGGAGCTTATTTCCGACGGATGTACGAACTCTCAAATTGCCTCTCGCCTTCAACTGAGCGCGAAAACTGTCGCCAATCATGTCTCGAATATTCTAAACAAACTCCAAGTGGCCGACCGTCATGAAGCCAAAAAACTGTTAAGCTCATCCCGGGACTTGTTTGGTGGGGAAGAGAGTGAGTGACTCTTGCCGTAATGCAATAGCATGGATCGAGTCCCAATCGTTTTTGATTTATGTTGGCTGCAAACAGGCTTTTTGATTCCGCTTATATGATGATATGTCTTCGTTCAATGCCAGCCACTGCACCGCCAACCCGAACTTGGTTGATTTCACCGCTCTCGCTCAGGCGCAATCCTGCCTTGATTTCAGAAGGACAATCCATCGAATACCCTTGCCTGAACATGACATGCTCCACTTCCCACAAAGATCGTTGGCCATGTTGGTACAAATAGCTGAGAAGGGCACCGTTGGATGTTCCTGTCGCACTCTCCTCGGGAATATCGTACAGCGGCGCAAAATTCCGGCATTCCGCAGCAGCACCGTCTGGAGTATCCAACGTGAACAGATGATATCCAACCACATCATATTTTTCGCTGATGGCGGTTATGGCGTCAAAATTTGGCTGAACCTCATCCAAGAGCTTCCTGCTGCGGATCGGGATCAAGATGTCCCGCAGACCCGTCGAAACAATCTGGATGGGCAACCCGGTTTCCAGAGCCTCGGGATCCATCCCCAATGATGGGGCGATTTCCTCACAGGATATCCTTTCAAGAAATTGTGGTATAGCCTGTGATAAATAAACTAGACCCTCGGAGCTAATATCCACATCCAAAATTCCTGCCTTGGTTTCTATCGTATAGGAGGTTCCTGCTTTAGCCAAGCCCAGAGAATGCATTAGTCCAAATGCAGCAATCGTGGCGTGCCCGCACAGATCAACTTCGCTGGCGGGGGTGAAATAGCGGATTTTGTAATTCGCTAGCATGGATTTCTCCATAAAGGCCGTCTCCGAATAGCCCAATTCCTTCGCTATGAGCTGCATTTCAGCAGCATCCAGCGAAAGGCCATCCTCCAAGACAACGCCTGCTGGATTACCGCCACGCTCACCTTTCGCAAACGCATTTAACGTATACACTTCCACATTCATGTTCCGATCGTCCCCTCCTTATCTTCAAAAAACAATATACGTATCAGTTTCCCGTTAGTTTAACACAGGTTCCGATGAGTAGTCTTGAAGTTTGCCGTCCAGCACGATGGCTAAATCGTCCAGTGTCTCCTTAACGTCAGCACCTTCGAACACAATTCGAGCCAGAGCAGGATTCACATAATGGTCCAACATATGATACAGGGCGGTGTTTCCTGCTGAGATCGGAAGTTGTGCACTACTCGCGAGCTCAGCCAGTATGGCATTACGCAAAGGGTTACTGTTATGCCCTACCTCCGAATATACGGAGCGAAGAGGTGCGATTGACCCTTCAGTCACAAGCCGGGTCAACTCATTGCTGGTACAAGTCAACTCACAAAGGAGAGACCAAGCTAGTTCAGGGTTAACGGTTTTGGACGAAATGCCGAACCCACAAACCCACGGCTCGTTCACCCTATTGATAAATTGCGGCAATCCCGCGACACCGAGATCTTCCTTCAATTGAGGTTGAAATTCATGCAGCATATTATAGTAATCAAGAATCATCCCCACTTCGTTGCGAAGCAAATCGCTGTTCTTGAAATACTCTTGGGTCGCTCGTGCAACTTGATATTTGCGAACAAGATCAACTGCCCATTTCACAGCTTGCACAGCTTGCACACTGTTTGTATACCCGGAAGCTCTATTTCTATCGGGGGACAACCAATCTGTCCCGGCGGTGAGCAGTAGTAGGCCAATATACTCGTGATGAAACGAGATTCGGGCCGCAAACCGTTCTTCTCCTTCTTGAACATTCGCACGTTGCAGCCGAACTCCTATCTCCTTAAAATCATTCCAGGTCCAACCTTCTACTGGGTAAGGAATACCGGCCTTGTCAAACCATTGCTTGTTATAAAAAATACCTTTCATGCTTGCGCTTAGCGGAAGCACGGCAACTCGTCCGTCAGTCTCAACCAGGCGGAAGATCGAAGGGTGAAACAAATTTTTCAATTCGTGGTTCTGGCCCAGCCATACCTGCAGATCAAGCAATAGTCCATTCTTGCTGCAATCGACAATGTCTCCGTTAAACAACTGGACGAGATCGGCATCGGATTCCCCATTATAAAGGGTTGTACGGATCTCGCCGTTAGGAACAACTTTAACGATTATTTTTACCCCAGGGTTCGTTGCTTCGAAGCGGCGCGCAATCTCTTCTACAGACTCTTTTTGCCACGGTTCATCGATATGCACGACTAGTTGCATTAGTGCATCTCCTTGTCTTCTGTGTTATTGTGTGGTTCACTAGAATGATTCCTATGGTGTGGATTCTGAAATTTGTAAAAAAATAATACTTTGTTCTATATTCTTCATAGTATGAAAATTTCCTTTTTCTGTAATGACTAAAACTGTCAGTTAGCGTGGAAAAGGCAGCCGATCATCATGGCCGGCTGCCAAGGTGTCTTTATTCAGCTATCGTTCTTGATTATTCCACAGGTATTAATAGCTCGACTCTCTCTTCGTCTGCTTGTTCTATATAAAAAATTTCAATAGAACAAGCTCCGCTTAGCTGTTTAACCCCCTGCTTTTGAATCCAATCAAATACATGACCATACCCATCACGGATTGTTTTATTGGTACAAGTCACCTTTGCATATGTATGACTAGGAAGTTTAAAGCTCATCATGCCTTCTGGAATCGCATTACCTTCGGGCACCTCATAACAAGCAAAATATGTAGCCAGATTGTCACATACAAAATACGGACTAAAAACAACGTCTGTGTTTATGTTTGGAGTAAATTCGGACTTTCTGCTTCCAAGTTGTTGCTGAACTTTCACCGCTTCTGAAGGAAATGATTGAGGGAAAGGACCTGAGAAGCTAAATCCAGCAAAATGACTGGTATCTCTCTTAATGAGTTCACAATTAAACATGACGAAGCTCACTCCCCCTAAAATATGGTTTAATTTACCACTATAAAAATACTAATGCATTCATACTTTCTTGTAAATGGTTTCAAAATACGATGTAATTCAAGAAAACTGCCCGTTAGCGGAATGATTTAAATCTATCAACATCAACTTCAATCGAGTGGGAACTGCCCTTACACAAGCATACGCTCATTTAAAAATCGATTATCCCTGACGATTTTTCTTACCTTCTTCATCGTATCCACGTGTTTAGGTACTCCAGAAATTCGGTCAAGCAACAGCCACCTCAGACAGGCAAGCGCTTCAAAGATCTCCAACTCTGCCGTTGTCATGGGCATTTCCTCTTGATATTTGTACAAAAACGTAAGGCTTTTGCTCTCGCTCAAATAGATACGCAGAAGCAGACAAGCCCATGACAGATCGTATCTAGGATCTCCTAATTGCCCGTTCGTCCAGTCGATCACTGTGTATTGTCCATTCTCTTCTAGAATATTGCCTAAATTGAAATCGCCGTGAATAATCCGGTCCATTTTCATATCCGCGGAAGCGACGAGCCGGATCAGTTCCTCTTTCATCTCCGGAAACGCCTCGATACCCGGGAAAAAGTACCCAATAAAATCATACCTAGCTAGCACCCTACCCTCCAATCCATCCGGAGACAGCCGGTGAATGTCGGCAAAAACAGTAGCAATTTTCTTAAAAATACTCGGGTTCACCTTCGTTACTGCAGTACCATGAAAGCGGGTTAGCATCACACTGTCCCCAGTTTCGGTCCGCCCATAGCCGATCGACTCGGATACGCTGATTCCTTGACGACGAAGAACTTCCAAAAGGCGATATTGGCGCAGGACGTCGGGTTCCGAGCTTTTGTTCCACACCTTCAGTACAAAATGCTCTTCCCCTTGCGTGATCTTAACCACATCCGCCTCAAACCCCGACAAAAGCGGGCTAAACGTCAGTTCAGCCCCTGAAGTAAGGTTGTTTAAAATCGGGGTTGTTTCATGCCATTCAATACCCACCAATGAGTCGTTCATGGTTTTTCCTGCAACCTTACCTTCAAGATGGTTCATATCTCACCCCTGGTTTTTTTTACTACTTCCAGGAAATTCAACATTTAGCCGCGTTATCCTGCCCGTTAGTTGAATAGACACCCTTAAGTTTCACTTATCCTTCACTCGTTAGACGTAAAGTTTATTGCCAGTGGTAGTCCATAACGTGTGTATGATCTTTTGTTTTCTGTGAACCGTTCCGGCTGCAACAATAGCAAGTACCAAGCTCTCTTGCGCCTCTTCATCAATTACAGTTCCAAATACCATGTTCGCTTCCGGTTTGATTTTTAACTGTATCGTTTCTACGATCAATTTGACTTCGTCGAAATGTAAGTCTTTGGAACCTGTTATATTTAGGATAATGCTATCGGCTGTGCTGATATCGTTAACTAACTGAGGATTGTGCAACAATCGTTCTACAGCATCTACTGCCCGTTTCTCTCCTGTGGCTCTACTAATGCCGAATTGGGCAGCCCTTTTTTCCCGAATCAGAAATTTAAAGTCTTCTAGATCCATCGTAAATGTTGCTCTGACGAGGGACAACAAACAATTAACGGCATTGTTCATAGAATCATCGGCTATTTCGAGTGGTAAATCAAGCAGCAAATCCACATTCTCTCTCAATTTCGTAAGACCCGTTTCGACGTTCCCGTCAGCTTCTTCAGTGATTAGACTGACAGTAAGAATACCAAGTTTCCGTGCTTCTCGTGCAATAAGTGGTGCCATAGACGAGACATACCCACCATCTAGGCTCGCCAGCAGGAACAAAATATCACTGCCTTTTATCGCATTCAAAATCTGAGTCCATTCTTCTTCAGCCGGCGAGTCGGAAAGCAGTATTTTGCAGTAGGCATCGGATTGCATTAAATTGTTCATACTTTGATCAACGTGGATAATATCCATTTTCGCGCCGTTTACATTCAGCTTGTTTATTGCAGTAGTACTTGCGCTGCCTATGCCGATGACTTTTACCGGGAAATTGTCCTTCAGCTCCATATGGATTTGCTCCTTTTTGTTATGGATCGTATCACTCATCACTTCTAAAGGGTTAACCTCTGTGCTGCCTCTAATCGTTTTCGCTAATGCCCGAAGAACCTCAATCTTCTCGAGCATTTGCGTGATCTCATGATCCATTTTCTTCTGCAACTCACCGATTATGTGAAGAACAGGCATTCTCCGATTCTCGGACAAAACGATCTTGATGTCTTGAAGTGAAAAACCAATCTTTCTTAAGAAGATAATGATCCCAAGTTTCTCGATCTCAGCCGGCCCATAATATCGGTAGTTAGAGTCCGCAGTTTTTGCGGGCTTAAAAATGCCGACTTCCTCGTAATACCTGATGGTGCGAATGGAAATGCCCACTTCCGAAGATAGCTGTCCGATGCTGATCAAGCCCTCCACTCTGCCCGTATCCCCCCTTCTTTGAAAATATAACTGCAGTATAAAGTCTTCCGTCCCGGAAGAGTCAAGCTGTTTTGCCCCGTTCGTTATGGGAGTGTTCATTGAATTATTCTGCTCTTTAGCGTAACAAGGCTGCCATACAATATCGTGGCAGCCTTGTTGCTTTCCATTATTTAACTATCGTGTCCCGTTGGCGCAGTTGGCACTGATAATCCTATTTGTAAACGATTGTACATACTTGTTTAAATTTTCCCGAAACACTTCAGAATACTGACCAGCGGTATACTGGTTTACTACATCTCGCCAGAAATGAATTGCTTGTTCATTCGTTTTCATTTGAACAACTTTCCATTTCGCTTGGTATAAATTAAATGCTTGAAATGCCGCCAACTTTCCGAATCCTTTTCTTCGATACTTACTGAGGATTAGAAAATCATAAATAACATGAGTTGGATCAGGATCTGTATCATAATTTTCGAAAAGTATTATTAAAAAACCAATAATCCGCCCCTCATAATTAATAAAAAAGGGATTCCACCGTGGATCTTCCCAATAATGCTCCAACTTGATTTCGAAACGTCCATCAAAGCCCAAATCTTCTTCCGATATTCGACTAAAATCATATAGATAGAATTGGTAAAGATTATACAAAATTTGTTTGTGATTCAGCTCAACAGGCATTAGTTGAATTTCCATGCTTTGTCACCCACCTTAACATAGCGTATCACACCCCACTTTGATTTGCCTGTTAGTTAAAAAGTCTATTGAGTTTCTCAAACTCATCTTTTGTTTGTCCATACACGTACTCGTCGTAATGCTTGCCCTTAGTAAAAATCATTTCTCTGAGAATCCCTTCTTGGACGAATCCAAGATTCTCCTGCAAAGCACGTGATCCATCATTGTAGGCATAGACATAAGCGTTAACCTTACGGTATCGTAATTCTTCAAAGTAATAATGAAGCAATATCCTTATAGCCTCAGAAGCATATCCTTTTCGCCAATGTTTACGAAAGATAGCTACACCGTATTTAAAGGTGCCATTACGTGTATCACAACTGTTTGCCGTTATACTGCCAACAAGAGCTCCATCGAGTGTTTCAATTGCAAGAAATACATTATCACCTTCGGATGCCTTAGATGATGTGCTTTCCGCCCAAGCTTTTGTTCCTTCTTCAGATCTCGGAAAATATATAGAATCGCAAAGTCTTGCGCATTCCGAATCTTGGTCATTCTCATGGAATTCTTTCCAATCCAATGGTATCACAGGGCGTAATCTGACTTTTGAACCAGACCAAATATTATCGATCATTTTTATTCCCCTTCATGGGCTTTTGACCCAATTTTACCAATCTTGCTTGGAGTAAACTCACTCATTCGCAAGATTTCATCAACCTTGTATTGCAGAGTTCGACAAGAAAGTAGGCTCTCTTGATTTGCTGGATAATTTATCGGTCACCAAATGATAACAAGTCTGTGATGCCAAATGTAATCGGAATGCCTATCAGCGATGCATCAAGGTGTAGTCTCCTTTGTATAAAGAAATTACAAGAAGAGATACTCAAATTCAGCTTGTAGTTGTTATTGGTAACAAATAGTTGTGAATGTGGTGGAATCAGACCTGTTAATGTTAATTAATCAACCTGTTCATTCAATCATTCCCTTTTCGATAACAATCTTGCCAGCCGAGTAATTCTCTGTGTAGAAATAATATTCTCCTGCTTCATCTGCCGTGATTGTGTAGGAGAACTCTTTATCCTTTTCAAAATAGGCTTGGATTAACTCACCGTTCCTTATAAAGCCGATCTCCATATTTTCACCTTTGGGATCCGAGTATTGGTTGGTAGTCAAATCAAGATTGAACCGAATGGACAGCTTTTCGCCTTTGTCCAAATGCCATCCACTTTGATCCATTTTCGTAAAAATCACAAGGTCACCGTTATCTGTAAGAATCTCAGGTATTGAAAATAATTCATCATCTTTCTCAACTGCAATATTCGTTACAGAATCGGCGTTGATCGATTGTAACTGGTTTTCATGAATAATATTACTGATTAAAAGACGTTTTTCATAAGCCTCCGTCTTCGTTCCGCTAGGAGCTTCCTCCATATATGCATAATTAGTTTGCCGAGCAAGATGCCTGTTTTCTTCATTTAATGTTATTGCACCAAAGAGCTTACCTCCAGTTGCCGCATTCGCTCCGAAGGCGAATATAGACATCAGGATAATAACTGCAAAAATTAATGCGATTCTTCGAGTAATTTTTTTTGTTCTTACTGGAGGCTTTCTAAGTCCGATTATCTGACTGTTGATTTTATTTAGGACCATTTGCCGAACCTTTTCTTTGTCGATGTCAGAATTCATTTTTATTTCAATGCTATCCGTATTCATAGAAGCATCGTCAAACATTTCTGAGATTCTTATTTTCACGTTGACAGGCCTCCTTTTATTAAGATCTGTTTCAAGTTGCTGCGTCCACGCGAAAGTCTACTTCTGACAGTTGATTCGTTCATTTTCAGTTGTTCTGCTATATGATTTGTTTTCTCCATGAAATAATAATATCGAATGAAGATTTCCCGATCTAACTCATTCATTAATGACAATGCCGATTCGAGCATATGCTTTTGCTCTGACCTTTCAATCGGATCGATGGACTCATCTAATATCAAAATATCATCATCAAGAGTACAAATCAGTGGATTATGGTTTCTCAGTTTTTTTAACGCTTGATTTCTTGCAATTGAAGCAAGATATGATTTCAATGTCGTGCTATCTTCACGAATCTGTTCTGCGTGATTCCAAAGCAGGACAAATGCATCTGATACGACCTCCTCAATATCCTCGGCTTTCATATACGTACCAAGTACATTTCTCACAACCGTATGTACATAGGCAGAATAATAAGAAATAATCTTCTCCAAAGCTATTTGGTTTTTTTGTTTTAATTGTTGAATCAGCATCTTTTCCTCCAACCTATCCCCTCCTAACGGCCGTCGTATATAGATATCCAATTTCATCGCTTTTTGTTGCGGAATTCTTTGGATATTTTCGAGTAAAGGATAAGTACTATTATTTAGAATAAAAATAAATATTTATTAAACCATTCTGCCATTTAGCGTAACAAGGCTGCCATACAATATCGTGGCAGCCTTGTTGATTTCCTTTATTTAACTATCGTTTCCCGTTAGCGCAACGACTTACTCTGTTGAATTTCGTGTTCCTCAACATAAAGCGGCATCAGTGAAGGCGAATCGTACCTTATCGCGGCCTTTAAACGACAAAATGGTGCCGATAGCCATAGCCCCATAGCTGCAACGAAATAATGAGCCTAATCCGACAGTGCCCGCATGATGTTGGATTTCGCCTCTGCCGCAATCGCTTCATTCCCGTCATCGACCGCTTGCATCAAGATCAGTACGGGTATGTATACCGCGATCAGCCGCGCCAGCAGCTTCGTTTCCTCGTCCACTCCTCCGTAAGTTTCGAAAAACACGCTGCGAACGTAAGGTGGTAAAAAGCTGTAAGCAACGCTCAAATCGCAAGCCGGATGGCCTACGCTCAGATCGCCCCAATCAATGATGCCGGAAACGATCCCGTTCTCATTCACAAGCATATTTTTGAAATGAAGATCGCCATGTAGCAGTGCATTCACCGCCTCGACACGGTCCGTTTGCAGCCTGCTAATATACGCTTCGATCACACCGGACTCCTCCGGCGACAAGTGTTCAACCACCTTCGATAGAAAGCCCTCCAATTTCACTTTGCGCGATGCTATGTCCGTCAAGCTTCGATGATCTTGCTGAACTCCGCACTTCAGCGCCGCCTGCACCGGAAACTCATGCAATCTCCGCAAAAATTTCGCCAGCGTCTCTGCCGATAAAGCCCGGCGTTCTTCCGTCAAACCGATGGGGAAATCTCCTGGCACGTAGGCATAGCCAAGAAATGGTGCCGGGTATTCGTCACTTGCTTCGCCATAAAACAACGGTTTCGGATAGGGGATGGTCATATATGCCTCCAGCATCGGCAGCAGCTTCCCTTCCATACGAATCGAGCCAACTGCAATCGTTCTTCTTGGAAACCGGAACACGTACTCGTCACCGATGAGAAAAACCGTATTGTCCCAGCCCCAGCCCAATCGCTTCACTTGCTTCGATGACAGCTGAGGGAATTGTCTGCCGATCAGCGTCCGCGCCTGCTCTTCGTTAACCTCCCACTCCGCATCCCATACATTCGTTCCTCCCATGAAATGTCTGCCTCCTCCATCGGTTACAACGGCGAAACGTTCGGTTTAGCCGGTCTTCCTTCATGTCCCGAACTCATCCTCCAGTTGTTTGTTTTCAGTTTGGAGTTCTTATATCCGCTTGTTTTTAGCAGCGATGAGAACACTCTTGCTTGTTTCAGTCATTCCACGTTTGTTTAGCAGAGGACATGCCTTCTTGCTGATTGCGCAGCGTTTCTATTCGTTCGCGAATCTCCGAATGGTTATAAAGGTAGGCTTTAGAGACGCCCAACTCTGTGGAAAAGCTATTGAAGTTTAAATTGCCTTGTTGCTCAATAAGTCTTTGGATTGCCTCATCAACTTTTTCTGCAGCGGATAGCTTCTATTGCCTGGGTGTGCATGTTTCTCTTCGGCTCTAATTGCCGTTCCTTACGTTATTTAAACATTTACATTCCCTGGAAGTTGCGCATAACTGCCCGTTAGCTGCACAGGCTGCTGATATTGTCAGCAGCCTGGTTGTTTGTTGTTTGCTATCGTGCCCCGATAGGTTAATCAATTTGAGTTCAACGTCATTGATAATTTTACCATATAGTGTTACGATTACCTTACGAACAATTGAATAAAGTTACCTAAATCAAATAGAAGGAAGTGGCATATTGTCAAATAACGAACCACGTCTAGGTATTCCTCGAAATGACGGTCAACTAAGCATCATATTAAATAAAGGAGGAGCACGTTCTGGATCAGGGAAAAAACGTTTGGGTTTAACAAAAAAAACTTCTTTGACTTTGACAGAAGATATCTGGAAAAAAATTGAATCCTATTGTAAAGAGCATAAAATATCTCAGTCAGAAGCATTGAGGAACATGATTAACCACTACTTTGAAAAATAAAGGGGGACCAATTTTGCCGAATATCACCGAAACAATTGAAGAATATTTAAAAAATTTCGACAGTAATAGCACCCTATCAGGAACTGTGTTGATATCAAAGCAAAACGAGATATTAATTTCTAAGGGCTACGGGAAAGCCAGTTATGAATTAGGGGTACCTAACTACCCAAATTCAAAATTTAGAATCGGCTCGATTACCAAAACCTTCACTGCCGTTTCAGTATTACAATTAGTTGAAAAAGGTTTAATTGGACTAGATGACTGCATTAATAGATATTTTCCGACACAGCAAGGCGGAGACAAAATAACTATCAGCAACTTGTTATCCCATACGTCTGGCATTCAAAGCTACACTGATAGCCCTTTAATGATTGAATGGTCAAAAAACAACTCAAGTCCTGATGAAATATTCAAACGGTTTTCAAAGTTAGAATTAAACACTATCCCTGGTACCGAGTTTTCTTATTCAAACTCCAATTACTGTATTCTTGGAATGCTTATTGAGAAAATAACTGACCAGCCATACGATCGTGTTCTCAAGGAAACCATCTTCGACGCATTAGGAATGTATGAATCGGAGGTTGAAACACCCTTAAAAATAATTAAAAATCTGTCAAGTGGGTATGAACTTGATCTGTCCAAATCCTTAATTCAAGCCCCCTATTTAAATACAACTAATGCTTTCGCCTCAGGAGATATTCTCTCCACAGCAGCAGATCTCCATATTTGGGATGAAGCCTTACATTCCGATAAATTAATAACTTCGGACTTAAAAAGTAAAATGTACAAGCCTTTCTTAGAGCATTCACAGTATGGGTTTGGGTGGTTTGTACAGGATACTCCTTTCGGAAAACTTGCTTTTCATAGTGGTGGGATTACGGGTTATTCCTCAATGCTTTTAAGATTTTTAGATAGCGGTGTGACAGTAATTGTATTGAACAATGTCTCGACTGACATTAGTGAGTTAAGCAAAGGACTAGCTGTTATTGCACACGGTTCCTCTTTTACTTAACCCCAAGAGAGTTGGCATTTTTCAAAAGAAGGGTCTGTTTTTGTCCCTTACGGATAAGCATTTTTTACACTTTTTTCGGAAGATTATTGACGTAATCTGCCAGTTAGCGCAACAGGCCACCGATTAATCGGTAGCCTGTTCTTCGTTGTGCTATCGTTCCCCGTCGTAATCACAACTCGCTGTTATCTCCATAGTTAGACCGGTCTGGAACAGACCAGAGGTGTTTTGTCGTATATGCTTCGTTATGAGCGGTAGATCAGGTTCGTACGGGCTGAGTATCCATACGTCTCAGCATATCTTTACGCCTGTAGACGCCAAGCATCAGCCCGACCGCTCCTAGCTCGATAAGCGTGACGCTCGACCAATTCATGATCGGCATCTGCATGCCTCCGAGAATTGGCATAATCCCAATGGACATCAACAGACTCCACGCATATTGAAGCCCCAGCACCGTTGTTAATCCGATGACAAGTCCTTTGGCGTAACCATCTTGCAGTCGCATGCCCATCATCGCGATGCGCACCAGAAACAGCAGAGACAATAAAGCGACGACGATGCCGAAAACCCAGCCAAGGCTGTACACCAGGTAAGAATATGTCATTTCGCTTGTAATTAGGGGTAACCGCTTGGTGGCTATACCAAACCCTTGTCCCCACAGGCCTCCGTCGTGAATAGCTTCCATCGAGCGGAGCGTATGGTATGAAGTCTTTTCGCTGCGATGGAGAAACTCCGAATACCGTTCCCACAATCTCGTCAGCAAATCCTGATTATAAAACGACTGAATGATCAGCACCAGAGCACCCATGGAGCAGCAGGCCGCGAGAAATAACCGCCATCTTCCCTTCATAAGCAACAGAACCGTTACGCCGATCAAATACGTCATAAGATTCCCAAGCGCCGGAGCTACAATGAAGAATCCAACCGGTAGGACCATGTAGACAGCAATGTCCTTGACCAGATTCTTAAGCCGCTCAATATCGTTCCCCGCAACAGGCCGCTTTAACGTATCCCGATGCAGCATGCCTGCCACAGCAGCGATCAGCAGATAAGGCGCAATCGCGCAAACATTGAACGAGAATGCGCCCACGGATATCCACTGCTTAGCCCCATTCACGGACATTCCCTGCCAATGCGGTGCGGCCAATATCGCCAGCGCCCCTATGTACAGGAAGTTAGAGTAATTCAGCAACCTCCGGTAATTGACGAAATACAGCCCGCCCATCACGCCGATTCCCGCCAACACGAACAACATTTTACGCTCGATGTTAAGCTGCCCGTCCATCGCATAATACAGCGATAATAACGTTACCGCCCCGATCCCCAGCATGCCGGCGACGAGCGCAATGACGCTCCATTCTGGTTTTGGCTTATGCGTGGCGTCCAGCTGCCTGCCAACCGTATCCGGATCACCCATCTGCCCAATGGCGGCTTCAATTGCCTCATGCTCCTCCATTCCTCCGTCCATTTTCTCGCAGACAATAGCCTCTAGGTGATCGAGCATCTCCAGCCGAATGTCCTCATGCACGTTCTTCGCCCTGACTTGCGCGCATATCCGCGCGAGAAACGCTTGTACCGCCGGATGCTGTTCCATTCCGCCGCCGCTCATGCGCTTCCCTCCCCAATTATCCGCGATACCGTGGAGCTGAACAGCGACCACTCCCGCTCTTTCTCGCCGAGCTGCCTGCGCCCATCGTCCGTGATCCGGTAATACTTGCGCTTGCGGCCGCCCTCCTCGTGCCAATAAGCGACGACGAGTCGTTCCATCTCAAGTGTGTGCAGAATCGGGTAGAGCGTCCCTTCCTTAAAAGTGAACAGACCTTCCGATTTCTGCTCGATCAGCTTCGTCATTTCATAGCCATACAAATCCTTATTATCTAGCAGCTTCAGGATCAGAATGACCGTGCTACCCTTCATGAGCTCCTTGTTGATTTTCATGGCGGACTTCCTCCTCACCTATAGATTATCTATGTATCGATTATCTATGTATTAGTATAAGACAATTTCCATACATTCACAACCACCACACAAAGAAGTCGCCCAGCTCGCCTTCCGTTATCCTGCCCGTTAACGTAATAACGGCTGCTCTGCAGCAGCCGTTCAAATATCGTTCCCCGTTAGTTGAACATCTTGGCAGACCTCAGTTGAGTAACCAACAATAGAGGATTTATAAATATAATCTCGAACATGATATTTCGGTGCATGGATTGCAAGGTTTCAATTTTCTTTATCCCCTAAAATGGATTTTGAAAGGAGGATCTGAATGGATTGGCTGGACCGCATGAACAGCGCTATGGAATACGTTGAAACTCACCTAACGGAAATCATTGATTTTGAACAAGTAGCTCGAAAGGCATTTTGCTCAACGTATCATTTTCAGCGCATGTTTTCGTTCATTACAAATGTGCCGCTATCTGAGTACATTCGGCGTAGGCGGTTGACACTTGCCGCATTGGAGCTACAGCAAAAGGGAACGAAAATTATCGACATCGCTTTAAAGTATGGTTACGAATCGCCTGAAGCATTTTCCAGAGCGTTCAAAAAAATGCATGGCGTAATGCCCACGTCGGCGCGCGACCAAGGCGTTTCGCTGAAAGCCTATCCTCGGTTATCCTTTCACATTTCAATTCGGGGAGATGTAGAGATGAATTACAAAATCGAGGAAAAAAAAGCTTTTGAGATGTTCGGCATATCTACTGTGGTCAATTTCGATGGTTTTATTGAAATACCCGCTTTTTGGAATAAGTGTGTTTCCGACGGAACCGTCGATCGAATTCGTACTGCAGCGGAATTGGGTGAAAATGATCAGATTCATGGTATTTCATACAACTTTGGAAAGAGTTATTCATACATGATCGGTTATTTTTTGCCTCAGAGTGGTTTGCAAGAGGGGTTTGAAAAGCTTCAAATCTCACCTCAAACCTACGTAATTTTCTCAATAGGGATCAACCCAGACGGACAGAGTGGTCTTCTTGAATTGCATAAGCGTATTTGGGGGGAATGGTTTCCAAGCAGTAACTATGAATCCGCAAATAGTCCCCATTTTGAAATGGTTTACGATAGGGGAAACAACATGTATGAAACGGAAATTTGGATCCCAATCGTATATAAACCTGAATCTTAGAACACTGAAAGCAATACACTACGTGTTGCTTTCCTCTTTTTTGAACTATCCTGCCATTTAACGTAAAACGGCCGCCATGGCAGCCGTTAAAGTATCGTCTCCCGCAATGACTGTTGGGTGGCTAACTTGCGGAGCTTTTCGGATAAAGCAGTGATATCTACATATAACTAATGACAGTTCTTAGGAAAGGAGCACTGGACAATGACTGATGTGATTAAACCTAACGGCTCACAGCATGCGGCACCGCCTTCGGATGATCCGAAGAAGCAAGGCAGATCCGCAGCCAAGAAAAAATCGAAGTAATTCAGAATGAATAAAGCCGCCGATTGGCGGCTTTGTTGCCGTCATTAACGGCAGGCACATACAGCGCTTTGCATTAAATTCAACAGCGGCTAAAAACAAGATCGCAGAGGTTCCATTATCAATATTTCTTCTAGCTTTTCTGAACTATCGTTTCCCGTTAGGTAAAAGTCATTTCATCGATTTGGCTATCTTAATCATTTTCCTTTTTGATAATTCGGGGCTGTCTATCTCAATATAAGTACCATCTTGTATCCATCGTAAAAACCCACCTAGCGTGGTATCTGCCCCTGGAGTAAACCGTGCTTCAAGTTCATTATATTTAATAATTTCACCACTCGTATCAAATTTGAAATCCTCTTCAACAATTTTCGTTTCACTGGTGTTATTACGTACATCAATGCTTGTCTGTTCTTTTTTGCTTTTGTACCCAATTGCTTTGTGTTGTTCAATTCCAAACATATAGTTTTCATCTTTATCAAAGTAGTGAAGTCTAACGTACTGTATTGCTTTGGTGGTGTCCAACGGATAAGGACACTTAAGTTCTACTGTCCAACCGTTAGGTATGTTTTCAGGAACAAGTAATGTGAAAGCCGACTTATGCTTAACTTCGTTGAGTTCGGTGCTATCCAATTTGTGATATTCCGAGGCGTGGGAAGGACTTTCATTAGCCTGAACCAACGAACTGGCTGAAAACATTACCACAGTAAATAATGCATAAAGAATCTTTCTCATGGTATCCCACCTAAATAATTATTAGGTATAAGGTTTCCAAATCAGCCCATATATAGTCATCCTGCCAAACTGCCGCTAGCTTAATGAAAACGACAGCCTATTTTCTGGTCGACTGACGCGGTTTTCTTATTGAACTATCGTACCCGTTAGCTTAACACATCATAGCTTGCTACTTAATAATGTCCTGCCAATTCGGGGGGAGTTCATGTGTTTTTACGTGAGTGTATTTCACCAGTCTAACCTTGGGTCCTGCAGATATTTCAAACGTCAATCTATCTTCACCAACAGGGATATGTGGTCCGACTACAGGCGTTACATCGAGCGTTAATGATAAGATAAATCCGCGAAATCCATTCACCCTGTGGGACTCAATCACATCAACAAAATATGAATAAACCAGTGGAGATTCCCGCAAAAGATGTTGGTAGTAATCGTGAACAGCATCGTTTATATAAGGATTTAAAAAATTCATTAGCATATCCTGCATTCTCAGTTCGGTTGAATCTGTCTTCGGAGGGCGATAAGCCTTTTCACCGTTAGTCTGCATTGGTGAAAGAAGGAACATCGCCATAGCCAAAGATATGACAACGATATTTCTTTTCATATTCTCACCTCATTGTTTAGGAATAGTTTCCCACACAATGAGAAAAATTATTAAGCAAATCTGCCCGTTTAGTTGAGAAACCCCAGCCGATTATTGCTACTGGCTGGCATCGAGTTTTTTGGAGCTATCGTACCCGTTAGTTGAGTCCAGCAATTTCCTGACTTAAGGAAGATTCACTTAGCCAGATTCTTAACCGATCGCGTCCTTCCGGGCAGGAATTCGCTCCACCTCTTCCAGTTCCTGAAGAACCTCCTCGAATAGTTTGGGATCCATAACGGTAAAGTCGTCATGGTACATGCCTGGGAACTTACGATCGAGCATCAGCCCCCTGAAAAGAATAAGCTCCTTATCTGCAAAAAAATCGCTCTTAAGCACCCATTCAAGCTTTGCGTCTAGTTTTTTGTGAATCTTCTTTCGGTCGCCGCTTCCGAACTTGTTCAGAAGATTCCGCATTTGATTGGGCGAACTTGGTAGTTCGTAAACTTTGCATTCCAGTATGACCAGGAGTTGCTTGTCCGGACTATAGGCGAGGACATCTATCTGGCCTGATAGTTTCTTCCCTTTTACCTTCAAAGGCATTTCACCGTTCTCCGTGTACCATATGCCATTAGTTTCCACCATCCCGCACGTATAGCCCGCCATCCTAAGTCGTTCAATGATACGATGTTCAAACTCGTCTGAAATGAATTTTTCTCGGAATCGCTCCGATAGCTTAACGGGACTTCTGGAATCGCCCATTACCGAGCTCTCAATAAAATTACCGAGGGAATCCAGTATAAGAAAGAAGGAGGTGACGTAACATTTTTCTTCGTTTTTGATCCTCATCACTGGACGGCTGATCAACATATCATACATGTTGACTTCATTCTTCGCACGCTCATACCACTCGGTTGTCCAAAATAAATCTTGAATCGCCTTCTGAAGCTTTTCCTGGCCTATCTTGGTAGAGGACAGAATAGGTATACGGTCGGGAAGAATGCTAATACCATGCTGAAGCTCGTCTTTCCTGTAGCCAAGGGACAGCATAAATACTTTGATCCTCGCCCAGACACCCAGCCAGAAGTCAATTGGTTCCGACCTGCTGATTTTGGCGAAAATTGTTTTTTCAAATTTTTTGATTCTGGAGGGAGATTCACCATTCAGAACGCGCTCCACCGCCTCCAAGGCACCCGGAATATCCGACATAAACACATTTACGAATTGCCCCCATGTCCGCTGTAGATAGCCTTCCCGGAACGATTGATAGAAATCATTCAATACTCGGTGAAAATCAGACGACCCGTGTACACCTTCACCGTCCAAGCTGAACGGTTCGCAAATAAAGCATTCCATATACAGACTGGACTCAAAGGTATTCAAAATCTGTATGCTGAGTAGCGCCTGCTTGATATCATCTGGCTCTCTGCTTTTACCCTTCGACCCGCCTTCAGCAAGCTGATCCCACAGGACGGCCGCGGTGTACTTGATCGCAAGTCCCAGCCAAGCGGGTGTTAAGGACCAGACGGAGTAAAAGTTCGTGTACATTTGAAGAAGAATAGGCAGAGCATGTTCCACGTCAATGATGGAGCATTTGGCGTAAGCGAACGACCTGAAGGAACCGATCGCCCTCCTTACGTCCTCATAGTCGCTGATCGTCAGCGAATCTTGACCGCCCGTAAATTCCTTCAGTATCTCTCTGAAAGGATACTGGTCTTCCTTTATGGATTCCCATAATATTTGGGCGTTGCGCTCTATCTCGGCATAAAATGATTCCGGCATTGGCATGGTACCGTCCCCTTTTTGTCAGTTGCTATTGCAATGCATCCAAAGTTCAATACATATTAAGCGTTATCCTGCCCGTTCAAATTACGCTAATATCTCATATAAATACTTCTTTCTTTAATGTTACTGCTAACGCATAATGTCCAGCGACTGACGGATCATGTTGTCCAGCATTAGTCGGGTAAGCTGACCGCTCTGTGATAAAAACCAGGGAGAATCATGACAATTCTCCCCCGATGACGCGTTTGATCATATGATCGTCGATAATCCGATGTTTGTTCTGCGCCCCGTACAGTAACCCGTGCGTACATACCTTATTGATCATCCGCGCGGATCCGCTCGCGAAGCGATAGACTTCATCAATCGCGCTATCCGTGAATATGTCACGATCTGCCCCCGCGTAAGTCATGTGCCGTTCGATGTAGGCTCCCGTCTCCGCCCGATCGTAGTGCGGCAGCTTGCATTGCAAATCGATTCGCTGGCGAATGGCTGCATAAGCCTGTAACCCAATCCGGTCCCATAGTTCGCTCTGTCCAACCAAGATTAGCGCCATGGGACTTTGTGCATCCATCTTGAAATTTAGCAGGAAGCGAACCTCTTCCAGCATCTCACGATCCAGTAAATGCGCTTCATCCACGACCACCACCGGTAGCAAGCGGTGGATTCCCCGCATGAGTTCAATTTCCCGATGCAACTGACGTTTAGCGTCACCCCGATAGAATTTCGATTCGCAGCCGAGTTGCTCCAGTAATCCTTTGTAGAAGTGACGTGGCGTGAGCTTCGAGTCCGATAAATATAGCACCTTATATTTCGCAGGATCCAGCACCGCTGTGAACCGCCGAATCGTCGTCGTTTTCCCCGTTCCGCAATCACCCGTGACAACGGCAAACCATTGTCGCTGTGCCGCATATTCCAGTCGTCCGAGCGTCTCCTCTAATGTAACGGAAGGATACAACTCGCTTGTCGGGATATCTCTTGAGAACGGCGAGCGGCTTAGACCATAGAAGGACTCAAACATGACTGTCCTCCTGATTCACCTTCCGGTAGGAAACCGCAGGTGCTTCGCGCTCATGGCGCTGACGGCTTTTCTCCTCGGCGGCTGTAAGTAATCTGGACACGTCTGTAGGTGCTTTCCCCAGATGCTCCGGTAAGGATGGACGCTTCCCAGCTCGCTCTCCGATGACCATTTCACGAACCGGCCAAGGCGCATGCCCGTCGTATTCGATGGTGAGCTCCGTCGTGTCCGCGGGGTCGTAAATGACGTCGACGGTGCAACCGATGAATTTCAGTCCCACTTCGTACTTACGATCCATGAAGCTGATGCAGAACAGACTTGTCGACTTTGCGCGTTTCGCAGTGTAGGAATGCCGTTGCTAACGCTTCTGGATCTACGAACCTCAGCGGTTTCTTGTCGCCGCGATAGACCGATTCCGGGCTGCGCTTGTTCTCTAGCGCCGAGTGAGGCTTGTTCTGATAGCATTCGCTGAGCCACACCTGGAACAGCTCATTCAATCGCTCCAAGGTTTGAGGTTTCGTTAGTGCCGCTTCACTTAAGAACGCGTCGACGACACGATTAAAACGCTCGACCTTGCCTGTTGCCTCTGGAGAGTAGGGCTTGGCAAAAAGGAGCCTCACTCCGAGTTTGGAACAAGCTCGTGTCATCCACTTGGTTCGGTACTGTTTTCCATTGTCGAAGTAAACAGATTCCGGCAGACCGTATTTCTGAATGGACTTACGGTAGCAATCCTCAACAATGGTCTTATCCATGACCGGATAGAACTCGCCATGCAGCACGAACCGCGTGGCGTCGTCAATGAAGACAACGAGGAATACCTGCTTCTTGGCTCCGTCCGGACCAATGGGTAAATAGGGGCCGAACTTGATATCCGAATGCCAGAGCCGATTGCGATGACGCTGTTGGAACCGCCTTGCGGCCACACCGGATTCGGCGTATATCCGCATATGGCGTGTGCTGTACCCACGAGATGCCAGTCTTTCTTGCAAGGTACTGCGTTTGATCTCGCCGGGCTGAATCCGACCTTCCCACTCTAGAATCTGAATGATCTGCGCGACACTACGCCCTGGTACTTCCCGCCGTAGGAGAATAGCTTGCTCCATGACTTCGGGTGCGATGTTGTCTGATTCCCTGCGACCTTTCCCCTTGGGGCGCAATCCGCTGAAGCCTGACTCGCGATAATTCGCCAGATAACGGCGTAGCGTCCGCTCGGATAATCCGTATTGCTCGCAGATTTGCTTCTTTAAAGCCTGAGCCTTGGCAGCGTCTAACCCAACTGCTAAGAGCGGTGACAACAGCTGTACCCGCAAAGAGGCGATTTCTTCCGCTTTCTTCTGATCTTTCATTTGTCTGCTCCCTCATTGATAGACTTCGAAGCTCAGTCTATCTCAAGGGAATGCGGACAAGAATGCAAAGCGGGTATGTAGCCAACAATTCGCGTTGGCGACGGGACGGACAATTCTCGCCAGCCATCCGGGTGCATTGCCAACGACGTGTCCAATTCTCTGGTGTGCGGTCTGCAAAGCAAAGGACGGTTGCCCTGCAGGATCCTGGTGAAAGCGAGTCGAGAGGGAAGCGAGGCAACCTAACCAATAGGTGGTTCGCTCTTGCACAAAGCTCCGCCAACGATGTATTGTGGATTCATCTACTGCGACTGTAAGAGTAGCGATTTCGCTTGTAGCTTGCTCTATACAGCTTGATTCGTAGTGCTTGTACGGCACTAGAAAGTCTGGCAACTCATGATGAATGCTACGGCATCCAAGGCAACGCAGTCTCCGAATAACTAAAGTTCTCTTATCCCCAGTAGCTCCGATGACCATTCGCTTTCGACTGCCAATCACGGAGAACTCCGCTAGGCAGCAGGGAGAAGGAACCAACTCCGCACACCTAACAAAAAACGCCGGTGATCTTCTCAACCAGCTCATACTTTGATACAATGACCATAGATATTTGAGGGGATGCTTCCAGTGAACCTGCTACCAACAGGCCACGCGATATGGGGGCATCCTTTTCCTTTACCGAGATACGGTCATTATATTCGGCAACTCCCGGACAGGCAATCCCACCAGCATCTGGACGTTATGATCTAGCGGTAACACTTTAAATCCAAGCGATTTCCAAAATGCATACCCAGTATTGTTCCAATGCATGACTTCGATATCTATATTTTTTGTTTCTAGTACTTCGAGCAACTTCTCAAAAGCTAATTTTCCATACCCATGCCTTCTGCTATTTCTACAGATAAAAAACTGTCTTAAATACACAGGTTTGCTTGTATGATTCACTAAGGCATAGCCAATGGTTTCGCCACTAATTTCAAATGCATAAGCTCTATAATCCGTGTTGATGAAACCTCTCATTCTTTCTCTCAACTGTTCGACGTCCATTGGATTGTCATGTTGTTCATCCTCAATTAGTTGTTTGTTTAATACAGCAAGAAAGTCCAAGTCTTCATCAGAGCAAATTCGAATTGTTATTGATTCATTATGAGACCCCCAAAATTCGATCTAAAATATATTGGACTATTCTCTAAATTGGTTGAATTATCCTGCCCATTAGTTAAACAAAGGCAGGCCGATCTTACTGGTCGGCTGCCTTCGTGTATGCGTTGAACTATTGTTCCCCGTTAGAGCTCAATCCCTCAGCCTCATTCATTTACATCATAACCAATTACTTGTTTCGTAAAAGGATTAAAATAAACGGTTATGGGACCTTGTAAACCTTCAAAATCGGTATGAAACAGCACACGAACAGCTTTATTTCCGTTTAAAAATAATAAACTACGATTAATTTTTGCACGCGCGTTTCGTTTAGGAATAAACAATTGCTTGATATTCTTTTCTTGAAGAGAGTTAATAGATACTTCGCCTTCCTGCCAATTAATAAGAAAACGCCAGCCGATTATTGCGACCGGTGGCGTCGAGTTTTTCTGAGCTATCGTTTCCCTCTTTGCCGCGTCTCTAAAATAAACCCCGACGAATGAGATTTGCCGTCACGGGGACCTTGCCCACTTCTCTCGACCAAACGGACAATTGACCGATATGGTGGATTCATGGGCGATGACGTGCCGCATGATTTCACCATATTTGTAGATAACCGGCTCACCCTTTGGCGTTAATTCCGATAACTCCTTTAATTCCATTTCATTGGTCCATGACATGACAAAAGGACGAACTTCCGCGTGAAGCTTGGCGGATAAATCCGTCACTTTCTGCAGGCTGGCATAGGATTCGAACGGCTCCGTGAAATCCGGCTTTCCCTGCAGACCAGATATCCAGCTGAATTCCACATCCGCAATATGAAACAAGGTGTGCAAAATGCCTCCGGTCCCGCCTGTTCGCTTCTTAAGCAGTTCTTCTTCAGAAACGTCTTGGCACCAAGCGAACCAGTCTTGCCGAACTTGCCAGTTATACTCGAATAATTTCAACATCTTTTTTACCTCCTACATAGGATCCTGAAATTCGAATCCATATAGCTTGTCCCATATTCGTTTCTTCCATCTCCGCGGTACCAAAGGATACATCCGATTTCTAATCTGACACATTAGCGGGTGCTGCATTTGGCCAATCAAGCCGATACGACGAGATAATTTTACAATTTGATTGGCACGGCGAACACGCTTGGATTCGAATTCGTTAAAGATTTGCCTAATGGACTTCGAATTAGAAAAACATTCAGATAAACATACCGCATCTTCTAAAGCCGTACATGCGCCAAGGCCAAGGCTTGGAGTCATCGGGTGCGCGGAGTCACCAAGCAATAAGGCATGGCCATACGACCATTGACGAATGGGATTACGATCATAGATATCCAAGTGTATGATCTCAGACTTCTCTTGCCCCGCAAAGATCTTATTCACGGGATCAGGAAACGAGCCTATAAGCTGCGTGATATCATGAGTTTGTGATTCTCCTGCTCTCACGTTCGCCGTCGCAAACCAATACGTTCGCCCTCCTATTAAAGGCACAAACCCAAACCTAGACCCTTCTCCCCAAATTTGTGTCATCGTATTCTCATAATTTGAAGGGACGCTGGTCTTAGATATTCCACGCCAGGACGTATACCCGCTAAATTGTAAAGCGTCACCGACGAATTGTCTCCGAAGAACAGAATGGATACCGTCAGCGGCGATGACCATATCCGCTTCGACAGATGTACCATCCTCAAAAGTGACCGCATTTCCGGTTAAATTTTTGAGTTTTTTATTCCAAAATATTTTTTCTTCTCCCACCTTGCCTGCCAAAATACGTAGAAGATCATAACGAAGGATGCCGACTGTCGGCGTGGCATAATTTATAGTCAGGGTTTCTAACAATTTGCCCCTGCTTGAATATAAATTGGCCATTGAAAGGCTTGAGGCATGATCCAGAAGGTCTTCCAACACATTGAGCTTCTTTAAGGCTAGTGTTCCGTTGGACCAAAGCGTCAGCGCCGCGCCGCGCTTCTCCAATCCTTCATTTTTGTCATAAATAGAAACATCCAACCCTATATTTTGAAGCGCAACAGCGGTTGCGAGCCCGGAAATACCAGCACCGACAATTATGATTTTCAACTGCATACCACCTATCACTTATGCAATGCCGAGGTTAACTTCCCCCCGGCTGAAACAGCGAAATAACATTTGATACATCATTGCTTGTGACAAGACTTTTATCCTCGAATCGCGTGGAAAGAACGACGTGGGTCGATGAAAATCCGAAAGCATTGCAAGTTTCAAGGAAGGTTTCCAACGTTTCGCTTGTTGCGGTAACAACCTTCAATAAGTAATTGTACTCTCCGCTCGTTCTGTAGAAATCGACGATCTCGTGGGCCGTTTCTACGAAAGCTTCGAATTCCTTGCAGTTATTCGATTTAAATAAGACAAAAGCGGTTGTGTACTTGCCGAGCTTAGAGGGAGAAAGCATCGCCCGATAACCCGTAATGACCCTCTGCTCCTCCAGCTTGCGAAGTCGTTCCGTTACGGCCGGCTGCGACATGGAGATGATTCGACTCATCTCGGAGATTGTAATTCTGGCGTTTTCATGAATAACGGCCAATATTTTTCGATCTATGTGGTCCATGAACAATCACCTCATTTTTTAAGGTTAGCGTCGAAACCAACGATGAAATTAAGTTTTTAGACCCCAAACTACTTAATAATCTTATTTATAATTGTAAGCAGCTTCCTCTAAAATGTCATTAATAACAAGTAAGGGAGCTGGCGAAGATGACGATGACATTAAACGAAACGAAAGCGACTGATGGATTAAACTTTATCACGACCGGAGACGGCGTTCGAATTGCTTACCGAATCGAAGGATCGGCCGGCAAGCCGGTATTGATGTTAGCGAACTCGATCGCTACCACGATGAACATGTGGGATGGCCAGTTGGCTGAATTATCCCAGTATTTCCGAGTTCTTCGCTACGACTACCGGGGGCATGGTAACTCGGATACGCCTGACGGTCCCTATTCTTTCGACAGGTTGGGACGGGACGTCATCGAACTGATCGACGCGCTTCAGCTCGACCGGGTGCATTTCCTTGGGTTATCATTGGGCGGCGTTGTCGGACAATGGCTCGCTATTCATGCTCCAGAGCGGATCGATCGGCTTATTTTGAGCAATACTTCCTCCTATCTAGGGCCGCCTGAGCAATGGGAAAGCCTCATCGTCTCTGCGCTGCAACCAGAGAACCTTCCTGGGTTCGCCGATATGTTCATTAACAACTGGTTTCCTTCGCATATGCTGGAATCGGAGAACGCCCTAGTCGCATCTTTTCGCGAGATGGTACTCACTACTCGTCCGCAGGGACTTGCAGGAGCATGGGCCGCTATCCGAGATATGGATATGCGTCGAACGGCCTCCCTTATTAACAGTCCGACACTAGTCATTGCCGGTCAGTACAATACAGTGACGCTTCCTGGCCATGGCGAATTGATCGCCGACACGGTGCCGAACGCGAAGTTCGTCTTGCTGCCCGCAGTTCACCTATCTAACGTGGAGTTTCAAGACGAATTCCTTCGAGTAGTGATCGAATTCTTAAGCTGATTTTGATGCCGATATTGCAAAAGTGGCGACGCAGAGGATTACCTCTTCGCCGCCACTTTTTAAATCTCTTGTCCGACATTCATGTCCGTTCTATACATTTTTTCCGCCTCAATAGGACTTTCTTTTGCCGTCACATGGTGCGGAATAACCCGGCAAACTTGAACCGGTCCGCCGAATACGGCCGACCTATACTTGTCCACGTGTTGCTTCGACAAGGGGCGATTATAATAGCCGGGTACGTATTTATTGATCATTTCCTGAAGCACATGAGTGGCTTCGTCCAAATCCGTGATTGGCTCCGCTTGACCGAATATCATGACGCTCATATAAGCCGTATCCGTTTTGGCAGGTACCGGATCCGTAATGGTCCCGTATTCCTCACATACCGTAAAACAAACCTCCGGATTTTCACTCATGACTTGATTACGCCTTCCATCTCCTGCCCCGTGAAAATAGAGCTTTCCATCCGTCCAAACATAATTAAGAGGTACAACATAGGGCAGGTTCCCGTCAACTAACCCAAGATGCCCAATTCTCGCTTGGCGAAGGAAACTTTCAATTTTCCCTTGATCCCGACATTCCCTGATTTTGTAACGAACCGAATCCATGTTTCCAAATCTCCCCTTTCGCTAATAAGGCATTCATTGCAAATACCGGCGTTATTACGGTAGTATATCAGCGAATGGATTGCGTAAAAATATCCAAACTTCGTTGTTATAAACAATCCATAATTATCATTCTAAAATTGGAGCTTCTATTTGGAGGTATGTGAGATGCTGAAAGTACTTCGTAATGATAAGAGACCGATCTGGCAGCAATTGCTCGATCAGGCCATTCATCATATTACCAGCGGAATCTGGGCGCCAGGGGAGTTGCTGATTCCTTCCCGCGAGCTTGCTCACATGATAGGAGTCTCTCGTTCAACGATACAGATCGTCTATGAAGAATTGCTAAGTCGAGGCTACACGGTTACGTCTCGTCGCGGAGGAACGCGTGTTAGTCATTGGAAGCAAGTCACTGAGACTGCAAAGGAGATCATAGCAGATGGCCCCATCCCCCCCTCGCTTCCCTTGTTGAACTCTGCTGTCGACCAATTGCATGACTGGTTCAGGGGCAAAGAACAGCGAGCAGTAGATATTGATTTTACTCCCCATGAACCCTATTTGGATGGACAATTTCAGAAGAACTGGCGACAATCGCTTCTCCACGCTTCAGCGACAATGGAATTATCAAACTGGGCCTACGGTAATCCCTTTGGTTATACACCATTGCGCGAGCAAATTCAGCGATATTTATCACTTGAACGAGGCATCCATATTCAAACCGATCAGATTCTGTTAACCTCGGGAGCTCAGCATAGCATTGACCTAATCGCGCAATCGCTTTTGGCTGATGGGGACACCGTTTCTGTAGAAGATCCCGGCTTTCCGGCTGCCTGGATGGCATTGAAATATCGGCGCATGAATGTAGTGCCCGTTCCTGTTGATGAGTATGGTCTAGCGGTTGAGCATATTCACCCGCAATCCAAACTGATCTTTACGACTCCTTCGCACCAGTGCGCGGTCGGGGTCGTTATGTCGGAGCCGCGCAGGCAACAATTGCTGCATAAGGCCGCTCAAGATCAATTCTGGATCATCGAGGACGATTATGATAGCGAATTTCGATATCGCGGGGAACCTCTTCCAACGTTGTTTTGCCAGGCGCCTAATCATACCTTGTATCTCATGAGTTTCTCTAAAATGATTGCTCCAGGCATTCGTATTTCAGCTATCGTTGGATCTGTCGAGGCAATTGCTCAACTCGCCAGGGTACAGGAACTGACCTATCGTCATCTTCCGATTATGGATCAGCTAACACTCACCCACTTCATTAAGAATGGGCATTTTATGCGCCATATGAGAAGAGTCAGAAATGTGTACCGAAGAAGACACGAAGCCATGACAAAGGCTATTATGGATAGCGGTTTAGGAGGGCGTTTCACGCTAAGTGGAGTAGAAACGGGATTACATATGTTGCTTGAGGCTGAAGAGTCATACGACGAAGAAACCGTGACAAAGATTGCCCTTCAAAAGGGAGTACGCGTTTACCCTCTTGGACCCTATTGTTTGGAAAGCAAACGAAAGGGATGGGTGTTGGGATTTGCAAAGGTAGATGAACAATCGATTGAGCAGGGGATTCATCGTCTTGCGGAGTTCATCTTGTAGGGTCATCTTGCTCACTACGCCCTGTGCTTGCATTTTGCAATTATATACTTGTATATTGCAAGTACGTAGTTTATACTTACTAGTGAAGTTAACAAATATTGGGCAGGTGTTTCCTGAATGAATCAGAACTACAGTACTTCTTTTACCGTTGACCAGAGCCCCGAAGAAGTCTACGCCGCTATCAATAACGCCCGCGGATGGTGGTCGGAAGATCTTGAAGGCAGAACTGACCAACTTGGCGAATTTAAGCACCAATATCGAGACATTCACCGCTGCACCCTCCAAGTCGCCGAGCTTATTCCTAATGAGAAGGTTCGTTGGCACATTACAGACAACTACTTTAATTTCGTAGAGGACAAGAGTGAGTGGACGGGAACCGACATTGTCTTTGAAATCGCCAAGAAAGGCGACCAAACGGAGGTTCGCTTTACGCACGTAGGTCTAGTCCCCGCGTACGAATGCTACAACGTCTGCACGGACTCCTGGGGCACCTATATCAACGGCAGCCTGCGCAGCTTGATTACGAAAGGTAAGGGTCAGCCCAACCAAAGCGAGCGAATTGTAAACAAACACGGCATAGAAAACTCTTAGGGCTGTCCCAGTTTGTCGTCCACATCCCCCTTTGGGTTGCCGTTCTGCCCGATTTGTACGAATTTTCATACACATACGCTCGTCCAGTTGCGGATCCTCCCGATTTTGTGTGAATTTTCATACACACACGCTCGTCCGGTTGCCGACCTACCCGGTTTTGTGTGAATTTTCATACACATGCCCCGTCCTGTCGCCGATCCTCCCGAGTTTGTACGAATTTTCATACACATACGCACGTCCAGTTGTTAATCGTTCGACGCTTATTCCAAGCTATCGTCGTACCGTCGTAGAAAGGACCTCAGCCCCCACATTGAAGTGGTGGAAATTGAGGTCCTTTCACGTGTGAATTGGGACGTTCGCCTGTCATGCGAACACTTTTGGAACAGCCTCTTCTTTACACCGACGTACATTAAGGTCTTACGCCCAACAATGGCTTCTCGGGATCCGGTTCCAGCTTTATGCGAAGCTTGCTGAAGTGTGAATCACGCGTCCTTTCATCGTCCATTAGGTCTTCGTCCATCGTCAATTATCCGATGCCGCCGATCCGGCTTGGCTGCAGACGAAGCAACGTCTTCCGCACCTCGTTCCAGACTTCCTTCATCATGTGCTGCATGATCCAGGACGACGAAGCGACGGCCGTTACCGTCAATCCATGCCGATAAGTCAAAGCAGCACCCGCGTACAACTGATCGTTCGGGAACGGCAACCGGTCCAGAACCGCTCTCACCGACTCCAGCAACACCGTGTCGACCCGATCGGAGAAAACAAGAAACGATCCCAAATGGCTATCAGAATCCCAAGCCCCTTTGGCTGCGATCAATTGCCGGCCCGGACGGACGAGCTGCTTCTGGTGATGAATCAGCTCGCCTTCATAGTAAACGGAAATTCGATTGTCCAGTTGCTCGTAGGCGAAGGACTCGCCTCGGAGCACCCGGCCCGGACTCAACACCTCGCCCTGCATCCATACGGCGCCTCGCTCAAGCTCAACATCCGTCCGATTCGTATAGGATGCATCCTTGTACAGCATAATGGGCTTCATCATCGTCTCGATGCAGGCGCCTGCCGCGAGACGATAACGGTTCTCCATCGACGCGCCGAGCTCCGGCGTACACGGATGCACTTTGGTAAAGCCCTGATTGGTCAGACAGAGATGAGCGCCCGCTTCCGCAACCCACTGCATCTCATAGCGGTCACCCTTAAGCATGCCTGGAGAAGCGTCCATAATCATCACGCAAAGCGACTTGTCTTCGGGAAACGTCTTGGCGATCTTGATCGGCGACGTGCAATAGCGGCCGGCCAATACGGTCCTGTCGCCCCGGCAGGTGGCCGAGACGTCCAATACGGCGGTGCGATACCGCTCCCGGTCAGCTATGGCTGTGTTCGATAAGATTGGCATGCTGATACTCGTGCGCAAGCCACGACACAATCTCGCTCACGCCTTCGCCCCCGCGCAAATTCGCAAATACGTAAGGCCGCTCCCCGCGCATTCGCTTCGTGTCTTCCTCCATGACTTGCAAGCTCGCGCCGACGTGAGGCGCAAGATCGATCTTGTTTATAATTAACAGATCGGAGCGCATAATGCCCGGACCTCCCTTGCGCGGAATCTTCTCGCCTTGGGCGACGTCGATAATGTAGATGAAGCGGTCGGCCAACTCCGGGCTGAACGCCGCGGCCAGATTGTCGCCGCCGCTCTCGATCAGCACCAGCTGCAAGTCGGGGAAGCGCCGCTCCAGCTCGGATACCGCTTCGAAGTTCATCGACGCGTCCTCGCGAACGGCCGTGTGCGGGCAGCCGCCCGTCTCTACGCCGATTACCCGTTCTTCGGGGAGTACGCCCGTCGCGAGCAGAATGCGGGCATCCTCCTTCGTATAGATGTCGTTCGTGATGACACCGAGGCTGTACCGCGACTTCAGTTCCCTGGCGATGTTCTCCAGCAATGCTGTTTTGCCCGCTCCTACCGGTCCTCCGATCCCGATTCGCATCGGACGCGATCCCTCGAATACCGGCCGCGACCATTCATGATGGTGATGATGTCCTTGTCCTTGGCACATTTGCTGTTCCTCCGTCCTGTTAGTGAAATGCGAGCGGGTTACGACATGAACAACCGGGAATACAAGCTCTCGTGCCGAATGGCGAATATCTCGGATATAGGCGCGCTGCTGTAAGCTTCCTCCGGCTGCAGCTCGCATGCGATCCGCCATCCTTCGTCAATCGCCGGACCGAGCCTGGCGATCAGCGCCTGGCATTCGGTCTGACCGATCGGCAGCAGCTTGAGCGCGCTGCCCGTCGTCGTGACGACACAAGAATACAAATAGCCCTGCACGGCTTCGTCGAGTCGCAACCCGAGTCTCCAACACATGAAGCCGTGAACGAGCGGATGCGTGGCGAGGCAAAATCCGGTCCGATGGGCGTCCGTGAGCGGCGACCAATCCAGCGTCGGATGGATGGATACGACCAACTGAAGCAGCCGCCTGCCCATCTTCTCGACGCCCTCGCGGGATTCGCTCCCCGCGCGCTGCAGATGAACCTGCCGCTCGATCCGCCAGAGCCGCAGCCAGTCCTGGATATCGGCGGTCTCATAGACCGCCTTGACGATCATCGCATCGGAGGTCGACCAGCTCTGACGAATCATGACGTGCATATATTGCTCCAGCTCCCGCATATTCCCGATCCGTCCGTCCTGTACGGCGGCCTCCAATCCGAACGAATGCGAGAATCCGCCGATCGGCAGCGCGGAGTCGAGCAATTGTTGGGCTGCGAGCCATCGAATCATAGGCTCATCTCCGCTTCGGTTCGTCTATCTGTCAGAATCATGTCAGAATAAGAAGTAGCGTTGCGCCATCGGCAGGATCTCCGACGGCTCGCATATGGCCGGAATGCCGTCCACCGTGACCGCATAGGTGTCCGGATTGACATCGATTTCAGGCGTTGCGCCGTTGTGGATCATGTCCGCTTTGGAGACGCTTCGACAATTCCGGACCGGTTCGATCCGTTTGCGAAGACCCAGCTTGTCGGGCAGACCGCTGTCGTAAGCAGCCTGTGAGACGAATGTAATCGCGCTTCTCTCCACAGCTTTGCCGTATGCGGCGAACATCGGGCGGCCCATTACCGGCTGAGGCGTCGGGATGGAGGCATTGGGATCGCCCATCTGCGCATAGGCAATGCTTCCTCCCTTGAGCACCAGATCCGGTTTGATGCCGAAGAACATCGGCGTCCAGATCGACAGATCCGCGAACTTGCCGGACTCGATGGAGCCTACGATATGCGAGATGCCGTGCGTAATCGCCGGATTGATCGTATACTTCGCGATATACCGCTTTATACGGAAGTTGTCGCTCTCCTTATCCGGCGCCAAGGAACCGCGCTGGCGCTTCATTTTGTCCGCGGTCTGCCAGGTTCGGATAATGACTTCGCCCACGCGTCCCATCGCCTGCGAGTCGGAGCTGATCATGCTGAATACGCCCATATCGTGCAAAATATCCTCGGCGGCGATCGTCTCCGGCCGAATGCGGGAATCGGCGAAGGCGACATCCTCGGGAATGCGGCTGTCCAGGTGGTGGCAAACCATCAGCATATCCAGATGCTCTTCGATCGTATTGACCGTAAACGGACGGGTCGGATTCGTGGATGAAGGCAGTACGTTAGGGTGCGATGCCGCACGGATGATGTCCGGCGCATGACCTCCTCCCGCTCCCTCCGTATGATACGTGTGAATCGTCCGGCCATTGATCGCCGCGAGCGTGTCCTCCAGGAAGCCGGCTTCGTTCAGCGTGTCGGTGTGGATAGCGACCTGCACGTCGAATTCGTCCGCTACGCGCAGGCAGGTATCGATCGCCTTCGGCGTAGTGCCCCAATCTTCGTGCAGCTTGAGCCCGATCGCGCCCGCCTCGATCTGTTCGATGAGAGGAGCCGGAAATGAAGCATTGCCTTTGCCGGTGAACCCGAGATTCATCGGGAATGCTTCGGCCGCCTCCAGCATGCGTCTCATATGCCAGGCGCCCGGCGTACAGGTTGTGGCGTTGGTTCCGGTAGCCGGCCCCGTCCCTCCGCCGATCATCGTCGTGACGCCGGACGACAGCGCCGTCTCGATCTGCTGCGGACATATAAAATGGATATGCGCGTCGATACCGCCCGCCGTGACAATTCTTCCTTCCCCGGCGATGACCTCGGTGCTCGCACCGACGATCAGACCCGGATGAACGCCGTCCATAATGTCCGGATTGCCGCCCTTGCCGATGCCGACGATCAGGCCGTCCTTGATGCCGATATCCGCCTTGACGATGCCCCAATGGTCGATAATGACGGCGTTCGTAATAATCGTGTCCAGCACGCCTTCATCCCGGACGGCATGAGAGGACTGCCCCATCCCGTCGCGGATAACCTTGCCTCCCCCGAACTTGCACTCGTCGCCATAAACCGTATAATCCCGCTCGATCTCCGCCCACAGCTCCGTATCCGCGAGCCGCACCGCGTCGCCCGTCGTCGGACCGAACATGCCGGCGTAATCGCCGCGATTCATGCTACTCATGGACGGCCCTCCATTCCGCCAGCCGGACGGCCGGACCTTCGGGCAATGGCCCGGCATCCGCCGGTCCCTCGGTCAAGCCGTTCAGGCCGAATGACCGCTTGGCGCCCCCGAGTTCAGTCAGCTTCACCGGCTTCTCTTCGCCAGGCTCGAACCGAACCGCCGTACCTGCCGGAATATCGAGTCTCATGCCGAACGCCTGACTACGTTCGAATCGTAGCTGCTTGTTAACTTCGAAGAAATGATAATGCGATCCGACCTGTACAGGACGGTCGCCCATATTGGCAACCCTAATCTCGACCTTCCGGCGTCCCGCATTCAATTCGATCTCGCCGGGTCGCACGCGATATTCTCCCGGTACCCTCACCCATCCAACCTCGCTCTCCGATTGCTTTGCCCTTTGCTACAATGAACTGCTATCGGTGGCCGCATTAGCCGATGGGCTGATGCACAGTGACCAGCTTGGTACCGTCCGGGAATGTCGCTTCCACCTGAACCTCGTGAATCATCTCCGGAATTCCCTCCATGACTTGATCGACGGTCAGAATCCGCCTGCCGTAAGCCATCAGGTCTGCCACGCTTCTTCCGTCACGCGCGCCTTCCATAATCTCCGAAGTGATCAGCGCGACGCTTTCGGGATAATTCAGCTTCACGCCTCGCTTCAACCGGTCGCGAGCCAAATTCGCCGCAACCGTAATCAATAGCTTTTCTTTCTCACGCTCCGTCAACTGCATGCCTGCTCCTCGCTCCTTTGCGCAGCATGGCGAACAACAACCAGGTCGCTATGAAGAATCCGACCAATCCCAGACCCACATATACAAAATCAAGCCGTTCAGACCAGGCAACCCAGCTTTCCGGCAGTTTTTTCTCAAACAAATGCAGCACTTGTACGAATCCGATAAAAAACGCGGACAGCACCGAGACGCCTGTCACAACCAGGTTGTAGACCAGCCTCTTCCGGGGTGTCTCGGAAGACAATCGATAGGCGCGACTCATCATTATGCCGTCGATCGTATCCAGGAGCGTCATCCCGGCGGCGAACAGGATCGGCAGCGACAAAATACCTATCAGAGAAGCCGATTGGCTTGCAGCTCCTGCCGACAATGCCAGCAGACCGATCTCGGTAGCCGTATCGAATCCGAGCCCGAACAGAAATCCGAGCGGATACAAATGCCAGCTCTTCCGTACGAGACGATACAAAGGCTTGAGCAGCACCGTCAGCACGCCGACGGGCATAGCCGATGAAGCGCCGGACTCGCCGGAAGATGACCCGCTGCGAGCTTGCCTTGCCTCGCGAATCGAGCGCACAAGCATGGTTACATTAACAATTCCGATCACGATCAGAAAAAATCCCGACACGGATGTCCCGATGATCGAACCGGCTTCCCGCAGCGTTTTATTATTAAAAACATAAGTATTGGCAGTGAAACCGACGACCAGCACCATTAAGAAAACGACCGTTGAATGGCCCAGCGAAAAAAACAAACCGACGCCATGCGGATTTTGGCGACCTGTCATAAGCTTGCGAACCGTATTATCGATCGCCGAAATATGGTCCGCATCAAACGCATGACGCAAGCCGAATGAATAAGCCAGCATGCCCAGCCCCCAGAAAACAGGGTCGCGAGCCGCAGCGATAAAAAATCCCGCAAACCCCAGAAGATGGAGCAGCAGCACGATGACAAAATACCTTTTCCATGGATAATTCAGCTCTAACCCCTCCTTCTTCTCTAGCGTCCGGTTACCGCTTCTTGGGTTAGATCGTCAAATAACGCATCACGTTAGGATCGTCGAGATGTTCCTTCCCTCCGCTCCAGACGATCGTTCCTTTCTCCATGATGTAAAATACATCGCCCACGCTGCGAACGAAGTCCAGACTCTGCTCGACGAGTAAAATCGAAGTCCTGCCCTCATTGCGGATGCTGCGAATAACGCTTTGAATATCCTGCACGATCGACGGCTGGATTCCCTCCGCCGGCTCGTCGAGAAGAAGCAGCTCCGGCTCGGAGACGAGCGCTCTGGCGAAGGCGAGCTGCTGCTGCTGACCGCCGCTGAGATCGCCGCCTCTTCGTCCGTACATCGACGGCAGCACAGGGAACTTCGCGATCGCCTCGGACGGTATCTCCCTGATTTTGCGCCGCTTCTTGTCGCGGCACGCTTCGAGTCCGATCCGCAAGTTCTCATAGACGCTCAATTGACCGAACACCTCCCGCCCTTGCGGAACGTACCCGATTCCTGCCCTCGCCCGCTCGCCCGAAGGCGATCGGGTAATATCGCTTTCTTTAAACTTGACTTGTCCCCGCTTCGTCTTGACGACGCCCATAATGCTTTTGACCAATGTGGACTTGCCCACGCCGTTGCGCCCCATCAGACATACGACTTGACCAGGTTCCACCTTCAAGCTCACGTCGCGCAAGATCATGCTCTCGCCGTAGCCCGCTTCCAATGCTTCAACCGACAGCATGCGCATCCCGCCCTTTGCCTTTGCCCAGGTACACTTCGGCCACCCGGTCGTCGCTTTGAATCTCGTCCATCGTTCCTTCCTTCAGAAGCTTGCCTTCGTGCATAACCGTCACCTTGCTGGCGAAGTTGCGCACGAACTCCATATCGTGCTCGACGACGACGACCGTCCGCTTGCGGACGATCTCCTTCAACAGCTCCCCCGTCTTGTCCGTCTCCTTGTCCGTCATGCCGGCCACCGGCTCGTCGAGCAGCAGAATCTCCGGCTCCTGAAGCAGCATCATCCCGATCTCCAACCACTGCTTCTGGCCGTGGGAGAGCAGACCGGCCCGCAGATGGCGTTGGTCTCCGAGACCGATCAGCGTCAGTTCCTCGTCGATTCGTTCACGCTCGCTATGCTTGAGGGACGCCCGCAGCGTCGCCCAGACGCTGCGATTCTGCGACATGGCGATCTCCAGATTCTCCATCACCGTCAGTCCCGCGAAGATAGAAGGCGTCTGGAACTTGCGACCGATGCCGGATTCCGCGATCTTGTGCTCTTGAAGCTTGGTGATGTCGAGGGCGCCCGGCCGACTGCGGAACGACACGCTCCCCGACACTGGCTTGACCTTGCCGCAGATCACGTCCAGCATCGTCGTCTTGCCTGCTCCGTTGGGCCCGATCAGGAAGCGCAGCTCACCCGGCAGCAGCATCAGATTCATGCCTTGAACGGCCTTGAACCCGTCAAACGCTACGGTTATTTCCTTGCAGGACAGAATGGGCGCCTGACTCATGCAAATTCCCCTTTCCGCGTATGTTGCGGACGGCTTCGACTCCGGATCGAATCAAACCGGCGATGCCGCCCGGCAAGAAAACCGTCACGACGATAAACAGCACGCCGAGGAAAATCGTCCAGATGTCCGGATAGGCCTCGGATAGACCGCTCTTGGCATAATTAAGCGCCAGCGTGCCGATCAAAGCGCCGATCAGCGTGCCTCTTCCTCCGATCGCGACCCACAGAATCATTTCGATCGACGGAACAATACCCATCATCGAAGGCGAGATAATGCCGACATGAAGCACGAACAGCATCCCTGCTATGCCCGCCAGCGCACCGGAGAGGGCGAACGTCATCATCTGGTACGTTGCCGGGTTGTAGCCGAGGAAGCGCACCCGGTTCTCCCCGTCGCGAATGGCGCGAAGCACCTTGCCCATCCGGCTTTTCGCGATATAACGACACAAAATAAACACGAACACAAGCGCCACGACCGTCGAAAGATACAAGGCAATCTTCATCGTATCCGACTTCAGGGGCTCGCCTAACAGCTTGGTGAAGCTCGTCAGTCCGTTCGTGCCGCCCGTATGAGCTTGTTGCCCGATGAACAACGTCGTGACGATAATAACAAGCGCCTGCGTCAGAATGGTGAAGTACACGCCCTTGATCCGATTGCGGAACGTAAAGAACCCAAGGAACAAAGCGAGCAGTGCCGGGATCAGGATGCCGAGCAGAACCGCAACGAGGAACGACCTGAACGGTTCCCAGAACCAGGGCAGCTTCGTCAATCCGCTCCAATCCATAAAGTCGGGCAAACGCGCCCCGCTCGCCTGAAGCTTCAGATGCATGCCCATCGCATAAGCGCCCAGTCCGAAAAACACGCCGTGACCGAGGCTTAGTACGCCGGTATAACCCCAGAGCAAATCAAGACCGAGAGCTGCGATCGCGAATGCAAGAAACTTGGCAAGCAAATTCAGGCGAAAGTCGCTTAAATACAGCGGAGCGCAAAACAATACCGCCGCGGCTGCCATATAACCGATAAGCAACCAAAGTCTCCGGCGATCCGCAAAAATCGACTTCATGGCATGCTCACCTTCTCTTCGATGAAATGAATCTCATTCGTCAATCCAGTTGGCGCGTGCGAACGGCGAACAATCCCTTCGGCTTCCACTGGAGGAAAGCTACGATCAATACAAAGACGAATACCTTCCCGAGCGAAGCGTCCGACCACCACTCGAACATGGTGTTAAAGACGCCGATGCCGAGCGCACCGACGACGGTGCCGACCAGCTTGCCGACGCCGCCCAGGACGACGACCATGAACGCATCGACGATGTAATAGGTACCGATATTCGGGCCGATCGGACCGATCAGCGTCAACGCGCAGCCCGCGATTCCCGCTATGCCCGAGCCGATCGCAAACGTCATCCCGTCCACGCGTCTGGTCGAGATGCCGAGACATGCGGCCATCTCGCGATTCTGCATGACCGCCCGCATCCGCCTGCCTGATGCGCTTCGATAAATGTACAAATACATGGCGGTCAGGCAGATGGCGACTAGCGCCAGAATAAACAGCCGCTTGTAAGGGAACACCGCGCCGTCTATCATCTCCAGCCCCCCATCCAGCCACGACGGACTGCTCACGGCGACGTTGGGCGCGCCGAAAATCGAGCGCGCGACCTGCTGCAGAACGAGGCCGACGCCCCATGTGGCGAGCAGACTGTCCAGCGGACGGCCGTACAAATGCCGGATTAATAACACTTCCAGCAAGTAGCCGATGGCGAACGCAGCGAGGAAGCTGGCGATGATCGCAGCGATAAAGTAGCTGTCGAACGCGCCCTGGGGCAGCATGTTCTTAAACAAATTCTGCGTCAAATAAGCGGTGTAGCTGCCGATCATAATAAACTCGCCGTGCGCCATATTAATGACGCCCATAAGTCCGAAGGTAATGGCGAGGCCGAGCGCAATCAACAGCAGGATAGAGCTGACGCTCAAACAGTTGAACAACTGGGAGATCCATACCTCCATGACATTCGCCCCTCCCTGCGAGTAAGGTAAAGCGGGAGTGCACCGTGTCGACGAATCTCGCCGTGTGACGCTCCCGCCCAATGGATTGCTTATGCCTTGAGGGTTAGGATCCCGAGCTGAGGCCGCTTGCCCAATCGTAGCCCTTGAGATACGGGTCCGGCTTGACCGGGCTGCCGGAGTTCCACAGCTCCTTGATCATGCCGTCGGACTGAATCTCGCCGATCCGGACCGTCTTGTAGATGTGGTGGTTCTCGCCGTCGATCGTAACCTTGCCTTCCGGAGCGTTGAACTCGATGCCGCCTGCGGCTTTCTTCACGGCGTCTACGTCGAAGGAACCTGCCTTCTCCACCGCAGCCTTCCACAGGTAGACTGCCGTATAGCCTGCCTCCATCGGGTCGCTCGTTACGCTGTCCGCGCCGTACTTCGCCTTGAAGTTCGCGACGAACGTCTTGTTATCCGGCGTGTCGGTTGTCTGATAGTAGTTCCAGGCAACGAGGTGCCCGGCCAGGAAGTCGGCGCCGATGCCTTTGACTTCTTCTTCGGCGATGCTGACCGACAGCGTCGTCAGATCCTTGGACGTAATGCCCGCATCCTTCAGTTGCTTGAAGAAGGCTACGTTGCTGTCGCCGTTCAGCGTGTTGTACACGACGTCCGGCTTAGCTTCCTTGATCTTGGCGATGATCGTCGTATAGTCGGTATGTCCGAGCGGCGTATACTCTTCGGCGACGGTCTCGCCGCCCTTGGCAGCCAGTTGCGCCTTGATAATCTTGTTCGCCGTGCGCGGGAACACGTAGTCGGAGCCGAGCAGGAAGAACTTCTTCTTGCCTTGTTCCAGCAGGTAGTCGACCGAAGGTACGATTTGCTGGTTCGTCGTGGCGCCGGTATAGAAAATGTTAGGAGAGGATTCGAGGCCTTCGTACTGAACCGGATACCACAGCAGGCCATTCAGCTCTTCGAATACCGGCAGCATCGCCTTGCGGCTCGCAGATGTCCAACCGCCGAATACTGCCGCTACCTTATCTTCGGAAATCAGCTTTCGCGCCTTCTCGGCAAAAGTCGGCCAATCCGATGCTCCATCTTCGACAACGGGCTTGATCTGCTTGCCCAGAACGCCGCCGGCGGCGTTGATCTCGTCGATCGCCATCATTTCGGAATTTTTGACCGTGACTTCGCTGATGGACATCGTACCGCTGAGCGAGTGCAGAATGCCGACCTTGACTGTGCCGCCATCGCTTGCTGCGGACGAAGAGGAAGGTGCCGAGGAAGCCGGTGCCGAAGACGAGGCCGAATTGCCCTCGTTATTGCTGCCGCATCCAACCAAAGCAAGACTCAAAGATACGGCCAATCCCATGCCTTTAAACCACTTTTCTTTTCTCCCCATAACTCCACTCCCTATTCCAAATGTTGATTTATTTCCGAACGATTTTTTATTTGTAGTGGATTATCGTTCGGTTGTTTGTATTATAGTGTTGGATTTCCTTTCATGTCAATATATATAACATTTAAATGTCAATGACTTGTACTTTGATGTTATGTTTGAGGACGAAAAAGACTAATAAGCGTAGGAAACGGAGTAGAAAGGGTGCATATTTGGAATTTCTCATCTGTTAGGGTTGTCATTTGAGTCTGTAATCTGAAGGTATAGGGGAGGTGAATGGTATATTTATGTTATATTATATGACCCAATACGCCAATATTATGATGGACCGATTACCATTATGTAAGTTTTTTTGCCGATAAATAAATGGAAAAAGGGCTTCCCTTTGTGCAGAAAGCCCTTCGTCGTCTATGTCCTAAAGTTACAACCGACATGCCAGTCGCGCGGGGTAACGGCGAAATTTGAAAGGAGCATTTCGCGACGCATGATTGCCAACTTTTTATATCCGCTTCCATGGCTGACCAAGCCTTTATAACATGCACAGAAGGCCGCCGAAGTTATCGGCAGCCTGATTAGCGGTGATTCAACTTTCGTACCCCATCCCTCGGTTTAGCAAAATCATAGGGTTACGATTCGATATCGTACGGAAACTGTTAAGCCAATCGTTGTTTCAATTGCCTCAAACCCATTGCTTGTTGCACGAATGGCTGATGACTTGAACGGTCTGATGATTGGACATTAAAGTCGTCTCCTTTTTTTTCGCTGTCACAGGAATAGTCGCAACGTCTGCAAGGGAGCCGCTGCAGGTTCGTCGGATTTGAAGGCGAATAGGTAATGGTTCTCGATCTCCTCGTTACCAACCGTTCGCAATTTCAAATCAAGTCGGAACGCTTCTTGGTAATCGTCCGGTATGCTCCAGTTAATCGAGCCGCAAGCCGTGACGAGTTCTTTCATCGGAAATCTTTCCGTCTCGCCTTTCAACAACGTCTCGCCGGCTTTGTTGCATATCGTCCAGGACAATTGCGCATCGGCGTCGTCAGGGTGATCGGCGCAAATGAATAACCGCGCTTGAAACGATTCGCCGCGCGCGTAGGCCAGCTTGTCAAACTGCGCCGACGGATGAATCGGACGCTGAGCGAGTGCCGTCCGGAAGTAGGCGGGTTTCGGCATGCCGTAGTAGTCCACGGCGCTCGTGCAAGACACATTCGGGAAAGGTTCGTTCATTTGCCACAAGATGCTCCCGCTGCACCGAGGCGCCCGGCGCCGGTTGGACTCCACGGCATAACCAATGGATTCGGCCTGAAGCCATTGGGACAGCCGGACCTTTTCCTCGAGCGTGCAGACGGGCCCGAATAAGCGCTCCAGCTGTTCGTTCATGTTCCAATATTCGTATCCATGGTGCAGCCAGGTCGGCGAAGGGTCGGACATCGTCGTCAACTCGTCTTCGGGCAGGAATCTCTTCAAGCTTTCCAGGCTCGCGAAGCCGTCTGCGCCATACTCACTGTGAAGCAATGCGTCGCTGCCGTTATAGAGAGCGTAATGATCGACGTCCCCGGCATATTTCCAGGGGCCGTGTACGTCGTAGGACAAGCCTTGCCCGGCGTGCTGTTGTTCCAGAAAAAAGACCGGGCCGGAAGAGGATGAGGGCAAAAACAACCTCTCCCCGTCGAGATCCGCGACCAAATCCCGAAGCATTCGCAAGTTCGGATGGTTGTCGGTGAGCGGCACGAGCCGATCTTGCAAATGTCCTCCTTCGGTCAATTCATTGCCTCCGCACCAGATGGCTAGCGACGGATGGTTTCGTTTTTCCCGAATGACGAAACGCATCGTTTGTTGCAATTCGTGGAGAAAGGCGGCGTCCGCGCTTGGCTCGTTGTTGAATCCGGAACTGGACTGCATCATTTCTTGCCAGATCAAAATGCCTGATTGGTCGCACAACTCGTAGAACAGATCCCGTTCGATCAGACCGCCTCCCCATACGCGCAACAGATTAACGTTCGCCTCTTTGGCAAGCCGGATGAGATGTTCGTATTGCCCCCTTCTTTCGCGACCGTACAATTGATCGACGGGGACCCAGTTCCAGCCTTTTAAATAAACGGGACGGTCATTGACGATGACGGTATAGGCGAGCGAATCGTCGGGGGAGCCCGGGTTTTGCTTGAAATCTAACGTGCGGATGCCGACGGTTAACTCCCGCTCATCGGAAGATTCCGCGTAAGGTTGACCATCGAGACGCACTTCCGTAACCAAACGGTACAGCGGTTGGTTGCCGTAGCCGTTCGGGTACCAGAGCTCAGGATGAGCGATATGTAATCGTTGCTCAATGATTTGTAGTCCCGGTCTTAGCTGCACTTGGGTTGTCCGGGATGAGCAAAGCGTTCCGTCGGGGGCGTACAGGTTCGTTATGACGCTTCCTTGTCCGCCCTTCTCGTTATCGAGTACGACCGTCACGAGCCCCTCCGCGCCGTCTTCGTTTAAGCTTGTCTTCCAGTGAACGTCGTTAAAACGGGACGATCCGTTAATACAAAGATAAACGGGCTTCCATAGCCCCATGTTCTGGAGTCGCGGGCAAAAGTCCCACTTGTATCCGAAACGGCTCTTCAGGTGATCGACTTTATTCGTGTAGCCCAATTGAGGAACGCCTTCCGGCGTTACATCAATGCCGATGAGAAGTTCGTTCGTTTCCCCCCAGCGCAGCCGATCGGTGAGATCGAACTCGGCAGGAGTAAACATGCCGCGATGCTCGCCTAGGGGTTCGCCGTTTAGCCGTAATTTAGCCGAATAGTCAATACCTTCGCATACCAGGCGCACTTTTCTTCCGCGCCAACGTTCATCGGCGACAAAAGCGTTACGATAAAGCCAATTGCGTTCGTTTACCCATTCGCACGCCTGCGAGTTTAGCCCCCAATAAGGATCGGGAAGATAACCTGATTCGTACAAATCGTAATGGACACTTCCCGGTACCTTCGCAGGTATCCATGGTATGAGCCCTTTTAACTCGATGCCGAGTTCCATGCTGCGTCCGAACTCCCAAAATCCGGGGTGCGAACCGGTGAGGAGCCATCCGTTCTCGATCGGTGCTTTCATGCAGTTTCCCTACTTTATGTGTTAGTTTCAATTTATTAATGTCAGGTCCTCGACCGTTCGGCCTTCGTACAAGCTGATAGGGGTAACGATGCTTTCGCAAACCGCTTCCTCACGCATGGCCTTAGCCAACAGCTTAACGGCCTGCTCTCCCATTGCAGCCGTATCTTGCTGAATGAAACTAAAGAAGTAGCCGTCCAAATCATGCAGGCCGGGATTGTCGAATGAAAGAATGGATAGATCCTCCGGGACGCGCCTGCCCATTTCTTTCGCGATTCGAGCTATTAAGACGGAAAGGTTGCGGTTAAACGAAAAGACCGCCGTCATTTCCTTGTGCCGTTCCATCCACGACCTGACCAATGATTCGATTTCTTCCTCGCTATTGTAAGTATCGCGAATTCCGATTAGCCATTGGTCGGGATTGATGACCAACCGATGCTTCTGCGCCGCTTCGAGGTAGCCGCGAAACCGTTCGTCCGCGCTCGACGTCTTCGATTTGGCTTCGGATAGAATGCCAATATTCCGATGTCCTTTGCCGATTAAATATTCCGTCCCCAACATCCCGCCCGTATAGTTGTCCGAGTATACCGCGTTCGTCGGAATGCCCGGCAAATACTTGTCGACCAGAACAAACGGATAAGATAAGGTTTTTAACTTGATAATTTCTTCGCTGTAGATTTCGTTGTCGATCGGGTAAATAATAAGTCCGCTCGTCTGTTTATCCACCAGATCCTGAATGGTCCGCAACTCTTCCTCGGGGCTCAGATTCATCTTGAGAATCAATTCAAAGCCTTCCTTCCGGCAAGCTCGCTCGATCGCTATGAGCATGGCCTTGGCAGCCGCATCAAGCAGCGCCGTTAACAGCACGCCGATTCGTTTCCCTTCCGTTCTTTCGCTCCGCGCAACGAACGTTCCTTTGCCGGAAACGCGGTAGACGAGGCCTTCTTCCACGAGTTGCTTGATTGCCGAGATGGCAGTCACTCTGCTCACGCCGAACTGAGCCATCAACTCCGCTTCCGTCGGGATCTGATCGTCGGGTCTAAACGCCTGACTGGAAATTTGGGATTTAATATAATCCCGTATTTGTAAATACAACGGAACCTTCAAGGAATCGGGCCCAGAAGACATCCAAAATTCACCCCTTAAGCATAGTCGAATACTCTAATACATTTAAGTGTATTGTATCATGCCTTTACCATAATATTAATTATTTTTTCTTCGAAAAACAAGATTTTAATTAAATGTATTAATACTTTTATTTAATATAATGTATTGACTGATTGTATTTAAGGTTTTATGATACTAGTAAATGTTGTAACCGTTCTCAGGAGAGGGTGCCGAAATGCCTAAAGCAATAATCAGACATAAGTTCATTTACTTAATGATCCTGCCGACGTTCATCTATTTTTTGGTTTTCAGTTACGTTCCAATGGTTGGTATTGTTATCGCATTCAAAGACATCCAACTGTTTAAGGGAATCTGGGCGAGCCCGTGGGTCGGGCTTGAACATTTCCGAACGTTTTTCGGTTCCATACAATTCAACCGGTTAATGGGCAACACGCTGACCATCAGCCTGTCCCGCATCTTGTTCGGCTTTCCCATTCCAATCCTGTTCGCCCTCCTGCTGAACGAAGTGCGTATAGGCGTTTTCAAGAAGGCCGTGCAGACGATTACTTATTTCCCCCACTTCTTGTCTTGGGTTATTTTCGGCGGCATTATCTATAACTTGCTTGGACCGATCGGGGCGGTAAACCTCATTTTGAACTTGCTTGGCATGGAGAAAATCGACTTTATGACGAATCCCTCCATTTTCCGAGGCATGCTCATCGTGACGGGTATTCTTAAAGAATTCGGATGGGGCGCCATTATTTATCTTGCAGCCCTCTCGGGCATAGACGGCACGCTGTACGAAGCGGCGCGAATCGACGGGGCCGGCAAGCTCCGACAAGTTTGGCACATTACGCTGCCGGGCATTCGCTCGACCATCGTCTTAATGTTCGTGCTGTCGCTTGCCGGGATTATGGATGCCGGTATGGAACAAATTCTAATTCTCGCAAACCCGCTCGTTTACAGCACTAGCGATATTATCGATACCTACGTATACCGCATCGGCTTACAGGAAAGCAATTTTGGACTGGCTACGGCGGTCGGCCTGTTCAAAGGCGTAATCGGTACCATCCTTATCGTGTTGGGCAACATGATTGTTCGGAGAACGGGGGAACGTTCGATATGGTAGCCAAATCTGCAGAGAAACGAAACCGATCTTTGGACAACAATCCGTTTTGGGCGAACGCCCTCATTTATCTTGTACTGACAGCGTTAAGCTTGATTACGCTGCTTCCGATGGTCAATGTTCTCGCTTTCAGCTTTAGCGAAGCGCGGGCAATATACGATAATCCGTTGATGCTGTTCCCGCATGACTTCACGACGGCTGCCTATACGTACATCTTCTCCACGCCGGCCTTGCTCAAGGCTTTCGGCATTACGGTTTACGTGACGGTTACCGGAACGCTGTTGAACCTTCTCTTTACGGTAACCGGAGCTTACGGGCTCTCCAAGACCAATATCCCGGGCCACCGTTTCCTTCTCTGGTGGACGATCGTTCCGATGCTGTTCGGAGCTGGATTGATTCCGTTTTATCTCCTGCTCAAGGAGTTGCACCTGATCAATTCGCTGTGGGCCATGATTCTTCCCGGACTCGTCGCCCCTTTTAATCTGATTCTCATGCGCAACTTCTTCTGGTCCATTCCGGACGAACTCGAGGAGTGCGTAAAGATCGACGGAGCAACCGAGTGGACGGCGCTTACGCGAATCATTCTGCCGCTCTCTAAACCGGCCATTGCCACGATTGCCCTCTTTTATGCCGTCGGACATTGGAACGATTATTTTAACGGATTGTTCTTTCTCACCGACAACGGCAAATGGCCGCTTCAAGTGCTGCTTCGCTCTATCATTATCGATATGAGCGCCTTAAACATGCGGGGTACCAACCTCGGACAGGATGTCACGAAAGTCATTCTGACGCCGGAAAACATCAAGTCGGCTACGATTGTTTTCTCGATCGTTCCCATTCTGGTCGTCTACCCTTTCCTGCAGCGATATTTCGTTAAAGGCATCATGATGGGCGCGGTCAAAGGATGAAGCAATACCGGGCATGACACAAGGTAAACACCCTCCGGGGTTTACATATTCATTAAATTACAGGGGTGAATGGTAATGAGTATCGCGAAACAGAAACAACAACGCACAAATCGAAAATTGTCGGCTTTATTGCTGACAGCGGTAATGACGACAGGAATGTTGGCTGGATGCGCCGGCAAGAACGACAAGGAGAGCACAGGCAGTCCCGGGTCCGCGTCGCCGCAGCAATCGCCGACGTCATCGGCATCCGCCTCGTCCTCGGAAAAAGCCACGCTTGCCGAGTTCTCGTATATGCGGCCGGTATGGGGCCCCGCCACCTTTGCGGAAGGCGGCGCTTACGAGCAACAATTGAACAAAGCCGCGAACGTGAAGATGAAAGTTCAAATCGTCCCCGTCGGCGAATACGACGCAAAGCTTAACACGGTCTTCGCTTCCGGCGACTTGCCGGACGTGTTCTGGGCGTCTGGTCCTGCGGACTACAAGTTCGTCGACATGCAAAAGCAAGGCGCATTTTTGAAAATCAACGACTATCTGGAGAAGTATCCCGCTATCAAAGCAATGGCGCCGCAAGCCCTGTGGGATCAGTTAAAGGACGAGAACGGCGACATCTTCTTCCTGCCGAACGCAATCAATCCCTTTAATCCGATGTTTAATTTCTACCGCAAAGACCTGTTTGAAAAACTGAGCATTCCCGAACCAACAACGATAGCTGAACTGGAAGCCGCTTTGGAAAAAATCAAAACAAGCGACCCGAAAATCATTCCGCTCACCGGCCAGGACAGTTTCTGGGGACTTGGCGCGCTGGGCACGTCGTTCGGCTTCGCCAAGGAAGGGTGGATGCCATCCAAGGAAGACCCGAACAAACTTGTTCCTTACTGGATGTTGGATGGTGTCGTGGATTTCAACATGTGGCTGAAAAACTTGCGCCATAAAGGTCTTCTCGATTCGGAATATCTCGTGAATAAAGATTGGTCGCACTCAAAAACGAAGTTCGAGACGGGCAAAGCCGCCGTGTTGGGGATCAACTGGGCGTATACCCCGGAAATCCTTCAAAACATGAAGAAATCGGCACCCGATGCCAAGCTCGGCATTTTGCCGCCTTTGAACGGCCCTAACGGCGATGCGGGCGGCGCCCAACTGTTCAGTTTGTACGACAGGGGAATTTACGTCTCTTCGAAGATGAAAGACCCGGATGGATTCTTCCGCGTACTGAACTGGTCGTTGACGGAAGGCAGCGACTTTAGCCGCTATGGCGTCGAAGGCAAAACGTATAAAGTCGTGGACGGCGAGAAGGTGCCGCTGCCGCAAGACCAAGTGGAGAACGACTTCAAGACGACGCAGATTGAACCGCTTCAATTCCTTCGTCCGATTCAAGAGAAATTGGACTGGACCGCGCTGAAAAGCCAATACGAAGGCGCCGGCATCGGCGATATGTTCGAAGAAGTCAAAAGCAAGTACTACGCTTACACCGCCAACTATTACGGCAATTACCGCCTGCCGAGCACGGTGTCCACGACGGAACAGAAGGATGGCGCGCGGATTTACACCGATTACTTGCAACCTCTGATTGACGGCGGCGCGACACTCAATGACAAATGGAACAAACCGGAATGGGAAGCAGCCGTGAAGAAATGGCTTGACGCCGGCGGCGCCAAAATCATTGAAGAAATTAACGCCAACCAGCCATCCAAAGTTAAACCGGAAATCAACATTAAAGAGCTGTTTCCTGAATAACGGTCTAGATAACGAGTAAGTGCTATCTTTCGGCCCGCCCCCGGATGAATAAAGGGTGGCGGGCTTTCCATTTTGGGAACAGAGACAGGAGAGACCCGTATTGGAACGCCATAAAAGCAACGATACTCAAACGAAAGTGTTCGTTATCTCGCATACGCATTGGGATCGGGAATGGTACCAGGACTTTCAGGGTTACCGCGTCCGGCTTGTCTACTTAATTGACGAATTAATTGAGACGATGGAGCAAAATTCCGCCTATCGTTATTTCATGATGGACGGGCAAACGATTGTCATTGACGATTACTTAGAAATACGTCCCGAGAACAAGGAACGGCTTCTTTCCTTAATCGAACAAGGACGTATCGATGTAGGTCCGTGGTACGTCATGCCGGATGAATTTCTTCCGGACGGAGAATCGCTTATTCGCAATTTGCAGACGGGGATTCGGCGTGCGCGCTCTTGGAATGCCGAGCCGTTGCTTGCCGGATATTTGCCCGATTTGTTCGGACACATCAGCCAAATGCCACAAATCCTGCAAGGCTTCGGCATCGATAATGCCGTTCTATACCGCGGACTCGACGGCCGCTCCTCCCCTTCCGAGCTCTGGTGGGAAGGCGCCGATGGAAGCCGCGTTCTAACGCTAAGACTCGAAGAAGAACGCTCGTACGGGGATTTCTATTTCGCCGTCCGTTGGCCTTTCGAAGACCGTGATTTCACGTACGACGGCGAAGAAGTCGTTCGGAGGGCACGCGATTTACTGCAACTCAAACGCGATCGGGCGCTAACGGACCGGCTCGTCGTGTGGGACGGCGTAGACCATGTCGAAATCGAACCGTGTTTGCCGGATTTACTGCATACGCTTAACGGAGCCGGACTAGGAGCCGACTTTCAACACGCCCGCTTCGACGACTACATGCGGGAGCTTCGTCCTCTAGCTAGGGAAACATGGCCTGTCGTGCGCGGGGAACAACGGTTCCCCGGTTATGCCGGACTTAATCATATGGTGTTGGCGAACGTCCTCTCTTCCCGCATCCACCTAAAGCAGCACAACGATCAGTGCGAAACGCTTTTGACTCGATGGGCGGAGCCTTGGGGAGTGTTCTCGTCATGGGAAGGGCGTTCGTATCCCCGGAGCTTTCTCCAACAATCCTGGGAATTCTTGCTCCAGAATCATCCGCACGACTCCATCTGCGGTTGTTCCATCGATCAAGTGCACCGGGACATGATGTACCGGTTCGATCAATCCCGTTTGATTGCCGAGTCGATGCTATCCGAACAACTGGCATATATCACGAACAACATTGATGCGCCTTGGAGCGCCGACGATCGTACGCTCGTTCTGTTCAACGCCTCCCAGTATCCGCTGGACGGCATTGCAACGGCGGACGTCGAGTTGCCTAGCGGCACGGATGCTTCCCAAACCATGCGCTTGCTCGGCGGGACTTCGTTCAGGTTGTTCGATGCCGAAGGACGAGAAATGGACTATCAGGTTCTCGGCATGGAGACACGCGCCGTCAACCGAGTTCGCCCGTTCCGTTCGGTACCGGTAAGCGAATCCGTGGATCGGATTCGGATCGCGTTCAAGGCGAACATTCCGTCTTTCGGCTATTCGGCCTATCGCGTGCAGTCGTTTACGATTAGCGGTCCGGCGTTCGGAGAGTACGCAGCCGAAAGTTTCATAGCGCCGGTACGCTATACAGGTACGATGAGAACCGGCAATCTAACCTGGAATAATGGAAGGTATATTTTACGGGTCGCGGACAACGGATCGATCGGCATCGAAGATTTACATACCAACCGCGCTTTCGACGGCCTCGTTTTGTTCGAAAGCGAAGGAGACATTGGAGACGGATGGAAACATATCGCGCCGCTTCGGAATGCGTATGCCTACTCCACCGGTTGCCCGGCGGAGATCTCTGTCGAAGCGGACGGACCGTTCTTCTCCTGCATTAAAATTGCCGTTACCATGCAGGTTCCCGCGTTCGCGGGCGCCGATCTGAACGGTCGCTCGGAAGAAACTGTGCCGCTGCGCGCAACGACTTGCCTTGAAATCCGCAAAGACGATCCCGTCCTGCGAATTCAAACCGTCGTCGACAACCGCTCGCGCAATCACCGTTTTCGCGTGTTGTTCCCGACTAACTTTACCGGCAAACACTATCGGACCAACACGGCATTCGACTTGGTCGAGCGCACGATCGAGAAACCGAATTTCGACGGATACTTGGAAAATTGGGCAGATGTCGTTCCGCACAGCGGCTTGATCGTTATGAACGACGATACTTGCGGGTTGGCGGTCTATTCCGAAGGCTTGCACGAGTTGACGTTGCGGGAACAGAAGCGCACGATCGCACTGACCCTCTTCCGCTCGACAGGCGACGAAGTGCTAACCAACGGATCGGACGGAGGGCAGTTGCTCGGCCGCCTGACATTCGACTATGCCCTTCGCTTATTCGATCCTGAGCAAACCTCTTCCGCGCAGTTGTGGGCCGAACATGCAAGGTTCAAGTCGTCCGATCGGTCATTAACACGCAAGCAAGGCCGAATTCGCCATGAAACGCCTCATCGGCGGGAACCGACGCTCCCGCTGTCAAACGGTTACTTGACGTTGGCGTACAATCGACTCATCGTCACGGCAATTAAGCAAAGCGAAGACGAGAAAAATGTGTTTATCGTAAGACTGTTCAACGCGGAGAACCGTGAAATATCCGACCGCTTGCGCTTTGCGTTCGCCGTTGAATCCGCAGAGTATGTCAGCCTGAATGAAGACCGCCCTTATCCGATTCGCCTTTGCGAAGACGGCAGCCTTGACGTTACGGCCAAACCCAAAGGCATTGTTACCATTGGATTTCGCATCGCGATACCGGTTGACGGGTCTCCGCGCCCGGACAATCATACGGAGGAGCTTGAATCATGAACAAAGAGATTACCCCCTTTATTGAACACCCGGCTTATTCGGGACCGATCGTCGTGTCCGCTTCCGTACTTGAATTCGGTGCGGCTCCGAATTCGCAAGCCGATCAGACCCGTTGCTTCCAAGACGCGCTCGACTGGACGGCTCTGCAAGGCGGAGGAGTCGTTTGGGCGCCAGCCGGCAAGTATCGTTTCGACGGCGGCTTAAAAGTGCCTTCCGGCGTTACGTTGATGGGGCAATGGTACGATCCGAATACGCCGGGCAAGACGGGCGCCACAACCGTCTATCACGTCTATGCGGGCAAAGGCTTAGGACCGGATGGGGGCTCCTTTATCGAAGTTGGCGCAAGCGGCGGGATTGCGGGAGCGATCATCTTCTATCCCGAGCAAAATGAATGCGCGCCCGTCCCTTATCCGCCGGCAATCAAGCTCGCCGACAGGGGGCGCAGCTTCGCGACAGCGCGTTTCTTGACCCTCGTGAATCCGTGGGAAGCCATTCATGCCGGTCCGGAAGGCAATGAGCTTCATACGATCGAGCATATTTATGGAACGCCTCTGGCTCGCGGCATTCTCGTCAACAAAACAACCGATATCGGGCGCATTCAGCACGTTCGCTTCTCTCCTTGTTACTGGCTGCGATACGCGGATACGTCCGTAGACGAGCAAGCGCTGCTGAAGCTGCTCGGCAACGCCGTCGGTCTCGAACTGCAGCGTACCGATTGGGAATACGTCTATCGATTCGAATGCGAAGATTACGGTATCGGCATCCGCTTTGAACGGGATCCCGGCTCGACGGATATTACGGACGGTCCGAACGGTCAATTGTATGACATTCGCATCGATCGAGCACGTATCGGATTACAGTTCCGGCACCTGAACACGATTGGCATGTGCGTGACGCGAGGACGCGTCCACGCCTCTCCCGTTCCCGGCTCGTTGGCCGTTGAAGTAGCGGCGGACTTCGATTCCGTCGCCCAGCTGTTCGATCTGTCCCTGGCCTCTTCCGAGACAGCCATCGTATCGATTCGGCAAGGCGCCGGGGGCTCGGTCTCCTTTCAAAGCTGCGACTTCCAAGGCAGCCGCTCCGACGACGCGGTTGCTTTGGAAGCCGCGGGAGCTACCGTACTGCTGTCGGGATGCTCCTTCAATAACAAAGGAACGTCGATCGAGTGCCTGGAAGGCTTGATCGCCGCGTCCATTGCTGGATGCCGCTTTCCTTCCGACTCGATTCCGATTCGTTGCGAACAAGGAGCGGAAGGCCGCATCATGTTGGATGCCGCTCCCCGCGATTTCGTCGAGATTCGCGAGCCTGAGCCGGATTTGGGCACTCAACCGCAGCCGCGCCGGTCGGTATTGTATCCGCTGCCCGAGTCTCCAGTCGGAATCGACTGGACGCAATTGCGCGATAAGGCGCATTTGATACAAGCCGCGCTTGAAGCGGCCGCCCGAGAAGGAGGAGGAATCGTGTATTTACCTCCTGGACCGCATCTCATTGCCTCCCCTTTGGTCATACCGGGGGGCGTAGAACTTAGAGGGTCTTACAACGTCCCTCACCACACGAACGCACCGGGAACGACGCTCTACATCGTGCATGGAGAAGGAGATCCCGACTCCGCACCTTCCATTACGCTTATGGAAAGGGCCGGAATTCGCGGTTTGAATATTTGGTACCCGCGTCAGCGAATGGAAGCCGTCACGCCTTATCCGTGGACGATTCGAATGGCCGGAGAAGAAGCCTGGGTCATCGAGGTCAGCCTCGGCAACAGCTACAAAGGTATTGATGCGTGGAGCGGGACCGGCGGGCACTACATTGAATTCGTGACGGGCTGCTTGCTGAAGGAGGGCATCCGGGTTTCCGGTTCCGAAAGACGAGGCTGGCTGAAAAACATTCATCTTAATCCGCATATGTATTTCCGTACGATCGGCACCGGGCTTCCGAACAGCACGATCGACCAAGCGGATGAAGCCGTCAAATTTTATGTGTTGCTGCCTTGGTTGGACCGTGAGCTCGAATATGCCTTTCGCTTCGGCAAAACGAAAGACGAAGTCGTGTTCAACTGCTTCAGTTACCGATCCAAGCTCGGATTGGACATTGCCGGGTTGCCTGGCGAAGGGTTCGACGGCACGTTCTACGGCCTTGGCTGCGACGGCACCGTATCCGGATTCCGAATCGTTCATACGGGCGATCGCGAGCTTCAGTTCATTAACGCGGGCATCGACATTGTGCATCAGGATTATATGCAAATTCAAGAAATAGGCGGAATGCCGGCAAAAATCGCCTTTATGAACAGCGTTTTCGGTGGTTATAATCTAAATCCGCGTCGGGGCGTAGTCATCGACGGAGGACACGTCCGCATTCAACAAGTCCATTTTCGCGCAAACGGCGCCGAAGAAGAATCCGATGCAGGCGTTCATTTGCGCTCGGGAAGGCTGTCGCTTTACGCTTCCGTCTTCGGACATATCGGCCCTATCGACGGCAGCCGCTTTTCCAAGCAGGAAAGGGTGACAGACGTTCGAATCGGCGCGGGCGCCTCGCAAGCCGAAATCGTGTGCAATGCGGCACGGGATACGTTTATGCTCGTCTCGCAGGCCGCAGATGTCCTCCCCGTCGCCGTAGGCAACGTATCCATGTAGAAGACCGGACCGGAAAGGAGGTGATGCCCAAGTCCGCGCAAGCGAACTCGATCGGCGGTTGCTGATTATCGTTTCGTACACCATTACGCGAGGAGGAAATGGATTGGGAAAAAACAAGCTTATTTCGAGGAATATTTGGAACCGCTTGGCGATGGGCATGGTTCTGGCTGTAACATTGAACGTGATGTCCATCGCGCCCGGTTACGACGGAGCGGTTACCGCTTCGGCTATGGGTACGGGAAACACGGCATTGAAATTCACGGTAACCAACGACGCATCGGCTACGACGAATCGTTACGTCTACCAGACGATTTCGACGGCTAGTTATACGACCCAGCCCGGAGACAGGTTGGAGTACGACGTCTACTTGCCGGACGCCGTAAGCGGTGCAGGCGGTCTGGATTTTTACTTCACCTCGCCAAGCGCAGGCGTAAGCAAATATTTTCGCGATAGCAATCCAGTCGATTCCAGCAATGCCAGCGCGCATCCGGCTGTCGATTTGACCGGACAAGCCTATGGCCAATGGTTCCATCGTACGCTCGTATTAAATCCAGGTCTTATTATCTCGAATTGGATTATCGCCGGTGAGAACGATCAATTGGGACTCTCGTATACCGCGCTTTACGACAACATTCAAGTGGTGAATACCGGATATTCAAATCCTGTTCGTCTAAACGTTTATCAGAACGGGGCACCGTCCGTCAACTCGGGAACGTTCTCTCCTTCGGGCGCATCGGGTTCCTTGACAACGGTCTCGGTTCAGGATACGCCGGACTTTCAACAACCTGCAGGCCACGAGTTGAAATTCACGGTAACCAATACTTCGGGGACCGGAGCCAAGCTTTCGTACCGCAAAATATCGGAAGGCGGTCGAGGTTTCGTCTTCCAATCGGGCGACCTCATTGCATATGACGTCAAATTGCTGGATAACCGAAACAATGCCGGAGGCATTGATCTAAGGACGCAAGACGGCTCGTACTTCCGGGATGCCTCGGGATGGAAAGACCAAAACAACATTGACGGGCATCCCGCCAACGATATTTCCGGTTACGCTTACAACAACTGGTATCACCGGACGTTGGCTGTCCCGCCTTCCATGGTCGGCAAGTCGCTCGACTACTGGATCGTGGCGGGGGAAAATACGACGCCGGGCATATCGTACAGTTCCTTATACGATAATCTTCGCGTCGTACGCAGCGGAAAAACGCTTGTGTGGGGCTATCAGAACGGCGATCGCGCGAACAACGGCAATCCTTTTTATAACGCTGTCAGCAGCGAGACCGGCGTGACGGGCGTTTCCTTATCGGGACTGTTTCCGAAAGCGCTTTATTTAAAAGTCAACAATGCTGCTTCGGGAAGCAACAAGTTTGCCTACTATAGCTTTTCGAATACCGCCTATACGTTCGCGAGCGGCGATTCCGTCGAATACGACGTTATGCTTGCGGATCGGGTGAACGGCGCGGGCGGCCTCGATGTCTGCGCAGGAAGTTCCTGCGCGAGAGATGCGAGCTGGTCCGATCAGAACGGTATCAGCGGACACCCCGCCTCCGATTTGAGTCCATATGCTTACGGGACATGGTACCACCGTAAAATGAACGTTCCTTCTTCGCTCGTGGGCCAAAGCTCAACGCAATGGTTGATTGCCGGCGAGAACGATACGGACGGCCAGCCGTACGGAAGCTATTACGCGAATATTGTCGTAACGAACGGGTCTACGCTAAAAGCGGTGCTTTATCGCGGCGATCAAAGTCCGACCCCGACGATGGCGCTAACGTCATCAAACGCGATTCAATCCTCGTCCTCGACGGAGATCAAGAACCCTTCTTTCACTGTCTTTAATCCGCAGAAGGTGACGCCGACGAACGCAGACTCTTCGGATTCGGCCGTCATCTCCGGTTTTAACGTTAAAGATTTCAATGCCATCGGCGATGGCCGAATGGATGATACGATTGCCTTCAAACAGGCGCTAAGCGCGGCTTCGCGCGCCGGCGGAGGCGTCGTATGGGTTCCTGCGGGAACTTACAAAATTATGGGACAGCTCACGATTCCGAAATCGGTCGTGCTGCAGGGCGACTGGAAAAACCCCGACAGCACGGGCGGCTTGGGAAGCGGCACGATATTGTACGCCTATTCCGGACGCGGCAATCCGGCGGCGGCTCCGTTCCTTACCGTCGGTCCGAGCGCCGCGGTAAAGGGAATGACGATTTATTATCCTGAACAGACCGACCCTTCCGCGATTGTCGCTTATCCGCCAACGATTCGTCTGCAAGATAACAATTTCGCCTATGCGAACGTTCAGAATACGACGCTCGTCAACGCCTACGATGCCATTCAAGGAAGCCCGGACGGCGACCAAATGCATGTGCTCAAAAACGTTTACGGGACGCCTCTTCACCTAGGGATATCCATTAACCACACGACGGACGTCGGCAGAATCCAGAACGTATTTTTCGACCCGAAGTATTGGATCGGCTACGCCGCTGCAGTCGGTGCGCCAACGGTCAACGCGGGAACCTTGAACGCCGCTCTCGCCGGGGCAACGGGTATGACCTTCATGCGGACCGACTGGGAGAACGTCTATAACATCGGGATCGTCAATTACGGGAAGGGAATCGTTCTGAATGAAGACGGCGCGGCGAGCGGTCCTGTCAAGGCAGCCCAAGCTTTGATGACCAAAATTAGCATCACGGGAGCCAACAAAGGCATTGTCGTCAATAAAGTCAACTATGCGGGCGTCATATTTGCTAAATGCTCGATAAGCGCTACCTCCGGTACCGACCCGACGGGCATCGAAGTGGCCGCGACGCATGACAGCATCGTCCAGTTTAACGGCTGTACCTTCAACGGCAGCGCTGCCCAGCAGGCTCGAATCGCTTCGGGAAGTACCGGAACGCTTTCCATTGCCAACTCCAACTTTGCCGATTGGGCTAACGGGGCCTCGAACTATGCCGTTACGGCAGGGGGAGGTACGCTCCAACTTGAAAATAACTCTTTCGGCAAATCACAGCCTGCGGTAAACATCGGCTCCGGGGTATCGGCCGCCGCGGTCTTGAGCAATACGTTTACCGGGACGCCGCAAATTACGAACGCTCAATCATCCAATCCGAATATCGTCGTCGATCATACGGCCAGACCTTTCAAGCCAGTGCCATCCGATCCCGACCTCGGTACTGCGCCTAACGTGACGGGAAGCGCTTTTGCCGTCGTGACGGACGCGCCTTACAACGCGGCAGCAACGGATACGCTCATCGGATTCGACAACACGGCCGCGTTCCAGTCTGCGTTGAATGCCGTAAGCGCCGCCGGAGGAGGCATCGTCTATGTGCCGCCCGGAGCTTATTATTTGACCGGGCAGTTGAATGTTCCTTCCGGGGTCGAGCTTCGGGGCGTCTTTGAAATCCCGCACCACACGACCGCGGCAGGCTCTGTGCTGTATACGACCGCGAACGCCGGCAACGAGAACGCGACGCCGTTCGTAACCCTTCAGCAGAATGCCGGAATCAGGGGGATTACCGTTGTCTACCCGAATCAAGACCTATCCTCTACGAGTGCCGTTAAAGCTTATCCGTGGACGATTCGCGCCGCATCAACGGGTGCGTGGGCCATCAACGTTACGCTGCCGAATACGTTTCGCGGGCTGGACTTTAGCTCGAATTCCAGCGGCGGGCACTACATTGACCATGTGAACGGAGCGGCGCTGAAAACGGGCATCGCAATCGGCAACTCATCGAGCGCGGGGCGCATCCTGAACGCGCATTTCAATCCTACGTTCTATTTTGCCAGCTGGGGCTCTTATCTGCTTGGCATGGGCGACTTTACGACGCTCGACTACAACACCCGCGTCGGTACGTTGTTCGGCTACCAAGACAGCAACCTGATCGGCTTCGACATCGGCAAAACGACAAACGAAACCCTGTTTCACTCATTCGTATATAGGGGCAACATCGGCCTTCATCTGTACCCCCAAGGGACGGGCTCGTTCGAGGGTTCGATTTACGGCTTCGGCGCTGAGTCGGTTACTCCCCTCGATATCGAAAGCATAGGCAGCGGGGGGCTGACATTGCTAGGCGGAACATTTAACACGTTCAGCAGCACGACGGGACGCATTCGGTCCACCGTGTCCTCAAGCGCGTCCATTACGCTGCAAAATGCCCAGTTCTATTGCTACAATTGTTCGCCATCCAACGGGCTTGTCGTACAGAACGGCAACGTAACGATTCAGCAGAATCATATTGCCGCCGATGCCGCAGGCAGCAACGGCGGAGTCCGCATCAGTGGGGGCACCGTAAACGTGCTCGCCTCGGCATTCAGCAAAATCGGCCCGATTTCCGGCTCCGCTTTCACTGTACAGAGCGGCGTCAAGGATGTCGTCGTCGATTCTGGGGTGACAGGCGGCCTCGTCGCCGGAAATGCAGGCAAGACAGGTTTCGTGTATACGAATAACGGCTCGGCGAATTTTGTCTCTAACGTCGGCAATTAATAAAGAACGTTGCGCAGAATCATTCTGCGCAACGTTCTTTTGAATGCATAACACCTCATTCAAACAACCCAGAACTAGCGGTATTCAATGAACAAGAAAGCAATCTGCCTGATCTGTACCCGATTATTCGCACCCGTTCATGCCGGACGTGCTGTTCCACCCAATCTTGAATGCTAATCGCACGAATCGAATGGGTGTCGATCTGACCCAATCCGCCCATCAGCTTGCCCCATTCCGCATCCTCTTCCGGAGTTAAATCTTCGGGAACTCTAACCATCTTCACTTGCCAGATGCCAATCATGCTGCCCTTGGATGCATATCCCCCGTCAGGCAGGCAATTCAGTTCTCTCAGAATTCGAAGCGCGGCCCCTCCTTCTGTATGATGATGGCTGTCAACAATCAATTTAAATCACAGTTTTAGCATATTCTCACCCCGAGTTAGTCCATCCCCTTGCGGTCTTGTGCTGCGGTCGTAGTAAAAATAGTCCAAGCACGACTGCGAGTGCGAGAAAAGCTGCGAAGAATCGGAAACCGGTGTTAGAAGCTTGGATCAAAACATCTTTCGATTGACCCAATTCTTTGCTCCCCGCACTAAATAATAATTGTGAAGCAGCATCGGACTTGGCTACTAATTGAACAACTGCCAGTGCAAGCGCTTGGCTAATAGCCCTGCACATGTTGTATACGGTCCAGAACATACCTGATGCAGAGCCCGCTTGCTCTTGCGGAGCGGCTGATAGTACTGCTTTTGCAAGTGATGGCCAGGAAAGTCCGGTTGCTGCCGAAATGATCAAAAGCGGAACAATGACAGCTATATTCGATAGCTTGGGGCCGAGCTGTCCAAGCATCAGTAGCGAGAGACCGATTAGAAACGATCCCAGCACAATCATTTTTGCGGGGCCGATACGATCGGCAAGCCTACCTCCGAAGGGTGCCGTGAACAGTTGGGGCACTGATAGCGGAATCAACAACAACCCCGACTCCAATGAACTGAGGTGTAGTGCACCTTGCAAATACAGTGTGAGCAGAATGGTGATGGAGAAATACCCGACACAGTAGCTCATTGTGATTCCGAGTCCTATCGTATAATTCCGATAAGCGAGAAGACCCAAATGAAACAATGGATACTTAGCCTTCTGCTCAATGAAAACAAAGACAATCCATAGGAACAGCACTGCTGCGAACAGTCCTAACGTTCTTCCCGACACCCATCCCCAAGTCTGGGCCTCGGACAAGACGATAAGCAGTCCAGTTAAACCCGTTCCGTACGTCAACACGCCGAGCCAGTCCGTCTTCGTTTTTTCGCTCGATTGATCATCCTCTAGAATTACAATACCGGCTACCAAGCCAACTATACCGATCGGAACGATCGCGTAGAACATGGAACGCCATCCAAATTCTCCAATTAGTACTCCACCGACAACTGGACCAAGGAGAGAGCCTGTCACCCATGCGATGTTGTTAATGCCAAGTGCAAACCCGATTTTATTAGGCGGAAATGTCCGTATCAGGATCGGAGTGGATGCCGCCATCGCCATGGCAGCACCGGCACCTTGCAGAAGACGTACCCCGATCAGAGCTGCACCGGAGTCTGACATACCGCAAAAAGCAGTAGCAATCGTGAATAAAGCGAATCCCCATAGAAAAATGCGCTTGGTACCGAACATGTCGGACCATCGGCCAGAAGGAAGGAGGAATACTGTACTCGTAATGTAGAACGAGGTAATTGTCCACATCCCCGTTCCAATCGAAAGATGCAAGTCCTCCATGAGCGGAGGCAGACCGTTAACTACAATCGTAGCGTCCAGATTGGTAATAAATGATACGAGTGTAACCACTAATAAAATGGACCATTGGCCTGATCGCTTGATTGCCATTATTTTTTGTGCCCTCCTTTTTCATAACAGTTTCAAATGAATCGATTACCTTCTCACAACACAATTATGATTATATGATTTTCGGAATAATCGTTCCGCCGAAAATCAGGCATTCATTTTTTGCCCTTTAGCACTGAATTGAAATAAAAAAGCCGAGAATAATCAGGAGTAGATACCTGAATTATTCTCGGCTTTTTTAGCATGACTCATTGACTTTAATTTGGTTTCTGTATTCAATTACTCTACTTGCTCAATTGCGCCAGCATGTTCAGAAGGGCCGTTACTGCCTCGGCTCTTGTCACATGGTCCCCAGGGGCGAATTGGTTATCGTATCTCCCTTGCATAATGCCTGCTTGCATGACATAAGCAACCGCAGCCTTTGCCCACGCTGGAATTTCTTCCAGTTATAGACTTGTCTAAAAAAGAGATATTTCGGAGCTTTTTTGCACCTACTACAGACCGTGGCTGAAACAAAAAAAGCACCAGCCAAGCCGTAGTTACCTACAGTTGGCGGTGCTTCTGCTCAATCAATGATCCCATTCAATCGACTTTACTCGCTCTGGTAGGCCAGCATTTTCAGCAAAATCGTCACTGCCTCTGCCCTGGTCGCATGATCAAAAGAAGCGAAATGGTTATTCCCTTTGCCTTGTACAATACCTGCTTGCTTAACGACTGCCACGCTGGCTTTCGCCCACGCTGGAATGTCCTTGTCATCCGCGAATCCGGATGCAGCACCCGCTTGACCAGGCTGGTCTAAAGCAGTTGCGATCATCGCCGCCATCTCCGCGCGCGTAATCTGTGTATTCGGACGGAATGTGCCGTCATCATAACCTTTAATTATGCCTGCTTGAACGGCTTGCGCGACCGATTTCCGTGCCCAAGCGCCGATTGTCGCTCCGTCAGAGAACGTTAGTGCCGCGCCATCTCCTTGCGGCTTCAGAGCGTTCATTAACATAGTCGCAAACTCCGCACGGGTTACCGTCTTATTCGGTCCGAACGTTCCGTCCGGATAACCGCCGACGAGTCCGTTCGCTACCGCTTGCTTGATGTTCGCCTCCGCCCAGTGTCCGGCGATATCGCTGAAGCTAATGGTTGGAGCAGTCGCGGCTTGTCCAACGATCATGACCGCATACTTGGTAAAGTGGTTTGTTTCCACGGTAATTTGATCGCCATTCACAACTCCGCCGACTTCCACCCATACCTTCTTCACTTCGTCGTAATAGAATACCGCAGCTCTTTGTCCGCCGCTTAATTTCGTAGGATCGAACTTAAACGTCAGCGTAATCGGCTTACTGAAGTTCTCCGTGAAGTTTTTCAAAATCTCGAAAATCGGGCTGGCTAGAAGATCTTGATTGGATAGCAGATTTTGAGTGCCCGTCAATTTTTGTATCGTTACTTTCAGATCTTGGGTGGTCGCGCCAGCCGGAATAGAGACCGTGACCTCATTATTCAAACTAACCTGGCCTATGTTGCCGACAGGCAGCGTCAAGGTTCCATCCGTGGAGATAATTGGAGACGCAGGTGTTGTTGGGCTGCTGTTGTTGTTGCCACCCGATGACGGAGGCGTAACTTGTGCCGCCGATACCGTTACCGTCGCAGTTCCACTCTTCGTAGGATCTGCCGTTGAAGTGGCTGTTACCGTAATCGTCTTGCCTGCATCAGCTGCATTTACAGTCAACAACCCACTTGCGTCAATTGTTGTACCTGCATTTAAACTCGATCCATTAATTGTCCAAGTAACGGTTTGGCTTGGGCTGTGGGTACCCGATACTGTTGCGGTAAATGATTTGGTGCCACCTGTCGCCGCAATTGTTGCCGTTGTAGGCGATACGTTTACCGCGGTTACGGTTGGTGCCGCCGATACCGTTACCGTCGCAGTTCCACTCTTCGTAGGATCTGCCGTTGAAGTGGCTGTTACTGTAATGGTCTTGCCTGCATCAGCTGCATTTACCGTCAACAACCCGCTTGCGTCAATTGTAGTACCTGCATTTAAACTCGATCCATCAATTGTCCATGTAACGGTTTGGTCTGGGTTGTTAGCACCCGTTACTGTTGCGGTAAATGATTTGGTGCCACCTGTCGCTGCAATTGTTGCCGTTGTAGGCGCTACGTTTACCGCGGTTACGGTTGGTGCCGCCGATACCGTTACTGTCGCAGTCCCAATCTTCGTAGGATCTACCGTTGAAGTGGCTCTTACCGTAATCGTCTTGCCTGCATCAGCTGCATTTACAGTTAACAACCCACCATCTCCGTCTATTGTAGTTCCTGCATCTAAACTCGATCCATCGATTGTCCATGTAACGGTTTGGCCCGGGCTGTGGGTACCCGTTACTGTCGCGGTAAATGATTTGGTGCCGCCTGTCGCTGCAATTGTTGCCGTTGTAGGCGATACGCTTACCTCCGTTACAGTCGGCACTGCTGCTGCTGTCGTTACCGTATATATGACCTGCGTTGTTCCGTCTTCCGCGGTTACAATAACCTTATCGCCAGTTGCCAGCGTTGTTGCTGGTGTCGTTCCATCGTCCTCGTATACCCCGAATGATGCATTCTCTGCTGGCTTAATCGCTTCGTTGAGTTCATCCAACGTGGTCCCGAACGGTATGTCGGTAATCGTTTCACTCGCTGTGCCGTTTGTACTTACAGTGCCAATCGTAGAAGTCAGCGTCGCATCTGCGCTTAGTGTCCGCATGCTATACTCGCCGCTCTGTTCCGATTCTAAGTCTGCATTGAATGCACTCACCTTAAATGAATACGAGGTTTTCGGAGTCAGTCCGCTCACTGTGTAGGAGTTGCTAGTCACGGTTGCAATCGCCGTACTCCCGCCATTCACGTAGATGTTATACCCGGTTGCCCCGGATACGGCATCCCACGAAAGCGAAGTTGAGTTGGACGTCGTGTAGCTGTCCTCCAGACCAGAAGGTACATCAGGATAGAAGACCAACTTTTGTACCCCACTATCTTCCCCTGCATATAACTCATGGTCTACATTAAGCAAGGAATGCACACTGCTCGGCGAGCCGCTCATCAGTGTCCAAGTGTCATTACTGTACGACAATACGCCGTTGGAGTTGGTGCCGTACAGCGTTCCCGACGCATATAGCGTGCCGTTGTCATAGGATAAAGAACTCACAATGTTCGGAGAGCCGATCATCTGCGTCCAACTGCCTTCACTATACGCCCATACGTCGGCGCCACCGCTCTGCGACCCCGCATATAGGGTGTCGCCTACTGCGAGCAAGGAATATACTTGACCCGGCGAGCCGCTCATCGGCGTCCACTCGTCTTCACTTTTACTGTACGACCATACACCGTTATAGCGTCCTGCATACAACGTATCGTCGGCAGAGGCCAAAGAAGTCACAAAACCCGGAGAACCGCTCATCTGCGTCCAAGTCCCGTCATCGTACTTCCAGACGTCCTGGCTACCGTTAGCGGTCCCCGAATACAACACGCCGTCGTAATTGAATAGGGTAGCCACATAAACCGGAGAACCGTTCATCTGTGTCCACGTCCCACCGCTGTACCTATACACGTCACCGTTGCCGTTGCCGCTAGAGTTCCCCGCATACAACGTGCCTTCCACATCGACCAAGGAAGTTACATTGACCGGGGAGCCGATTAACTGCGTCCATTTTCCGTTGCTGTACGTCCATACGCTGTTACTGCCTGACTGCGTACTCGCATACAAAGTTCCGTTAACATCGATCATGACACTCACGTTAATCGGCATGGCGCCCATCTGCATCCAACTGCCATTCGAGTATGTCCAAATGTCGTTGCTGCCGGTAGATGTCCCCGCGTACAACGTGCCGTTGACTTCAGCAAAGGAACTTATACCGTACAACCCGCCTAATGCAGTCCAATTCCCGGAGCTGTACGAATAGATGTTGCCGAATCGGTCCTTTGCATATAGCGTGTCGCCTACTAGGAACATATAATTGATATAGCTCGGCGAGTCGCTAATTTGAGTCCACGACCCACCGCTGTATGTCCATACGTCGTTGCTATTGTTAGAAGCCCCCACGTATAGCATGTGATTTGCACTGGCCAAGGAATAAGCTGAAGATGTGGTTGGCGCGTTGTTTAACTTCCCCCATGTCCCGTTGCTGTATGACCACACTTCGTTCCAGCCATTTCCCCTCATCGCATATATCGTGTCATCTACAACGGCAATGGATAGCACAGCGCCTGGCGATTCGGGCATCGACGTCCATGTCCCATTGCTACTGCTAGATGTCCACACGCCCATATAATTCCCCGCATACAGGGAGTCGTCGGTATAGACCAAGGAAGTCACCGAGTCCGGCGAGCCGTTCATTTGCGTCCAATTCCCGTTACTGAACGACCATATTCCACTTCCTTCAGTCCACGTCCCCACATACAACGTACCGCCGACATTCACCAAGGAAGTTACATTACCTGGCGAGCCGATCATCTGCGTCCACTTCGTGCCGTTGTACGACCACACGTCGTTCTGGCCAGTCGCCGTCAACGCATACAACTTACCGTTAGAATTGACCAAGTTGCTCACGGATGAAGGCTGCAAGGATTGTCCTATAGATTTCCAAGTCGACGAATTTGCATGGGCCTCTTTCCCCGAACCCATGAAAGGGACAAGCATCATGGCAAGTAAAGATACCAAAATTAACTTTCCCGATCTGGACGACCAGCGCTTTATCGTTGCTGTAAACAATTTCATAATACGAGTCCCCCTCTTAAGTTTCATTAACCTATTTGCGACTAGCGGTGCGATCTACTCTTCCCTGCACGGGGACTTAGAATAGCTCTTTAGAACGAAAAAATCGTCAAACTAAAGTTGTAATTCCGAAGAAAAAGTCGAAAAAGCCAACAACCTGGCGCCTTATGGCTCTGATTGTTGGCTTTTCATACATTCTTCTATATCCATTAATCAATGAATTGCAGTTCTCTTGCTAGTGCAATCGCTTGTCCTCGCCGCTTCACGCCGAGTTTGCTGTATAAGCGGAATACGTGGCTTTTGACCGTAGCTTCCGTTATCCCAAAACGATAAGCGATTTCCTTATTGGATAAACCGTCTGACAAGGCGTACAAAATTTCCGTTTCACGGCTCGTCAGTGGATCAACAAGCGACTGTGAAGCTTTTGCCGAAACATCCACAAGACTGCGGCTCGCATCACTTGGCACGCTGATCTGCTTGCGGGAATCCTGAAGCGATTTCAGATAAACCATTCGAGTTATCATGAGATCCAGCACGTCCAGCCTTTCCTCCGTAAAAACACCAGGGATCAAGTTATTCTCCAAATAAAGGACAGACGGCTGCGATTTCTCCGGAAACAGAACAGGCATACACAGAACCGAATAGGGCTGGTAGCGATGGATGTAAGCATCTGCCGCGTAAGAGCTTTGGGAGGCATTGGCAAGCACGACGGGTTCGCCGCTGTTAACAACATAGCGAACGATAGATTCCGCATACGAAGGAGCTTCTCGGGGATCCTCTTCCCTTCCTGCTTGCGCTCCAATTGAGAAACCTCTCTCCTGGCCGATCAGCACATATCCCTTCTCCGCCCCCGAATATCTAAGCGCCGATTCGAGGAAGCGATTCATCACATCCTCGTTATCCTCCTTGCTCGACCAGCTTGAAATTTGTCGAATGAGCTCCTTTTCATCAACGGTAGAGGACGGCATGTCCCGCGCAAATTCACCTTGACCTGCTTCCTCGAAGGCTGTCAGGCTGTTCTCTTGCCGCTGGGCCATCAATAACGGCAGCTCAGGGTATGTGTCTCTCAGTTTGCTTGCTTTGGCGGCAGCGCCCCACGTTGAATAAGCCGCGCAGGCATCTATCATGAGCGTATCCGCCGTCGTAGTCATGCCCGCTTCTCTGAAGTAAATCGAAGCCCGTTCGCATGCGATTGCTTCCATCACTCCGTATCCTTCGCTTCGCGTTGCCCGAATCGCATCTTCGAAACCTTGCATGGCAGCCGCCCTGTTGCCGCAGATTCGCTGCCATTCAGCCGTAATGAGCAGATGGGCGGAAGATCCTTGTCCGTAAAAACCCGTATCACGTGCCATGGAGCGTAATTGTTGGTTAAGCAACTGTCGAATGCTTTTACTCTCTTCAGGCGATGCCACGGCATGCAGAGCAGCCAGTGTTAACGACTTATAGACCTCTTGTTTGCCGATTTGTAGCGGCGCTTGCTGATAAGAGCAGTTGCTGCCTAGCTCCGCCCATCTCAGGGCTTCACGGTACTCTCCGGTCACATAGGCGATTTCGATTCTGCAGGTACAGGTATAGAAAGCCTGGTTGTTCTGTGTTTGGTTACGGGAATGACTCTCCATTGGAACAGAAATTTCATCCATTTTGCTTGCTGATCCAGTCAGTTCCGTAATATATTGTCTCGCGATATGAAATAATTGTAGCGTATCTTTATCCAAGAGCAGCTGTGAAATTTCTTCATAATAAGCAATACGTTCAGACAGCGTGTGTAAATCGCCAACATGCGTGGTTATATGCGTATGCATCGCATGACCGACGAAGGTCATATCACCAGCTTCAAGTCCATAGCGTATAGATTGCCCGAAATGCTCCACCGCCTGTACCGGATTCCGATACTGCTTGATGAGGCCCATATATAAGTGAAGATGGCATTTTAAAGTCCCGCTTTCAAAAGAAGATGAAAGAAGATAAGCCGTCTCGGTATAAAATGTCTCCGTAGGGCGGAACCCGACATTGTTACCTGGAAAAAAGTCTCGGAGTTTTTTAACAAAAATGCTGCCATATATGCAAAGAACCACCGTGAAAACTTCATTATTTCCATGCTTCAAACCATAGCGAACAAATCTTGACAGCAGTACCGCATACAGTTCCAAACTTAAGCTAAATACCGAAGCCGATATCGCCATGATCAGATCGGACAAGGCTTTATAACGGGCATCACGGCTTACCGGTAAGTGCGGCAACTCCTTGCGCATTCTATACAGGGCGATTCGCGTCATGACGACTTCTTTCGCAATCGCTGCTTTGGAAGGCTTCATTGGCAGCTTCCAGCCGAATTCCGCCAGAGCCTGACGTCCGATATCTACGGCTATTTGGTTTCTTTTCAAATACGCATTCATGGCAATTCGGATTCTATAAATACGGGAACGCTCGACCAAGTCGTTGGTACGGGACATCAATTGATCTAACAGCTCTTCCGCGCGATCTATTCGCCCGCACATATATTCGCATTCAGGCAGCTCCAGCATGATCCGGTAGGCAAGTGAATCCGTTCCTAACTCATCGCCCGTGGCAAGACGCAAGCCTGTTTCTAGAAAATGCTGCGCCGCCGCAAACGCCGTGGATGCTTTCGATTTCAATCCAGCCTGAAGATTATATGCCGCCAGCTCTCTTTTCTCCGCCTCATCTGTCATCTCATTGCAGCCCAGGTTCAAGTGATAAACCATATCAAATATGGATTCTTCCTTCTGATCGAACCCTTGGCTGCGCATTGCGCGTCCGATCTTCAGATGCAAGGCTGCTTGTTCCTGTGTAGGAACAGCTTGATAGGCGGCCTGCTGAACACGGTCATGTAAAAAAGCAAAATAACCATTATCCACATCCGCCTGTTCATTCGTGTCGTTCTCAAGGCGGATTAAAGCTCCTTCCTCAGCTGAATCTAAAAGTTTGCGTGTATAGGGCAACGTGTAGTCACTTACTAGAGCAATCGTCGCAAGGCGGAATCGGTGTCCGATGGCTGCCGCTATCGTCAGCAGTTCAATCGTTTCATTCGGTAGCATACGAATACGACTTCCAATTAATTGAAGGATGTCTGGATCTTCGGGTATTTGTGCAACTGTATCTGCATCCCATGTCCAAATGGCTTGTTCCTTATCGAAATACAGCCTTTTTTCGCGATACAGACTGTCCAGAAGACGGTGTAAGTAAAGCGGATTGCCACCTGTTCTATGGTAAATCGACTCCGCAAGCAAACGGATACGAGCCGTATTTTCGTTCAGAATTTGCGAGACAAATTGTCTCACATCGATATAAGACAAAGGCTCGAGCGTAATATGTTGCACCTGTAGAGGGGTTTCTGTCCAACCTAGAGTCGATTCCTCTCGGAAAGCGCCTATCACTAACAAACCATGCAGGTTTCGGTCATATGTAACTGCCCGGAGGACATCCAGCGTAGCTGGATCAGCCCATTGGAGATCGTCCAAAAACATCACGAGTGGATAGTCCTTGCTCGCAAAACTTTTTATGAAAATAGGCAGTAGTCGTTGAAAACGAACCGCTGCTTCGGCAGGAGATAGGGGTTCCACCGCAGGAAAGTCACCGAGAAGCGCTGCAGCTTCCGGTAGAAGCTGTGCAATAACGCCTGCTCCCATGCCTAAAGATTCCGCTAATTGGACCTTCAGCTTCGCTACTTTGTCGGGCGATGCACTCCAGATTTGCCGAATCAATCTTCGAAGGGCTTGAAGGATCGGTTCAAAAGGAATATCCCGATTCATGAGATCGCATTTGCCGCTAATGAACTGACCTCCAACCCTTATAACCGCAGGCTGAAGCTCTCGGATCAATGCGGTTTTCCCGCTGCCTGCCTTGCCGCTAATAAATACGAACGCTGATGCACCGATACGAGTCTGTTCGAAAGCTTCGCGCAGCTTTTCTTCTTCTGTTTCACGGCCGAAGAGAGTCTGCGGAAGACGGAATTGACTAACCTCATCTGCACGAGCAATCCCGAAGGGGACAATCTCTCCCCCTTGCTCCAAAGTCGTAGCACAGTATTTTAAATCAGACAATAAGCCATACGAGCTCTGATAGCGCTCCTCAGGTGACTTCGATAACAGCTTCATAATGATATCTTCCAATGGACCTGCCATCTCTGGGCGCAACTCGCTTAGCGGAATGGGTACTACTGCAAGATGAGCATGTACCCACTCTTCCTTACTCTGTGCTTGAAAGGGCAACCGCCCTGCCAGCATCTCGTAAAACATCATACCTAACGCATACAAATCGCTGCGCTCATCAGGCGCACGATTCATCCTGCCTGCTTGTTCGGGAGATAGATAAGCATAATCCAATTCGCGGCTTTCTACGAGAACAGCTAAATTCATATCCTCCTGGATTCGAACACGGGATGGATTCAAATCGCCAATGATCGTATTGCCCTGATGAACCGTTTGAACCAACCTCGTCAGAGCTATAGCTATATGTAAAAAAGAAGGAACTTCCATTGGAGTTAACTTTAAAATTTCCTCTAGTTTGATACCATCTGAACGTGACATGTTGTCCGCTCCCCCGTTTGAACCTCTGAATCCATTCTCTTCTGAATCATTTTGTGCCGTTTCTTATTCTAGCATTATTCGAAGTTACTGAGCAGAGAGGGACAACAGAAAAAGCAGCCATCACAGAGGAATCTCTGCGACAACTGCTTTCTCAGTTGGAGGACCAAGATTGTCATCATTAATCATTCGTAAACGATTCCGTTTGAACCAAACCGATATTGACTGCCTCCCAGAGGTATAGGGATACGATAGTAGAATAAGGCTTCCATCCGCCATGTTTATGTTTCAATTGAGATTTGCCCTCGTTCTCTTCGGATGAAAAAAGCCATTCCGCAGCACGGTTAAGTCCACTGTCCCCGAAAGATAAGACATCCTGTCTTCCTAAATAGAAAATGAGAAACATCTCCGCGGTCCACCGACCAATACCCTTAATTGAGACCAATAAACGAATGACTTCCTCGTCGTCCATGTTTTGAAACGCATGAAAATCGAGAGAGCCTTCTTTCACACATTCGGCGGTGTTCCGGATATAGGCGAGCTTGTTCTTAGATAATCCGGCAGAACGCAAACTCTCCTCTGTTGCAGCTAGGATGGTGTCTGGCGTTATCGTCCCGCATATCTGTTCAACTCTACGGAAGATTGTCTCTGCGGCTTTGACCGAAAGCTGTTGGCCGATTAACGATCTTGCCAGATAGTTGAATCCATCCTGCTGTTTGGGTATGCAGATGTTCCCGATCCGATTTACCAGCTTGTCCAGCAAAGGATCGTTGCTGCATAATTCACGTACACAATGGCTGTATGGATGAATATCGAAGAGATATCGCATTTAATCATCCTTTCTTGTTACAGTCCAACTGAACAAGTGGGAATCAACAAGCGTATGAGCCGATCTTGAGAATATATCGGGGTTAAAATCGGACTTTTTCATGTAAGAAAGCATAATAGCCCCATTACATAACATACGTAATAATTCTGCCATTTCAAATGGACGAGCAGCACCAGCCTCTTCTGCTAATCTTGCGATGCGGTTCCAGTTTTCTTCCGTACCTTTGACCGCCCTTATATGATTCTGATGGGCGGAGTCCGGAAATTCGACTGTTGTATTTACAAAGGGACAACCACGATATCCGGGCGTTTTTATCTTCTCTACAAATCGGTCAATGAGAGCATGCAACTGCATAACGCTTGAATTCGGATGTTGAAGCTGCACTTCCTCCAAATCTTTCGCATTCAGATCTTCGTGATATTCCAAATAAGCCGCAACCAAATCGTCCTTAGATGCAAAATTCCGATAGAAGCTCGATTTGACAACGCCCGATTCCAGTATAATCCGGTCAATTCCGACGGCTCGGATACCCTCTCTGTAAAACAAATCCGATGCCACTTGAAGAATTCGATTTTTCGCTGTCGCTCTTGGCATGAAATCACCCGTCATTTAGTTAATTGAACAAAGAACAAATTCGATTATAAATCGTACAGAACAGTCCTTTTTAATAATAGTAACCACACCGAGAATTGTCAATTTTCACGAGTAAAATGCTGGGATTATGAATTTGACAAGATTTTCAAATGGCTGTATGATCATCGAAAAGGTACAGATCAGTACCTTTTATATTCAAAATGGAGGGAATTCAAATGACGACAACAGAGAAACTAGTAAGTACATGGGATGCCTGCTTCGACAAGGAAAGCGGCTGGTTTCCCCCGCTTGAACGCGCACTGCAAGGGTTAACGGCTGTACAGGCATGCTGGAGATTGGATGGGAAAGAGATGAATACGATCAAGGAATTGGTCAACCACATCTTATTTTACAAGTCGCAGTTGCTGTCTAGCCTGACAGGTTCGACAGACGCTCCATCAACAGACACAAGTTTTGATGCGGACACCCGTGTGATTAGAGAGGAAGAGTGGCAGGAAACCGTTGAAAAATTGAAACATACACACACAAGCATTCGTGAGAAGCTTTCAGCATTGAGCGATCAAGATTTGCTGAGCGAATTAGATGGGGTCACGATTGACCAATCGGTATCGAATCTTGTTCTCCACGACATCTACCATACCGGTCAAATCATTTTCATCCGCAGAATGCAAGGTTCATGGTCAGTCTGACCTTCATCATGTAACAAGTTAGCAGCGTCCAACTTGATCTTTTCTTAAAGTTCGAGTCGGCGCTGCTTTTTTTCGATTTACATCTTCGGTTGAATAAAGAATGGCGGTTCATTTTTATCCACACGCACTGAAGACCGTCAAAATACTCGGCGGCCATTGATTTGTGAGAATTACTCTCTAAGATATGAAAAGACTATTTCTCCCGTTTTAGTCCTTGCAGTTTTAAATTTAATGAATAGACTAATCTTGAGAATAATGGAATTATAAAAGCAGCGAATATGGTAGCTGGAATCATAGATACATTAATGAAGCAAATAGCTACCGAGGACACTATTGCGAAAGTAAAAAACACAACCATAAACCAATATATAAATCGAAAATATTTTGATCTAAATGACATGTCTTTTTCACATGGTTTCCCATATAAAAACGTTATCAATTTCAATATTGTGCCGCCCCCAAGTATTTCTGAAGTTTTATGTTATTCGATTACACTGCCATTAACTCATCACTGGTTCGTATGTATTGTCTCACCGAATCCTCATCTAACTCCTGCCGGACCGAGGACCGAATAGCCCGAGAAGGAGAACGCCTGTGATGGACGTTCTTCTTTAGTTTTGGCTTAATGGTGCATGCGGAGGGCTGTTTGCCCCATAACGCACAACCGTTATGCGAATGACAATCAGAGTCACCATAATGTACTTAATTTTTCCTGCAGATTAATAAACCGTGTGTACTGATTCCGAGAATACTTTTCTCCCTACAGGTCTCATAGTGATAGTTCGAATAAATTTCAAACTTCTCATCAGAAAGTTCGTCAACTTCATGACTAATAGTGTGACTTAAACCGTCAGTCCCTAAATGATCTATGATTGTAATATTGAATTGGTTTACGAATTCTTCAATTTCTAATGGAGTTGTATAATGGGATTCTGTCCAAAATGATTCCGGATCTCCTGCCTTCAAATATCCATCAGTAATAACTTTATGTATTGTACCTCGATTAATAAATTCAGGAATCTTCTTTACAAGCATTGGAACGACTGAATATTTATTAATATAGGCAATGGCTAAAATTCCGCCAACTCGTAATACCCTCAATGACTCATGGATCAATCTATCCCGCGATTCAATATCAATAATATGATAATATGGCCCGAAACAAAGTACGCTATCAAAAGACTCTGATTGAAACTGACTAAGGTCAGTAGCATTACCGACTATAGCATCTAAATGAATATCCTTATATTCAGCTTTTTTGCTAATTATTTTTTCTATATTACTTGGAGTTATATCAAGTGCTGTAACATTGTGTCCAATACTAGCATAGTAAAAAGAATAGGCTCCTGTGCCTGCACCCAGTTCAAGTATTTTCGATGATCGCTCAAAATAAGATTCTAATGCCTTTGTGCATGTAAGAAATTCAATTCTTCTGGAATTTCTTTGAAAACGAAGTTCTTCGTCAACGACTTCGTAAAATCGAATCACATCATCCACGAATATACCCCCTCTTGAGTAACCAACGAGTTTTTAGAATGCAATGATGAATAAAGAAAGTTTAAGATTGTTAGGGATTAGTTAATAACGCTTATTCAAGAGAGGAGACTTCGGTAACACCATGTTCACGCATCGGGCTATACAGCCCTCGGTCCGGCAGGAGTCCGATGTGGATTAGTGTTTTCGAATTTATGTGTGTAACAATCATAACACGGAATTGGAAAACATTGTCGTAACTGGTCACCGAAAAATCCCCTAGGGCCTTTCTACTAGGGGAACAAGAATATCTATAGTACCTTCCTCCATTACTTCTACAAGCCTCGGCACCCTCCCTGACATTTAAGATTTTTCTCCGTCACTTATGATACGGTTCAGCGTACAACCTTATAATGGTAAAATGTAGATAAGAAATATTGGAGGTGAAGGTATGTATGGCTGATTACAATAATGAGGGGGAAAAAGGGAAGAGACTCCTCCGTATTATAGTTGATCGTCCAGGTCGCGCCGTGGGGAATCGCCCTTCGATGCTCAGGGTGCGAGTATCTTCCTCGGGAGGGCGATACCAATGAGGGATGCTGCGGAAGGTCAGCAGAAGCACGGGCAGCAAGAACATGTCGAGACACTGCCGCTGTTCTCCACCAGGGATAAGAATGGACGAATGACTATGCTCCGGCCGGGACGTCGCGTCGGACGCGCGGCTCCGCTGATGCCCTGGCTGCTCACAGCCGCTGCACTGTGGGCGCTGACAGGCTCCGTGCCGTTCGGCGCACTGCTAGGCATGGCACCGACAACGACGATCAGCATGTTCCTCGGTCATCCGGTCACAGTGGGCGTCGCCGTTTTGCTGCTGTTCGTCGCGATCGGTACGACCGGCGGAGTGTACTCGCGAGCGGTCGAGCAGTTCGGACAGACCAGGGTCGCCGGCCTGTTCGTGGCGCTAGCGATAGCAGGAGGACTCGCAGCAGTCGCGGGAGTCCTCCTGTTCTGGACACTGACAAGCGATCCGTCGCGCCCCTTTGACCTCAATGCCATAGCCACATCGCCGACGATCCCGTTAGAGCTCGGCGCCGTCGTTGGAGCTAGCTTCGGCCTCTGGGCCGCCATCACGCTCCTGCGGTTGCCCGGCTCTATCGCCCACGCCCGGCGGCGTCAGGCGGACATCGAACGACTTCGCATGGAGGGTTCATCTTGCACCGGGACGTTGACGGCCGTGAACTTTACTAACAGCTGGCTCTTTAATCTCCCGATGTTCACGGTTGAGGTAAATTACATCGTCGACGGTGCTCCTCGTGTCGTCTCAGCGCATATGCGCACCAGCGCCGACCGCGTTCCCGTCGTCGGGTCGCGAATGATCGTGCTGTTCGACGACCGCGGAACCACCCACGTGGAGCTGGACCTGGCGAATGGAGCGGCATTCGAGCCGGACGTGGGGAAATACGCCCCGTCGGACGGTTAATTTTGCTTTACGAAGAGCTATCGGGCTCGAATCCGTTCAGTAATTGAAACCTTATTTTGTTATAAGCACGCGATAAACGCCCTTGCTGCCTCCAGGTGCCGTTCCTATATATAAATATCCGTTGTGGCTTAAAGCGGTAGTTATGCCATACAGTTTGCCTTCCGGATCATGCCAGCTTCCGATAAGCTCTCCCTGAGGGCTGAGCTCAGCAGCAAGCCCATGCTTCGCCGGTGCGCTTGCGCCGCTAAGCAGCGACTGCGGTAATTTGGCCATGGTGCTGGCTAACCAAGTGTTGCTATGCATCTGATCTACAAAAGAAATGCGAGTCGTGAAGAGACCGACCCAGAAATGACCTTGCTCATCACGCGTAATGTTGTCTGGAAAGCCTGCGAGATTGTCCGCAAAAATATCAGATGTCCCCTTCTTCGGTCCCTTCAGCCAGTATCTGGTTATCTGATAATGATAAGATTCCGCCACAAGTACAAAATCTTCATCCGCAGACAAGGCAACCCCGTTTGCAAAATAGAGGCCTTCTAACAGAACGGTCGTCTGCTTGGTTATTGGATCGTACTTCAACAAACGTCCATGCGGCTTGTTCTCGGCAATTTCTTTGAACGTCACGCTGCCATAATCCGAAGTATCGGAGAAATAAATTGAGCCATCCTTGGCAATATCAAGCTCGTTAGCCAGATAGATCGGCGTGCCGTCCACATGATCGGCCAATACCTCTACGCTCCCGGTTGGGTTTATAGACAGCAGTCCCTTCTTGACATCAGTAACGATCAAATTGCCATTGGCATCGAATATGAGCCCATTAGGCGTTCCTTTGGTGTCTGCAAACAATTGCGCCTTTTGCGGTTTTCCCTCTGCATCGAAAGCAACCTTGTAGATTTTCCCATCAGAATCCCCCGTGTATAGCTGATCTCCCTTATCGAAGGTAATGAATTCCGGGGATTTAGGGGCATCAGTGACAAGCTGAGCCGCGCTGAGTTTATTGTTCTGTTGCCATGGGCCCGCTTCCTTAAAAGAGGGGGCCGTCGGCGCGGACCATTTTGCCGGTTTGATCGGTGAAGGCAATAGCAAGAAAACGAGTATTCCTAGAACGAGCACCGCGAGCAGCGATAGCCCCCATCGGCATATCCTAGCACGTAGTGACAGTTTCGGACGATTCACACTTTCATTAGCTTTAGCGGGCATTAGAGCATCTCCATTTTTATATAAGCGAGATTTTAGATTTGGACAACGATTTTACCGAAATATTGCTTTCCTTCAGCCAAGAGCGCGAATGCTTCTCCAATTCGATCCAGCGGGAATACATGGTCGATGACGGGATGTAATTGATGATGGGCAATCGCTCGATTCATGTTTTCAAAGTGATCTCGGTTGCCGACCTGACTGCCGCGAATAATTGCAGCTTTCTGCAAGATGCCGGTGACATCGTATTCTGGAATGGTCAAGCCTGATAAGAATCCGACCATACTCAAGGTCCCTCCAATGCGAAGCGCATTTATGGATTTGACCATCGTGGCCGCTCCTCCAACATCCAGAACGTGATCGACGCCGCCGGTCAGCTCTAAAGCTGCCTTATCCCAATCGGGAACTTCCGAATAGTTGATCGTTTGCCATGCGCCGAGAGCTTTTGATCGTTCCAGCTTGGCGTTGCTGCTCGATGTGATGATAGCCCGTGCTCCAGCCATCAGAGCGAATTGAAGCCCGAACAGGGAAACGCCGCCTGTTCCTTGCAGCAGCACGGTATCGCCCGCTTTCAAACCACCGTATTCGATTAGCATGCTCCAAGCGGTTAATGCAGCGATCGGTAAGGTGGAGGCCTCCTCATAAGTGAGGTGATCGGGTATAGGGACGACTCCGTCTTCATGTAGAACGACATACTCGGCCGCTACCCCGTTCAACGGGCCTCCCAGACTTTCCTGTAACACCTCCGGTCTTGGGTTGCCGGCAATGAATCGCTGCTGAAAATTTCCCGCTACACGGTGTCCGACCTGAAACCTTGTTACTCCTTGGCCAACGGCTACAATTTCCCCCGCTCCGTCTGACAATGGAATAAAGGGAAATTTGACTTCGATCGGCATTAATCCGCTGAGGACCACTAGGTCCCGGTAATTGAGAGAAGCTGCCCTCATGCGGATCAGTACCTCCTTAGATCCTGGCGTTGGTATGTCCAGCTCCGCCATGGTTAATTCCTCGAAACCGAAGCCGTTTTTCAGTTGTATAGCTTTCATCGAATTGTCCTCCCTGCAAGATCAGATTGATTACCCGGATTCATATTATTGCCGCTGGATCCTTCGCGCGGACGAATCATGCTTCCAACAAGCCGAAGACTTTGCTTTCGTGTAATGAATCGCGATAACTGCGCCCCGAGATAATTCTGCACGCCCGGAACGATATACACTTTCCCTTCCTTCAACGCACGAAGCGCAACCTCTACGACTTTTTCCGGAGTGTCTTTCTTTCCGACGGCGGCTTCTTCCGCTCCTACGACATTAAAGAAACTCGTGTCCGTCGCACCGGGACAAAGCGCGAAGAATTTAATGCCGCGGTCGCGGTTTTCAAACCATAACGCTTGAGTAAACGACAGGACGAAAGCTTTCGTTGCCCCATATACGGCCATATAGGGAAGTGGTTGAAATCCGGCGGTTGAAGCAACATTGATAACTGTACCTGAGCTTTTGCGCAGCATGTCCGGCAAAAACAAGTGGGTCATATCTACAACAGCGGCGACATTGAGCATCACTTCTTCATGTTGACGCTCGCCTGACACTTGTTCAAACAAACCATGCGTAGCAAAGCCTGCATTGTTGACCAGCAGTTCGATGTCCACTTTCAAAAGTCGACATTGCCGATATAGCTCGCTGGGTGCGCCTTCTTTCGCAAGATCCATAGCGATAACCTCAGCTTTGATGCCATACCTCTTACTGAGCTCTGATGCCAAGCTCTCAAGCTTGCTCTTCGAACGAGCCACGAGTACTAAATGGCTGCCTTGTTTGGCCAGTTGTCTCGCGAATTGCTCTCCAATACCGGAAGATGCTCCCGTAATGAGCGACCATTTACCTTGAATAGTCATCTCGCCTCTCTCCTTTTTAGATACTGTGTTATAATATAGAAACAGTGTTACCGGACGAACAGAAGTCACTCCCCGTTCTTAAGGAATTTGATAACCATCGCACCATTTGGTAACAGTGTTTCCGTTCGAGTTCATTGTATTCCGGCTTTTCATGAAAGTCAATATGATCTTTGAATATCCTTGAACATCTTCCGTTTCATTGACAACCGCTCAACAACTGTATAAAATTCCTTGCAAGAGCGCCAGAAACCTTGTTTCCTGACGAAAACTTGATAACCGAAGGTGATGATTATGAGCGATCAAGATATCTCCTCCAATGCGAACTCACGAGTGTTGAAAACCTACCAAGAAGCCCGCTTGCAAAATATCGAAAATCTCCGCAAGCTCGTTGTTGACGCTGCGGCAACGCTCTTGCAAGAAGAGGGTCCGGAAGCTGTTACGGTGCGCAAAGTATCGCAGAAAATGGGTTGCTCGACAAAAATCATTTATAACTTGTTTGTCAATAAAGAGGGATTGGCTCAACAGCTGTATCTGGACGGTTGCAAGCTTCTCGCTAACGAATTCGAGGGGACGCAGCAAGCTGCTGATCCGAAGCAGCATTTGCACAATTTAGGCGAAGCCTTTTGGCAATTCGGGCATCGTTACTCCAGTTATTATAAACTGATGTTCGGAGGCGCATTCGCAGATTTCAAACCGGACGAGGAAAGCCTAAATGGCACCGTAACGGCCATGCGGCAATTATTGACGGTGATCAGCAATGCGCAGAAGCAAGGTCTCATTCCCGGCCAGTATGACACTGAATTAGTTATCCGCATATTCTGGGCTTCGCTCCATGGCGTCATTCATCTTTACATGGGAGGACACTTAGGAGATGCACAATCGGCGCATGCGGTATACAGGCAAACGTTGTCTTTAATTGTCAGTTCGTTATTGCCGGATAATCGATGAATTGCATACGCCTGCGCTGCATGTAGCTGGTGATTATGCCTCGTAAAAGTTGACAAGCTCTTCCCTGTTTAGGCGAAGAGCTTGTCTTTTTTTACAAGGCACCGATAGGTGCCTTTTTGAAGTTAGACGGAGGTTGGAAGCGACGATACTTGTGCCGTTCATCCTGTTCCAACAGCATCAGCCTCGCATAATAATATGAGCCGTAATGGCCTGCACGAACGGCTCGTCGAGCGACGCATGGCCGTTCAGCAGCCGGTACCAGATCGGCCCGTAACAGAGGTCAGCGAGCAGCTCCAGATCGGCGTCCTTCTGCAGCTCGCCTCTTGCGGCGCCGCGCTGCAGAAGAGCGATGAGCATTGCCCTACGAGAGGAGATGAATGACTCGCGGAATATCTGCGCGAAGCCGTCGTCGAACTGGGCTTCCGCCATCAAGCTGCGCATGATCCCACCGGCGCCCTGTGTCAGCGAGCGGCAAGTATCGCCGATGTAGAGAAGCAAGTCCGATTCAAGCGAGCCTGTATCCGGAACCCCTACGTCATGATGGGCTTGCTGCCTCATCACATCCATGACGATGGAGGCGATGTTTGGCCACCATCGGTACAACGTGGGCTTGCCTACGCCCGCCGCCTTGGCGATGCCTTCCATTGTAAGCTCCTTGTAGGCCGTCGTCTGCAGCAGCTGGCGAACTGCCGTTAACACCGCCTCCATCGCTTGCTGACTTCTTGGGCGGCCGGGTGCCGGTTTGACTTTATGTATATCCACAAATAACCCCTCCAGGAAAATATTTTAAAGTGTCTATTTACATTACGTTACGTACCGTATTATAATTCAAACAAGCAAACAAATCAATCGGTACATATAGGAGGAAATGAGCATGGGAAAAGGGATTCAAGGGCAACGCATTATTATTATGGGCGGCACATCCGGTATGGGACTCGCATCTGCACAGATGCTTTCAGCTGAAGGAGCCGAGGTCGTCATTACAGGGCGGGACAGCGCCAAGCTTGAAGAAGCACTTCGGCAGCTCGGAGGCAACGCTTCGGGCGAGTGTCTCGATGCGAGCTCCCCGGAAGCGGTCTAAACATTCTACGAACGCCAAGGCTCATTCGATCATCTCATAATATCCGTGTCCGGCGCTAAGGGAGCTGGGAACTTCCGTGAGCTCGCACTGGATGATCTGCGCGGCGGCTTCGAGGCCAAGTTCTGGCCGCAGCTCACGGCAGCCCAGCTGAGCTTGAACACGATCAGCGCGAACGGCTCCATCACGTTCATTACGGCCATCTCCGCCCGTAACGTTTCGCCGGGGACTTCCGGCCTAGCTGCCATCAACGCAGCGCTGGAAGCGATGGTGCCCAATCTTGCGCTCGAGCTTGCGCCGCTGCGTGTCAACGCCGTTTCACCAGGTGTCGTCAACACAGCCTGGTGGAATTGGCTGCCGGTTGAGCAGCGCGAGGCAGCGTTTAACGGCTATGCCGAAAATACGCCGGTCGGTCGGGTAGGCGCACCCGATGATATTGCCAAGGCCATCGCCTATCTGGTCGACAATACTTTTGTAACCGGAACGGTTCTCGAAGTGGACGGCGGCTTGCGATTGAAATAATTCGGTCTGTCCGAATGCAGCAAACCGAATCTTCCGCATATGCCGGCGTACATGCGCTGCGTGGCAATGCGTCACAAAGCAGGCAGTCCCATCAAGGACTGCCCGCTTTCGCTCTACTTGTGGTACGGTTCCCCGCGCTGTCACTAGCGGCAAGTTTATCTCACAGTTACGACGACATTCCCCTTCTTATGTTTTTGTTCGACATAGCGATGGGCATCGGGAATTTGTTCCAAAGAATAGCGTCTATCGATGACTGGCTTAATTTTACCTGCCTCAAGCAGCTCTTGAAGGAAGATGAGGTTTTCAACACCGGGCTTTTGTGACATATGCACACTCACATATTTTCCGTTCGTACGAAGTGCTTTTTTGAATGTCGATTTATTGATTTGCGATATCTGTTTCCCAACGGCATCAAAGATCAGATCATAGCTTTCTCCAAGCTTCGTGAAATCCTGTTTCGTATAATCTATAGCCCGATCGGCTCCTAAAGATCTCACCATCTCAAGATTGGCCGTACTGCATACCCCTGTTACATCTGCCCCGTAATATTTGGCAATCTGCACCGCATAAGTGCCCACACTTCCAGAGGCTCCATAAATAAGTACCTTCATCCCGCTCGTAATATTCCCTGTCCTAAGAAAATTCAACGCGCTTATTCCCCCGATGGGAACAGCGGCAGCCTCCTCATAGCTCACATTGACCGGTTTGATGACCACCAATCCATCTTCAGGCAAACATTTATACTCGGCATACGCACCGAAGCCAAAACCACAAGACGCGAATACTTGATCACCGATCTTAAATCGTGTTACATCTTTGCCTGCGGCTTCAACTTCCCCGGCTAGCTCAAACCCCAATATCGTTACTTTTCGGGGCCTTAAGAGACCATTGTACAGTCTTGCAAGGAATGGGTCGGCCTTTCGCATGCGCCAGTCCCCCGCCGTTACCGTAGTCGCATATACTCTGATCAGTATTTCATTGTCCTTGGGTGTAGGTTTTTCTACCTCCTTCAGATGAAGAACATCGGGAGATCCGTATTGGGCATATACAATTGCTCTCATACTTGCCCCTCCTTGATTCCATTCTAGTGTTTGCTTGAATGGACTGCAGATTCATTAAACCCTTTCGCGATGAGCCACACCGCAAGGGTCATTTCATTAGCGAATATCGGAAGCGCCAAGATTGCCCCCCAAGCAGAGACTTGCTCAATGACCCCGAACATTTCTAATAAGGCTGCAAGAAAGATCAATGCCGACCCTGTTAAACCCAATATGGGGATGAACCTGGGTACAAGCTTTGACTTATAAAAGATATAACTATACATCACCGTATTAATCCCTAGAAAAAAATTAGGCCCAAGTAAAAATGTATAGTCATGCACGGCTTTTAGCACCGTACCCGAAACCTGATAGGACGCGATATCCGGGGCCCCCGCTGCTACATAGTCCCTGCTTAAGGCCAACAGGGACAGTACGCTGATGACCCCTACCGTAATAACAATGGCCTCCAAAAACCGGAAACAAACATGCCAAAGAGCAATCGTTTTATTAAATTTCCGTAAAAAAGGAAACATAGTGGTTGCAGTGCCTACCGCCGAAATGACAAGTATCAATTCCATCACCGCACCAAGCACTACCTCGTTAGCGTGCGCGGAACCTTGAATCAGGTAATCGGGATCATTTAGGATTGGTTTATATAAGATAAGCCCTCCTATGATTGATGTAACGGCCGCAAGGATAAACAGAACACCTACAATTTTTGATGCTGTCTTCGTTGAGAAATCCATCTCATCATCCCTCCTCTGAGTTTTCTCCGTAAAAGAATACCTCTTCCAACGGTAATTTAAAGGCGTGAGAAATACGAAAAGCCAGTTCCAGGGACGGGGAGTAATTCCCCTTTTCAAGGGCCACGATTGTCTGTCTGGTTACACCTACCTTGTCAGCCAGCTGCTGCTGGGTCATTTCGTTATGGTCGAAGCGTAATTTGCGGATATAATTGCCGACAAGATTTTTACCCATCTTAGACTCCTTTCTTGTAGTGAAACAGTCTCGTTAGGGATCCGGTTACGTCAGATAGAAATCCGGAGACGATCAGGATGATGAACATCACTTTCGAGGGCTGATCGAAGTTCAAGGACCCCATGGCAAGAAGAAAACCAAGTATAAACACCAAAAAAGAATTGCGGAAAGCTTTCAAATCAATAAGCTTATCAAGTTCATCCGCGAATGAAGGTTCCTTTTCACCTGTCGTCATTCGAAAGAAGATGTTAAAAATAATGCTGATCACGATATGCGCCGCAATGGAGACCAATGTCAAAACGAGGACGAAGGACCCCCAGTAATGGAAGATTTCCTTTGAATCCATTACCCCTTCAGGATACTGCGGGTACCTATACAGGCAATAAGCTGCAAAAATGAGTATGGAACTGATTAACGATACGATGCTCTTCTTTTCTTGATAAGTCATATACGACACCGCCTTCATAAATGTCAATCCAACTAAACATAATGTATACTAAACTTTACATAAAGTCAACTTGGTTATACAAAAAATGCCGAATCACATAGGTCGTGATTCGGCTTGGGCGATTACTTGCCGTTATTTATGATACGGTTCAGCATTCAATCCCAGACATCAGAAAAGGAATGGCTAACTTGATAAATTGTTCCGGCGATAATTCCTTACTATTTCTCCTCCACTCCACAGAAGCACCATAAACGCCCCAACTAAAAATGACAGCTGTAATTTTTAGAGATTCATCTTCTTCAGTTGTACGTTGTTTTCGCAACATTCCATAGAAAATGATTTCAAGTTGTTCCCTAATAATACGGGCTATGGTCTCATCGTATCCTCTATGGCACCGACTGGATAAAGCTCTTTGAAAATCCGTTATGGCCACGAAGATATCAATAATCGATGCTTCATTTAGTTCGCTTTTCTCGAAGTCAATGGCATTCAAATTAATCAATAAAACTTCCGATAATACCTTGTCCAACAAGTCATATATATCTTCAAAGTGATAATAGAACGTTGCACGATTAATCTTAGCCTCTGTTGTAATATCCTTAACGGTAATATCCTTGAATTCTTTTTTACCTGAAAGTTCAATAAAAGAATCCATGATTACCTTACGAGTTCGTAAAATTCGGGGATCCGTCTTTGATTGAGTCATATCATGTCCCCCCAACTTTTTAAACAATTGTATCAATGTGTTGCATAAACGACAAATGGAATGATCTATTGGTGTTCCGGTAGATTTTATATGGCTAGAATATGATTGTAAAACTAAGCGATGGGAGGATAAACGAAAATGGCGAACGATAATCATATGATTTGTGATTTAGAGACAGGCGTATGCGGAGTAGCCGGGGAAGAAGAAATGGAGATGATCGATTTTAATCAACCCCAAAAATCCATTGAAGTTTATTATGTAACGGATCCGATCTGCTCTCACTGCTGGGCGCTTGATCCTGTTCTTAGGCGATTTAAGGAGCAGTATGGACATTATTTTAACTTCCATACGGTAATGGGCGGACTGCTGGAAAAATGGGGTGATGAGCCTGTCGACCCTCGTAACGGTATATCAGGACCGGCTGACGTCTTCGGCCACTGGAGAGAGGTTGGAGAATATTCGCGCATGCCGATTGACGGTTCACTGATGCTCAACGATCCAGTTCAATCCTCTTACCCGCCTTCTCGTGTATTTAAAGTGATTCAAAAAAATTATAACGATGCATTAGCCTATAATTACTTAAGACGATCACGAGAAGCTCTGTTCGCATTTAATCGAAATATCGCCGATGAATCCATCATGATAGACATCGTTAATCAGCTTGGACTTGATGGAATAGCGATTGTCCAAGAAGCCGAGCAACAATCCGGCCAATCATTATTGAATGAAGATTTTAGCCTCGCTAGAAGCCTTGGAGTTAGGGGTTTCCCGACGATCATTATGATCAATGAGGAAAATAAAGGGTTGAAAATCGTAGGTAGTCGTCCATTTGAGTCCTATGTTGAGGGCCTACAACAAATTCTAAATACGGAAGAAGTACAACCAAAACAACAACCACCCCTTTCTAACTTGATTGAAAAAGAAAAGCTACTATTTTCTAAAGAAATTGAAGTTATGTATGATATTGAAAAACCCGAAATCAACGCTTTTGTTGAAAAAGAACTTTCACCAAGCAGTTATCAAGTGAAGGAACTTCTAGGGGAATCCTATTTTACAACGAAGAAATAATAATGGAGCAAAGACTTCAAATAATGTGTAGCTGCTGCTACTTCATTAGAGTTTGAAGGCCATCCTTTGCGGGATGGCCTTCTTCTCATGTGGTATATCCATCCAAATATCGCTGCATAGTCGATAAGACATCTGCTCTAAAGTCTCGCGTAAAACCAACCAGCCCTTTTTCCTCAACGAGATTCGTTAGTTCTACAGGGTAGCTTGCCGACAACTTACACCCAATAATAATAGATGCCTGAGCATGGAAGATGTCCATCACATCGCTCTTCGTTAACTCACCATATTTACAGAGTAGAGATGTCATTTCCATCATTTTTGAGTACAGATCTGTTTTCATCTTCAAGAGCAATTCAGCATCAATATTTTTTTCTAACACAGCCGAGCGCATTGCTTCTAAGCGAATATATAATGGCTTTTGATCTACGAGTTCAATAAGTTCAGTCATGATAAGACGTTTAAAGTCACCGAAACTTTTTACTGGTGTCTCGCTTATCAGTTCCGTGAGACGTACAAGCCTTTTTTCATACTCCCTGCACAGCAAGCTAAAAAATAATGCTTCCTTTGTATTAAAGTAGACGAACAGAATACCTTTCGACACATTCATCTCTTTAGCTATATCAGACATTTTGATCTGATTGTACTCTGTTGAAATAAACATCTTCGCTGCTTGATCAAGAATCGCCTGAACTTTCAAGGCTTTTGCTTCATCCGTCATTGCACGTTTTGCCATACATTTTCCTCCAACTCAAATCCAAGGGTCAAACCGTTGCAGCAAGTGCGCATATCTCCTCGGAATCTAGAACTTCCAAACTCGGTCCCTCTCTACGCGCTGCTAAGATCATTGCTTGAGCCACTTTCCGACTCTCGATTGCTTTGTATCTAGCAAGCGGCCCGATCATTAGAGCGCCGAACATTCTAAAAATAACGATTGCTACACGCTCACCAGGACGATTCTCTGTACGGTCACCGAACATGAGAGAAGGCTTCAGCACAACAAGACGTGAGAGCCCAAGGAGAGCCAAATCCCGTTCTGTTTCTCCCTTTACTCGGTTGTAGAACATTCTCGACCGCTCGGACGAGCCCATTGCTGATACGATTATAAATCTTGCTGCACCATTTTGGCGAGCTATCTGTCCTAGCGACAAAGGATAGTCATGGTCGACGCGGCGAAACGCTTCCTGGCTGCCCGCTTGTTTAATCGTCGTTCCGAGCGAACAGAAGACGTCCGCGTCCTTAAATAACTCCCCCTCCACTTCCTTCTCCATGCGGTCAAACACAATGTGGCGCTCTTCCAGCTTAGGATGAGACAATCCGATCTCCCGGCGCACAAGTACAACTACTCGATTGTACGCCGGATGATTCAGCAGCATCTTTACGAGCTCTCGTCCGACGAGCCCCGTCGCGCCAGCAACGATGGCCGTGGCACCTCGGCTTTTTTTCATAAAATTAGTCCTCCGTAGAAAAAGGTCCTTCTAACTAAATCTTTTGATGATTTTATCGAACATACGATCACTAAAAATAGTTTTAAGGAATACCATTGGCTTCGCACCAAAACCAATCAGATAGCGTGTCTTCGGTCTTTTGACAGTTACAGCTTTACCAATACAGCGTGCTATGGCCTCTGGCTTTGTGAGAAGTGTTCCAGTGTAAGTCTTGACCATATTATCAGCCGACTTATTTGCCGCTTTCTCATATGCACCGTCAACAGATACCTTCCGAAGATTCTCAGCGGCAATGATTCCCCAATCCGTTGCGATTCCGCCTGGCTCCACTACAATGACATCTATGCCAAATGGCTCGACTTCCATTCGAAGACAATCCGAAAATCCTTCAACGGCAAACTTTGTTGCGTGGTACCACCCGCCAAAAGAAGTCCACACCTTACCACCCATGGATGAAACATTAACTATTTTGCCGAATTGGTTCTTTCTCATACTTGGCAATACAAGCTGGGTCATTCGTGCAAGTCCAAAAAGGTTAACTTCAACTTGGCGTCTAGCCTCTTCCATCGGAACATCCTCTACCGCTCCATACGAACCGTAGCCTGCATTGTTCACTAGGACATCAATTTGTCCTTCTTTCTCCAGAATTTCATTCACACAATTCACCATAGACTCTTCATTGGTTACATCTAAAGAAATTGTGTGTATTCCTAAATCGGAAAGATCCTTCATCTTTTCTGTCCGCCGAGCAGCACCGTAAACGATAAAGCCTCTATTTTTCAACTCGATTGCAGTCTCTTTTCCTATACCTGCAGAAGCTCCTGTAATAAGTGCAACCTTTTTTTTCATGTTGGTACCCCCAGTTCATTTAATTGACCTGAAGTCAATTATAAATGACTATGGGTCAATTGTAAAGGATGGTCTCTTCCCATGAACTCACGCCCGACTTAAGTAACTTTTGGAATGCATATTATATTTTTGATTTAGAACCAAGACCGCTTTCGCAAGGAAGGGGCTGTCCCAAAAGTGTTCGCATGACAGGCGAACATCCCTACTCATACGTGAAAGGACCTCACTTCCACCACTTCAATGTGGGGGCTGAGGTCCTTTCTACGACGTTACAATCGACGAACAACCGACGATTGCTTTGAATGAGCGTCGAACGATTAACAACTGGACGAGCGTGTGTGTATGAAAATTCGTACAAAATCGGGAGGATCGGCGCCCGGACGGGGCATGTGTATGAAAATTCACACAAAATCGGGAGGATCAGCAACTGGACAAGCGTGTGTATATGAAAATTCGTACAAAATCGAGCAGATCCGCAACTGGACGAGCGTATGTGTATGAAAGTTCGTACAAATTCGGGCAGAACGGCAACCGAACGGGGTATGTGGACGAGAAACACGCGAGCACAAAAGATTGCAAAATGGCTTTTGGGACAGCCACTTCACTTTCAGCTTTGTCCGGTCAGGCCATCGATACATTGCACCTGCTCGGGGTACTTATCCTGCAAAAAATTATTCATCGATTGACCGCTCGGAGTCTGATTTCTCGAACATCGGAAACGTCGCGCCACATCCTATCCTACCTCCTCAGAATTCCGTACTGTTACTGAATCATAAATGAGAAATCCTTATTGGTAAAATACATAATAAAAACACCGCATCCTTTAAAATGCGGATCCGTTTTGACTTTCGTCCTGCGCCTGCTGCTGCCCCCGTCCTGCTAACCCATAGAAAAACAACTCTATCAATTGATCCATGCTCAGGGTTGTCCGTTCTTGATTCGATGCCTCCCAATGCCGGCCCAGTTCATTCTTGAACATCGTAAAGTAGCGCATCATCATCTCTTCTGTCTGATCTATACGAATATAACCCTCTTGTTTCCCGAGGGCGACAAACTTCCTAACGAATTGTGCGACCTTCTGCTCGCTATAGTTCTCCATCATTTGCATCAATCCGCTTAACTCGGAGGATGGGGCTTTCGGAAGCTCATCCGCTACAATTTTAATGTTCTTGGCCTCCAACAGCATGATTTCTTTAGTCTTCTCAGGAAAGGATAATTCGGAATCAAGAATGTCCTCACACACTGCCAGCTGTTTGTCCATCCAGTTCATCAGCGAATCGGTGTAGAGCTGTTCTTTCGTACCAAAGTAGTTATATATAGTAGCAGGGGATACCTTCGCTTTATGCGCAATCTCATTTACGCTGACCCTCTGAAAGCCGTGCTTGAAAAAAAGCTCACAGGCTGCGTTGTATATTTGCTCCATCTTTTTCTGTTTTCGTCGTTCGAAGCCGTCCATTATCTTCACCTCATATGTAATGTAACCAAATTTGTAGAGTATTTCAACAAAATCAGTACAAAACATTGAATTCATAAATTTGTGTAGTTATAATAGTTTTGTAGTCATTCGATCTATTCAATACATAATTTTACAAACAATTATTCATGATGGGAGTGTAAGGAGATGAAACAAATACGGATTCCTTCTTATTTGCATGATGTTTTTGGAGAAAAACAGACCTTTGGGTCTATTCTGGCGATACTGCTCTTTGGCGGAATACTGACTGCTGCGCTATATTGGGTTTTCCCTGAAATGACGAACAATTTGCCGGTGTGGCGCAGCACTGTAGCGTTATTGTTGATATTCGATATTTTTTCCGGATGCATAGCGAATTTTTCGGCTTCAACCAGCAACTTTTATGCGGCGAGAAAAACGAACCGAATCGTATTCATTGCAATACATTTCCATATCGTGCTTGTTGCGCTTCTTCTCCATTGCGGCATTTGGCATTCACTGGCGATTTGGGCATATACGATTATTGGCGCATTTATCGTAAATGCTCTTATCGGCAAGCGTTCGCAGCTATTCGTTGCGGGTTTGCTCTTGTCTGCCGGCCTCGGCTCCATGCCTATGCTGCCGGGAATACCGCCGTATGTACTGATCATCGGCCTATTGTTTATGCTTAAAGTACTGTTTAGCTTCGCCGTTGATCATTATGGCAAAGCACAACATGACTCCGGTGAAGCAGCATGAATACTTCGTTCAGAATTTCTAAGCTGTCTAAATCAGATAAAGCCTCATTCGTAGCACTAATGAGCAAAGCATTTTCTCGGGATCCCTTATTTCAGCATTTGTTCGGTGATCCCGAGCATGACCTTAAAGCAAACAGAAGGATGATAGCTTTTGTGTCCTTTATGTTTGATAAAAGCTTTTTACTTCATGAAGAAGTACGGGGCCTATTTGAAAATGAGAAGCTTCTCGGCGCATTTGTCGTAGAAAAGCCGCACGCAAACAAGTTTCAGAGTATAAGAGGAGGATTGTTTCTAATCGGGAGAGTGCTTCCTTTGTTGTTTTTGTTATCCTGGCAAACGCTGCGTCTCCTTAACGGCTATATGCGAGTCACAAGATCTGCTGCCCCCACATGGACGCATCATTACCTCATTATGATTGGCGTAGAGCCGGAGAGTCAGGGACGGGGAGTCGGTAAGGCGCTGCTGAAGCATCTGTTGAACATGGTAAGTGCGGATCAGAATTCATTGGGAGTCGCGTTGGATACGGAAAATGAAGAAAATGTCAACCTATATCGAAGATTTGGATTTGCCTTAAGCAGAGAGACGGAATTCAACGATTTGCCTGTTTACTGCATGTTCTATCAAAAAGACAGTTCTTACATGTCAGCGCCGAACTAAACCAAGACAGAACGGCAACTTGCATGAAGGTCATTGTCCCGCTTACTGCTAGGTCAAACCTAACTTTTAAGAAGAATGCTCTAGACAACGGATTAAAGCCGTCCAATCCATTTTCACCATAACCACGGGCCATTCCTTCAGCAAAATGATTTATTCAAACAGTTGGAAGCAGTAGAACAACAAGAATCCAACTAAACGTACAGACAATGTTTGCAGAATATAAGACCCCTTTCGCAAGGGGTCTTCGACTTTTTCAGGATTTTGAGCCAAATCTCAAAAAAAATTTCGCTCCACTTGTGATACGGTTCAGCTTAATACGGCGCGAGAGAATAAATCCCTGATTGCTCTTGTTTGACATAAAAACATCCTGGTTACGGAAAATCCAGCTCATCATCAATGACACGGAATATTTCCCTGCTCCGCACCGGATACCGGGCATCCAGTTCCTCCCACTGCCGCTTCGGTAAAATTAAAAAGTCGTGCGTATCGGAAAGATACGAGGCCTCAAATAGTCGAATTTCGTATTTGTCCCGGATCAGCTCCTGAAAGCCGCGAATCGTGATATAGCGATCATTTCCGGTAAAGGTAAGCGCAATCGAATGCAGTTGTCCATTGTAGGTAACGTCCAGTCCTTTGTCCGTAGACGTCACCTCGACCGTTTCATCTGGAAGCCGTTTACCGAACAATCGGACGATCTCCTCGTCTTCTTCTCCCCAATCTACAGTGACGCTGTATACAAAAGCAAACACAATCGGAATTTGCTCCTTGATCGCGAGCTCGTCCGCCAATTCATTCTCATCATCCATCAATTGATAGCGCTTGAGTTTTTCATGATGCTTCTCAATAAATTGTTTAAGCTGTCGCCCATCTCCATCGAATAGTAATGTCAGCTCGCTGTCGCTTGGCATTCTCATCCCAGAATCCTCCCTGTGTTCACTCAATCCAATTCGGCGCGAGAGAATAAATCCCTGATGACAGTGTCATCCTCGCAAGCATCTTTAAATCCGATTGCAAAACTTTGTAATGCCTCTCTATTGTTAGAATAAGCGCAGAACATACTCCCTTCTGGATCAAAACGTACGTCATCTGCCAATTGAGGCATTTTTTCCTTTAGAAATATAGCAGCCAGAGACCCCCAATCATAACCGTTGCCTTCAAATCCCTCATCAGCTCTTGTTTGAAAAATTTCATCTTTATAAGTACCCACATCCAAAATCATTGACACACTGCCATTATCATGCCCAACTAACAGAAACGGTTTAATTTTCTCTGCAAAGGGGTCTTTCCCTATCCCGTTATCGTGACTCAGTTCACTCTTTGCCCGTGCTGACTGCTTTGGTTTACGTTTCATTCGGCTGATTTCTGCTCTGCTCCATTCTATAAACCTCAAAGCATCCTGATCCGTGGGGTCTAGTTTATTCGCAACTTCAAATGCTCTTACTGCGTCCTCATACTGCGATAGGTAGTAGTAGGAGTAGCCCGTCCGGAAATGCCAAAGAGAATCATACTCACCTTGATTCTTGATACTCAAAAGTTGTTGCAATGCTTCATCGTAACGTTCTAAATTATTCAATGCTCTTGCCAAATGACTGACTAAATCATAATCTCTGTCCTGTTCGGCAATCAGTAAAATCTCACCAACTATTTTCTCGTACTCATTATCTTTATGCCAACGGGTTATTTGTTCCAAAAGGTCTTTGTCCATTATTCTACCTCGCCTCATCAGTCATTGCGTCCCGATCAGAATATCGGCCATCATGCCGTTGAAACCGGAACCAGCCCAGCCTGCGTTCACGCTCACTTTATTTGATACCTCATTTTTCCATACGATAGACGTAATAATTAATCAAATAGTTGCATCGCTTATTTCTGCCTTCATAAATATACACAGAAAGCCACCGAAGTAATCGGCGGCCTTATTATCGATGATTCAACCTTTGTTTTCGTTAGTAAAGCTCAAGGCCTTTTCTTCTCAAGACAGGTGATTTTAAAACTGGTTTTGTAACTGTTCAAGAGTTTGAACCAGCTGCTCAAATACTAAAGTCACTGTAAATTTCCGCTTCAGATCTATAAGCAAGCTATTATCTCTTCTTCCATCATTCTACAGTTCTCTCTATCCTTCTTGACATCCCAATTTTCGCCGTTACTTATGGTACGGTTCTCCGCGATGTCTGTAACGGCAGTTTTAGGGCCAACCCTTTGCGGAATGGCCCCTTCTTTTTAGACTCGCTCTATTCAACTCCCGTCTTCATTAGTGAATCATTATCAGGAATTGATTTCACCACAAATTTCTCAAGAGCAATAGCAACACCATCGTTATCATTTGATTCGGTAATGTGTTTTGCACAATTTTTCAGTTCAATTATCGCGTTTTCCATAGCGATCGGAAATCCGCACTTATGGAATAGTCCTAAATCGTTAAAGTCATCCCCGAATACCATCACATTTTCTGACTTCACCCCGATATCATCAAGCACCCATTGCACGGCTTCTTCTTTTGAGGCTGATTTTTGCATGATTTGAACCAATATTCCTCCATCAGTTGCGATTACGTTCAGATGATCACCGAGTTGCTCGATAACATCCATCCATGTGCTGTAACCATGAACCAATATTTTGGTTGGCGATAGTGAACTAATAAAATCCTTATCAACAACCAGGGGTTTAGGATCATTTGAACGGATACCGAAATGACTAAGTTGCGAGTCAGGAATTGGTGTACACGTATAGCATGTGTCATTGACCTCGTAATTAATTATCGATTGAGGTGCATGTAACTCGATGAAATTGTTGATCTGTTGGCTAATCTCCACAGGGATACTAATGTGCCGCTGAGATTGCTTAGACTTGCATATGGTTAGAGCACCATTGTAATAAACCAGATAGTCTACAAAAGGAAAATTCTTTACAAATTGATTAGCCGCTCTAGGCGGTCGCGCCGTGGCAACAATAATATGAATTCCAGAATCATAACATCTTTGAACGATCTGATAATTTCTAGGTGATATGGATTTGTCACTGCCGAGCAATGTTCCGTCCAAGTCTAATACAATTGCCTGTATGTCCGACATCTGCATCTCTCCTCACAAGTAATTCTTCCAATAATATCCCAGTTTTAGGAGAGATGCTAGACTCACTATAATATTAATTTTCCAGTTAGCTCAAAACTAGGTTTATCTGCTGCCCTAAGTACAAACATTCCCCCGAACAGTACCCGTTCTTATATTTGACAGATCAGTAAAGAATAAATATTATGGTTTTATTAGGCGTAGGAAGGGAGTTGAATGGGGTGAGTAAAAGCGGAAGGCCACGAGAGTTTAAAGATACCGCAGTGATCGATGCAGCTATGGAATTGTTCTGGGAAAATGGTTACGAAGCTTGCTCGACAGATGATTTGTGCAAACAAACTGGTCTTGGAAGAGGAAGCTTATATAATGCCTACGGAAGTAAGCACGAGCTTTATGAACAAGCTCTCTTACGTTACCATGAAATCGGCATCCAAGCCCAGATTGAGATTCTTCAGCGGCAAGGACCTATAAAAGACCGCCTTCGTGCTTTGTTGGATTGGGCTATCCAAGAGGACTTTTCAAACGAGAATCGAAGAGGTTGCCTATTGATCAATGCTGCAATGGAGCGTGCGCAAAGAGATCCGGTGGTCGAACGCCTATTCACACGACATGTGGATTTGCTGGAGCGGACTCTGCATCTGGCGATTGAGACAGCGCAGATGTCAGGAGAGATCTCGCGGACACATCAGGCTTCGGATTTAGTCCACCTTTTTCTAAGTAATTATTATGGACTCCGAGTGCTTAATGCTGCTCAGAATCGTGAAAGGGCCGTTCAAATAGCTAAAGCAACGTTGGAAATCGTATTCTAGCGTTGCGCTTTTTTACGGCTAATTTTCTACTGGTTAATAAAGAATTAGGGACGTCTGGACGGAACTCCATAGAAGCATTGTCACGCCCAATTTTGTACTAATCATTACAATTTGATCAGAGACTGGGGTCAATACTATGCCGTTTGCTATTTATGTATTGGGAATGATGATCTTTTCCATGACCACTGCCGAATTCACGGTGGCCGGAATCATGACTTCGTTATCGAAGGAATTTGAAGTATCCATTGCTTCCATCGGCTACCTGATATCTGCTTATGCTGCGGGGATGATTGTGGGGGGGCCCTTGTTAGCGATTGGTTTGTCCAAAGTGTCGAAGAAAAGGGCTTTCTTATTGATTTCCGCCATATTCCTCTTCGGGCAGACCCTTGGCGCGTCAGCCATCAGTTATGAGATGATGATGGTTGCCCGGATTATTACCGGCGTTTCCTCCGCTGCTTGCTTCGGCGTTTCGCTGGGCATTTGCTTTGACTTAGTCAGTCCTCAGTATCGCGGTCGTGCAGCTTCCATCGTCCTTGGCGGCTTAATGGTTGCTACCGCGCTCGGATTGCCCGCGGCGATGCTCCTCAACCAATACTTCGGATGGCGTTCCAGTTTTTGGGGAGTTATCGCACTGGTTTTACTGTCTGGACTTTTGGGCATGAAAGTGATCCCCACCACATCTGAGTCGGAGTCCGATAGTTTGCGCAGTGAAGTGGCGAGTTTCAAAAATCCAAATCTATGGGCTGCCTATGCGACCAGCCTTCTCATAATCGGCGCGACGTTTGCTGCATTCAGTTATTTTACACCCATCCTTACCGGCCTCTCCGGCTATAACACAGCGATGGTTCCGCTTCTATTAGGGATATACGGCTTAGCGACCGTCGCAGGGAACCTTGTTACCGGCAGAATTGCCGATCGATATATGATGCCAACCCTAAGCATTGGATTGTTGCTCTTGACTGTAGCGCTGATGATGTTCGGAATCTATGCCAACAGTCCGTACGTCTCTGTCCTTGCCGTCATTATGATTGGACTAACAGGAGTGACCCTCAATCCCGCGATGTCGACCCGCATCACCCGCGTGGCAGGGACCGGCACGCTTGTTACGACCGTTCACGGATCGGTTATTAGCCTCGGCATCGTCGTCGGCTCTTCCATCGGAGGACTAACTATCGATGCCGGATACGGGCTCCATTCTCCGTTATGGGTAGGTTTCATTCTGGCGATCCTGGGCTTGATTTCATTGCTTCCTGACTTAAAAAGGGCTAAAGAGCTAGCCGTCACGACGAAGAGCAAGTCTAGATGAATGTACTTAGTCTCTAACTTCAATTTTCTCGAACATCGGAAACGTTACGCCAAAAGTGCTCCTGCAAAATTGTTGCACTTCAGCGTTATTGCCGGGCTCTCTGGCATTGAATTGGTTACAAGGAAAACTGAGTATTTCCAACCCTTGTAAATGAGAAATCGTTATTTGTTAAATATATAATAAAAATAACTTTGATAGGATTAAACAATAAGAAAATGAAAGGCGCTTAACTGACAACGCTTTATACCTGATCCAAGGGCTAATCAAGCCTACACAACATGCATGGAAGGCCGTCGAACTAGTCGGCGGCCTAATTGTTTGTGACTTAAATGCCGTACTACGATAGCTGATCTCATATTGATTGAATTCGTTATGACACAATGAATAATTCCATAAATATTTCAGCAATTTCATTATCATTGTATTTTGGTATCTCATAAAAGCCAAAACTTCGAAACACTGACATCGCTTTATAAGATTGTTTCTCAGTGTCCAACCTCAGCTTTATTAATCCAGCTTGTCTTGCAAATTCTATTACTTGGCTCATCATGCTTTTACCGTAACCCATATCTTGATATTCAGGTAAGACGAAAAATCTCTTTATTTCACCAATTTTGTTTTCAGAATCAATACCCTTTAAACCAATAGTCCCAATAACGCTCTGTTCTTCCTTCAGTAACCAAAAACCTCCTCTCGTCTCAAAATATAGCGGTTCGATACTTCTAATATCTGAATGCAACCCTTCAGGTTCAAAGACATATCCTCTGGAAACATACATGGTTTTCATAAACCCTTCCAATTGATCCTGGTCTGATTTAATGTATCTCTGCAGCAATAAGCATTCCCCTCTCTTGTAATAGCTGTAGCTGCTTTACAGCTGATCTACACCTCGGGAAATAGCGGTGTTGATAGATACCTCTCGCCTGTATCTGGAAGAAGTACAACAATATTCTTATCTTTATTTTCTGGCCTTTTTGCGATTTGGAGTGCAGCATATGCAGCTGCCCCAGATGAAGTCCCGACCAATAACCCTTCTGATTTGGCCAGAAAACGGGCAGTTTCAAATGCTTCCTCATTTCTTACTTGGAAAATTTCATCAACGACAGACCTATTAAAATTATCAGGCACAAAACCCGCACCTATACCTTGAATCTTATGAACACCTTTATTCCCTCCGGAAAGTACAGCAGAATCAAAAGGTTCAACCGCTACAATCTTAACTGTAGATTTCCTTTGTTTTAGTACCTCCCCAACCCCTGAGATTGTTCCCCCTGACCCAACACCACCGACAAAGATATCTACTTCTCCATTTGTATCTCGCCAGATTTCTTCAGCTGTTGTCTTCTTATGAATATCTGGGTTAGCGGGATTTTTAAACTGTTGTGGTATAAATGAGTTAGGAAGTGTCGCAGCTATTTCTTCAGCCTTTTTTATTGCACCTGACATTCCTTCTGGGGCAGGTGTTAATACTAATTCAGCTCCAAGAGCGATCAATATCTTCCTCCGTTCAACACTGAAACTTTCAGGAAGTGTAATGATCAATCTATATCCTAAAGCGGCTGCCGCAAAGGCTAGACCAACTCCTGTATTTCCACTTGTAGGCTCGATAATTACTGAATTCTGATTAATGAGTCCTCTCTCTTCTGCATCTTTAATCATTGCTAATCCAATTCTATCCTTAACACTTCCGGCAGGGTTAAAGTACTCTAATTTAGCAATTATTTTTGAGTGGATTTGATGTTTCCTTGAAAAATTCGATAGCTCTAATAACGGTGTATTACCAATAAGGTCTGTTAGATTTTTTGCAATTCTTGTCATAGCAATCCCTCCAACAATGGAATTCCAACTAATTTAGTTGGATTTATGAGATCACCTTAGCATGCATGGAAAATAAATACAAGAAAAACATCCGCTCCACGGATGGAAAGGATGTTTCCGGCTGATATCGCTTCCCCGATGCGTGAACATGGCGTTAGCTGATGCCGCCCTTTCTTCGAGCTACAAACGTAATCCAATTACTTCTGAATTCAATTTCTTTACCGTATTTCACTTCATTAAGCGCCTGTGGAAGATTTCTTTCAATTAAGATCTCCCAGTCCTTATAAAGCTCTTGTAAATATGAAAATGCTTCTTCCGTCTTTAAATTTAATTCAATTAAGCCTTCTGAAATTTTCCCTGTTTCAATATCTATTTCCTCTATTTCTGTACTCATAAGGATTGTGTTTATTCCTCGTTCTTTAGTTCCATCAATCATTCGTTTTACAACTTTCCGAAATGCTTCAACAGAAGATACATGTTCTAGGCAAGAGCATGAAACGATGTAATCAAATTCATTAGGTAATATAGAAAATGATTCTGCATCAGCAACTTCCGGGAGGATCTGATTATCGACATCATATTTCTTTGAATTCTCAACTAAAATGTCAATAGCGGTCGGAATCAGATCAATACAAGTAATCGTTCCATTATGGTTCTTTAAAATCTGTGCTATTGGAATACTATTTCTTCCTACTCCACAGCCTAAATCAAGTACTCGTATTCTATTGAGATTAAGCAATTCAAGCATTTCCAAAACGACCTTAACCGGTTTTGCTAACCACGTTCCAGGTTCAAAAAGGTCATTCTCTGTGTAAAATGATTCATGATATTTAATCTCCTCAGATCTTGCTTGAATAAAATTATTCATTGGTCACCTGGTTTAAAGTTTTTTAAGCACTTGGGTGGTTTCAGCTCACGTTCATGTGTTCACGACGTCCCACTGACTTAAGGCGATAAAGTCGCCGGGCGCGATGCGCAAAAGTGAGGATTTCCGGCTATATGTCTCTCTGCTATTGCCGATTACTTCTTTCGAATCCACATCAAACTTCTGCCAGACCAAGGCGGATCGACCGCCGATACGTGAACATGGTGTTAGCAGAAGTACCCGACTTCTATGAAAAAGCCTCCAACAATTCCTTCACGGTCTTTATATGGTATGTTGGCTTAATATTTATTATTTCTTCCTCACTCCCATATCCGTATCCAACCCCTATAGAGGCAATTTGATTATTATGCGCCCCTATTATGTCATGTTTACGATCACCAATCATAATTGTTCTGTCCTTTACCAAATTCCTTGCATCAATAAGATATTTTATAATTTCAGTCTTATCGGACATTGTCCCATCTAGGTTACTGCCACAAACAAAATCAAAGTACTTAGAAATATTGAAATAATTTAAGATCTTCTCCGCAAACACTGTTGGCTTCGATGTAGCGACAATTAATATGTGATCTCGACTAACTAATTCTAGTAAATCCATTATCCCTTCATATAGCTCATTCTCATAAATTCCATTAGTAGAAAAATACTCTCTATAATATTCAACTGCAGTTTTGGCCTGAGATTCCGAAAATGAATATAGATCCATAAATGATTTTGCTAATGGTGGGCCAATAAATAGGTCTAGGTTATCTAAATCGTCTACGTAAATGTTAAACTTAGTCAGTGCATAGTGCACTGATTTAGTGATCCCTATTTTGGGATCAGTTAAAGTACCATCCAGATCAAAAAGTAAGGTTGAGAAATTCATGATTAGATTCTCCTATCTTTTTAGCTCTTCGGGTATTTCTGCCAACGTCTTATTTGCGAAGCTCGCAAATAGTCTTTATCCGTAAGTGTTTTTTGAATTTATGTATATCACAATCATAACACGGAGTTGGAAAACATTGTCGTATTCACTCACAAAAAGTCCCCCTTGGACCTTCTCCAACAGGGGGACAAACATATCTCAATAGCACCTTCCTCCATTACTCCTACAAGCCTCAGGATCCTCCCTGAAATTTAAAATTTTTCGCCGTCACTTATGGTAGGGTTCAGCTTAACGGAGCTATCGGCGAAAAATGCGCCGCGGTGCTTAGCCGTCAACCTTCTTAGCTCATTTACCGGAACTGCCGTAGCCTGATGCTACTACTCAGAATGAGACTCCCGGGGGCAAACAGAAAATAAACAAAAGCCTTATCTTCAACTTGCCCCCGACATAGCAAGTTCCTGCTCGATCTGAACCCGGCCCAGCTCAATAGAACTATGGATCAGAATCCCCCTTATCCATTTTTCCCACATAATAAGCCTTCTATTTGCCGCATGTGCAAGCTTGCCGCATGAAAACCTTAGTTAATTTTGACAAATAAAGTGAGGGGGTGGTAGATTCTATTTATACTAAATCTTTCATATTCGGGTGGGCTTGTGAGAAAAAAATTACAAATTTATATATCGGCTACTTACTACGATCTTATTGAGGAAAGACATACCGCTGTTGAAGCCATACTTCAAGCCGGTCATATCCCTGCTGGAGTCGAGCAATTTTTCAAGGAAAGTCCAATGAACATTAGGAAGAGATGGATCGACGAGTCCGACGTATATATCCTGATTCTCGGTGGATTCTATGGTTTAACGCTCCCTGATGATGAATCCAAAAGCTATACGCAATGGGAATATGAGTATGCCGGAGAAACGGGAAAACCTAGATTTGCTTTTGTTGTCACAGATGAAAAATTAAGACAACTGCCATACGATTTCACAGCAATTGAACACTATCAGAAGTTTCAAGAGTTCAAGCAATCGGTCATGGAACAAGTCCCTACCTATTACGTTGAAGATGTACGGCACATTAAAATGGTACTTCGTGATCAATTGCCGGAGTATGCAGCAAGAGACGATTTGTATGGCTGGGTTTCCGGCAAGGATCTCCCTGACGTTCAAAAGCTGTTGGAAGAGAATGCAAGATTAAAGGCGGAGTTGGAGAAAAAGAAATAAGAAAAACGTCTATCGACTTTCACAGAAGACAGAACGCGCTTAGCGGATGTTTTTTTTACGTTCATCATGAAAGATGGGGTGGAAAAACCGGCCCCTTTCTCTCGTCTTCCTTTCTCATTCTCCTTTAATGAAAAAAATGAGCCCCGAATAGTCCCCTTCAGCTTAGACTTCTGCCTTCCAAACTTAAACTTCCCTAACTCTGCAGGTACCTATAGCACCTTCCTCCATTACTCCTACAGGCCTCAGGACCCTCCCTGACATTTATAATTTTCGCCGTCACTTATGGTAGGGTTCAGCTTTACGGGTCTATCGGCGAAAAATGAGAAGGAGCTTGTCGCGGTACAGAATTGCCAACAGTTTTTGCTCATTAAATTAAACAAAGCTCAATTTCAATAAGGCCACCGAAGTAATCGGCGACCTAATTATCGATGATTTAACTATCGTACTTGTTAGCGTATCTCTCTTAATTCCGGTCTCTTTTCGATGGAAATATAGGTTGGGGCGAAGTTGAACATGAACGTTATTTCAGAAGCCTTCTACTAGTAATATTGTGAGTATAGCTCAAGCATATCATCAGCACAGCCAGCTATGATCGTATTTGCTTGTTCAGCATGCTTTACTGCCTCAGCGTAAAGTTGTAGATTAAAACTAACAGAAGCCATTATTAAATGCCATTCAGCGTCCGTAATTCCCGTATCAGAAACAGTTTGTAGCAGCCCATATGCTTGCTCAAATGGATCGGTCTGGTCGGAATAATCTTGCAGATAATTCAGTGCCCTTGCATATGCTAAAATCATTTCATATGACCACTGTTCCTGAGGATACTGCTGCAGGATTGATTTTATTTCATTATAATTATCTATAAGCTTCATTATATCCATCTCTGCCTCAAGATCGTATATATACTGCATGTCAATCATTCAGCATCACCTCTAGCTACAGTATACTAACAAACTAGACTATACGTTATACCGGATTTAAGTGAACCGTTAAGAAGTACAAGCATCATGCTGCTCTTTTTATATTCACGTGCCAATTTTACCAGTTGTTGATCTTGATGCAAAAGAGGATTTCTTCCGATTTTTTGCTTTCTGCCCGTTAGTTAGAGCAGGTTTGGATTAAATGATCCCATAAAACTCAATTTTTCGCCGTCACTTATGATAAGGTTCAGCTTAAAGGATCTATCGGCGAAAAACTCTATTTTAACCCTGAGACCAAAACTTAAAAGATAGATGATACGATTGTGGCCGAAGTGGCGCCGATTGCAACCGTGAAAGGATAAGTAACATATTGGTGTGCTACGTCCAACTAATCAAGCAGCCATATATCAAAGTCGGCGTAATAGGGCGATAAGGTGAAAATAAATAAGAAAAGGATGATAGTATGTTTATTTTGCAGGGTGTATCATTTCCCCTTCGTACTGACGAAAGGGGTTCGGCATTCTATGTCCATGGCAGTGATGATGGCGACACGATAGAAATATCTGTGGATGCCCACTTCCAAGAAAATACCTTTGAAGAAGATGATAATGTTGAACCATATGTTTCAATCAACCCAATACAAACAAACAAAAATTCATTATCCGATCTCATCGGTATGAGCTTTGAGGTGAAAACCATTGAAGAAGCCGATGAACGGGAGGATACTCTTTACATTTGGGAGCACGAGCCCTTTGAGAATTATCTATTGAACATAGTAGACATTAAAGACGATAAAGTGCACATTCAATGCAAAGGAACGGCAGTTACAGATGGATATGCGGATCCATATAAAACGGTTGAATTTACGATGGACTGCTGGTTACCAATTATTACTAGCGTGGATGATTGGAAAAAGTATGGCCTTTGAACGAGAAACCGAGCTGGGAAAAGCCAAATAAAAATAACGTAATTGATACGGTCAAGCAAGCACCTTTGGCCAAATATCACTTTGGCTCCCAGACCAAAATGTACATGCCCTGATGAGTGAAATGCCTGTCTCAGAATGATTGATAAGTATAAGACATTATGATTTTGGTCACCCGGATATCAGGTGACCTTTTCTAATTTCGGAGGGGGCTGGACATGCGAACCATCAACACCCGACAGGACGTCGAAGACCTTCGCCGGAACGGAACAGTGGTGGACTTATCTTCTATGGTAAACTTCGCCGTCACTTATGGTAGGGTTCACCGTAACATCTATAGAGCGAAATCAAAGGCACCCAATTGGATGCCTTTTGATTCAAAACAATTAATCGTGCTTACAAATTGTCACCCGCATGGGAAGCATTTTTAAGCGTAGCCCTTTCTACTGAACCAATGGGGAAGGGGGTTTTGTTCTTGGCAGTTAGACGTATTAACTCAAGTACGCTGTTCGTTGAGATAACTTTTTACCGAAGGTGCCGAATAGTTCGAAAACTGCTGTAGCATTCCTTCCGGAGATGTATCTGATATGACCATCGCGCGATAGCGCGGCTGCATGAAACCCTCGCACTCCATATGGCTAAACATAGACAGAAGCGGGTCAAAGTAACCATTGATGTTTAAAAGCCCACACGGCTTTCTATGTAGTCCTAATTGGCCCCATGTAAAAATTTCGAAGTATTCCTCCAGCGTCCCTGGTCCGCCGGGAAGAGCAATAAACCCGTCCGCTATATCAGCCATCTTCGCTTTTCGTTCGTGCATGGAATCCACCATAACGAGCTCGGTCAAGCCGTTATGGGCAATTTCACGGTTTTGCAAGAAATATGGAAGTACGCCGATGACTTTTCCGCCTCTTTCCAAAACAGCATCTGCAACGGCCCCCATCAGCCCTACATTAGCGCCCCCGTATACAAGCGTAATGTTTCGTTCAGCAAGCTCGTACCCCAACTTAATTGCACTTGCTTTGTAGACAGAATGGTTACCCTCGCTTGAACCGCAAAAAACTACGATTGATTTCAAGACCAAACACTCCTTCCCTTTGCCTAGGACATCGAATATCTTGATGCAAGCTTTTGCTTATGCGCTTCAAAGATTTCTTCAAGCAAGATATCATACTGATTGGCGATGACAACCAGATTCCCTAGTACATCCCCAAGCTCTTCAACTAGATTCGATCTATTATCTTCAAAGGAACCCTCCGATTCATCGGGACGATCTCGTCCGATCTCCAACTGACCGTTTCAAAAAGCATGCTTTTCGCTGAATTAAAATCGGACAGCGACTCGCTGCCGCCGAAGAAGAAAATACCAAGCGTTGCTCGACAAACGGCGCAACAAGGAATGCCCCTACACCTCTAACGCAAAAGAAACGGCCTGCTCTCTCGTCATTCCTCTTCCAATCGCAATGGCCTCGTTAAACGGCGCATCGCCGCATTCTAGCCTGCAGGTTCGTTTCGCCTGCTCGTAAATCCATTGAAACTGGGGCTGGGCCGCGGAGCCAAGATTGGCTCGTAATTTCTCGGAGACTCCGATCAGCGTAGCGGCCGCCCGGTATTCCCCCAGCCCGCACAACGCGCTTGCAAGCCCCTCGACTCCTCGCGCGAGGAACCACGTTCCCGGATACGTTTGGCAGATGGCGATGCCTCTCTTGAAAAGTGCCAACGCTTCTCTGGGTTTCTGACGGTTTAACGCAATATATCCCAAGGCCCGAAAAGGTCCCGACAACTCCAAGTCGTCTTTTGCTTTCTCGAATAGCGTGGCACTTTCGACGAGCAAGGGTTCCGCCCGTTCCCACTGCTGCTGTGCCACCAGGATGTAACTCAGAGAACCTAATGATGACGCAAGGCTCCAGTCGTCTCCTGAATTCCTGGCATGAAGCACGCTCTCTTCCGCGAGCCGGATCGCTTCGTCCGCTAAGCCCGAATCCGATGCCAGCTGAGTCAGCATGCGAAGCTGAGATGCCAGGAGCGCCGGATGTGCGAGCTTCCGTGCTTCATCCGCGCTTTGTCTGGCCAAGTCTTTGGCTGCATCGACTTCTCCCATGACCCACAGCAATACGCTCAGACCATGCTTCGCCTTGACCGCGTGTTCTTGAACGGAAGTTTGACAGTGCGTCGCCAGAGCCGCACGCAGCTGCGCGCATCCTTCCTGCAAGGTCCCTTCATGCAGCCAGTAATAATAGAGGCAGGACGTCATTCGTATTGCAGCTCCCGCCTCACGCGGATGATCGCAGGCTAGTTTCAGCGCGGAGCGAATGTTGGCGTATTCCCGCCGAATCGCCACGAATGCGGCATCCCGGTCTCGACTACGGAATCCCCGTTCCGCGCTCTCGACGAACCGACAGTAGTGCTCGACGAAGCGGCTGTTCAACCGTTCGCGTTCCTCGTCCGTGCAGTGCCTCTCCCATTGTTCGCTTCCAAATTGTTTAATCGTCTCGAGCATCGCATATCTGCGCCTAGGTCCGCTACTAGCCGAATCAACAAATAGAAACGATTTATTGAATAGGCTCGCAATCAAGCTTAAGGCTTCCTGACGATCGAACCGTCCGAGTGAGGGGTCCGATTCTTCATCCGCGCATATCTGTTCGACCGCGTCTAGCTCGAATCCTCCGGTAAAAGCACTCAGCTTCCGCAGCAGCAGCCGCTCTTGCTCTGTCAGCAGGGCGAAGCTCCATTCCAGGGTGGCTCGAAGCGATTGATGACGGGGGGCAGCCGTTCGCTTCCCAGCTGTAAGGACGGCGAACAAATCGGACAGCCGTTCGTCGATTTGTTCGATGCTAAGCACGTCCGTCCGGGCGGCAGCCAGCTCGATAGACAGCGGGATGCCCTCCAGACGTTCGCAGATTCGCCCGACGATCTTGACGTCCGCTTCCGTAACGCGGTAGGTGGGAGATAGGGCGGTCGCGCGCTCGATAAACAGCTGAACGGACTCGCAGGACAGAATGGCGTCATCCACTGCATGATCCCGCAGCTCATTTTCCGTGGGGAACGTAAGCGGCGGAATCCTCCATACGCGCTCCATGCCGATGTTCAACGGCTCCTGGCTGGTGGCCAAAATGGCGACCTTAGGGGATTCCGACAACAACCGCTCGATGAGAGCAGAGCAATAATCGATCAAGTGCTCGCAGTTGTCGAACACGAGAAGCATGCATTTGTTCCGGATATGGTCGAGCAAGGACTCGATAAGCGGCCTTCCCTTCTGTTCCTTGACGCCCAATACCGACGTGATGTTTCTCAGCGCCGAGAGCGTATCCATCGCCGAAGCGAGCTCGAACAGCCACACGCCGTCGGGATAAGAAAGGCAGGCATCCGATGCGACCTTATACGCCAGGCGCGTCTTGCCACTTCCCCCGGCACCCGCGAGCGTGACGAGGGGGGAATCGGCAAGATGTTGCCGAATCTCCCCGACCTGTTCGAGGCGGCCGATAAATGAGGACATTCTGCTTGGTAGATTCGTTGCTCCATATGGTGCGGTAGCACTTCGCGGCGATTCATCGGTCCTGTGTGCCGGCGAACCTGCCGATCGGATTACGGAGTGAACGTCAGCCTCTCTACCCGCAGAAGCAGCTGCGAGAATCGCCTCGAACCATTGTTCGTCAAAAAGGGGATACATCCGGTTGTTTCCTGACCTGTCGTCATGGAATCGACGGACCGTCTCCCAAAGCAACTGAGCCTCCGCGCGCTCGGAACCGCGAAGAAACTTTTGTTCAACGACAAAAAGTTGAATCAGCAATTGCAGATTATGAGCGCTCGGCAGCCGTTCGCCATTTTCCCACTGCTGAATCGTCCTTGTCTTCACCCCGATCCGTTTGGACAGATCGATCTGCCGCAGCTTCGCCCTTCCGGCCGGGCCCGGTCTCTGCCGCAGTTTGCGAATCATCTCTTCCGGCCATATCCGTTCCGTTCGATTACCTGCCATTTATTCCCCTCCCGATAACACGAACTTACACGAACTCTTCGTACGAACTCGCCTGCATTCTTAGCATAGATGTCATCGTGCTAAGATTCAATCATACCGAACACGCCGAGTAAGCGTGAGGAAAAGACTACGGGAAAACGAGAAGGAGGAATGCGGCATGCCATTCGTACGCATCGCATTAATGAAGGGCAAATCAAAAGAATGATGTTCCCACGCTATTTAGTTGATTTCGATGTGCAGAAGCTCCCTCGCGTCCGGACGGATGTGATCGTCATTGGGGCGGGGATTGCCGGATTGTTTACGGCGATTAAAGCGAGCGAGACGAAGTCGGTGGTAATGATTACGAAAAAATCGCTGCTCGATAGCAATACCCGATACTCCCAAGGCGGCATCGCGGCGGTTATCTCCGATGAAGACTCGCCGGAGTTTCATAGGCAAGACACCTTGGTTGCCGGGGCGGGTTTGTGTGACGAAGCAGCGGTTAGCGTGCTTGTGCACGAAGGGCCGGACGGCGTCCGCGACCTGATTGGAATGGGGACCGTATTTGACGAGGATAACGGCGAATTGGCCTTGACGAAAGAAGGGGCCCATAGCCATCGACGCATCCTGCATGCCAATGGGGACGCGACGGGGGCGGAGATCGTACGCTCGCTGTCGGAACGGACGAAGCTAGACCCGAACATCGAGCTGTGGGATGACCATTATGTGATCGATCTGTTGACCGAGAATGGCGAATGCCGCGGTGCACTTGTGCAGAAGCCGGATGGGACAAGAGTTGTGGTGGAGGCGGACGCCACGATTCTCTGCTCCGGAGGGGCAGGACAACTGTTCCGCTATACGACGAATCCGGACATTGCTACGGGCGACGGCATCGCAATCGCGCTTAGAGCCGGTGCGGAAATTCGCGACGTCGAATTAGTCCAGTTCCATCCGACCGCCTTGTGCTATCCGGGTGCGCCGCGGTTTTTGATTTCCGAGGCGGTGCGCGGCGAGGGTGCGATCCTGCGCAACATGAAGGGTGAGCGCTTCATGGCCCGATATCACGAGCAGCTTGAACTGGCTCCGCGCGATGTTGTAGCGAGAGCTATTCTCGATGAGATGGAAGCAACGAAGTCGACGTTTGTCTACATTGATATTACGCATGAATCGGAAGCATTCGTCAAGCGCCGCTTTCCAACCATCTACGACTTCTGTCTGCAATTTGGGCTCGATCTGTCCACGGACTGGATCCCGGTTGCACCGGCGGCACACTACATGATGGGCGGCGTCAAGACGGATCTGCATGGGGAGACAACGGTGAAACGGTTGTTTGCCTGCGGCGAAGTGTCGTCGACTGGCGTGCACGGGGGGAATCGGCTGGGCAGCAATTCGCTGTCGGAGGCGATTGTGTTCGGGCGCCGCATTATCGAGCGAATCGCAGAGCTGCCTCCGCTTGGCCAGGGGGTGCAGCAGCTCTGCGTGGCGACGCACAGGCAAGAACCGCCGCGGCAGTCGATTGTGGAAAAGCGGCTTAAGCTGCAGAAAATCATGCTGCGCGAAGCCGGTATAAGGCGCGATGCGAAGGGGCTCCAACGCGGATTGGATGAGCTGAAGCGGCAAGTCGCGTTCTTTGACGGGGTATTAACGAAGCTGGAAGAATATGAATTCGCCAATTTGCTTACGTGCGCGTTGCTTACTACGAAAGCCGCTCTGCGACGCGAAGAGAGCCGCGGCGGACATTATCGGGTCGATTACCCGAAGCGTGACGACGACCGCTGGATACGTCATATCGTCTTTCGGTTAACGCCCGAAGGACAGTTGGAGGAGAGCATTCAAGAGGCTGGAAGCTAATGACTACCAAGAACGAGCCGAAGCTGTAGAATCACGGGCTTAACGAAACGAACAAGGAGAGCGGTTTCGAGGTCGGTAGTCCATCTATTAGTAGGTAAAAATCGACATCGCTTGCAGGGATAATCAAATTGATCCCGCGACCGTTACACTTGCGAATTTGACCGAGGAGGCGAGAACATTGTTATATGAATTGCGGGTTTATCATATTCACCCGGGCAAGATGAAGGCGATCCAGGACCGGTTCCGGGACCATGTCCTTGCTTTGTTCGCGAAGCATGACATGAACGTGACGCAGTTCTGGGAAGACTGGGACGAAGGCGAGAATCGGCTGTATTATCTCGTCGAACATGAAGACATGGAGACGCGCAACCTGAACTACGAACGCTTCCTCAGCGATCCGAAGTGGTTGGCGATCAGACAGGTGTCCGAGCTTGACGGTCCGCTCGTGGCGAAGCTGGAAAGCCTGTTCATGAAGAACGCGGCCTTCTTCACGGCCATGTTATGAAATGAAGTCACTGCTTCATAGCGATTTAAAATGATGTAACACTGCATTAACTGCTCGCCTTAGCGCATAGGGTGAGCAGTTGTTTTATGGAAACAGCGACCAAACAGCGTTGCAGCGGAGAACCTTTTTCTTTTTGTTACAACAATCTGATAAGAACTGGCCCAGACCAGTTTTTAAAAAGTTGACATTCCTGAAGCAAGGCATACCTAACATATTGTTAAAGCGGTAATTACCTATAATAACAAAACTTTTTCGCCCTACTTGTGATACGGTTCACCGCGCTGTCTGAAGCGGCATGCTGCTGCTTTTATCAAAAACAACGTTCCCGACTAAGCCGAAGTTGATCGCTTGCTAATGCTATCTATCCATCTTGAGTATTTCCGATTCGTAGGACTGAAATGCATTTTCTATACCCATAATGACATCCTTGATCTTCATGTATCCTTTGGTGTATGGTATAGAATCTCGAATTTCTTCCCACATGTAATGATATTGCTTCATATCGTTCATCTCACATACTGCGAAATCCGTATATTCTTTCCCCGGAAGTGCCTCTGCATCAAAGAATCGAACCTTAATATGTTCCTCGTATTTTTGAATAATTTCCTGTAAGGAACCCGCATGTTTTCTGCGTTCTTCCCGAGGTAATGCCAACCACGAAGGGTAAAACTCCAACAATACAATCATCATATACCGCATCTTCATACCTCCTCTTTTGACGATCTGGATTTGTACCCTAGTGTACCCGACTAGTCATCCATGATGCATTAACATAGGTTAACGCTGATCGGTATGGAGCAATCTGCTCAGTGAAACAGGGGATACGCCTATATACGAAGCGATATGATATTGGGGGATTCGCTTGTCCAGTCCAGGATATTTGAGTAAAAACGCATGATAGCGTTCCATCGCGGACAGGTACAATAACTCGCGTTCCCGTTCCTCTTTTCTGATGTATAGTCTCTCTACACTCCTTCTTACAAACCGTTCCCACATATGGCTTTTATCCATGAGGTCCTTCAGCAGTTCATACGGAATTTCAATGACAACCGAATCCTCCATCGCTTCAATTGTGAAGGCAGATTGCTCTCCTTTTAACGTACTGGCGTAAGAGGTGGCAAAATCATTTTCTAAAGAAAAACCAACATTATACTCCCTTCCATCTGGTAGTGTGTAAAATAAACGAAAAAATCCTTCTGAACAAAAATAAGCATGGTGTACAAGTTGACCTGCTTCAATGATACGCGTTCCTTGGTTCACATGCTTCACACAGGTTCGTTCTACAAACGTATCCCAATCCTCCTCAACAATAAAAAATTGAGAAACCATACTCTCTAATGAACGATAATGATCCCTAGGTCTCATATTTCCTCCCAAAAAACTTGCCGTTATTTATGATACGGTTCCCCCCGATTAATCTTAAACCCCCGATATACCTGCTCCAGCAACAGCACGCGCATCAACTGGTGTGGGTAGGTCATGCGCCCGAACGACAGTTTCTTGTCGGCTCGCGACAAAACAGCAGGCGATAAGCCAAGGGAGCCGCCGATAACGAAGCTGATGGAGCCACCTCCGTAGACCGATTGCTTCTCCATATATGAAGCGAGTTGCTCGCTCGTCCAGGTCTCGCCCTCGATCGCGAGAGCGACGACGTTTGCACCTTCCTTGATCGCGGTTAAGATGCGTTCACCCTCGCGCACGCGGACTTGTTCTTCCTCAGCCGGGCTCATCGAGTCCGGCGTTTTCTCGTCCGGCAGCTCGCGGATGTCGAGGCGCGCATAGGCACCGAGTCTCTTGCTGTATTCTTCGATGGCGCCGACCCAGTATTTCTCCTTTAACTTGCCGACGCAGACAATTTGAATGTGCACGTTGGATGGCCTCCGATGTAAGTCTTTGCTTTACAGCTTATCCTATTCCGGATGCGAAAGGCAAAAGAGATCGCAATAAGCTAAACTGGGAATAACAACAACATTCCCCCGAGAGGACGCGATAACGCATGGCGAAATTAACGCCGTATTTTTACTCTTCCAATGCCGTCGAGCAAGCGAATTTCTATGTGCAAGCATTAGGAGGCGAGTTCCAACACCGGATGACGTACGGACAAGTCCCTGGCACGGACGAAGCGTTCAAAGACAAGATCATTCACATGAGCTTTGTCGCCGCCGGTGTCACTTTCTTCATCGCTGATACGATGCACGGAACTTCAGGAAGCAGCGGTTACGATCTGAGCCTCGAGTTCGGCTCCGAAGAGGAAGCCAGCCAAGCGTTCGCTAATCTGTCCGAAGACGGTAAAGTCATCATGCCGCTGGAAAAACAATTCTGGGGCAGCCTGTTCGGCCGCTTGGAGGACCGTTACGGCATCAAGTGGCAGGTGACGACGGCGGCGACTGAGCAACAGGGATAGCCGATACACAACTGCAGCTTAACCCAGTGTCAATCCGCCTAGGATAGGCATATGCTGAGGCATCAAGTTTGTAGGAGGAGTCTACGATGACTCTCGGCCCTATTGGCCACGGCGGGCCGGGACCATTTCCACCTGGAGGCCCTGGATTCCACGGCGGCTTCGGCCCAGGTCCAGGACCCGGTCCAGTTCAAGGCCCTGGCTTCCACGGAGGACATGGACCGGGATTCCACGGTGGCGGCGGTTTTCATGGAGGCGGCCATCGGGTGCCGTAAAACGTTCCGCAGAGAAAAGCGTACGATCCGCACAAGATCGCACGCTTTTTTCTTATTTAAATAGGGTCAACCATCACGAGGGTCAAAATGTACGCTTGGGTGTTCATCTCGATTAGTCGAGTGACACTCGTAGCTAAGTATAGCTAATCTCGATTCGTTGGTTTTACGAGAACCGGGACTGGCGCGTAGGACGAGCGCATGCCTCAAATACATACAATGCAAATGTAAGTATGCGACGCATGGTAAGGGAGGTGATAGATACGGGGAGACGTTATGCAGCTAAAGGGGGACAAACCTCGGCTTGTCCGCCCGACTAGAGAGACAAACAAGAGATGAGGGAAGCGACATGCACGACATCATGATTTACACGACGATTGCCGCTTTTATATGTACGTTGGCTTTTATATTCTGGCGACCGCAAGTGAACGAAGCGTATCCTGCTACTATCGGGGCGATCATCGTTCTGCTAAGCGGCAGTGTTACACTTGGAGACCTCGGCATCATCACGGAGACGATCGGTGGCGCAGCCGTTACGATTATGGCGACGATCGTGATGGCGATCGTGCTCGAGAGCTTCGGTTTCTTCCACTGGGCGGCCGATCTGCTGATGGCGAGAGCCCGTGGATCGGGTATCCGCCTGTACTGGTACACGAATCTGCTTTGCTTCCTGATGACGCTCTTCGTTAACAACGACGGAAGCATCCTGATTACGACGCCGATTCTGCTTATGCTGCTCAGCCGTTTCCGATTGAAAAATCATCAGAAGATTCCTTACCTTCTATCCGGAGCACTTATCGCAACGGCGTCCAGCGCACCGATCGGGGTCAGCAACATCGTGAATCTAATCGCTTTGAAAATCGTCCACATGGACCTCTACATGCACACGGCGATGATGTTCGTTCCCGCTACGCTTGGGCTTGTCCTGCTGTCGTTGCTATTGTTCGCCAACTTCTACCACTTGCTGCCGCGCAAGTTGCCGACGCTTCTGCCCGCGCAATGGCATTTTACGCCCGACGGAATGAAGCATCCCTTGCAAGGATCTAGCCCCGACACAGCAACGGATCGAATCGCTCAAGCTAACACCAGCAACCGGTTCATGCGTAACATTTTGATTTTCGTCCTAGCGGTCAGGATCAGTCTCTTCGTCGCTTCGTATGTGCATTTTCCGGTATGGTTGATGGCAGTCATCGGCTCGCTCGCCTTACTGGCCTGGCGTTGGTACTACTTGCGCATCTCTCCGAGAGATATGCTCCGCAAAACGCCATGGTACATTATCATCTTCGCCTTCTCGATGTACGTCATCGTCTACGGTTTGAGGAACATCGGATTGACAGAGTGGCTCGTCCATTTCTTGCAACCGATCGTGAACGGCGGTCTGCTGCACGCAAGCATCGGAATGGGCTTCCTGATCTCGCTTCTCTCGAACATTTTTAACAACCACCCCGCGCTTATGGTCGGAACGCTTACGCTAACGAACCTGAACCTTGACCCGCTGACGCTAAAAATCTCCTATCTGGCCAGCGTCATCGGCAGCGACATGGGATCCCTGCTTCTACCGATCGGCACACTCGCAACACTAATGTGGATGCACATCGTTCGCCAAGGCAAGATCAAGATCAGTTGGGCCGACTATATGAAAGTCACGTTCCGAGTCATCCCGATCAGCGCTCTCGCAACATTAATCATTCTGTCCTATTGGGTAAGCTGGATTTTCTGAAAATAAAGAACGACCTCCGCGAAGGAAGGCCGTAATTGAGGTATGCGTGATGCACACAACCAATATATGTACGCGGCTTCGGTCGAGTTTGTGCGTTCGTACCCGAGTTCGTAATCGACTACGTCGCTTTGGGGTTCGGCCCGTACGCATTATCTTCAACGCTGTCGGTACAGTAGAAAATCAGCAAAATAATCGCGCCGACAATCGGCACCAGACCGATCAATTGCCACCAACCGCTTCTGCCGATGTCGTGCAGCCTGCGGGCGCCGACGGCCAAAGACGGCACAATAATCGCCAGCGAATACAAGGTCGATAGCCACGTTCCGACGCCGAACAACCCCTCGACGATACCGAACACGATCGAGATGATCACGTTAACCAGAACGAACATCCAGTACTCTTTGCGCGTGGCCCTTCCTTCGAACACGGCGTAATTCTTCAGAACTTTAACATACCATTCCATGAGACGCAGCCTCCTTGAAAAATGGATTCTCTGCATGTATACGGACTTCGGCGCAACTCTTGCACTTTTTTCTCCGCGCGTCCCTTCGCAAAGTAAAAAAAGCCGCTCCCGGCCAATCTGCCCGGTAAGCGGCTTTTCTGATGGATGGTAAAGCGATGAAGCGCCTTATTCGCCGGCCGAGCCTCCGATAATGGTTTTGACCCTGCCCACTTGACCGTCTTGTAACCTCACTTTAATGCCATGCGGATGCTGCGGCGAGTTCGTAAGCAAATCCTTCACAATCCCCCGCGTCGTCTTGCCCGTCCGCTGATCCTGTTTCAATACAATATCGACTTCAAGCCCCGGCTTGACATCGGCGCGAATCCGTCCGTTTCCTGCCATGCTGCCTTCCCACTCCCGTCTGACCGAATGCCCCTATCGTACCATAATCGCCGCATGCGCCCAAACCCGAACCCGGAAGGCGGTACGCCAGCCTACGCGTTCGCGCTCGCAGCCGCTGTTACTGCTCCGGGGATTCTCGCTTTCTTGAAACCCGAAGCAACGAGCAGGACAAGAAACGCACCAGCAATTGACCAAAGCACCGTCGCATTCGAACCAACTGAATTCAGACCGCCGAAGTACATCACCTCGCGAAGTCCGACAGCCACGAACTTGAGCGGCGTCCACGAATAGATCCAATTGCGGGAAACCGATGACAAGAACTCAGGCGCCATGTTGAGCAGCGGCATCGAGAAAAACATTAGCAGAACAAGAATCGCCATCGCCGGAATACCGATCCAGTTCAGTAGCGCGGATTGCAGCATGTAGAACGCCGCACCCGCAAGCCATAGGAACAACCACGTATCCGTCGCCTGCGACAGCTCCATGCCGTACCAAGACGAGGCCATCCAGACGAGGAAGCCGGACGCGACACCTGTAATTACGATGCCGACAACCGGCTGCACCGCGATAGCGGACAATCTGCTCGCCCCGCCTTTCATCGCGCTCCCGCCTGCCAGGAACAGAATCATCGCCGTAACAAGGCTGCCCATCCACATGATCTGCGTCAACAAGCCCGGCGCATTGCCGGTCGCATTGTTCGCGCCCACTGCGTGAACCGTCTCTTCCTGCACGTGAATCGGCGAGAGCAGCGCTTGCGCGGCAGAGATCGGAACCTGATCAGCCTGCTTACCCATCTGTTCAAGCAGCGAATTCGCCATCTCCGCATTGACCATGCTCATCGCTTGCCCGAGCACTTGTTTGACGACGGTTGCCGCTTGGGTGTTCGAACCTTCGCTTGCGATGATGTTTACGGCGGGCGGTTTCGGCTCCGGCCCCATTAACGACGCGACACCCGAACTGAGTTCGGTCGGCACGATCAATGCGCCATAGAACTCGCGATCGTCGATCCCTGCGCGAGCTTCCTTCTCCGAACCGACAATCGTCCAAGAGATCGGCATCGCCTTGTTGGCCGTCAGCTTCGTCTTCATCATCTCGCCGACGGCAAGCGAACCGCCGTTCGGCAAGTTGGCCGGCTGATCGAGCACGACAAGCGCCACAGGCACATCTTTCGGTTTCGTACCGAGCACCGACCCCATCATCGCAGCGCCGAATACGACGAGCACAGCCAGGACAATGACCGTCCCGAGCCACGTTATTTTTTGTTTGAGAATCGCCATGATTTCCACCTGCTCCTCTTTCAACTTGGTCAACATATTGTTGATTAATGACCATGGTGTTAATTATAATGAGGAGAGTTGAAAGCACAATAATCACTTTCAGGCGCGATGTTCGTTACTCATCACTGTCGTCAACATTGTTCATTAACCGGATAAAAAGGAGCGAATTCTCGCCATGGCCGACAAGCTCGATCGCCGACAAGTCCGCACGAAGCAGCTTCTTTATGAGGCGCTCATGAGCTTAATTGAAGAACGCGGCTCCGACAACATCACCGTGACGGACATCGCGAACCGCGCGAACGTTAATCGCGGCACCTTCTATTTGCACTATCGAGACGTCGACGACATGCTTCAGCAACTGAAGGACGATGTATTCGAGCATGTTAGAGCCTACGTAGAACAGCTGAACATCATGGAAGCGATCTCCTACGCGGACAGGGAGGACGTCTACCCGCCCAGCGTCAAAATATTCGAGGCGTTCGCCGAACATGCCGACTTCCTACGCGTCATGTGTGGACCGAATGGAGATAGCTCCTACCTTTCGCGGTTTCGGGATCTTATGGCTTCTCGCATTAAAGAGATGCTCAAGTCCATCACCGAAGACCAATATCGACTCCCTCCGGATTATCTTATCGCGTATATGTCGTCGGCTAACTTAGGCGTTCTCCTGCACTGGCTCCAGATGGGCATGAACCAGACGCCGACCCAGATGGCGAAGCTTATGGCGCGGGTGATCAACTATGGGCCGCTCGTATCGCTTGGCATCAAGAAGCCTCTCGCTGCGGGGACGCAAAAGTGAAAACAGGGGTCGTACGCACCTCTTCAGTCCTTCGGATGCAGAGTAGCTGAGCAGAAGGATCTGCGCTCCCTCGCTTCTTTCTGACGTTAACTGAGCGAAGGGGATATTGGCACAAGGAACGAAAAAAGACTTCAAGCGCTTCCGAGAGGAAGTACATGAAGTCTTTTTCCATTTGCGTTATCTGCCGCGAGAGCCGCCACGTCCGCCGCTTCTGCCGCCGCCGGAACCGGATGGGCCGCCTTTGAAGCTGCCGCTGCGCGAGCCGGATGTTGGACGGCCGCCGCCGAAGCTGTTGCCGCCGCGAGACGGCGACTGGCCGCGTCCGCCTTTGCCACCGCTGGCACTTGCACCAGCGCCTGCGGAACGCCCGCTGCCGAACCCGCTGCTGGCTGCCGCCCCTGCGGAACGTCCGCCGCCAAAGCCGCTGCCGCCGCGCGAATCCGGCTTGCGATCGCGGTCGAACCGTCCGCCTTCCGCTCCGCGTCCGGCTGCAAGCCGCTCCGCCGAATTCCGGCGGTTCGGCCCACTGCTCGCCTTCGCGCCATAGCCGCCCGCGCCGCCGCCGGAACGATTCGCCTTCGCCGCTTCCCGGCTCTGCCACTGCTCGATCAGCTCGCCCGCACGCGCTTCGCGCTTGCTCGCCGAAACTGCCGGCTTCCCGGCGCCATACGCCGCCGAAGCCGAAGCCGAACCGCCGCCGCGCCGCTTGTCACCAGCGCCGCCGCTGCGAACACCGCTCGCTCCCGCGCCGCCATACGCCGCCCGCTCGCCGCGACCTTCCGCCGCGCCGCCGAACCCGCCGCGGCCTCTACCGCCCGCCGGGCCCGCAGACCGCGGGCCGGCACCTGCGCTCGCTCCGCCGTATGCTTTGCTCGCTTTACCCGCGCCGCCTCGGCGCGCACCCGCCGCCGACGCTCCGCTGGATGCGCGCGCGCCCGAGCGTCCGCCTCCGGCGGAACCGCTTCTCGCGCGCTGAACTGGGCCGCCCGGGCGGCCCAATCCGCCGCTGCTGCGCGGACCTTCCAAGCCTCCGCCGCCAAGGGAGGCTCCGTCTTCGCTTCTACGCTCCATCGCCATCTGGATGCCGTTCTCGATGTCCGCGAATTCCCGGCGATCCTTCGGCGCGATCAGCGTAATCGCCAGACCTTTCTCGCCTGCGCGTCCCGTCCGTCCGATCCGGTGAATATAGCTCTCCACGTCCAGCGGCACGTCGTAGTTAAACACGTGCGTCACGCCTTCCACGTCGAGTCCCCGCGCGGCTACGTCCGTCGCCACGAGCAGTTGCAGCTTCGCGTCGCGGAACCGCTTCATGACCTGTTCCCGCTTCATTTGCGACAAGTCGCCATGGAGCTCGTCCGACGAATAGCCCATCTCCTGCAACGCCACATTCAACGTATTCGCCCGCCGCTTCGTCCGGCAGAAAATAATGCTCAAATAAGGCTGAGTCTCTTCCAGTAGCCGCACAAGCGTGTCCTGCTTCGCGCGATCCGACGTCTCGACGACCCATTGGCGAATGTCCTTGACCGTCACGCGCTCCGCCTTCACCGTAATATGCTGCGGATTGCGTAGAATGCGCCCCGCCATCTCGCGAATCGAAGGCGGCATCGTCGCCGAGAACAGCATCGATTGCTTTTTATACGGCGTCTGCCGGAGAATTTCCTCCACTTCCTTCAGGAAGCCCATATGAAGCATCTGATCGGCCTCGTCCAGCACGAGCATTTTCACGCCGCCAAGCGTAATCGTCTCGCGCCGCAAGTGATCGAGCAGCCGGCCAGGCGTTGCCACGATAATGTGCATGTTGCCCTTCAGCTTGTGCAGCTGCGCTTCCACGTCTTGCCCGCCGTACACTGCCAGCACCTTGATGCCGTCTTCCGGCGTCAGCAGCTTCTTGATCTCGCCCGTAATCTGAATCGCAAGCTCCCGCGTCGGCGTCAAAATCAACCCTTGAACAAACGGCGCATCCGGCCGAATCTTATCCAGCATCGGCAGCACGAATGCGAGCGTCTTGCCTGTCCCCGTCTGCGCCTGGCTGATCACGTCATGCCCTTCTCGTACGATCGGAATCGTCTCCGCCTGCACCGGCGTCGGCGTCACGATTCCATCCGCTTTCAGAATCGCGACTCTTCCTTCCGATATGCCCAATCCCGCAAAATCCGTCATCGTATCCACTCCACTCATTTTAGGCTACCCAAACCAAACAAACTCGGCAGCACCGTCACTCGTCACAACGATCCAATCCATCCGATTCCTTTAGCCATTACTCTCTATCCTACCACATTCCGCCGCTTCGCATGTAATATAAACCGTCCAGACCGCCCGCTCGGAAAACGTTGCATCGTTGGTAACCATTTCAAAGGAAAATTTTATTAAACGTAGAATTAAATTAAGGCATCGAAATAAGTAAACGAGGGATTCTTATGTCAGTGGCGGACAAGCCGAAAATTCCGAGCGCGATCATTATCATCACCGTAATTTTCTTTTTTCCAATCGGTTTCCTATTGTTGATCTTGCGCTTCCTTCTTCACTCTAATGTTAATCATCATCGGGCGAAAGACTACCGTCTTGTGGGTCATTCCCTTCTGGTGCTTACGCTCCTCCTGATCCTCTTACTCGTGGTGACGAATTATGACAAAACAAGCATGTCCAGTCTGTCTACGTCTGTTATCGTTACGGCGATTATATTCGGCATACCCATTACAGCGTTCTATATTCTCGGCGGGAGCAGAGCGAGCAAGATGAGAACGCTCTATGGTCGGTATCGTCATCTCGTGACCGAGCAAAGGATCGACTCCATTGCTCGCATCGCCGAACTAACGGGAGAGAGCGAACGGAACGTACGCCAGGATTTGAGCTACCTGATCGCCATAGGCGACTTGCCAGCGTCCATGTATGAAGGCAGTGCATACTTGACGATCTTAAGACCGAGCCCCCCCTTTCAAGACGACCGATTCGCAAGGGAGCAAGTCGCTGCCGCTCAAGAGGCGGCAACGGCTCCGGATCAAGCGATCACGTGCGAGGGCTGCGGTGCGACTTCCCGTATCGTTCCGGGTGTTCGCCGACAATGTCAGTATTGCGGTAAAGATTTGTTCATTCAAGCTTAACGACCGCCACGCGCCAAAAACCCGCCTGCCCGATTTTAACGGGACGGTGGGTAGGCACACGTATAAAGCCGCCGCCTTCGACCATCCTAGTGACAGGAGGTGAGAAATGCGATGGCTAAAGACGTGCTGTGCGAGGTAAACTCCTGCAAGTACTGGGCGCCCGGGAACGCCTGCAACGCTTCTTCGATCTACGTCGTGAACAACCGCAACAAGCAAGCTTCCCATTCGGAAGAGACGGATTGCAAAACATTCGAACCTAAGATGTAACGTACCCCCAAGCCGGTCCGGCATGATCGGCGAGCAGAGCGAGAGGCATCCGCATTCGCGGGTGCTTCTTTGTTATTTTCGCTTCCTCATGTATTGTAACCAACATTGAGAATAATTATCACTTCACATTCCTACTCCCGCTCCGCATACTTCCGCTGGAACCGCGCCACTGCGGAGAACGAGCCGGCAAGCTGCCCACGCAGCTCCTCGTGAATCTCAAGCAGCTCGCGATAACGCTCCGCATGGTGCGCGTTCGGCTCCAGCCGCTCGGCGATCGGTATCCACGCCTTGATCTCGCGCCAATTCCCAAGCTCGCCGAGCCCTTGCATCGCCAGCGCTGCAGATGCGAGGGCGGAAGCTTCGGTTACTTCCGACACCTGAACTTCCATACCCAGGACGTCGGCCAGCATCTGCTTCCAAAGCGGCGATCTGGCGAATCCGCCGGACGCGCGAACTTCTTTTGTCTCGCCGGCCAGATCGCGAAGCGCTCCCGCGACCGAAGCAAGCGCCAGCATGACGCCCTCCAGTCCCGCTCTTGCGAAGTGCTCCCGCTTGTGCCCCAAGTGAGCGCCGAAGTAAGTGCCTCGTGCTTCTGACGTATAGATGGGAGCCCGCTCCCCGGTCAAATATGGCAGGAACAACAAGCCATCCGCGCCTGCTGCCACACGAGACGCCGCTTCTAGCACGTCTTCCGTTTGGCTTTCCGCCCCAAAGAACGCCTCACGCATCCATTGCAGCGCAATGCCGCCGTTATTCGTTGCGCCTCCAATAATATAGGCAGTATCCGCAACATGGTAACAAAACGTTCGCTGCCTCTCATCGGTCAACGGTCGATCTGTCATCATCCGGACCGTCGCGCTCGTCCCGATCGTCACCGCCATCTCGCCCGGACCGATCGCGCCGACGCCCATGTTCGCAAGCGCGCCGTCGCTACCGCCAAGGAAAAAAGGCGTGTCGACCGGCAAACCCATTCGGTCGGCCAGCCCCACATCCATCCCTTGCAGCCGGTATGTTGCCGACTGCACGGCCGATAATTGCTCGCTCGAGATGCCTGCGATGCGCAGCGCCTCCTCGTCCCAAGCGAGCCGATCCAGCTCCATTAGTCCAGTCGCCGTAGCGATTGCATGGTCGACGACCCATTCACCGAACAAGCGGAAAACGACGTATTCCTTAATCGATACGAACTTCGCCGACGCAGACCAGACATCCGGTCGATGCTCCCTTAGCCAGATCAGCTTCGGCAACGGAGACATCGGGTGGATCGGCGTCCCCGTCCGACGATAGATACCGTGTCCTTCCGGCGTCGCTCGAAGCCGACGCGCCTCTTCTTCACTGCGCCCGTCCGCCCACGTGATGCTTCTTGTTAACGGGCGGCCGCCCGCATCCACCGCAATTAACGCATGCATCGCCGAACCCATGCCGACGCCCGCCACTTTTTCCGCGCCTACATCGCTCGCCGCAAGTGCTCCTCGTACGCTGTCCACCACCGCGTCCACGATCGTCTCGGGGTCTTGTTCCGCCCAATCCAGACGATCTCGCAACAACGGATATTCCACTGAATAACTGCCCAGTTGATCGCCGCCCGGGCCGAAAACAACGCTTTTCGTGCTTGTCGTGCCGATATCTATACCCATGAAAGCCTGTTGCGCTTGTGCTTGTGTCATTCGACCGCCGCCCCCTTATCCCCTGCAGTTATCTCCGATTGCCGATTGCCGATTTCCTCTAATCGTCTTCTCTTTACTTACGGTGCATTTTGAATTCCAGGAACAGCTCGTTGTAGTGGGAGAGCATTTTTTTGCCGAGATTTTTGTACACTTCCAGTTTGTTCGTCAGTTCCGCCCTCGGGTAAAATCGCTCGTCACCGGAGATCTCTTCCGGCAGCAGCTTGAGCGCTTCCGCATTCGGCGTCGCGTAGCCGACGTATTCGGCATTCTGTGCCGCATGTTCGGGATCGAGCATGAAGTTGATGAAGGCGTGGGCGCCTTCGATGTTCTTCGCCGTCTTCGGAATGACGATATTGTCGAACCACAGGTTCGAGCCCTCTTCCGGGATGACGTAGTCAAGCTTGTCATTCTCGTCCATAATTTCCGATGCGTCCCCCGACCAGACGACGCCGACCGCCGCCTCTTCTTCCGCAAGCAACATCTTGATCTCGTCGCCGACGATCGCTTTGATGTTCGGCGTCAAGTCGCCTAACTTACGCTTGGCGGCTTGGAGATGATCTTCGTTCGTATCGTTAAGGGAATACCCGAGACTGTTCAAGCCGAAGCCGATCACTTCGCGAGCGCCATCCACCAGCAAAATGTTATTGCGCAGATCGGGGCTCCATAAGTCGTTCCAGCTTTTGAACGTGCGACCCCCGAGCAGATCGGGATTGTAAATAATGCCGACCGTTCCCCAGAAATACGGGATGGAGTACACGTTGCCCGGATCGAAAGGCAAATCCATGAAGTTCGGATCGATGTTTTTGAGGTTCGGAATTTTCGTATGATCGATCGGCAGCAGCAGCCCTTCGCCCTTCATCTTGTCGATAGCATACTCGGAAGGAATGCTGATGTCGAACGTCGTGCCTCCCTGCTCAATCTTCGTCATCATCGCCTCGTTCGAATCGAACGTTTGATAGATGACTTTCAGCCCGGACTCCTTCTCGAACTCCTTAATCAGCTCGGGATCGATATAGTCGCCCCAGTTATAGATCGTCAGTGTATCCGAGCCGGAATAACCCTCCGACGAATTGAGGTACGACGTCAAATACATGAGCCCGCCTGCAATGATGAACACAGCGACGAACAAACGCACGAGTTGTTTCATGGCTGCGAAACCCCCCAGTTCGGACGGCTCGCTTCTTTATCGCCTTTGCCTTTGCGGGTAATAAAATAATAGCCGACGACGAGTATGACCGTGAATAGGAAAATCAGCGTCGAAAGCGCGTTAATCGAAGGCGAGATGCCTTGCCGCGCGCGGGAATAAATTTCGACCGACAGCGTCGTGTAGCCATTGCCCGTAACGAAAAACGTCACCGCGAAGTCGTCAAGCGAATACGTCAGCGCCATGAAGAAACCTGCGAAGATGCCCGGCTTGATGAACGGAAGCACAACTTTGCTGATGACGCCCCAGCCGCTCGCTCCGAGGTCGCGGGCAGCATCGATCAGCGTCGGGCTCATCTCTTGAAGCTTCGGCAACACCATCAGCACAACGATCGGCACGCTGAACGCAATGTGCGACAGCAGCACAGAAGTGAAGCCAAGCTTAATGCCGAGCATCGTGAAGAAAATGAGAAACGATGCGCCGATAATGACGTCGGGGCTGACGATTAGCACGTTGTTCATTGCAAGCAGCGCATTCTTCGGCTTGTTACGATGAACTCGATCGATTGCAATCGCGCCGACGACACCGATGATCGTTGAGAGTGCCGAAGACAGAAGCGCGATGACGACCGTGTTCAACACGATGATCAATAGCCTCGTATCATGGAACACCTCGTCGTACCACTCAAGCGTGAACCCTTCGAAGCCGTGCATCGTGCCCGCGCTGTTGAAAGAGTAATACATCAGATACAGAATAGGTGCATACAGCACCAGGAAGACGAAAGCCAAATACAACTGCGGGAGTTTCCTTTTTCTACTCATCGAATCGTGTTCCTCGCTCCCCGATTGCCTGTCGCAATCATCATGATCGCCATAACGATGATCAGCAGCACCGCGATCGCCGAGCCCATGCCCCAATCCTGCGTCACGAGGAAATGCTGCTCGATCGCCGTGCCAAGCGTAATGACGCGGTTGCCCGCGATCAGACGAGTAATCATAAACAGCGATAACGCCGGGATGAACACCGCCTGACAGCCCGCTTTCACGCCGCCAAGCGTAAGCGGGAATACGACACGCCGGAACGTCATCCATGGAGAAGCGCCAAGGTCGCGCGAAGCGTAGATGAGCGACGGATTCATTTCCTCCAGCGAATTAAAGATCGGCAAAATCATAAATGGGATAAAAATGTACACAGACACGAACACGAAGCTGAAGTCAGTAAACAGAATTTGCCGCGTACCGATGCCAATCGCTTCGAGGAAGGCATTTACAAACCCATACGTGCCGAATAAACCGATGAAGGCGTACGTCTTCAGCAGCAAGTTAATCCAGCTCGGGACGATGATGAGCAGCAGCCATAGCTGCTTATGCTTCGTCTTTGTCAACAAGTACGCCGCCGGATAAGCGACAAGCAGAGAGAACAGCGTGATGAGAAAAGCGTACCAGAACGAGTTGAGCGTCATTTTCAAATAAATCGGAGTCAGGAACTTCTGGAAGTTATCGAACGTAAAATGCCCTTCCACATCGAAGAACGAATCGTATACGATCAGAACAATCGGCGTCGCGACGAACAGCAGCATCCACGCAAGATACGGGATAAGGTACAAGTTGCGCGACTTCGTCATGAGCGGCCGCCTTCGCTCGATTCGCCCGGTTTAGTGAAATTCGTTTTCGGGCTGCTCGTGTTCAGGCTATCTGGCCTGTTTGGGCTGTTCTGCTTATTCAGCCTGTTCGCCTCATCGGCACCCGCAACCTGCGCTTGTTCGTCGTTGTCTTTGTCGTCCTGTTCCCCGTACGATTCCAGCCGAGCGTCGAATTCCGCCTCCGTCTCGCCGAAACGCATGACGTGGATCGCTTCCGGATCGAAGCGTAGGCCGACGATTTCACCGACAGTCGCTTTGCGCGTGGAGTGAACGAGCCATTCGTTGCCCGCTTCGTCATATCCGCTGATCTCGTAGTGGACGCCGCGGAACAATTGACTGTCGACTTTGATTTGCAGATTGCCTTGTTCCGGCGTCGTTAGCTCCAGATCTTCAGGCCGAATCATAATTTCCACCGGCTCGTTCGGCGAGAACCCTTGGTCGACGCATTCGAACTTCTTGCCCGCGAACTCTGCAAGGAAATCTTCAATCATGCGGCCCGGCACGATGTTGGACTCGCCGATGAAGTCGGCGACGAACCGGTTGATCGGCTCGTCATAGATGTCGGTCGGCGTGCCGCTTTGCTGGATCTCCCCTTCGTTCAGGACGAAGATTTCATCCGACATGGCGAGCGCTTCTTCCTGGTCGTGCGTAACGAAAATAAATGTGATGCCCAGCCTGCGCTGCAGCTCGCGAAGCTCGTACTGCATCTCTGTGCGAAGCTTCAAGTCAAGCGCCGACAAAGGCTCGTCCAGCAGCAGAATCTCCGGTTCGTTGACAATTGCCCGGGCAATTGCGACGCGCTGCCGCTGACCGCCAGACATTTCGCTGATCTCGCGGTTCTCATAGCCGCTCAAGTTCACAAAACGAAGCGCCTCCTTCACCTTCTCGGCGATGTCGGCGTTTTTCATCTTCTTGATTCTGAGGCCGAATGCAATGTTCTCAAACACGTTCAAATGCGGGAACAAAGCGTAGTCCTGAAACACCGTGTTCACCTGACGCTTGTCCGGCGGAACGTTGTTGATCAGCTTCCCGTTAAAATAAATCCGGCCCTCCGACGGCTCGGCGAAACCCGCGATCAAACGAAGAATCGTCGTCTTCCCGCAGCCTGAAGGCCCGAGGAGCGTGTAGAACTTGCCTCTCTCGATCTCGAAGCTTACCTGCTTCAGCACCGTTGTATCGTTATCGTACCGTTTCGTCACTTGTTCGAACCGAATGATGGTATTGTCTTTATGGTCCGCCATCTGTGCTAGTTTCCTCATTCCCGGGCTCCGTTCGCCCCAGTTCTCGTTGCGTCCATTATACCGAATGTCGAGAAATGTATAAATGCGCGATTTAGCCATAGTCTTTTCGCCCCGGTGCCGAAGCCGTAATCGCGGTCGATCGCCCCCGCCCCCATCTTTTTCCGTTAGCGTCGCCTTCTCCCTTCAATTTATGCGTGTAGCTGAGATGCCCTGGGTTCCACAGTAGCTTAAAACGCTCAACGCTCTCACGGATGCCATCCTTTTAGTTAACTCCTCCCGAATCGTCAGGTCCGGCATCCCCCATCCCATTTCTGCAACCGGCTGCGCGAAAAGGTACCTTTATCCCTTCCGATCAGGAGGAGGTCAGAGGAGATTGGGAACTGCAGTTTAACTTCCTTACCTCTTCCCCGTAATATGTACCATTATCCCTTCTGATCAGGAGCGATAAGGTTCGCTATGACCACTAGAACCACTAGAATTGATTAGGAGGTTCACCCTATTCCACTCTGAAAAACAAGCTCGGGAAAATGAAATTTTTACCGCAAAACACTTGTGATGAGAACGTATGTTTGGTAAAATATTAATAGGAACAAACGTTCTGTTTCGGGAGGGTGTTCATGTTTCCGGATCAACTAACCTTTGAAGCGTTCTGCCAACAGTTCAACTCCGAACAAGCTTGCGTCGAGATGCTGTTCAAGACCAGATGGCCAGACGGCTTCCGTTGCCCGACTTGTAGTCATCCTCATTTTTATTTGATCCAAACACGCAGACTCCCGCTCTACGAATGCTGCTCCTGCCGCCATCAAGCATCTGTCATCGCCGGCACGATTATGGAAGGAAGCTCGACTCCTTTGCCGAGCTGGTTTCAAGCGATCTTCCTGATTTCCCAGCCTTCCGGCATCAGTTCCTCACGCCTATCCAATATCATTCAGGTCACCTATAAAACCGCATGGCTCATCGCAAGAAAAATACGCCACGCCATGCAGCATGCCGATGAAGGAGACCCCCTCACGGGTATCGTGCGGGTAGACCCTATATTTTATGGCTATGCTTACTATAGCGATGCCCGGCAGCCTCTTTTGATCGGGAGTTCTCTCGATCAGCATGACCGGCCTCAGCATGTCAAAATCAAACAACCTGATCCCAAGCATGTGAATACCGAGTCGAGGTGGATTGAAACTCCCGGCGTCCAAGCTTTCATAAAACACCATACTGACGGAGAGGCCGTGACTGTTTTTACGCGCGGCAAACTCCACCCTGCTTCTAACCCAATCATGAGGAATGTGACCCAGTGGCTGAACGATACGTTTCACGGCATCGGCGCCAAACATTTACAAGCTTATTTAGACGAGTTTTGCTTCCGGTTAAACTTAAAACTCCGTAATGTCCCCGTCTTAAGTCAACTGCTTCATTGGTGCTCAGCGACACCAGCTTTAACTTACAAGGATCTAACTCGCAGCAAACCGGTTCTCGCCGTTCCTTGGGTGGTCTGGGGAAGTAAAGCGAAGTGGAAAGGTCGATATCTCAGTCTATGGAACGCCTGATGCGCGGGACGCTTCCTTCTTCAAGCAGCTGAGAACCCGTTACATCCTAAATTGGCTTTTCTACAAGCATTTCTCCTGAGCCGAGGGGATAATGGTACGAATTTTTTCGAGGCTACAATCCCTACATTCAGGGTGGTCCGGTTCCGCCAGCCAACATGAGTATTCCGCCTGTTCCGGAAATTGCGCTTTCAAGCGCACAAAAAAGAAAATCCCGTTAATCCCTTCGGACCATACAGGACTGTCTACCTTTTCGCTTATAGAGATTAAGCAAAACCTTCTTCCCGTACGTCTTGGCCTTACGAGCGGCATACAACACCGTTTCTATAGGAATCTCTAGTTGAAGCATCAGGATATCGATCTCTTGGAAACTATGGCAAGCGTCTATGAGGGCGGGCTTTAACGCATCATTCGCGCCCCTGACCACCACGATTGAATTATCGTCATTGGCCACATGAATGGATGCTACACCGCTAGCCATGTCATGTATCTCCCGAACGCCGGAAACATCGACTCCCTCTGCAACTAGGCCCTCGAGCAACTTCGCGCCGAAGGAATCATCTCCGACAGCTCCAATTAGTGAAACATCAGCACCAAGTCTCGCACAAGCAACTGCCTGATTAGCTCCTTTACCGCCAGGAAGATAGGACACTCTTCGTCTGGAAACCGTCTCTCCGGTAACCGGATAACGATCCATTTCCACAACGATGTCCATATTTATACTGCCAATTACCACCTAGCTAATTGAGCAAGTTGGTGGATAGCCATTACGATGATCAATCTTCCGTGGAGTTGGGTTAAGCCGGAAGAGCAGACGGAGCGGACGGGCTAGCCCTCAGTACCCTGCGAGCGCTAAGAAGCAAAAAGGCCCCCGAGCCCATTCGGGCGCAAGGGTCCTCTAAAACAACTTCGGTTACACTTGTTCAGCTTACGCCACCACTTCTGTACCGCCAAGCTGTAACTGGTACATCGCGAAGTATTTGCCGCCATGCGCCATCAGTTCTTCGTGCGTGCCGCGCTCCGTGATCCGGCCGCGATCAAGCACGAGAATGAGGTCGGCTGCACGGATGGTCGACAACCGGTGAGCGATAACGAACGTCGTCCGTCCCCGCTTTAGCACGTCAAGCGCGTTCTGGATAATCGCTTCCGTCTCCGTGTCGATGCTGGCCGTCGCTTCGTCCAGAATCAGAATCGCCGGATCGAACGCCAGCGCTCGCGCGAACGAGATCAACTGCCGTTGCCCTGCGGACAACGTGCTGCCTTTCTCGATGACCGGCTCGTCGAGGCCTCCCGGCAATTGCATGAACATGTCGTACGCGCCGACGTCGCGAAGCGCCTTCTCGACTTTGTCTCGCGTAATCGAAGGGTCGTCGAGGCTGACGTTGGACGCGATCGTTCCGGTGAACAGGAACGGATCTTGCAGCACGATGCCCATATGCTCGCGCAGTTCCTGCTTCGATAAGTCCCGAACGTTCACTCCATCCACCGTAATACGACCCCGTTCCACGTCATAGAACCGGAACAGCAAGTTTAATATCGAGCTTTTGCCGGAGCCGGTATGCCCCACGAGCGCGACCGTCTCGCCTTGGCGAGCTTGGAACGAGATGTTCTTCAGCACGTCCTCGTCTGCCTTATAAGCAAAGCTGACGTCTTCGAACGCAACATCCCCTCTGTAACGCTCGATCCGCTTCTCCGACACTTCGATGCCCGGCTCGTCGAGCAAGGTGAACACCCGCTCCGCCGACACCCGTGCGACTTCAAGGTTGGACAGCTGATTAACGATACCGACGACTGGCTGCATCATCCGGTTCATGTAATCGATGAATGCATACAGAACGCCGACTGTCACCGCCGTGCCGAGCCAGTCGCCCGCGAACATCCAGATGACGCCGATGAACAGAAAGTTACGGAACACGTTCACCAGATTGTGTGAAGTGATCGCGTTCAGCGTCAGCATTTTGTTCTGATATTTGTAGTATTCGTCGTTCATCTCGTTGAACTCTTGCATCGCCGCTTCTTCTTTGCGGAACGCCTGAATGATCGGCATGCCTTGGATCGATTCGTTGATCATCGCATTGATGTCGCTTAGTCGCGTCCGAATGACACGATTGTACTTCGCCGCGAATTTCCGATAGACAACGACCCATACGTACAGAATCGGAATAAAAGGAAGTGCGATTAACGCAAGATTCACATCCAGGAAGAAGACAGCGCCGATGATCGCCGCGATATAGATAATGCCCGTAAAAAAGTTCGCGAGAACGGATACGTACAGCTCTCGAATCGCCTCAGTGTCGTTCGTAACCCTGGCGACGATCTTGCCCGCAGGGAGTTTATCGAAGTACTGCACCGGCAGCCGCTGAATATGTTTGAATACGTCATTGCGCATCTTGCGCACGATGCGGTTCGCGGACACTTGGAGCAATAACCGCTGCCAATAAGTAAATACCGCGCCGATGAGCAGCAAGACGATATAACCCATCGCCAGCAGTATGATGCTGCGGAACTCCGGCTTATAGAACGCGTACGTCTCGTTTCGTGTCAGCCGAACCGCCGGGAACGTCGCTTTTCTGCCATCCTTCTGTTCGATGACGACTTTACCGTCCGTGAAAGTGCGTGAGCCGCCGTTCGGAACCCCCGTCGCATCTACGAAGTAATAGCCCCGTTTTGCTTGCAGAATGCGCACTTCACGGCCTTTCGTCTCGTTCGCCGACAAGTGGTCTTCCCTTTTGTACAACGCGCCGAGGTAAGACACCGCGTATCGGTCGTCCTGCTTCGTCTCGTACCACGATTTCTCGATGCCCATAATGTTCGTGTCGATCATCCGCTTCGCTATGAACGGACCGACAAGTTCGACGCCGACGGCAAGAATCAGCATCGACAGGGCAAGAAGAATCGGTTTCTTGAATTGCAGCGCGTATTGGAACAGTCTCTTGCCGTTCCCTTTACCGCCTATATTTATTTCATCGTACATGTCGTTCATAAATGGATGTCACCTTCTTTTCTTCTATGACTCTCTTGCTTCGAAACATTATTCTTCTACAACAGAGACGAGCTGCTGCCTGTCGTATTGTTCCTTGTACCAGCCGTTCAGTTCCAACAACTGCTCGTGTGTGCCTTCTTCCGAGATGCGGCCTTCGTCCAGCACGACGATCCAATCTGCGTGCTGTACCGCCGACAGACGATGTGTCGTAATGATCGTCGTCTTGCCCGCTCGCTCGGTGCGGATGCCTTCGAGAATTTCCGTCTCCGTCTTCGCGTCTACCGCGGACAAGGCATCGTCTAGCATCAAAATTTCCGGATCTGCGATTACCGCCCGCGCGATGCTGACACGCTGCTTCTGACCGCCGGACAAGGCAACGCCTTTCTCGCCGACAAGCGTCTCGAGCCCGTCAGGCAGGAATGCGACGTCCTTGCGGAACGAAGCGAGTTCGAGCGCACGGTTCAGCCGCTCTTCGTCTCCGGCCTTCTCCATCGTGCCGAACCAGATGTTCTCGCGAATCGTTTTGCTGAACAGAATCGGTTGCTGAGGCACATAGCCGATCCATCCGCGCAATTGATCAAGCTTCAGTTCATCGATGGAGGCGCCGCCGACGGTCAGTATACCTTTGCCCTTCGGATATTCGCGAAGCAATTGCTTAAGCAGCGTTGTTTTGCCCGCGCCTGTTCTGCCGACGATGCCTAACGTCTGACCACGGCGCAGCTTCACCGTAATATCGACGAGATTATCGATCGTGGACGAAGGGTACCGGAATGTCAGACGATCGAAGACGATCGCATTGGGAACGGAGACCTCCATGGGAGATTCCGATTCCGTCACTTCCGCCTTCATTCCAAGCGTCTCGTTGATCCGGTCGAGCGAAGCGTTACCGCGCTGCATAATGTTGATCAGTTCTCCGATCGCGAACATCGGCCAGATCAACATCCCGAGGAACATATTAAACGACACCATCTCGCCGAGGGTAATCTCTTCGCGGAATACGAGTATGGCGCCATAACAAAGACCGATTAAGTAACTCATGCCGACGAGCACTTTCACCGTCGGTTCGAACACCGCGTCAATACGGGCGACTTTAATATTCTTCTCGAACACGTCGTCCGCCGACTCTTTGAATCTTTTGCGGTCGGCTTCTTCCTGTACGAACGCCCGGATCACGCGAACGCCGGACACCGACTCGAGCACCTGGTCGTTCAAGCTGCCGAATGCGTCCTGCGAGCTGGTGAACCTCTCGTGGATCTTCTTGCCGAAGTGCTGCATAAGAAGCGCCATAATCGGCAACGGGAGCAGCGCGGCAAGCGTCAGCTTCCAGCTGATGAAACCGGCCATCACGACGAGAATTGTCAGCATGAATAGCGTGGAATCGATCAGCGTCAGAATGCCGAAGCCCGCGGTAACCGATACCGCCCCGAGGTCGTTCGTCGCGCGCGCCATCAGGTCGCCCGTCCGATTGCGCTCGTAGAACGTCGGGTTCATTTTCAGCAAGTGGCGCATCAGACGAGAACGGACGAACCGCTCCAATACGAACGAAGCGCCGAACAATCGATTAAACCAGATTAACGTGATGCCGTAGCTGGCGATCGTGAGAACGATCCAGAACAGCAGCAGCTCCAGCAGCCGCGACTTGGTCAGCGTATTCTGCTGAATGCCGTCCACCGCGAACCCGATCAGCTTGGGCGGGATAATATCGACGACGCCGACCAGCGTAAGAAGGAGGACAGCCACAAGGTATCGTTTCCAGTGCATCCGGAAAAACCAGCTTAGTTTCTTCAAAACCGTAAACATAGGGATCATTTCACACCTTTCGTAATGAGAACAAAAAAGGCATACCGCCGTAAGCGATACGCCTTCGCAGAGGACGAAGACCATCCTCCCGCACCGGTGCCGCTTCCGCCAAGCAAGGCCGTAACAGCTTCCGATGCGATAAAAAAGGCGCACGATTACGTCACCGTAACCATGCGCCTCGCCACACTGTGCCGGAGATTACCGGAATCTCCAGAAGTTAGCGACTGTTCGCGAGAGGGTTACGTACGACATGAACGACAATTGCGGGAACCCCCGTATGAGGCATATTCCCAAAGAAACGACCGCCATTTCCGTTATTCATGTCCGTAACCCCCCTTTCCGTTCATCAAAGTATATTTGCAACTTTACCATCGCCCCCCAAAAGCTGTCAACGGGGGATGCAAAACTTTTTTCTCTCCGGGGCACAATGGAAATATCGGAAAGAGGTGTTCGGAATGCGCACCGTAGTTGGCGAGGATCCTGATCTGGATAAAGCGATTTTCCAGTTCATATACCCGTTCTCACTGGAAAGGAACTGCCAGGAGCGGCTGAGAGAAACGCTGCTGCAGGAAGGGTTCGCATCGTTCCGGCTGGGAGAGTTGGCGTTCGAGACATGTTTCTACGGACCCGGGCACAGAGTATCTCACAGAGAGCTTGAGCGATACTACTTGCCTTTCGCTTGTCAGGTGCTGTTTCCGGGCGACAACGACCCTGGAAGTTTCCGCCGACTGTCACGCTCGTCCGGCGACCGTGCCATATTGCGGGTAGGTGCCGCGGACGGCGGGCTCGGCGTACCGTTCTCCGTTCACTCCATCGATGTTGTTCTCTGCCCGTTCGATACCGGCTTCCTCACAATTCGCACGGAAATCGACGCTGCGCAGTCCATCACTTTCGGGCAGGCATTGGAGTTCGGGGATCGCATGCGGCACTTTCAGGACCGTGAGGAGAACGCCGCAGACCATCGATCGATCATTGAACATGACGGCCAGACGTATCGCGAAATCGAACATTACGTCTTCGGGGTGCTCGTGCCATCTTTGCTTCCCTTCCTAGACCGCTCATCCATGCAGGATACGCCTTTTGAGAAGCTGCCGTTTTTCATGGATGAGCGGCTTTTCGTCATCGGGTTCTGCTCTTTCCCCGGCGACACCGACTTGACGCTGCCTCAACGTTATCGGGCGGGGCGTCTGGACGGCTTGGACGCGCACGGACGCCCCCGCATCGGGGCCAGTCACTTGCCATACATGGAACGTTACGCGGAACATTTCGAATACGCCCGCTGGGCGCCGGACACGTATTACATTACCGACGAGACGTGTTTCGTCTGCCTGACGCGCGTAGCTCCGGACAAAGCACTGTTACTGGCCGATCAGATGTACGGGGAGTATTATTACGGATTGCTGCTAAACCTGTTTCACCGGATCGTCCTGCTTAAGCTATCGATCGCCTACTCCAAAGTGCAGCTCGAACGCAAACCCGAGCGCACGGAAGAGCTCATCCGCGACATCACCTGCTTCTCCGCCAAATATTATTTCGCCGAGATCGTCGCCCAGACGGAAGGACGGGAAATTTTCCACCAATTGCGCAATGTCTACGGTAACGACAAGCTGTTCGACGACGTCAAAATAACGCTGAGCGACTTGTACAAATATCAAGAGACTCGCACGTCCAAGCAAGCCGGTTACTTGCTTACCATCCTGACAATCTACACCGTCGTCAGCGGCATATTCGGCATGAACCTCGTCATTGAAGACTTAGACGGCGGTTACAACTGGGGGTTCCTGAAGGGTTATTCCCTGTTCCAGTGGGTTGCGCTCTCCATCGCTTTCTCCGGCCTTGCCGTCGCCGTGCTTCTCATCGTCGGCGTGCTTTGGAAATGGGGGAGAGATTTCGTTCGCAGGCGGCAGTGAGTCCGCTGGCAACAAACAAAAAGCCCTCCCGGCCGGGAAGGCTTTTTGTTTCCGCGTCAGACGACCAGAATCTCGACTTTGTTGCCGCACCATTCGCAGTGCTCGGGCGGATGCCAAGCCGAGAACGTCGTCGTCTGAAGGTTAACCAAATCGGGTGCATCCTCGTATTCGTCCACGAATTTATCGATCGCGAGCTCAACGTGCTCGCGGCATACACAGTACATACATCCGTTCCCTTCCGTTCGGACTGACGTCGCCGTTATTTTTCGCCTTCTGCACCGGTCTCTTCGTCATCCGATTGCTGCGGTTTCTCTTGGAGCTTCACGTTCAGCGTCGCTTTATCACCTTTGCGGTAGTAGGTTACCTTCAACGATTCCCCGATTTTTTTGTCGTTATACAAATATTTGCGAAGCGCCAGCGTGCTGTCAATCGGTTTATCGTCGAGCTGAACAATGATGTCGCCGGCTACTAATCCCGCGTCCATCGCGGGGCCGACCGCCTCGAGCACAATAACGCCATCGTAGACGCCGTCCGGCACGACAGGCTCCGCTGCCGCCGCGCTACCGTCATCCGCGGAAGGTTCTTTACCGTCCTCCTCCGACGATCCGGCATCGTCATCCGACACGTCGGTCTGTGCCTCAAGGTACGTTTGAAGATCCAGCGTAAAGATTCCCATGTATGCTCTGGAAATCTTGCCTTTGGCAAGCAACTCCTTCAGTATCGGCATCGCGTTGTCGATCGGAATCGCGAAGCCGATGCCTTCGACACCCATGTCCGCGACCTTCATGCTGTTGATGCCGATCAATTTTCCGTTCAAGTCGACAAGCGCTCCGCCGCTGTTACCCGCATTGATCGCCGCGTCGATCTGAATCACTTCTTGCTCCCAATCGTAGTTGCCGTCTTGATTCATCGATACCGGGATGATTCGTTTCTTGTTCGAGACGATACCTTGCGTCAGCGAATCGCCGAACCCGAGCGGATTGCCGATAGCGATGACCATCTCACCATCGCGGATTTTCTCGGAATCACCCAACTCTACGACTGCTTCGATGTCTTTGTCATCGACTTCGAGCACCGCGAGATCAGTCACGACGTCCATGCCGACGATCTTCGCTTCCTTCTTCTTCCCGCTCACGAGCACCGCTTGCACTCGAGCCGCGTCCTGTACGACGTGAGCGTTCGTAATAATATAGGCTTTGCCGCCCTTTTTCTGAAAAATAACGCCGGAACCCATACTCGACGCGTACGGGATTTCCCCGCCGTCCAGTTCCTTATCCGAGTCTTGCAGATCTAGCGCCGCGTTCGTCATATTAATAACGCTGACAACGGCGGGCCTCACCTTCTCAGCGGCGGAAATGATTCTTTCAGAAGTTTCTACGAGGGATTGCCCTCCGGTCAGAGCTGGCTTCGCCGAACGCCCCGTTGCTCCCCCTCCGCCCATGAGCGTGAACAGCAGTGCGACGATGACCGCACTTGCCGCCGAAGAGATGAGCGCAACTCGCAGCGTAGAGCCTTGTCCGGACGATCGAAACCGGGAGCCGCCCGTCTCCTTGGAACGCTTGCTCACACGCGTGGAATAGAAATCATCGTCGAACAAACCCATCGTCTTGCACCTTCCTTCCAATCGGAACCGCCACTGGAGATCGCGATCCGATCGTCCTTTTGCTCCGCGCATGTTCCTTCTCTATCAGCTTTTCTATTTCGTATGCTTCTATACTTGATATCGGAAAATAATAGGAATGAGATCAAGAGTTTTGACTAGAATAATAGTAGGATGATCTCATTTTACCCTTTCTCCTTGATCTCGCAAGTGATTTTCTCACCTATTCCCTTGTTAAAGAAAGGAAGGATTCCGATGCGTACGACGGATTACGGCTGGCAGTTCCTCGACCTTGCGTCGCAGATGTCCGACATGAAGCACGAGCAGTACCGGCAATTGCTCGCGATCAGCACCCTCATTGAGCTTCTCGTTGACAAAGGGTTGCTCACGCCAGAAGAAATACGGGTCAAAGCTGCACAGATGGAAGCCGAGCTGGACCGCCAGCTCCTGTTGTAACTAAGCCTGTTGCCTTTACAAACTAGCAACCTTCGCTTTCACTTCGTCCCACGGCGTCGGCTTGTCATAGTATGTATCGCATAGGGCGAATTCGTTTCTTTGATAAAAAATGCCGTTGTTCTCCAGCACTTCTCCGATCGTCATTTTGGCGATATCCATCAAGTTGTGCTCCTGGCTCAAGTGGGCCAAATACACTCGGCGCAACGTACCGTCGAGCAGCTTGCACAACGCGTCGCCCGCTGCTTCGTTGGACAAATGCCCCGTGTCGCCCAGAATGCGTCGTTTGGTGTTCCACGGGTAGCGCCCCATGCGGAGCATGTTGACGTCGTGGTTCGATTCCAGCACCAGCACGTCGGATTTCATCAATTGGCGAAGCACCTTGTCGCTCATATACCCGAGATCCGTTGCGACGCCCAGCTTCGCCCCATCCGATTGGAAGCAGTAGCCGACCGGCTCGGCCGCATCATGGGAAATCGCGTACGAATCGATCCGCATGTCGTAAATCTCCACCGTGCTGTCTGTCGGCATGATCCGGATTTGCGCTTCCGGAATGTCCCCGACCGACCGTTTCATCGCATGCCACGTTTTCTCGTTCGCGTAGATCGGCAGATTGTGCTTACGGGCGAACGCTCCAAGCCCTTTAATGTGGTCGGAATGCTCGTGCGTCACGAAGATCGCGTCGAGATCCTGCCCGGAGACATCCCTTTCGCCCATGAGCTCATCTATTTTCTTCGCGCTAAGGCCGACGTCGATGAGCACTGTCGCCGCCCCCGAAGATACGATCGTCGCATTCCCCGTCGATCCGCTGCATAACACCGTAAACCGCAATCCCATGATACAACCGTTCCTCTCCCCGGCGCGTTCCTCCGCGCGATCGCCGTTTACGTACGGCCCGCTGCGGCATCGCCCTTCTCTGTCGTCACTTCCGCGCTGATCGCGTTGACGTAGTACACTTCGTCGCTATTTTCCAGCAGCACCCGCCACGACGGTTCGGTCACTTGCGCCTCCGCATCGTCGAAAATTTCGCCGTGATAACCCAGCTTGATTTCCTTGATAACCGATCCCGATGGCAGGTTCTGCTCAATTACTTTGGCGAGCGCCTTCGTCGCGGACAGGACTTGCTGCTCCTTGGCCCCGCTCGCCGGCTTCACCGTTACGATGTCTTGCGTGAAGCCCTTGATCTTCTGATCGCTGTAATACAACTTCAGCCGGATGTCGAACATCGGCCAGAGCCCTTCCTTCCGGTTAAAAACAAAATAGACGCCTTCTTTGCTCCCCTGCTGATCGTACGAATAGTCGGCCAAGTCAGGGATGACGCCGCCAAGGGCAAGCGCAAACTGCTCTTCGGAGAAAATGACCCGCGTCTCAGGGGCCGGCGAGATCGGCTTCCGATCTTCGAGCGCATCTCCGCCGCCGCGCTGCTTAAACGTGTAGGTCAGCTGCCTCATGTTCGGCGTATCCGTCGGAATTCTCGCGTTATCGTCGACTTGGATGTTTTTCTCCTTCATCACTTGCAGCGTCTCGGGAGGAAGGGATGTCCAGTCCACCGCCGTATTCAACCGCTCGCGCCATTCCGTCCACAGTTGATAACCGAGAACGATGTTCAACGCGAGGAAGGACACGATAAGCACGCTTTTGGCGCGTCTCCAGTCCATCCCGCTCCCCCTTTCATCCCTGTCGGGTGCCCGCTATTGTTACACATATGGCTTCGAGTCCGCTAAGATGACGACTTCCCCGGTCGTCAACCGCGCCGCCCAGACCGGCGTCAAGCTGACCGTTTTCTCCAGAATCGTCGGCTTCATCGCCGGAAACAACGCTTCAACCGGGCGACCGCTATCGCGTAGCGCCTGAAGCTTCTTCCTCAGTTCGTCGCCGCCCGGCAGCTCGCGCTTATGTTTATTCGTCGCATCCTTGCCTAACACGACGAGCGAACGGTTATACGTCGACACGACGCCTTGCTCGAGGAATAGCTGAATGTAGCCGAAGTTTAACCCTCTATCGGGCACAATCGGCACGTCCTTGTAATACTGCTGGAAGCGGACGACCGACTCCCCCGTCTCCGACTCTGCGTCTTTCACGAACAGATGCTTGCCGTTCCAGCCGCCATGCTGATTCACGAACCCGATCGCCGACATGACGTTATCGAACAGATCGTTATTCACTTCGGTTCGCGCGGTCAAATCGGTGAAGGACAACCACGTGCCGTCCTGCTCGATTTTCATCCCCCGCTTCCCGTCGGTGTACATCTGGGAGCCGCTTTTGTTGCTCTGAATCGTTTTCGTCAGACCCGGGTCGAAAAACAAGTTGTCCTGCATTTGCTCAACGGTGTATTTGTTGTACGCCACTTCCATTTCGAACAGACGGGTCGTCGGCTTGTCCGGCGTATAGACGACGCCGTCGGAAGTCGAATAAGGATCCCAATATTGACCGAAACCGACGAACCCTTCCACGTCTCCGATCGTCAAGTCGGCATGCATCGATTCGTAGACGTAATTGCCATCCGAACTGAAGAAGAACGTCCGCACTTCGTCTCGCCCTTTGCTCGAATAAATCCAGATCCGGTCGATCGAATCACCGAAGAACAGGAAGTCGCCGTCGATCTTAAACGCCTTCTGCAACAGCTCGAATGGCACGGCACGGCCGAATCTCAGCTCGACGCCCTGGTCCTCTTTACGAATCTGTGCCCAGTCCACAGACTCGACGGAATCGCGTTGCAATCCTTTGAATTCGCGAAGCTTCAGCTTCGTCATAATCAGGTTGTAAAAGGTTTGCGTGCTCGGATAAAATACCGTGTGTTTGTCTTCGCCCAGATGGACGATGAGTTGTTCGGGAAAAACAAGATTGTCCGCCTTTTCCTCCTCGCCGAGCCGTTCCGTCTTCACATAATCCGAATCGCTCTTCACTTTGGCATCTTTGTAAGGCGTGTTGTAAGCGAGAAAATAGCTTTGCACCAAACTTAAAACCACCAGCAGCGTAAGCAGCACCGATTTGCCCTTCTCGATCAAGCGCCCTCACTTCCTTCCGGCACGATCGGCAGCAGCACCGTCACGATGGTGCCGACGTTGGACTCCGATTCGAGCAATATCGTGCCTCCATGCGCACGAACGATTTCCCGGGCAATCGAAAGGCCAAGCCCGGTGCCGCCCATATTCCGCGAACGGGCTTTGTCCACTCGGTAAAACCGTTCGAAAATCCGAGTCAAATCTTTCTTTGGAATACCGATACCTGTATCCTTCACCGTAATTGCGAGTTGGCCGGCTTCGTTATTCTTGGCGGATATATCGATCGCCCCGCCATCAAGCGTATATTTGATCGCATTCGATACAAGGTTATCGAGCACCTGGTCGATACCATCCCGGTCAAGCCAAGCGGTCTTCTGCCGGTGATCGACCTTTACCGTGACCGTGATTGCCTTCTGCCGAAGTTGGAAACTGAATCGGTCGACGACTTCTTCCAGCATCTCCGCGAGATCGGTTTGCTGCCGACGAAGCTGGTTGCGATTGGAATCAAACCGGGACAAATGGAGCAAGTCCGTTACAAGGCGGATCATCCGCTCCGTCTCGCTGCGGATAACGCCGACGAACCTTTCCGCCAGCGGCGGATCTTCGAGCGCGCCGTCATCGAGCGCTTCCGCGTAACTTTTAATCGTTGTCAGCGGCGTCCGCAGCTCATGCGAGACATTCGCCACGAATTCCCTGCGGGCCAGCTCCAGCTTCTCCGCTTCGGTGACATCCTGCAGCACGGCGATCGCTCCGGCCACGCCTCTGTCTCTCCTTCGAATCGGCGTCAGCGTCACCCGGAACACCAGCTCTTCTTCCGCCTGATCTTCCGGAAACCGGTTCAGTAGCAGAGAAGACTCTTCTCCCTGAAGAGTGGCGGCAATCGGGTCTTTCTCAATCCCTAGCGCTTCGGACAGAGTCATGCCTTCTTTGTCGGACAAGCCGAGCATACCTCTGGCTCGCCGGTTCGTTACGATGACTCGCCCGAGTTCGTCCGTCGCGAGAACGCCATCGCTCATGTTCGACAGAATCGAGCTGAGCTTCTCCCGCTCCTCCTCGTTCGAAGCGAGCGCATCACTCAGCCGATCGGTCATATCGTTAAACGCGATGCTCAATTGACCGATCTCGTCTTTGCCGAATATCGGCACCCGTTCGTCGAAACGACCTTCGGCAACCGCCGTCGCCTGGCGCGTAAGCGCCTTGATCGGCGACGTAATCGTGCCGGCGAGCAGAATGCCGAGCAGCGCCGTCAACCCGAGCGCAATCAACGTCGCAGAGACGAAAATCCGGTTCGTATTTTCCATCGTCTGATACAAGCTTTCCATCGGGGCGACGATGTACACCGCGCCGACGATTTTGCCCCCGCTGATGACGGGTTTGGCGATGACTTTGCTACGCTCGTTGTTGTCATCGATGATCTCTTCTTCGTTGTCGCGAACCCCTTGTAAGGCACGGCTTACGAGCAGCGACGTATTCTTACGGCCGACGTACGACTGCTGCGATGTCTTCGAAGTCGTCGCCGCGAGCACTTTGCCCCCGGCGTCGAGCACCTGGTACTCCGTTCCGGTTATCGTATCGATGCTGTTCACGAGAGAGTTCAGAAGGACACTCGTTTCGCCCTGAGCATCTTCATCCTTGTTCCCCGACGATAAACTCGAACTGGACAGAAATCGCGTCAGCAAGTTGGCTTGCGTGTTCAAGTTCTCCGTGAACGAGTTGCTCAGCGATGTCTTCATCGTGCTAATAAAATATACCCCGATCAGTTGTACCGCGATCAGGATCAGGAGAAGCACCATCGTAATGAGCTTGACCTGGATACTGCGGAGCATGCGAAACGCTCTCATCCGTAATAACCGCCGCTCATCTTCGGACTGCGCATCAAGTAGCCAAGACCGCGCCTCGTCATAATGATCTCCGGACGGCTCGGATCGTCTTCAATCTTCTCCCTTAACCGACGAATCGTCACGTCGACCGTGCGAACGTCGCCGAAATATTCGAACCCCCATACGGCTTGCAGCAGATGTTCCCTTGTCATCACTTTCCCGCTGTTCTTCGCCAAGTAATGCACAAGCTCGAATTCGCGGTGGGTCAAATCCAATGGCTGGTTGTTCTTGTAGACCACGTACATGTCCGTATCGATAAACAAGTTAAATAACCGGATGCCCTGGCGCTCCGCTTCCGACTGCACTTCCTCGTCCCGCGCCGACTCTACTTTGCGCTGGCGGCGCAAATGCGCCTTCACTCGAGCGAGCAGCTCGCGCGTGCCGAACGGCTTCGTGACATAATCGTCGGCGCCAAGCTCGAGGCCGAGCACTTTATCGATCTCGTTGTCTTTCGCCGTCAGCATAATAATCGGCGTAGACAGGCGTGTCCGCACTTCCCGGCACACGTCCATCCCGTCTTTGATCGGCAGCATGAGATCGAGCAAGATCAAGTCCGGCTCTTCTTCGAACGCCAGCTTCACGGCGGCTTCGCCGTCGAAGGCACAGACGACCTCGTAGCCTTCCTTCTCCAAATTAAACTTCAAAATATCCGCTATCGGCCGCTCATCGTCTACGACCAGTATTTTGCCCAACATGAATGGTCACCGCCTCCCGCTTCTCGGAAGCTAATCTCTATGTTATCTTACCATAACGCGGACAAGACCCCAATGGCGTATCATGGCAGATTACTGGCCTTGGCAGCGCCAAATTACACGCAGCAATAAAAAGCTCCCCACGAAGGCAAAGCACCTTCTGGAGAGCCGATAAAAAATTATAAATAGCTGGTCGGGTTCTTCAGCTTGCCGTTCAAGTAAATCTCAAAGTGCAAGTGCGTGCCGGTCGAGTGTCCCGTGCTGCCCATGACGCCGAGCGAATCGCCTTTCTCGACGACTTGGCCCTTCTTGACTGAGACGCTTTTCATATGACCGTATACCGTCTTGAAGCCGTTCTGGTGGTTGATGATAACCGCGTTCCCGAGTCCGCCCGACTTGTAGCCTGCGAATTCGACGACGCCTTCGTCCGCTGCCATAATCGTCTTCTGGCCTATCATATCGATCCCCTTGTGCATGCGGCCCCAACGTTGGCCGAGATAACTCGTGATGCGGGCCCCGACAACCGGCCAAGAGAACTTACCCGAGCCTTCGCCGCGAATGACTTTCGTGCCTTTCAGAATAATCGTCGGCACCGGCTTCAGCAAAATTTGCTTATTCACCTGTTCTTCCTCGATCAAAGCACCGTTGCGTTTCGTCAGCCGGTACGTCACTTGCTGCTTACCCGACGTCCCTTCGCTAATCACCTTCTGCTGGCCCTTCTTCATCGTATCGCTTGTCTTATATTGGACCGGCGGTTCGATCTCCTCGATCTCTGTCACTTGCTCTTCGGAGTTGACGTTCAGTAGCGGCGGCTGTTGGGACGACAAGTCAATCACGTCGCCGACTTTAATCTTATCGCCTACGATCCATTTATTCTTCTGGTGGATAAACTCCTCAGTGACATCCATCTTCGCCGCAATGCAACCGATGCAATCGCCTGCCTGCACCGTGTACTTGCGAGGCACCGATTCGCCCTTCGTCAGCTTGGCATATAACTCGTCAACTGTCGATACTTGCTCAGCAGCGACATCGGAATCCGCCGTCTGCACTTTCTCCTTGAAGCTGACCGACGTCACAACACGAGTCGGCTTCACCGTCGCTGCCGGCGCGCTGTTGCTTGTCGATAACGTCTGCACCTCAGTACCGGCCTTCTTAACAAGATTCGCCGGGACGTATTTGTTCTTGACCTTCTGAAGCAGCAGGTCCGCTGTCTTCTGGTCGCGAACGATGCCAACTTCCTTGCCGTCAACGATGACTTTCACGCCGATTGCATGCGTCTGAAGCATGTCTTCGAGACGAGCCAGCGTCGTGCTGTCGTCTGTCTTTTTCTTATACGCCTTTTGAACTTCATAGGCGACCTGATTCTCGTTCAACTCTTGTAGGACAGGAGTATTCGCTTGGCTCAGTTCAGCAGCTTTGGAGACGAGCAATTGCTCGACTATGGCCTTGTCACTGATCTCTCCAACGGAGTTCCCGTTCACCAGTACTTCATAATAGGTAACGCTATTCGCCTTCACATACTGGCTGGTTCCAAGCCCGACACCTGCGATCGCGATGATTCCACATGCAGAGAGGATGATCGGTTTCCTGTAATTGCGCCATTTCCCGGCAGCGTTCGACGTAACTTGAGTATCTGCAGACTTCTTGGATTGCACTTGCGAGGACCGAACGTTGTGGATGACTTTCCGCGTTGCGGCGATCATTGTCCGGATCCGATCCATTCCCCTAAACGCGGCCATGATCTTCTCCTTTTCCCTTGCTTTCGGTATTCTTTTCCCGGTTTTGGCAAAAGCATGTCCTCACTTTAGCATACGCCAGACCGCACGATCAACCTTTTGGGCCATTAGAATTATGAAAAGCTTTTAAGAATTGAAACGCTTACATGTTCGGCATAACACGAAAACCGTCGACATTATGCTCGTTTTATTGCCGCCCAACGCGCATTTTTGTCGAATAATAAAGCCACACGGAGGTTCTCTCCAGTGTGGCTCAAGTTAGCTAGAGTCGCGCCTCAGCGTTGTTCCGCACCAGCATTTTCGCCTGAGTCTTCAGACGACGTCCCTTGCAAAATGCTCATCATCTGGACGAACTCTTCATGCGTCAGCGCCGACTTCAACATCTCTTGAACGCCTTTCATCTGTTCCGGCGTCTGCCCTCCCTTGAGTGCATCGGACAACTGTTGCAATTGGGCAGGATTCAGCTTCGAGACAACAAGCGCATACAGTGATTGCCGCTGCTCGTCGGTCAACGATATTCCCGAGCTAGTCTGTTGTTCCCCGTCTCCCATGACGGGCACCGCTCCGTTTTTCCCCGGATCAGTGGAAGCTTCCGGGTCCGCCGATGCGTCCGCAGGCGTGGATGGTTCGCTCGAAGGCTTGTCGGACGGAGACTCGCTCACTCCCCCTACACTGTTCGAGGGTTCCGCGGATGGCGAAGATACGGGTGACGAGGACGGCTCCCCGTCCGTCTTGCTGCTTGTATCGCCTTTATCTACCTCTGCCGACTTCGACGGACTGTCGCTCGCTCCCCACAACTTTCCCCATACCCCTGATAGAGCGATAGGTTTGATATCTACCGGCAAGTTGAGCTGTTTCACGACTGTTTCCATATAGCTGTTCACGATATAACCTGTCGTCCATATGCTTAAGAAGCTGAGCAGCAAAGCCGTCGCGCCTATTTTGATCACCCAGCTAATCCACTTGAACATGATCGTACCTCCCGCCGTACGTGCGTTTTCATAGTTTTTAGTATAGGCAAACCTCCCTTATATCATTCCTCGCATGACCAACTATCCTGCCAGCCCCGCGGCCAGATACAGCAAAAAGCCCACCCGACGCTCCTCATCGAATAAGATGAGGGCGCGGGAGGGCATGCTGCGCGATAAGCCGATGTTATCGCACCCTATTATGCGGCCGCTTCTTCAGGAATCGCCTGCTGCGCCTTGCGTTGCTTGCGCGAACGCTTGAAGTAGAGCAGTTCATACATGACCGGTACGACGACAAGCGTTAGTATCGTGGAACTTGTCAAGCCGCCGATAACGACAACCGCGAGACCGCTGGAAATAATGCTGCCGCCGCCGAAACCGATCGCTAGCGGAATAAGCGCGCAGATCGTCGCGATCGCTGTCATCAGAATCGGACGCAACCTTGTGCCGCCCGCTTCGATGAGCGCTTCCCGAATCGTCTGGCCGTGTTCGATCTGCTGCTGAACGCGTTCGAGCAGAACAATTGCGTTCGTCACCACGATGCCGATCAGCATAAGGAACCCGATCATGCTCGACACGGATAGCGGATCGCCCGACATTAAAGTGCCTGTCAAACCGCCAATAAGCGCAAATGGCAGCGAGAATAAGACGGCGAGCGGCGCCCGGCCTTCCCGGAACGCAATAACCATAACAATGTAGACCATTCCGACAGCGACTAGCATCGCCATAAGCATATCGCTCATCATTTGACCGACGTCTTCATCGCTTCCGCCGAGTTTGTAGGAGACGCCCGCCGGCAACTTGAGCGCATCCAATGCTTTCGTCAGCTCTGAGTTCACTTTGCTTGCGTTTTTATCCGTAATTTGTCCGGTCACTGTCGCGAACTCAGCGCCGTTCTTCAGTTGCAGCGTGCTCGGAAGTTTCATCATCCGCACGTCCGCAATGTCTTTCACTTGAACGGTTCCGCCTGACGGTGCATTCAGCTTCAACTGGCCAATCTGTTCGACCGATGCGAGCGACGTTCCGTTTAAGCTCAAGATCAAGTCGCTGGCGCCTGTACCGTCGCCGATCCGCCCTGCGTTCGTCTCCGACAGAAATGGTCTGAGCAATTGTGCCGCCTGCAACGCCGACAAACCGACTTTGGATGCATCCTTCTGACGAACGGTAATTTGGATGCCATTCGTGCCGTCCTCCAGGTTGTTACTAATGTGATCGACGCCCTTCAAGCCGGCGATCGTCGAGGTTATCTTCTCCGTTGCCGTCTGAATATCGGATGCTGACGAACCCGTCACCGTCACTTCGATTGTGCCGCCGCCGCTCATATCGTCTTTTTCCAAACTAAAATCTGAGCCTTCGGGCATTTTCACTTTCGGGGCAATGTCATCCGTGAACTGGTCCAGGTCCGCAGAAGAACGTAAACCAATGAACCATTGCGCACCGTTCTCGACTCCGCCTCCGGTAATGTCTCCCCCGACGATGACATCGGTATTCTCGACGTCCGGGTGCTTGCGAATGATCGCGTCGAGACGATCTGCTTCCTTCCTAACAGCATCTACGGAAGTTCCCTTCGGCATCGTTAAGCTCGCGAACATATACTTGTAGTCCGACTGCGGCAGCAGCACGACGCCGACTTTGCCTGCGAAGATCGGCACCAGACTGCCCGCGAACAGCAACAGGGCGAGGACGATTACGGTCGTCTTGTGCCCGAGAGACCAACGCAGCACTTTCTTATATCCGCGGCTGACTGCCGAAGGTTTCGCTTCTTTCATTTTCGCGTTTCTCATAAGCGCCCATGCCATCAGAGGAACGACCGTCAACGAGACGAGAAGCGAGGAAATGAGCGCGAAACCGACTGTCCAAGCAAACGGACGGAAATAACCGCCGACCATTCCCTGCAGCATACCGAGGGGAGCGAACACCGCTACTGTCGTAATCGTCGAAGACGTGATCGCGCGGGCGACCTCCATCGTACCGGAAAGAATAAGCTCCTTGTTGATTTTCTCCCCTCTCATTCTCCGAACGATGTTCTCGATCACGACAATGCTGTCATCTACGACACGTCCCGTCGCTACCGCAAGTCCGCCGAGCGTCATAATATTAAGCGTCACGTCGGTGAACGTCTTCAAGCAAATCATTGCAATGAGCATCGACAACGGAATAGAGACAATTGCGATTAACGTCGCGCGCAGATTGCGTAGGAAGAACAGAATCAATACCGAGGCGAACAATGCCCCAAGCAAACCTTCGCGGGCAAGAGAGTTGACCGATTCCTTCACATCTGTCGCCCGGTTGTACATCACGAGCGCTTTCGCCTGGCCATCCTTCTCTGCAGCCTCGTACACTTTCAACACTTGGTCGGCTACTTCCACCGTATTGGCATTGCTAGCTTTAACGATGTTCAGCGTAATGCTCGGGCTGCCGTTCGTTAAGCTGATCGTTTTCTGCTCCTTGCCTTGCTCGATGGTCGCAATATCCGTCAGCTTCGCGCCGGGCGAGACTTCCCAGCTTTTCAACTGGTCGACCGTCGTCAGATCCCCTTGTACGAAAACCGGCAGCTTGTTCTGCCCGAATGTCGTTTCTCCTAGCGGCACGCTCAGATTGTTCGCTTGAAGCAAACCGATTACTTGCTCGTAGGAGATGCCTTTGGCCGTCATTTTCGCGGCATCCAGACGAAGGTAGACACCGTCATCCTTTAGCCCGATCGTCTTCACCTCGCTAACGCCTTCGATCGCTTGCAGCTTCGGAATGAGTTTCGTCTTGACCGTCTCACTGAACTGTTCGCTCGTTGCGCTTCCTACCGCCGTCACGGACGTGTACATAATCGGCTGATTCGTCGTCGAGAAATACTGCACTTCTGGCTTCTCAATGCCTTCTGGCAACCTCACGCCGCCGATCGTCTGCTTCACTAGCTCTTGCTTTTTCTTCATGTCATCGCTGAAGTTGAACTCGAGCTGGATCATTGACATTCCGTTCGCCGATTGAGAGGTGACGTTCTTCACGCCCTCCACGTTCCGCAGCGCCGCCTCAAGCGGCAACGTTACTTGATTCAGCACCTCATTCGGTGCCGCACCTGGATAGACAGCTTGAACGAAAATGCCCGGAAACGAAATTTCGGGCTGTTGCTCTTGTTTGAATTTGGTCGTCGAGTAAACACCGCCTGCGGCGATCAGCAGAACGAGCAGCACGATGGCCACCGGGTTTCTCAGCGAAAATTGGGTAAAAAACTTCATTGAACTTCTCCACTCCCTTGGATGATCTTATGGCCTCCATCTCATGATGGTCGATTCGAAACGAAGCCTCTGGAGATGATTGTAAGTTATTCCCCGCAATGCCAACATAGCCTCGGGTACGTTCTTGCACCTCGACTTAGGACGGGGAACGGTCAAGCCTTTAGTTCGGTGAAACGTGGCATTCGTCTGTCTGAAGCAGTAACTCCTCGCGCTTCGAGCTTTACACGAAAACCATCTTCCGTTACACTGGAAATCAGTTGGAGTTATAACCAGATTGGCGGTCGCGAAGCACGCGCCGCTCGTATTTCCTGATCATCGGGGAATCCGGGCGCGCGTGCTTTTTTGCATCCTTCCGCCGTTGTGGGCACAATTGCATATGTTACAATAGGGGGAGAAAAATGAAGCCATTAGCGCACGGGTCGGCACAAGAACAACAAACGGTACAACGATTGAATCCAAAAAATGATTTTCTCTTTAAGCGGCTGTTTGGCGAGGAAGAAGGCAAGCGGCTTTTAATCTCGTTGTTGAATGCCATTCTCCGTCGCACAGGGGGGCAAGCGATTACAGATGTATCGATTGTGGAGGATACGCATCTGGCGCGCGAAATGATCGAAGACAAGGAAGCGACGCTGGATATTTTGTGCGAAGTGAATGGGCAAGAACAAGTAAACATAGAAATGCAGGTTCGCCGGTTCGAGCATATGAATTTGCGCAGTTTGTTTTATGTGGGCAAGCTGTTAACCGATTCGTTGCGGAATGGTCAGCCTTATGAGCAATTGATGCGTTCGATCGGCGTGAATATGCCCCAAGTTTCGCAAGATGCTTTTTAACATCCAAGACCCGCTGCATCGCTGGCTACGGTTTTTGGAACAAAGCACAACTGCAGAACAAATGGAGGAGTTGATGAAGGTGGATGAAGTGATTAAGGAAGCTGAAGAGCGCTTGACTTATCTGGCCAGCGATATGGAAACAAGACGGCGGTACGCGATGCGGGAAAAAGCGTTGCATGACCGCGCCAGTCTGCTGGAGGACGCGCGGACAGCGGGGATTAAAGAAGGGGTCGAGCAAGGCATTGAGCAAGGCATTGAGCAGGGCATTGAGCAGGGCATTGAGCAGGGCATTGAACAAGGCATTCGAAAAACGGCGTTGCGAATGCTGGAGGAAGGATTGGAGCTTGAGCTGATTGGTCGCGTAACCGGCTTATCCGAGAGTCAAATGATGCAGTTGAAAGAAGAAGCAACGGCGCAGAAACACGAAGCGGACTAGGCTGGATTTGGTAAGTCGTTGTTGCTGGCTTCAACCTTATACGCTTGCTGATTCTTTAAGAAAAAGCCGCCCGGCAGATTTCCTGCCGAGCGGCTTTCCTTTAACTTCTATGCTTCGTAGATCGGTGCGACTTGGTTCGTCTGTTCGCGATTGCGGCCGACCGAGAAGATCGCGATCGGGATGCCCGTCAGTTCGGTAATCCGCTTCACGAAGTATTGCGTCGTCTCCGGCAGATCGCTGATCGTCTTCGCGCCGGAAATATCTTCGCTCCAGCCCGGCAGCTCCTCGTACACCGCTTCGCAATCTTCGAGCAGCTTCAAGTTCGCCGGATAGTGCGAGACGATCTCGCCGTTCAGCTTATACGCCGTACAAATTTTAACCGTCTCGAGTCCTGTCAGCACGTCGAGCGAGTTCAGTGACAATCCCGTAATGCCGCTTACGCGGCGGGCATGGCGCACGACAACCGTGTCGAACCAGCCTACGCGGCGCGGACGACCGGTAACGGTGCCGTATTCGTGACCTTTGTCGCGAATCCATTGGCCAAGCTCGTTATTCAGCTCCGTCGGGAACGGACCGTCACCGACGCGTGTCGTATACGCTTTAGCGACACCGATGACTTGTTTGATCTTCGAAGGGCCGACGCCGGAGCCGATGCAGACGCCGCCTGCGGACGGGTTTGAGCTCGTTACGTACGGATAAGTACCTTGGTCGATATCGAGCATGACGCCTTGCGCGCCTTCGAACAGCACTTTCTTGCCTTCGTCGATCGCATCGTTCAAGATGACGGACGTGTCCGTCACATACGGGCGCAGCAATTCGGCCAGCGCTAAGTATTCCTTGATAATGGCGTCCGCTTCTAACGGTTCGCCACCGTACATTTGGACGATGACTTGGTTTTTGTCCGCGATGATCGCACGCGCTTTCTCTTCGAAAGCTTCGGCAACCATCAAGTCGGCGATACGAATACCGCTGCGGGCAGCTTTGTCCATGTAACACGGGCCGATGCCTTTGCGCGTCGTTCCGATCTTGTTATCGGCTTTGCGGTCCTCTTCAAGCGCGTCGAGCACGAGATGATAAGGCATGATGACGTGAGCCCGGTCGCTGATCTTCAAGTTGTCCGTCGAAAAACCGTTATCGCGAATATATTGGATTTCTTCCACCAAAGCTGCCGGATTAATGACCATTCCGTTGCCGATGACGCAAATTTTGTCGTGATTAAAAATACCGGAAGGAACCATCGTCAGCTTGTATTTTTTGTTCTCGATGAGGATCGTGTGACCGGCATTGTTGCCGCCTTGGTAACGGGCGACGACGTCGGCTTTCTCCGCCAAGTAGTCGGTAATCTTCCCTTTGCCTTCGTCTCCCCATTGCGTACCTACAACTACGACTGTTGACACTGCAATCCCTCCACCCGGAGTGGTCCTCACGCCGGCATGATAATGCCGCCCGAGTATCGCAAAGGGCGATCAGGCAGCATGATAAGTTTAGCAACTGCGTCCGGGGAAGTCAACGGAAAAACGAACAATTGAGCAAGTGCCTATATGAACGTTCGGAATTTAACCACAATTGCCCGCTTTATGCGCTGCCTGCATAGGCTTCGCTATGCGAACGGTCTAAGCTGACGAACTTATTGTAGTTTTTCAGGAAGACAAGCTCCACCGTGCCGACCGGGCCATTCCGCTGCTTAGCGATAATGATCTCGATGATATTCTTCTTCTCCGATTCCTTATCATAATAATCGTCCCGGTACAGGAACGCGACGATGTCGGCATCCTGCTCGATCGAGCCGGATTCCCGAAGGTCAGACATCATCGGACGCTTGTCTTGCCGCTGCTCGACGCCCCGAGACAACTGGGACAGCGCGATAACCGGCACTTCCAGCTCCCGCGCGATCATCTTCAGCGTACGGGAAATTTCCGATACTTCCTGCTGGCGGTTCTCGCCCGCCTTGCCCCGGCCCTGAATGAGCTGAAGATAGTCGATCAGAATCATTCCTAGCCCTTTTTCCTTCTTCAGCCTACGGCACTTTGCCCGAATATCGGATACAGTGATGCCCGGCGTATCGTCGATAAAGATCTGTGCTTCAGACAGCGCGCCGATCGCCATCGACAGCTTCTCCCAATCGTCACCCTCGAGATGGCCTGTCCTCATTCGCTGTGCGTCAACGTTCGATTCTGCGCACACAATCCGCTGAACGAGCTGAGCGGCCGACATCTCGAGACTGAAAATAGCGACCGTCTCGGATGCGCGCACGGCGACGTTCTGTGCTACGTTCAACGCGAACGCCGTTTTCCCTACGGAAGGGCGGGCAGCCACGATGATCAAGTCGTTCCGCTGGAAACCGGCCGTCATTTTGTCCAAATCAACGAACCCGGAAGGGATGCCCGTGACGCCGCCCTTCTGGTTGTACAGAAACTCGACGCGCTCGAACACTTCCATCAGAACGTCGCGAATACTAATGAAACCCGTCGCCGCGCGGCGGCTGGAAATTTCCATAATGCGCACTTCAGCGTCGTTGAGCAGCGCACCGACGTCTTCCTCGGATGCATAGCCATTGGAGACGATCTGCGTCGCCGTGCGGATCAGACGTCTGAGAATCGACTTCTCTTCGACGATCTGGGCATAGTATTCCACGTTCGCCGCCGTAGGAACCGCGTTGGCGAGCTTCGTTAGATACATAATGCCGCCGACTTCTTCCATCTGGCCGAGATCTTGAAGATGAGCGGTCAACGTAATCAGGTCGATCGGCTTATTCTCTTCATTAAGGACAATCATGCCTTCGAAAATGCGTTGGTGGGAGACGCTGTAGAAGTCCTCCGCTTTAAGACGCTCCATGGCCGCGATCAAAGCCTCGACCTCTAGCAAGATGGCGCCGAGGACGGCCTGTTCCGCTTCCAGGTTTTGCGGTGGAATGCGGTCGTAGAACATTTGCTGATCCCCGGTTGCGCTCATCGGTTCATTCCTCCACGATTTTCACGTTTAGCGTGCCCTTCACATCGGGGTACAATTTAACGGTTACTTTCGTCACGCCAAGCGTGCGAATCGGATCGTCCAGCTCGATTTTGCGCTTGTCGATCGCAATTTTGTGGGACGCTTCCAGACCTTCCGCGATTTGTTTGCTCGTGATGGCGCCGAACAGACGGCCGCCTTCTCCCGCTTTCGCTTTGATCGTGACCGTCATCTCGGACAGCTTCGCCGCCAGCGCTTTCGCGTCCTCTTTCTCCTGATCCTTCTTCTTCTGAGCCGAAGCCACTTGTTGCGTCAACGTCTTCTTCGCGCCTTCGGTCGCAATCTGCACGACCCCTTTAGGCAGCAGGAAATTGCGCGCGTATCCTTCTGATACTTCCTTGATCTCGCCTTTTTTTCCTTGGCCTTTAACATCCTGCAAGAAGATTACTTTCATTCGAATAACCCCTCTTCTTTATCGATTTCGTTCAATACTTGCTTGAGCTTAAGCGCAACTTCTCCTACAGTGCCTTGAAGCTGGGCAGCCGCGTTCGTGAAGTGTCCGCCACCGCCGAGTCGCTCCATGACAACCTGAACGTTGATGTGACCGAGCGAACGGGCGCTTACGCCAACGCTGCCGTCCGGGCGCATGCCAATGACGAACGAAGCTTTGATCCCCGTCATGTTCAGCAACGTGTCGGCCGATTGAGCGATAAGCAATTGCGGCACTTGTTTGCCGGCATCCGCCACCGCGATGGCGATGCAGTCGCGGTACGTCTCCGCGTTGCGGATGATTTCCGCCTTGCGGATGTATTCCTCCAGATCCTCTTTCAGCATCCGCTGTATGAGGACTGAATCGGCGCCGTTGCGCCGGAGGAACGACGCTGCCTCGAACGTACGAGATCCGGTTCGGAACGCGAAACTTTTCGTGTCCACGGTAATTCCCGCGAGCAACGCGGTTGCTTCGCGGACGTCTAACACGACGCGTTCATGAATGTATTGCAGCAACTCTGTAACCAGTTCGCAAGTGGACGAAGCATACGGCTCCATGTACACGAGCACCGCATCGTCTATAAACTCTTCGCTGCGGCGATGGTGATCCACGATGACGATTCTCTCCGTTGCCTGTAGCAAGCGAGGTTCCGCGACCATCGTGGCACGGTGCGTATCGACAACGATCGCGAGCGAACGCTTCGTCATCATGCCAAGCGCGTGCTCTGGAGAAATGAACTTTTTCGCCAGCTTCTCGTCTTCCTTGATCATATCCATCATCCGCTGGATAGCGGGGTTCACGCCTTCAAGTACGATGTGCGCGTCTTTGCCGTACAATTGCGCCGCCTTCAGAACGCCGATCGAAGCGCCGATCGCATCCATATCCGGCATTTTGTGACCCATAATGATGATGTTGTCGCTTTCCTTGATCAGATCGCGGAGCGCATGGGCGATCACCCTCGCGCGAACTCGCGTCCGCTTCTCGACCGCGTTGCTCTTGCCGCCGTAGAAGCTTTGCCGCTGACCGATTTTCACGACCGCCTGGTCGCCGCCGCGCCCAAGTGCGATATCCAAGCTGCCTTGGACGAGATGGCCCAATTCGATAACGTTATCTGCGCCTGACGCAAAGCCGATACTGAGCGTCATTGGGAGCTTCTGCTCAATCGTGATTTCGCGCACATCGTCGAGCAGTTCGAACCGGGATTGCTCCAGATTCTTGAGCGCCGCCTGGTTCGTAATGATCATGTAACGATCGGAACTGAGACGCCGCAAGAACAATCCGTATTTTTGCGCCCATTCGTTAATCTCGCCAGTCACCTTGGATAGCATCAAAGCCCGCTGCTGTTCATCCATCCCTTGAGCGACTTCTTCGAGATTGTCCATCATGACGATGCCGAGCGCGAGTTTCTCTTCGTCATACTTCTTCTTCAAAGTCCAGCGGTCGGTCACATCTTTCACGTACAGAAACCGCTCGTTCGGCCGAAGCAGCAGTTCGTAGACACGTCCGCCGATGGTCACCTCCGACGTCTCCCTGTCTTTGAACGTATGCGACAGCGCCGGAAAATGAGTACCGAGAAGATCGCCAACGATCGATTGTTTGCCGATAACGATAGCAACGAAAGCATTATGCCACTGTATTTCCTTGTCTTCGTTAAAAAGAATAATGCCGAAAGGAAGCTGGCCGATCACTTCGTTTCCGACGTTCTTGATCCGGTGCGTCAGCGTCAGCACGTATTCGTTCAGATCTTTGCGGAAAGCCTTCTCCGCAAGTATGCCGTAAGCGGCCACGACGCCTCCAAGCATCAAACCTAACAAACCGAGAAGCCACTGGTATGAAGCCAGCGCTACGGTCAATATGAAGATGAGCACCAGTGCCCAGACGATATGCATACCGTGCCAACGCTGCACGAGAAACTTGGGCATATCCGCGATTCGCTCCCGTCTTATGGTGGTGTGCAAGCCGCGTTTCCGCGGCCGGCGGACCGGGCCTTATTGTTTGTTAAACGCTTTGCGCAGTGGGAAAGCCGTATCGAGCAGCCCGATCAATAGATAGGCTTGCGGGAAAAACAGCACTGGGACGCATAGCAACAACGCCACGATCTTGGACCATTTCTTCGCATCCGCCAGGAAAAAGAAAAATCCGAACGCAATCAACGTGAACACGAATCCGAGAATGGGCTCCAGATTTCTCGCCACGATCGCCCAGTATCCGACGGCATCGTTCGATATCGAGTAGACGGCGATGAGGGCGATCACATAGTAGAGCACAAAACTTCTCGGCACTTTCCATGTCTTTACTTTCGGCAGCGCCGATGTCTCGAAACCTGACGCTTTAAGCGCTTGGCGAGATAGCGCATGCGTGACAATCGTGAACATGACCGAGCTGAAGAGCAGAAGCATCGGCAGCAAGTTCATCACCTGTTCGCTCATGTCCCGTCCGATGCTCTCGGCTCCGCCAATCTTGAACAGTTCGGTTCCGCCAGCGCGCTCCAGTTCCTTCAGATTGTCCGTCAGAAGAGACGCGAGCTCGGTTTTCAGATCGATGTCGAACATGACGGAGAACAAGGCGAGCTCCAGCAGAAGCTGGGCCAGCACGATGACGAAACCGACGAGGACGGCTGTTTTCGCCGGACTGCCTTTCTTATAGATATGCCCCATCGCAATCGAAGGGACAAGGAAGAAAAACCCGAGAGTCACGACGATCGGCCCGATGCCGCCCGATGCCAGGAAAGCCGCCGCCCCGATCGCGACCACGTGCGCGGCGAAGGATTTGACGCTTAACATGCGGTACAGGACGACGAAAGGCGTCATCGTCAATAAAATCGTTACGAAGTTCAAAGGCGTCGCCAGCGCCACCAGGAGCAGCCAAGCGGCAGCGCTCCACGCTAGCGATCTCCACGATACGTTCAATCCATTCACCTCTTGCGAATTCGTTCTCGGCAGCTCGACAAAGATTCAGCTACCGCTCTCCCGGTTGGCTTTCTCTTGCTCAGACCCGTCAGCTTGTCCGTAGCAGCCCGAAAGTTGCAAACTTCATTATAACATAATATCCGACACGGAAGTGAGCGGCTAGGGCGTGTCTGAATACTCCGAGGTAGCAGATTTGGCCGAATTTTCGTTCCATGCAAGGAACTTTTGTGAAGGCGTACCGGGGGGTACGTCGAGCAAAAGTGACGAAGCAGGGGGCGAAAGGCGATGAAAGATACCCTGAGCGAGTATTCAGACACGCCCTGAAGCCGAGATCTGGATGTCGCGGCATGCCAAAAGGGCATCTCTCCGCCGTGCGGAGAAATGCCCTCTGATTGAAGCCAATGCCGACGACTTCGACGTTGGTGTTATGGCGTTAGCGTCAATTGGTTACCATCTTTGCCGAGCTTCCACCCTTGCGCAGTAAGCGCGGCTACAGGGACGTAATTATGCTCGCCGACGGCCAGCATCTCTGTCGTCCGACCGTCTTCCCAAGTGAGCTTGTAACCCCGCTCGAGAATCAGTTCGCCAAGCTTCGGCTTCGGCACTTCCACCGGTGTCGCGCCATCTACGCGAACGGCAGTCGCCGCATGTTTCCGCTTGTCCCAAGAGACCATATACCCGTGCGACTTGAGCGAATCCAGATCAACGTAATTGCCGCCGCGGTATTGGAGAACCGCCGTCGCGACGCCGTCCCACTTCAGCGATGCCGCGCTTTCCTTGACGCGGACAAACTCGCTCTTGATCGGCTGCCCTACGCGAACGTCTTTGTGAAGCCCTTTGTCGTCGAGTACGGTCTGGCCGTTCACGAGCACGTATTTGATGCCTGCAGACAATAGCTCCGGCTTCTCGACTGTCGACTTGTCGCTGATCGTCTTGTAGTCGAATACGACGATATCCGCGTCCATCCCTTTGGCGATGCGGCCTTTCTTTTTCAGCGCCGGAGCCTGTTTCTCGAGCCGCTGCGCGGGCATCAAAGACATTTTCGCAATCGCGTCCGACAAAGAAATAACTTGCTGCTCCCTCACGTACAGCCCAACCGTTCTTGCGAACGTACCCGAAGCTCTCGGGTGGTTGTTATATCCAGGCTCCAGAATGGCATCGCTGCCGATCATCACGTAAGGCGCCTTCAGGGAATCGATGACGTCCTGCTTCGGAATCGCGTAAGCGACTGCCAGCTTGCCTTCCTTCTGATACTTGCGGAACGTCTCCGCCGTCAATCGCTCTTTCGTTCCGGCAATCTGCAAGTCCTTGTACGTGATGCGGAAACGCGATTGCCAACCTTCGTCGAACCTCGCGGAATTCAAGTACGTTCCCCAATAGTCGTAAGGGTAAATGCAAGAGGTAATGTCAAGCCCTTCGGCTCTGGCGTCTTCCACCATCTTGAGCGACTGCTTCATAGAGAACGTGCCGCCCGTGCTGTTGATGTGATCGATATGTACGGACGCGCCGGATGCCCGGGCATATCCAATCAATTCGTTTAACGCGTCGATGTTCGTGCCCGGCTCTTCCATATCCGAATATCTGGCGTGGAAATAGACCGGCACATTGTACTTGTAAGCAAGCTTCATCATCGGCAAAATTTCTTTGTCGTTCACGCCCGGCACGTATTCGAGGCTGAATGAAAGACCGAGTACGCCGTCATTCAGCGCTTTCTCCGCCTGATCAACAAGTTTCTGCACTTGTTCAGGCTTGGCCGTGGCGTAGCGACTCAGCTTGAACTGGTTGCGCGCCTGCGTGTAGAAGAACGAGGCGCCGAAATGAACCGGCGTCCGGTTGCGCACGTAGTAGGGATACCATTTCTCCGGCGACGACGTGCCCCCATGCATAGCAATGTTCGACGTTACGCCGTCGGCGATTTTGTTCCATACGCCAAGCGGATTCGGGTCATAGCTCAAATTGTCGATAAAACCCGGTGCCACTACGAGCCCTTTGGCATCGATCGTGCGTTTGCCCTTGAGCGGCTTGTCCGTCACGAGCGCGATCGTGCCTCCTTGAATAGCCACGTTCAACCCTTCCCGATCGAGCTTCGTCTCGGGATTGATGACCCTGCCGTTCGTAATGACGACATCGTATGTTTTGCTAAGATCCGACGCCGTCGGCTGGTCGATAGGCGCCTCTGCCGATTCGGGCGACGCGGCCGGAGAAGCCGGCGAACCTGACTTTCCGTCCGTCGGCAGCACCGTTCCCGTCTGCTCTCCCGCGCTTGCGACAGAATTCGGTCCCGGTTCGTTCCGATCCCCTTTCAGCGTCGTTGCCGCCCATATCGCACCCGCTACGACAAGCACTGCGAGCAGTAAAATTAATGGGAGAGTGCGGCGTCTTTGTTTATTCTGGCTGCGGCTGTGACTCATCTGTCCTCCAAATTGTCCGGTATCGTCTGTATCGTCCTACGCTTCCCGCTTGACCGCCCTGTCGCCCGATTGAATCGGGAGCAGCAGTTTCTCGCAATAATCGATAATATCGCTGCGACGTACGATGCCGATAAAAATATTCATGTCGTCCACGACCGGAACGAAATTCTGCGTCTTCGCCAGCGAGATCAAATCTTCCATGTTGGCGTCGATGCGTACGGCCAGGTTATTCATTCTTAACGGAACTTCGTCCAGGGATACCCGGTGCAGTTGATCGAAGCCTCGATCTGAATGATTTTTCAAATACCAGAGTAAATCTCCTTCGGTAACCGTCGCCTTGTACTCTCCGGATTCGCCGATAACCGGTACGGCCGTGTATCGGTGTCTCTCCATTTTCTCCAACGTCTGGCGCAGCGTTGCGCCTTTACTAACGGTAACAACCTCTTGCTTCGGTAATAAAAAGAAAGCGATATTCATGCGTGCCTCCTTCGCAGAATTTGTCATGATGTCCTGTCGAAAGATCCGAGACCATCCGCCACGGCTTCCTTATTATAGCACTATGCGCAGTCGTTCTCCATGTCGCTCCTATCATGAGTTAAGGCAATCTTTTGTGAAAAAGGCTGGGCGACTTGGGCGGTTTGATGCGGGGCGGTGGTGGATGGTTAGCTTTTTCGTGCTGGGAGGGAGCGGCGGCGGCAGGTAAGCCGGTTTGGCCGGCTTATTTCGCTGGATTCGCCGCGGCGGGGGCCTGTAAGCTGGTTTTTCCCGCTTATTTCGCCAAATCTGCCGCGGCGGGGGCCTGTAAGCTGGTTTTTCCCGCTTATTTCGCCGAATCTGCCACGGCAGCGGCCTGTAAGCCTGTTTTTCCCGCTTATTTCACCGGCCTCCGCCCGCCGCTGCATCATTACGCCGCCGGTTGCTTGCTGTCCGACACTACGCCGCTCGTGCCCGTCGACTGCTCTTTGTTCTCGTCCTTCTCGCCCGGAACGACCAATTGGTCCTCCGGCGTATTCGGGTTCATCCACAGCGCGACCGTGGCGCGAACCGCCTCCAAATCTTGCTCGTCGGCGACATAATACCACAAGTTTTCTTTACCCATCCGTTTGCCGTCGCCCTTCAGCGTGTAGCTCTTTACTTCGTGGCCCGTCTGCAGAAACTGCTTAGCCAGCTCGTTCATCGACGACGGCGGCAGATCGGTGATAAAATTGTCGCCTACGATGTCGAGCACTTCGGGAATTTTGTTCCATTGTTGCAGCGAAGATGCCTTATGCATAAGCGCCTCGATAAACACGCGGTTGCGTTCCGTCCGCGCCATGTCTCCGCCCGCGTCCTCGCGGTATCTGACATAATTGAGCGCCTCGACGCCCGTATAGCTCGGTTTGTTCGCTTTCACCGTAAATTTCTCGTGTTCCGCGCCTTTATTGACGATATCTTTGCCGATCGGAAGCGAGATGCCGCCGAGCGTATCGACAACTTTCACGAAACCTTGGAAATTAATCGCGGCGTAATGGTCGACCTTCGCGCCTAGCAGCTTCTCTACGCTGTTGACCGCCATTTCCGCACCGCCGAACGCGTAGGCATGCGTAATTTTGTCTTGCTTATCCTTGCCGACAATCTCTGCGTACGTATCCCGCGGAATCGACATCATTAACACCTTGCCGTTGTCCGGGCGAATGACCGTATAGATGATCGTATCCGAACGTCCGCGCTCCTTCGCGCGGGCGTCCACGCCGAGCATCAGCATGCTGAACGGCTCGCTTACCTTCGGCTTCTCGACAACCGGACGATCGGTTAGCGGCTTGTATGAACCTTGGAAGCTCGCCTCTACTTTGTCGGACAGAAACAGGTCGTACCCCAATGCAGACAATGTGCCTCTATTCGCGTAGATGAGTCCTGCGGCTACAACAAGTGTCATAACCGACGCGATCAGAACGATTTTGAAACGACGATATTTACGCATAATTTCTTCTCCTTCTCCTCTGTATCTCTCTATTTGTGATGTAAGACATTTTTCATTCGAGTTTCCGGACCCCTATTATACGATTGGCGGCACGAAGAAGTTACAGATTTCGCACTGGCAAATAGAATACCTGCCTGCCTACCCAACATCCGGTATCTCCCCCTGCCTCGACCTTTAGCCAATCGCACTAGACCAAAGTCCGGGTGTCATACTCATCCTTCGGCCGTGATTTTGCGAGCATCCCGTCCTGTATACTTCAGTTATTCGATCCGTTCAGGAGGTAATACGCACCATGTCTCAACCCGTTTTGCAGCTTCGCAACGTCACGAAGACGATTGGCAAGCGCAATATCGTAGACAACCTTTCTTTCGACATTCCCGCAGGCGAAGTATTCGGTTTTCTTGGACCGAACGGCGCCGGCAAAACGACAACCATCCGCATGATCGTCGGTCTCATCTCGATGACGAAGGGCGAAGCAACGATTAAAGGCGTTTCCGTCCGGGAGAACTTCGAGCTGGCGATGACCCACGTCGGCGCCATCGTCGAGAATCCGGAAATGTACAAATTTCTTACCGGTTACCAGAATCTCGTGCATTTCGCTCGCCGTCATTCCGGTGTCACGAAAGCACGCATCGACGAAGTCGTGAGTTTACTCGGTCTTCAGAACCGGATTCACGAGAAGGTCAAGCGCTATTCCCTCGGCATGCGGCAGAGACTCGGCGTCGCCCAAGCGATTCTTCACCGGCCGTCATTGCTTATTTTGGACGAACCGACCAACGGCCTCGATCCCGCGGGCATTCGCGAGCTGCGGGATTATTTGCGCAAGCTGACGAAAGACGAAGGCATCTCGGTCATCGTTTCCTCCCACTTGTTGTCGGAGATGGAGCTCATGTGCGACCGCGTCGCCATCATCCAGAGCGGCAAACTCGTCGACGTCCGTTCGCTGCAAGAACATAAAACCACTGCGCAGACGAAGATCGTGATCGAAGTGGGCGACTTGCAAGCCGCCCGTCAATTGCTCGCAGAAACATTCGATGAGTCGCTGCTGTCCACTTCAGGCAATCTGCTCGAGGTTCTTGCGGACAAAACCGCCATTCCGGATATTGCGAGAATGCTCGTCAAATCGGGTCTGGACGTCTACGGCATTCACGCCGCGCAAAAATCGCTCGAAGAGCAATTCCTCGAAATTACCGGAGGTGAGATGGTTGTCTAGTCTTGTTCAGCTTGTCCGTAATGAGAATATGAAAATTTACCGCCGTCCGCGCACATGGATTATGGTCGGCATCCTGATCCTGGCGCTCGGACTGTTCAGTTGGCTCATCAAATGGGATTCCCACGATGACAATCAGAGCAACTGGAAAAACACGTTAACCCAGCAAAATACGCAAATGCAGAACGACCTAAAAGGGCTGACACCCGCCGAAGGAAAGCACCAGACTTGGCTGACCGAACAGATCGAGCTTAACCAGTATTATCTCGATCATGATATCAACCCATTCGATCTTTCCTTATGGACCTACGTCAACGAGTCCGCATCTCTGATTATTCTTGTGACGATCTTGACGGTCATTATCGCCGCCGACATGATCGCCGCCGAATTCTCGTGGGGCACGATCAAGCTGCTGCTCGTCGGCCCATCTTCGCGAACGAAGATTATGCTCGCCAAATACATCTCGACGATGATCTTTGCGGTGCTTCTATTGATATTGTCGTTCGTGGTGGCGTTCCTGTTCGGTGCGATCCTCGAAGGTTTCAGCGGCATTTCCTTGCCTCACTTGACGATAGGGGACAACGGGCTCGTTCACGAAGGCTCCATGATCGTCAATTCCTTGCAGCAGTACGGCTATAACATCGTCTCCCTGCTCATGTACGTTACGATGGCGTTCATGATCTCCTCCGCGTTCCGGAGCTCGTCGATGGCGATCGCATTCTCGCTGCTTTTTATGCTCGTCGGCAATACATTATCAGGATTGCTGCGCCAGTATAGCTGGGTCAAATATTTGTTGTTCTCCAACATCGACCTGAGGCAGTATTTGGACGGCTCCCAGCCACTCCATCCAAGCATGACGCTTGGCTTCTCGATAGGCGTGCTCGTTGCCTACTATGTCGTGTTCCAGCTCGTGGCCTGGCTGCTGTTCACAAGGCGCGACGTGGCGGCTTAATATTGTCCTCCAGCACGAAGAATCTCCCCGCAACAAGCCGGGGAGATTCTTCGTGTATACGGGTAGATTCGTAGACAAAGCGGAGCATATTGCCCATTAGGTTTCGGCTAACGGAGGCCTACCGGAAGCGAAGCATGACGGCCAACAAACCCTTCAGTATGTTTTATCGTAAATACGTATCCGCCGGATCCGACATCAAGCTCGACATAGCCCTCTCTCATTGAGCCGCCGTATACGCCTGACGTTCCCTCCACGAATCGTCCATCCGCCCATACGGTGTCGTTCCCCTCCCTAACGATGAACGCCATCGAACCCGACAAGGGAACGGGCATACACAATTTGGCGCGGCTGTTGGCCGGAATATTCGCTTTCAAAATAAACTCGCCGTCTCTCCGAACCCACTGCACCTCAACGCTACCGTTGATCGTTTTCAAAGAAGCGTTCACGAATGTCAGATCGCTTGTCGGGTAAGGCTTGATCACCATCTTGTCGAAACCCCGCGCGGAATCGTCCGCGTTGATACCCGCCAAAACCTTGTAGAACCATGACCCCACGTTGGCATGCATCGGATGATTTCGGGAATTCATCTCGTTGCCGATGTCGTATTCCCACCTCTCCCAGATCGTCGTCGCGCCGTTCGCGATCATGAATCCCCAGCTCGGGTAAGTCGTCTGCGTAACGATCCGGTATGCCGTTTCGATCCGGCCGTGCTCCGCCAACGTCTCGAGCATGTGCTTGGTGCACTGATTACCGGTGCTGAGATGATCATCATGAACTTGTTCGATGTCCCGAACGAGATGGCCAACGACATCCTCGACTTTGTCTTCGCGAACCAGCCCGAATCTAAGCGCGATGGCTTGCGAGCCTTGGCTGCCTTGGACGTAACGGTTCGCTTCTTCGTCGAAGAAGCTTCGGTTAAACGCCTCTTTGATTTTGCGTGCGAGCGTGGCGAATTGCTCTTCTTCCTCCGGTTTATCCAAGATGGCCGCGATTTGGGCGAGCAGCCGGGCGTTCCAATAGAAGTGCGCCGTCGACATGAGCTCCCCCGGCGTTCCCTTCGATATCGCACCGTCTCCATCGCTCTGCGGTTCGCAATCAATCACCGGAGACGCCCAATCCCCAAAGTAGCTGCGCTTGACGATGAAGTCTTCCGCCTCGTTCGCCAAATACTCGGTCCATCCCTTGAGTCCCTCGTAATGCTGCACAAGTACCCGCTTGTTCCCATAATGGCGATACAGCAGCAATGGAATCGTCAAATAGCAGCTGACAACCGGGTCGGCCGGCCGAAATCCCCATCGGTACGGCGCCGTGTCGGCGATCGCACCGGTTCGCCCGTCGCGGGTATCGCTTATATCGTCCAACCATTTCTGATAAAATCTCGACATGTCGAAGTTATACAGCGCTTCATCCGCCCTGGCCGTCGCGTCGTTCAGCCAGGCCATGCGCTCGTCCCGCTGAGGACAGTCCGTCGGGATGCCGTGAAGATTACTCGCTTCCGTCCACCAGACGTTGCGATGAATCCGGTTAATGAGCTCGTTACTGCATTCAAAGGCACCTATCGGCTCGACAGAGCTTCTGACGATCTGCGCGGTTAACCGCGACACCTCGGCCGTGCCCGCCTCTATCCCTACTTGCACATAGCGGAAGCCATGATAGGTAAACCTCGGCGCATAAATCTCTTCCCCTGAACCCTTTAGAATATAGGTGTCCTTGGCATCGGCAAGCCGCAAATTTTCCTGGTTGACCGTCCCGTCGTCGTAGAGGCTTTCCGCATATTTCAAGGACACGATGGCGCCCGCCTCGCCGCTTACCGCAATCTTCGCCCAACCCGCCATATTTTGGCCGATATCGTATACTCTGACTTGATCTCCGATGACTGATACGTCGATCGGCTCGAGCTCGCCCATGACCTTAATCGGTTCCATCGTCTGCGATACGAGCTTTCCTCCCGGGCTTTCTACGGAAGAAGCCGTGATCCACCCGTTTGCCCTGTGGTTATAACGTGCAAAATCGTACGCCGCGGTGTCCCAGCCTTCTTTCTCAAGCCGTGCGTCGTACAGCTCTCCTTCGAAAATGCCATTCCGGACGATCGGGCCGCGCGAAATATGCCACCCCGCTCCCCAATCCCATCGCGTGCACACTTCTTCGCTCGTTCCGTCATCGAAATCGATGTGCATTTGGATCAACGCCTTCGGCGCTCCGTACCAGCCATTGCCGAGATGAACGCCGACGACGTTTTTTCCGTGTTGCAACAGCTCCGTAACATCGTAGGTACAATAGAGAACCCGTTTGCTGTAATCCGTCGTACCGGGATCGAGCACGTGGTCTCCGACCTTCCGGCCGTTCATTCTGAACTCGTAATAGCCAAGCCCGGCAATATAGACTCTGGCCTTGGAAACTTGCTTACTTAATTCAAATTCCTTGCGCATCAGGATTGACGAACCGTTAAATCCCCCGGCATGGCCAAGCCAGTTGCCCTTCCAATCCTCCGGCTCCAGCAGTCCCGTTTCGAACACGGCGATTTCGCTGTCATCGCTTTCGTTGCCGTACTTGTCCCACAGCCTGACTTTCCAGTAACAAGTTTGCCTGCTCCCAAGTTCGGCGCCGCCGTACGCGATGCCGCTAGATTGTGCGGAAAGAACCTTGCCGCTGTCCCATAGATCGCCTTGATTTTGCCGCGCCGACTCCGGACTGCTGGATACGATGACCCGGTAAGCCGATTGCCATTGCCCTCGTTCCGAATGTCGCATCGCCCAAGACAGAAGAGGCGATTTCGAGTCGATTCCGATTGGATTTCTTGCATACTCGCACAGCAATCGTTCAGGTCCGAACAATCGCTCGTTGGTTTGATTCATTGAAGCGTCCCCCCCGCTGCTTTTCTCGATTCACCTCGCGGACGACCACCGCCCGCTCCTTGTCATTCGGTCAGGCTTTACAATCTTGCAACGCAATTATAGACTGGTTTCATCAAAAAGCATTTGTATTTGATCCGCCACAATAGAAATCCGAACCTATATTAAAGCAAACTAAGTGGACAATATCCCCATTCTATTTGTACTATATTGACCTAATCAGAATCGGAGGCATTTCATGCATATCCGCAAATACGGGAACATCACGCTGACCTCCCCCCAAAGCTATGAAAGTGGAGGCCTACACCCCTATCATCATGAAATTTTGTATGTCTCTTCCGGCGAAGTTCAATTGGACTGGCAGGACCGGATCTATAAGGCCAAGGGACCCGCTTTATTTTTCCTGACGCCGAACACGACGCATCAACTAACGAAAATCTCGCCCCATTACAGCTTCCTGTTCATGGAGGCGGAGATGCGGGACGACCCGTTCCTCGGCCTCTCCGAGATCATTCGCTGGAACGCGATGCAGAGCGAGGGGCTGTCGCCCTCCTATGCCCACTCCGTCGTTCTATCGACAATGAACCAGATTCGCAACCACCTCGAATCCGAATTGGCGGCCCAACCCGCGCTCATCGACCAACTCGTGACGACTGAGATTCAGAAGGTCGTTTTGCTGGTCAGACAGATCGTTTCGGCCCACGGGCATGACTCCGGTCCCCCGGAATCCACCAAGGCGGTCGAATCGCTCATGCATTTCATGGAATCGTTCTATAGAGAAGAGATCACGATGAAAGACTTGGCCGACCTGGTTTATCACCATCCGTCCTATTTGATACGCCTATTCAAGCAGTCCACGGGCATGACTCCGTTCCAATACTTGAACCGCCTCAGGATGAACGCCGCGATCAACCATCTGAGCAATAGCGATCTGCCGATACAGGACATCGTCCGACTGACGGGCTACGGCAGCATCCACTATTTCAGCCGCTTATTCAAGAATACGTACGGGGTCAGCCCTTCCATGTGGAGACAGCAGCAGCGTGAAAACGCGCGGTGAACGACGGCTCGTTCCCCGCGCGCTTCGGTTAAGGATAAATCCGGACTTCCCTGATTTGAGCCGTATCGTTCCAGCCCGCAGAGACATTCAGCTTCACATACCTTGCGTTCACCGCCGGGAACGAATAGATCACGTCGTTCTGGCCGCTGTTCTTGGCAGTATACACGGTTGTCCAGGAAATGCCGTCGGCGGACGTCTCGATCGTAAACGCCTTGGGCCCCAACTTCTGCGCCAGGATGTTGTTTCTCGGGAAAACCTCCACCGCCCGCACGCTCTTCGCGCTGCCCAGATCGAATTGAATCCAGGCGGGCGGCGAGCCGACCGGCGCCCACATATTGACGTCGGATTCGGTGATGCCATCGACGGCTTTAGCCGCTTCATAGCCGGCCGCCTGCGAGGACGCCGTCACCGCTGCGACGGACAGAGGCGTCAGGCTCCGGCGGAAGGCGAGCTGCCGGATCATCACGGAGTCGGCGTAACCTTCCGTGATATTCAGCTTCACGTAACGCGCCGATACCGGCGTCCACGCGTAGGCATCGTCCTTGTTGCCTTGATCCGCTACCGTCAGCACGGCCGGTCCCCAGTTCACGCCGTCTGTCGACGTCTGAACGGTAAAGCTTTTCGGACCCGACCCTCTCCAGTTGATGTCGTCCACGGCGAGCCAGGCGTTGGCGCCGGAAGCGTTGCCGTCCACGACCTGGAAGATGACCTTCTCGCCCACGTATGCCGAAACATCCCAGGTTTGCAAGCTGAACTTGTCGCTTTGCGGCGGCTTGGCGGTGAACAGGATAGCGTTGTCGGACGCTCTTCGCAAATAATAGAAATTCTGATTGCTCGTCCCCGACGGTCCGTCATAGCCGGCTTTGCGGAAGGAGAAAATGCCGTTCTCCAGCACGAAAGCTCTGCTCGTCAGCGTGCCCGTCGCGGATTCTCCGCCGACGTAGGATGCGGCATAGTACGATCCTCTGAAGCCGTCTACGCTTCCCAGCGGATTGTAGGCTTGCGGCGAGCCGCCGAACGCCGTGCCCGTCTTGGTCCATCCGCCCCATGTGCCGACTTCGAAATCGAAGTTTTCCAATTGTGTCAGATCGTCAAAAGCCAGCCATCCGTAATCCTTGTTGTCGACAACGTCGTATGCGACGCCGTCCTCCACTTTCACATACACTTCCGTTCCGATATAGGCCGACACATCCCAATATTTCTGGACAAAATGTCCGGCTTGCGGCGGTTTGGCGACGTATAAAGGCACATTGTCCGAAGCGCGAATCAGCCAATAATAGTTCTGGTTGCTGCTGCCGCTCCGTCCGTCGTAGCCGGCCGCCAAATAGGAAAGGACCGGCTTCTCGATCACGAACGTCTTGCTTGTCAGTGTGCCCGTCGCAATATTGCCTGCCGCATGAGTGCCTGCGTAATACTTTCCGTCGTATCCGGGAACGTCTAATATCTTTTTGCTCCAGGGAAGGTTCTCGTCGCTATGCTGGTAAGTCGGTGCCGTGCCGAAGCCGTTGCCGGTCGCCGTCCAGCCGGAATAAGTGCCTCGCTCGAAGCCGTAATTGCCGCTGAAGAAGATGTCGTCGATGCCGAGCCATCCGTACAGACTGCCGAAGTTGCCGTCCACGGCCTGAATATAGACCCGTGTGCCCATATAGGGCGTCACGTCCCAGGTGACTTCCGTGAAGCTGTCGCTCTGCGGGGGTTTAGCCGTCAACAGGATCGCGTCGTCCGAAGCTCTCCGCAAATATACGAAGTTCAAATTCGAGTCTCCCGCTCCTCCGTCGAAACCGGCGATTCTGAACTTCAGCAGTTCTTTTTCCGGCAGGAAGCTCCCCGAAGTCAACGTGCCCGTGGCGGCGTCTCCCCCCGACTTGGAATCGGCCCAGTACGAACCTCTCCAGCCTTTTACCAGCCCGCCGTGATCCGAGGTCGTCGGAGCGGAGCCGAATGCGGTTCCCGTTACCGTCCATCCGGCAAAGCTGCCTTGCTCGAACGCGTATTCGGGGATGTCTTTGTTTTCCCTGTAACTGCCGAGAGCCACGGCGTCCGCGCCCAGCCATCCGTAAGCGGCCGCAGTATCGTTATCGACGATCTCCAGATACGCTTCGGTGCCGATGTCGCGCGTCACCTCCAGCCTTCTCGTCACGAACGCGTCGCTCTGGGGAGGTTTGACGGTATAGAGAATCGCGTTATCCGAAACCCGCCTGATGTAAATAAAATTGCGGTTGTCCGTACCTGCCGGTCCGTCATATCCGACGATCCTGAGGCTCAGCACATCCTTGTCGATCGTAAAATTCGGACTCCTGAGCGTGCCGGTCGCCGCTTCTCCCCCCCACTGCGAATCCGCCCAATACTTGCCCTTTATACCGGATATCGCGCCAAAGTGGGTGCCGGAAGTCGGCGCCGTCCCGAACGCAACGCCGGTTGTCGTCCATCCGTTGTAGCTGCCCGTCTCGAAAGAGAAAATCTCCCGCTCGTCCTTGTCCCCGATCGGGTACAGTTCCATCCCGCTCACGGGGTATACGTCTCCGAAATCGGCAATCAGCGTTTGCGGCTTGTCGGGAGAAGCGCTCCCGCCTTTCCAATAGCCCGCTTCTTCCTTCGGAAGATCGACGACCGACTTCGGATTGAACGGTTTCTCGTGCATGCCTGCGCTGACCTCCGTCACCGGCAGATAACCGTAAGGAAGCGAGTTCACCAGCAAAGGTTGTGTTGAAGACGCCGTATACGTTATCCTTTTCTGCGGCAGCTCCAGCGACTCTTCTTTTATTCGTCCGCCGACGACCTGGGTCCACGGCGCCGTCAAATCCACTTCCATGACAGAACCGTTCAAGCTGGAATCGGCCTCGATCTTGAGCGTCTGGCCATTCGACATGTATTCAGGGTCGGCCACGACCGCAAATTTGTTGCCGTTCTGCTTATTCGTCCCCATATAGGCGACATGATAACGGTCGCCGTCATATTTCACTTTCCGGACGACTCCGACATGATCGGCGAAGTCATGCAGAATTTTTCCCATGAACGCGTCGTAAAACATTTCACTGTCGCTCACGGGAATAGTGCTGTACAGCACTTTCCCGCTGCCGTAGCTGTATTCCACCATCAGCGCGTTGCCGTTCCCGTCGACGAGCACAGGCGTGGCGCCGGGAAGGAGGCTGGTGAAAACCTGCGCCTGACTGCTGTCTGAGACAGTGAATTGCGCCGTTTCGCCCACCTTCAACGACGTCAGCCATGCCGGTTTGTTCGCGGCGACGCTGGCCGTCCGGCTCGCCGTCGTCGTGGCCGTGCTGCCTCCCGAGATACCCATCATCCAACTGGCGACGTTCGTGTCGCCCGATACCGAGCGAGTTGCCAGATTCAGCTTGTAGTTAAAGCTGTCTTTGCCGAAGCCGACAATCGCTTTACCGCCGTGGACCCAGTTCAACAGACTGCTCTGCGCGACGTCGGAAGTGAGCGTCAGGCTGGAGTTGGCCGAGACAAGCAGCTTGTAGTTCGCCAGCACGCCGTCTTCGATCAGGAAGTCATCGATTACGTCCGGCGTATCCAGATAATGCGACCAACTCGCGAAAGGCCTGACGTTAAATCCGAGCCCGTGATCCCGGTCATAAATATTCATGTAGTCGTCGTATCTGTACCCTTTGCGATAATTGCTGGAGTAAAACGAATTGTAGATCGCCACATCGACGCCTTCCGGCAACGGATCGACGGCCAGCAGCCGACCCGACCGCTGCGCGTATTGCTGCAGCTCCTGCGTTCCCGTATACGTGCCGGTCGGATCCCATCCCGTCGTATGCTCTGTGCCCGTCCAACCGCTTCCGGCGAAATCCTCGGCCATGTTGCTGTTGTTGAACGTTCCAATTCCCTTGGCCAGCAGCGAGAACATCGTGTCATCGCTCAGCTTCTTGTTCTCGTAATTGGCATTGTCAATCGCCGTATCGAAGCCATAGAACCTTGCCGCGGCCGCTATGCCCGCCGCGCCGAAAACTTCGTCGCCTCCGCTGCTCGCGAACACGAACGGTTTGTAGTCGGCAGCGATTCTCGCCGCCATCCCGAGACTGGCTTGGCTTTCCATCGGGGAGAACCAGTGGCCGCCATCGGTCTCGATATAGAGCGGCTTATCCGTCGCGCTCCGCACAGCTTCGATCGTCTGGCGGGTGTAATTAGCCAGATGGTCGCGCAGCCAGAACATCAGATCGGACCAGCTCTGGCGCGTATCGTAAGATCCCGGCATTCCCGTACGCAGCGGCTTGGGCGGTTGAATGTCGCTCCAACCCGCATAAGTCGTTCCCCAGGCCAGATTTACATCGGCGATTGTGGCATACTTGGTTTGCAGCCACTGCCTGAACTTGGCTTTGGCGTTGTCGTCGTACACCCAGAGGGTCGGATTGACGATATCTCCCCCGTAGATTTCAACGCCTCCGAAATATCCCGGACCCGTAATCGCCTGCAGCCGCACGTAAGGATTATCGCTGAAATGCTGGGCCACCTTCTTGTTGTAAGTGCTGTATAGCGTTAACGTATCGTCCACAAAAGGATTCGCTTTAACCTCGTCCAGAAACTGGCTGCCGTTCTCGTCGATGAGAGGTGTCTTCAACTGCGACCAGTAAGGCGTCAGCAAGCCGAGATTTTCCCCGATGAACATATCGAATCCGTGGGAAGTGAAGCGATTCACCATTTCGTCCGCGTACGTCCAGTCGTAATTAGCGTCGTCCGCCGGATCGCCTCCGTTAGGCAGCGTCTGAACGGTGAAGTCGGGCGCATAACCTACGATGATCGGATTCACCAACTGGATGTTGGCGCGCTTCAGCGCATCGAAGCCCGCTTCCGTACTTCTGGAGAAGTCGTAGAGGTCCCCGGCCGACAAAGTCGATACCCGATGCGGCAAAATTTTCGAAAACAGATAGACTTCTCTGAGCTGAACGTCGTTGTTGAACCCGGATGTGGCTTTGATTCTCACGTACCTGGCTTTGAGCGGGGTCCAATCGTGAAAGGTACGCTTGTCCGCAGTCAGATTAACCGTCTTCTGCACGGCGTACGAGACGTCGTCCGTAGACGTTTCGATAGTGAACGCTTTCGGACCGTGACCGATATTCGGGTAAATCTCGATCGCTCCCACATATTTCGCGCTGCCCAGATCGAACTTGATCCACTGCGGGCTGGAAGATGTCGGCGCCGCGTTGGCCGCCCACTTGTTGCCGGCGTCCAGATGAATATCGTCGGAAGCTTTGGCCGGCCCGTTCCCCGCTTGGGAAGAGGACGCCGTTACCAGGCTGACCGGCAAATCCAGATTGCTGGCGTCGGCGGCGGGCGATCTGCCCCAGAGCATCAGCGTCACTAACGCTGCCCCTACTGCAAGCGCTTTCAACCTTCGATTTAACATTATACTGCCTCCTTTATTTTCTGATATCGCTCAATGCTTACGAAACGGGCCGGGGCGTGGAGCGAAAACGGATGGTTTGTTGTCAGTTGCGTTCACGCGTCGGAGGTTTCGGGAGTTTGTGCGGTTGTACGCTAGGCTAAGTGTATATTGAGCATTTAGATGGCCGGGGTTTTGTCGTCCGAGAAATCTAATTGCATTTTCGACACTTAGATCAGGCCCGAATCCCCGCCAACGGGCAAAACAGTCAAGTTAAATGCCTGTTTAACACTTAGTTCCGCCCCTAAGCGTTTTTCAGCGAATCTAATTGTTCTTTTTACACTTAGCCAAACACCGCACATCCGACAAGCCGATGATCCTCCCTCTCGCCCCGCTCTGCCACCCTCCATCCGGCACGCTCTAAGAATGTCCGTCGCGCCCCTCCTGCCCCCCTTCTGGAAGCTGCTTGCTACGTTGCAGCAGTCTGAACTCGTTCGGCGTCATCCCCGTCATCTTCTTGAACACGGTGAAGAAATAGCTTCGCGACTGGAAGCCGGCCTGCTCGGCAATGTCCGGAATCGCGGACTTCGTGCGGATGAGCAGCTCCATCGCCAGCGAAATGCGCTCGTTCAGGATGAAGTCGGCCAGCGTCATGCCGTGCGCCTCTTTGAACACCGACCGAACGTAGCTGTAGGAGAGCGACAAATGGCTGGCAATCTGCTCCTGCGTCAGCATCGGGTCCTGCAGATGGTCCTTCGCATATTGCGCGATCTCCGACGCCAGCTCGCTCTTGCGCCCGCCGCCTGCCGGAACGTTGATTCGTGCCGTGACCTCGCGGATCATCTGCTCTAGCCACAGCCGGTATTGCTGCAGCGTGTCGAAGCTTTCCAGCAGCTCAACAATATTCTCTTCGTTCTGCACGAGCTTCAACTGGCTGAACGCCTTGAACAGCGTATAGGTGACGAACATCAGCTGCAGCTTTAGCTTCTCGTGCGTGAGCGATTGCAGTTCCCTGAACAAACGGTCCGTGAGCGCCTCCACTTCTTCCGTTTTCCCCAGCCGGACGGCGTTAATCATCTGCTCGATGACGACCTCGGAGGCCGGGGGCTGATACGTCTCCACGAAATGCTGCAAATCGTCGGGCGTGTACACTTTATCCTCGCCGCTGACGAACTTGAGCAGCGTAAGCTCCAGCACGGTATCGTACAGGCTCCGCAAATCGTCCTCGATCCGGACGGCGTGGCTGCTCGCGGCAACGTTGGGAATTTTCAGCCACACCTTGATCTGCTCGCCCACGTCGCGGATGACGGGAAGGTAGTCCAGTTCGGTATCCTCGCGGCGTCCGATCAGTACAATCAGATGGTCCGTCCCGAGATCGACGCTCTGAACGCCCCAGCCCTCGTTGCGGATAATTTCCGAAGCGATATTCCCCATGGCGAACTTCAGCAGTTTTCTCGAATAGTAGTTGTATTTCTCGCACAATGCCTGATAAGACTCCATACGGACGACAACCAGATACAGATGAGGAAATGACGTCAGTTCGCTTTCGCTTTCCACCAGCTCCCGAATGGACGGCGTCATTTTCCCCTGCAAAATCCATTGCCGCATATACTCTTCCCGAACTACGCTGCGATGTGTCGACATCTCCTGGCTCATCCTGTCCACGCTGTCGAGCAGATACTCCACGCGGTCCCGAATGTATTTCATCCCCTGCCGCGACAGGTACGCGTCGTCCTCCGTCCGCGCTTTCTGCTTGTCCATTCTCTGCTGAATGAGCTTGTACAGCTTGGCGATCGGACTGTACGTCCGAACCGCGTTCCATACCGCAATGAGCACAAGCAGACATAGCAAGCCGAGAAAGTTCCAGACGATCTTGGCGTTAAAGGAACGGACGTGCTCCCGCAGCGTGTGCAGACGATTGTAGGAATAGATGGTCCACTCCTGCGAGCTTAACGCCGCCAAATTCGGCGTCCACTCTTCCTTGTCGCGGAACGTTCCGTCACCGATCACCACATTGCCCTGCTCGTCCGTCACATAGTTAAGGGTATTCGGCTGGTTGTTGGACAGCAGGCGCTCGTTCAGCATGTCTTTGTCCAGCAGAAGCACCAGGTAGCCGTAATAATTGATGCGCGATGGCGTCGAAGGATAGATCAAAGCCAAATAGGACCGTCCGTCGACGGTATGGCTGAAGTAGCGCAGAAAAGACTGACGGTGGTTCCGGATGCTCGACAGAATCTCCTGATCGGGAAAGCTCTGAAACCGGTTTTGCCCTTTCTCGGAATCCAGAACGGACTCCGAACGCAGGTTGATCAGGTAGCTTTTGGCAATAAACGGCTGTGTCGTCAAGTAGAGCTTCATCGCCTGCTCCGCGACCTGCTGCGCTTCAATATCCTGCTGTTTGGTCATTAGCCAGCTCTGGATGCGCTGATCCTCGTAAATATTGATGCCGAATACCTTCAGATTGGTGAGGAAAAAGTCCAGATTGTTGGCGGTTTGCACGACTTTGTCCTGGTTAAAGCGGTTGATCTCATCGGACGCGTACTCGGTAAATTGACGAGACAGAAGAAGCGTAAACGGGATCATGACGATCGTGATAACAATCAGGATGAACATGACCGATTTGGCGAATCTGAGTCTGGCCAACCACATGAGCGTTCCCCCTCCGATGCTTGTTTTGCAGAGTCATCCCTTCGGCGCGGACAATCGTTATCCTGCCGAAGGAATGCCTTCTTCCGAATTTGCTTATTTTTTCGCAGCCAGGAAAGCGTCGATCTGCTTCTGAAGGTCCTGCTGAATGGTAGCGAGCAAGTCCTTTGCTTCCTTCTGGAACTTGCCGTAATACTCGTCGGGGTCTCCGACGCCGTTAAACAGAATGGAATAATATTTCGACTGAATGGCGTTGTACTGCGAGATTTCGTTCTTCACTGGTTCGCTGTTGAACGAGAAGCCGGTCAGAATATCCGGGGTGAAGTTGTCGCCGTTCTTGATAAAATCTTTCTTCGCAACCGTCTCGTCTTCGTCCGTGTCGGGATATCTCTCCTGCACGGGGTTCCAGATCATGCTGAAGGAAGCCAGTCCGTGGGATTCCGTGATCAGGTCCTTGTACTTGTTGTCGCCGACCGCCTCCCACGACTTGCCCGGGATGCCGTGCTCGATCAGGTCGTAATTGTCTTTCTCGTTCGCCCAGTTCAGGAACTGGATGGCTCTCTCTTTGTTTTTGCTGACGGCCGGTACGCTGATGAAGTTGTCCATCTGGTAGTTGATAATATTCGCGCCCGGAGTGAAATCCATCAGGATCACATTCTCCATCGTGCCCGTCGGGACGTTCTGCTGCAGAACATTCGGCTGCCAGTAGTCGTATTTGAAGCTTCTCGTGAGCGTAATCGCGCTTTTGCCGGTATGGAATTCGCCCGACCAATCCTTGATCGACATGACGTCGGGACTGATGATTTTGTCCTGATACAGCTTTCTGGCGTCGGTAATCCAGCCCCAGATCGTCGGGTCCTTGTCTTCAAGCAGGTTGTACACTTTGCCGTCGTTGTTCTTGTAGTAGAGCAAGAAGCTGTTGTTCAGCGCATGAGTGGAACGAATTTTGCCGGTTTCGTCGTTCTGGCGGAACGCCGCCCAGGAGTAACCTTTCTCGTCGTCGCTCGAAGCGGGCACGATCGGCGAGAGCTTCGGATATTTGTCTTTCACCGCATAGGCGTACTTGATGAGATCGTCATACGTCGTGATCGGAGGCAGCCCGAGCTCCTCGCGCAAGTCTTTACGAATGAGATAAGAGTGCCCTTGCACCATGAAAATGCCCAGCGGAACGCCCATGATTTTACCGTCAAACTTGTTGGCGTCCCACATCTGCTGTGGACGGGTACTTTGGAGCGTCGGACCGTATTTCGCGATTAATTCGTCCAACGGCTCATAATATCCCGCCGAGATCATTTGGTTCATGTGCAGCCACGGAGCATCATAGATGAGATCGTAATTCTCGCCTGCCGCCAGCGTCACCTGCGTTTTCGTGGACAAATCCGACCAAGGGACGTACGTGATGTCGATCTTGACGTTCAGCGTGTCCGCCAGCCTTTTCTCGATCTCCGCCTTCACATCGTCGTAATCGCTCGGCTTGTCGCCGGGAAGCATGATGCGCAGCGTTACGGGATCGAGCTTCTCCGTCTTCGTTTCTTCCGATGCCGTACCGGCGGGCTCTTTCGACGAGGCGCTCGGCGCCGAAGACTCCGCATTGTTTTTGCCGTTCGACGAGCACCCGGCCAGAACGAACAGCGCTAACATCGCGGCCAAACCGGCCGAAACTGCTGATCTTCCTCTCATGTTGCATCCTCCCTATTTCTTTTCATTTTATATGTTTAATGTCCCCCTGCCACAGGCAAGTTCGCATTGAAACCGTGTTCAGCCTTTCACCGAGCCGATCGTCAAGCCTTTCACAAAATACTTCTGCACGTAAGGGTAGAGAAGAACGATCGGACCGATCGTCAAGCATACCGTCGCCAGCTTCACGCCTTCGGTCGGCGGCTGCCCTGTATACTGCGTGCCGCCCCCCACATAGCTGGACACGCTGACGCTGGACATCAACTGGCGAATCATCATCTGCAAGGAATGAAGGTCGTGATTGTCGATGAAGAGCAGCGACAGCCACCAATCGTTCCAGTACTGCAGCGCGTAGAACAGACTGACCGTTGCGAGCGCGGGCGTGGAGATCGGCCACATAATCCGGAAAAAGATCCGAATATCGTTCACGCCGTCCACGGTCGCCGATTCGTAGATTTCATACGGCAGATTCCGGAAGAACGCAACCAGCACAAACGCATAGAAAGGATTCAGCAGATAAGGCAGGATCATCGCCCAGATGGAATCCTTCAGATGCAGCCAACTCACCATCAGGATGTAGAAGCCGACGAGCCCCGCTCCGAAAATCATCGTAAAATAAGTGAGAAACGACAGTACGTTACGGTATTTTACTTTTCTGTGCGACAGCACGTAAGCATATGTGGAGGTTACGAGCATGGCGGCCACGGTGCCGACAATCGTCACGAACAGCGTCACGCCATAGCTTTTGAGCACCTGTTTCCCCGCAAGTACGTATTGATAAGCGTTAAGGTGAACGGAAGTTGTCCACAACTTGTAGCCTTCCGTCTGGAGCACCGATTCCTTCGCGAACGAATTGATGAACACCATCCAGAACGGGATAAAGCAAACTAGCGCAAACATGATGATAAAGAGGTAAACCGAAACGCCAAACCATCTGTCGCCGGCCGATTGTCTGGGTTTGTTCGCAGCGATCATGTTGTCCATTCCTTTCGAGTCTCAATATAGGGTCGCGTCGGGATCCACCTTTTTCGCCACCCAGTTAAACACGGCAATCGCGCACAGCCCCAGGAAAGATTGGTAAAGCACGACCGCGGACGACATGCTGAAATCTCCCAATTGCCTTAGCGCCCGGTAAGAGTACGTATCGATGACATCCGTCGTCGAATAGAGCATCCCGTTATCGCCGACGATGCCGTAGATCATGCCGAAATCGCCGTAAAAAATTCTCCCGATCCCGAGCAACGTCAGCACGATCACGACGGACCGCAACTGCGGAAGCGTAATATAGATCATCTGTTGCAGCCTTGACGCTCCGTCGATCTTGGCGCTCTCATAGATTTCCGAGGAAATGCTCGTGATGGCGGCCAGAAAAATAATCGAATAGTATCCGGAAAACTTCCAAATATGAATCAGCGTCAGCAGCAAAGGCCATACGCCGGGAGTCTGGTACCAGTTGACGGGGTCCAGCTTCGAGGCGATCAGGATGCGGTTCAGGATACCGTCCGAATTGAGCAGGGAATACGCCATAAAGCTGACAACAAGCCAGGAAATGAAATACGGTAGAAAAATTAAGGATTGCGCGGTAGATTTGAACAAGGAGCTGCGGATTTCATTCAACAACAGGGCGGCAAGCAGCGCAAACCCTAACCCGAATACGATAAACAGCAGATTCAAATAGATGGTGTTGAACGTCACAAGCTTCCAGTCATGCCCGCCGAAAAAAAACTCGAAATGCTTGAACCCGACCCATCTGCTCCCCCAGATGCCGTCCCTGAACTTGTAATCCTTAAATGCGAGCAGATGCCCGAGCAGCGGGATATAAGCGAAGATCGCCATAAAAATCATTCCCGGCAGTCCGAGCAAATACAAGTATCGATTGCCCTTCAGTTCTTTAACGATTCCGAACATGTATGCTGCTCCTTTGTTGTGTCCTCTTGTGTTCTACAGTAAGCGAAGTCTGAAAGCGCCGTATAGTTCGCAATCTGCCGATATCGGTTGGATTTTTGACTTAGTTGGCCTACCCGACGGGGGTTAGGGGGATCTTTCCCCGTCAAATCGGGCAAGAAGAAGGTGCTGACTGTCAGTCCGCGGGTATCCCTGAAGCCCAAATAGCAAGCTTTGGCTGTCGGCGGGATCGTTGCCAGTCATTGCCGATCTTCCCTTCCTGTTTCATGAGTGATGCGTTCATATGACGAAGCAGCTCTAGATTACCTGAAGATCGGCATAACCGGTTTGCACGACATTGACTTTCCTGTTTCTGGGGGACACAGTGACGCATGATCATACAAAGAAACCCCTCAATCATCCGTATAGAATGATTGAGGGGTTTTCTGTTGAACAATCTCAACCTCGTGGCGTCGTCTTCATCACGAAAAGCCAGTGCCGGCCTATATCACTTCGCGCTCGTCGTTGCCCGGCAACGGCGGGAACGGAGCATGCGGCTCCGCCTGATACCAGAACGCAGTGGAAGAGATGTCGCTTTGCTGTGGCAAATAACGTCCGCCGGAGCGCCAGCCGAGGTCCTGAATCGTCACCCGCAAATCGCTCTCGAACCGGATCGGGTCCATCACATGCCACCGGTACATGCCGAACCGCATCTGACTCCGATACAGGCCGTCCGGCCGGATCACCTGGTGCATGCCGAGATACGGCGTCGAATAGTTCCGATAAGTGCCGAGCGGCTGCTCCCAATTCCACGCTCCGCCGAAGTAATCTTCGGTTCCCGTGCCGCAAATCGTCGGAAACTCCTTGTCCCCGTCCATGTAAAACTTAATTTCTCCTTCGCCCCACCAACCGGTGTTGTTCACCTGCCACGCGAGGTATGTGCCAACGTAGTGGCCTTTGCCGGAAATGCCGTCGATGATCGTGCATACGTCCTTGTACGGAACCGGATTCGTGCGGCGCCACTGCGCGTGAAAGTATGCCGCATCCTCGGGAACCTCCGTCAGCGCGTAGTCGATTTGATAGTATAGCACTGCTTTTTCCGTAGATGAGGTGTTCTCCATCGTGAACCGGGCGGATTGGCGGAACGGCATCTGCCAGTAGCTGTTCATCCCGCCCGCCGGATTCACCGCGACCGGCAATGAATTGACATCGGTCCGCTCTTGCCAGCCGTTGCAGAAGAAATCGCCGACAGGCACTTCCACCGAAGGCGTGTCTTCACCATCCCAATAAATTCGGAAAATCAAATTCCGCCAATATGCCGGGAAACACGTCAGCCACAGGTGCTGAATGACGCCCGGTCCCTGAATTTCGCCCATTGTACACGTCGTACCCGGCTCGATCTCGACGGATGGAGACACCTTCCAGCCGACGCCCAGATCTCGCGCGCAATTTGCGCCCGTTCCTTCCGTCGCCATACCGCCTTTGCCCTTTTCGCCGGTAAAATTTTCAGGGCTGATCGATCTCGTCTTCGCGTCCGACAGACGCGCCAAATTGCCCAAGCTCATATCCAATCCGTTAAAAGAACTCATGTATGCCAGCTCCTCTATTATCGATGATTGCAGACACTTGTTTTCTGGACCTAATCTTACGCTTGTGCATAGCCCGACTTGATTGCCTTCAGCCGTTTCAGCACATCGTTGCCGCTACGACCGAAATAATCGTGCAGCTCCGTATATTCGCGGTACAACAGGTCGTACACTTGCACATGCTCCGGAATCGGCTTAAACGTCTCCTCCCGAACCCGGGCCATTCGGCTCGCCGCTTCGACGATGGAGTCGAAGCCTCCGGCTTCCGCACCCGCCGCGACCGCGCCGAACATGGCCGCGCCGAGCGCCGCCGTCTGCGTCGAATTCGCCACTTTGATTTCCCTTCCCGTCACGTCCGCGTAGATCTGCATAAGCAGCCTGTTGCGCTGCGGCAAACCGCCGCAGGCGTATAACTCGTCAACGGCAATACCGCCACTGGTGAACGCCTCGATAATGCTGCGGGTGCCGAATGCCGTCGCCTCCAGCAACGCACGGTAAATATGCTCCGGCTTCGTCTGCAGCGTCAACCCGACGATGACGCCGCTCAGATCGGCATCCATTAAGACGGATCGGTTGCCGTTCCACCAATCGAGCGCCAGCAACCCGTTCTCTCCGGGCCGAACGGATGAAGCTTCCCGCTCCAGCCATTCGTGTACGCCGACGCCCGCTTCCGCTGCCTGCTGCTTCACATAGGCCGGCGCAGCTTCCTCCACGTACCATGCGAAAATATCTCCGACGGCGGACTGGCCGGCTTCGTAGCCGTAATACCCGGCAACAATTCCGTCTTCGACGACCCCAGCAATGCCCTCCGCATGCACTTCCCGGTCGCTTAGAAGCATATGGCATGTCGAAGTGCCCATCGCCAGCACAAGCTTGCCCGGCGATACGACGCCTGAAGCCGGCACCATCGCATGCGCATCGATAATCCCTACGGCCACCGCCGTCCCCGGCCGCAGCCCCATTGCCGCAGCCATCGCTTCGCTCAGCTCGCCAGCCTTAGCGCCGAGCGGCACGACAGGCCCGCGCAGCTTCTCATCTGCCAGCGAGGACAGCCGCGCATCAAGCGCGCGCAGAAACGCCTGCGAAGGAAACCCGTCTCGTTTGTGCCATGTCCCTTTATAACCGGCCGTACAACTGCTGCGCACAAGCTGCCCGGTCATCTGCATGACAACCCAGTCCGCCGCCTCCATAAACATGTCCGTATGCTCGTACACGTCCGGCGCTTCGTTCAAAATTTGCCACGCCTTCGGCAGCATCCATTCCGAGGATAGCTTGCCCCCGTACCGCGCGAGGAAAGCCTCTCCGCGTTCTCCAGCCAGCTCGTTGATCCGGCTCGCCTCATCCTGCGCCGCGTGGTGCTTCCACAACTTCACCCAGGCGTGCGGGTTGTCACGCCATCGCGGCAACAAGCATAGCGGCATACCGTCACGATCAAGCGGCATCATCGTACACGCGGTAAAATCGATGCCTATTCCGATGACGTCGTCCGGCTGCGCGCCCGCCATACGCAACACTTCCGGTACCGATTGCTTCAGCACGTCCAAATAATCACCCGGGTGCTGCAGCGCCCAGTCGTGTTCGAGTTTGACACCCGACCCGGGCAGAGCTTCATCGATGACGCCGTGGGTATAAGGCGTTACATACGTCGCCACCTCGGCCCCCGTCTCAATATCAACGAGAAGTGCCCTTCCTGACTCTGTACCGTAATCGATGCCAATGGCGTATTTTTTGCCCACCTTTTCAACCCCCTGTGCCTGCCGCGTATGAGCCGCTTAAACGCTGCTTTTTAAATCCGATAACCGTACCGCTCCCGCAATGTCTCGCCGTGATGCGCTTTAATGCGCATATACGCCTCCGCGGCAGCCCCGTTGCCCCACGAGAAAATCGTAAACACGCCGATGCCGGCGCCTTCCCCATCCGCTTCGCCTTCGTGGCCGTAATTTTCCATCATGAAGCCGTAATCCTGCTCGCCGAAAAAAGGATGAGCCTTCTCCCACTGCATTCTCGTCTTTGCGTTCTCGGGACAATACATCATGACGAACGATGCTCGCAGCGCCGCAATACCTCGTTCCACATACTCGTCGTGCCCAAGCTCCATCCCGTATTGCAGCAGCAACTCGGCGAACAGACTCTGGCGCGCATCGTTCCACTCGCCGTCGGCGTTCATGACGCCGAAGCCGCCGAACACGTCCACCGCCATGTACGGCGGTTGCCAAGTCGCCTGCGTCATCAACATTTCGTCCAAGCATCGGCGTCCCGCATCCAAATAGTCCCGTTCCCCCGTTGCCTTGTAACAGCCGTAAAGCGCCTCCGCCGTCCAGAACATCGAGAAATTACACTGTTTGTACAGATTATTGCGCAATACTTTGCGGCCCACAAGCTCTTTCTGACCGTAAGCGTTGCACGACCAATACGTCTCGAAATCTTCCCATCGCCCAATCGAAACGATATGCGTCTGCACGGCATGTATCGCACGGAGCGCCGCCTTCAAATATTTCTCGGACGGGGACAACTCGTGCAACTTCAGTAAAAAAGTGACCGACTGCGATGTCTCCGGCGAATCGTCGAGCAACCCAAGCGGCGTCAGCGTATGCCAATCGAGCCAGGCCGGGAAAAACCCCCGCTCGTCCTGCAACGCTAACAGCGCATCGGCATAGGCAATCGCGTAGTCGAGCAAACGCGAATCCCGCTCCAACTCTTCGAACCAGCGAAGCATAAGCAGAGCAGTCCAGCTCATATCGAGCATGTGATAAGGCGCCTCGCGAATCGAGCCCCAGTAGTTCGCCGGGTTGCGGTTGGAGTTGCCCCAGAAAGCGGTATCCCAGCCCCGGGAACGGTTTACCGTCTGCCCGTTGATCTCCACCTGCTCCATCTCCGTCGCGATGACGGTCGGAAAAAATCCTTCGCGCTGCGGCGCGGCCAGCGCCAGTTCTTTCGTCAGCAACGCCCGCCGCACAAGATCGGCGTCGCCGTTCTCCAGACCATACCGATAGAAACCGAAAGCCGAACGAAGCGAACTGAACCACGCCTGATTCCAGATCGACCGCATCTCCCGTTCGCTTGATTCACAGCCGTAGTTCGGGCTTTGCGTCACATTGACGATAAATACCGGGGCTCCGACTCGCGTCCCTTGCCACTCGAACTCCTGCCACACTGCAGTCTCCCAATGGCGGAACGCCCAATCGTACGTATGCCGCACATAACCGTCCAAAGGGCCGACATGCGGCGCGCCTTCCCGGAACTTCGCCTCTCCCCATCTGCTCCACATGAACGCCAGCACCGGACGCCAAGGATTGGCGGCAAGCGCCTCATCCTCGATCGTCAGTAAGTAGAAGCCGAACTTCACTACGCCGCGCGGGAACTTCGTCCCGTCCGCCTTTTCGAACAACACGTGTTCCGCCACCCGGCTCCGGCTCATTCCAAGCGTCAATGTATTGCGACCGGCGTCTAAGTCCATATACCATCGCGCTTCGGCATCTGCCGTCATCAGATCTAAGTCCGGAATCATCGCCACCATACGCTCGCCGTCATGCACAATGAGCGCCGGAGCACGAAAGACGTGCTGATCGATGACGTGCCGATCTGTAGGCGTCAAATGCGGCGCCCAGTGGAACAACGGCTCGAACGCCGGGGTCAGCCGGATTTGCCAATCGTCCTGCTTCACTTCTTCGTCCAGCGTGCAAGAGATCGTATATCGCGTCAATTGCTCATCCAGCTTCTCCTGCGCAATTGCCGGCTCTGCTTGACCTAATCTATCGATGACCATCCGCCTAATGAATCTATTGTTGTAATTTATCAATCGAATGGCATCCTCCCTCTTCATTTCTGCAACGTCGCCTTAAACCAGAAGACGTTGTACGGCCCCCACAGCGACAGCGTAAAATAAATCGTCTTGCCGCCGTCGGCCGTAAATTTGTCGTTCATGAACGGCCCATAAAGTCCGGGGTACTGTTCAAAAGTTATCAGATCGTGCGCGTCTCCCCACGGACCCCATGGCGACAAACCTTCGCGAATGACGACGCCGGTGCTGCCCAGGTACGTCATAATCCAGCGCTGGAGATATGCGTTCCAGACGACGGACAACTCGCCGACCGCATCGTCCACGATCGTCTTTGCCTTTGTCAGGTCGGCGCTCCAGATTGGTTTTCCCTCGTCATCGTCGCCGGCATAATAGCGATAGTCCGCCAGACTTTCGATTTTCTCCTCGCTCACTTTCATCAGCTGTACGCCGTCGAATCGTCCGGCAGGAATGCACCAGAAATATACATCGGTACTGCCGTCTTCGTCCGTCACTTTGTAAGGGCTCACCTGGATGAAATTGCTGTCTCCCGGCCACTTCACGTTATCGAGTACCGTCCAGTTCTGCCCTTTGTCGCTCGACTTGGCGAGACCGGCAAAGTTAGCATCCCAGCGGCCCGGATCTCCCCAATGTTTGACCGACATGTAGTACAAGTACAAGTTGCCGTTCGCGGCAAGCCCGTGCGTCGGAATCGTCGTCATCTCTTCGTAATCGATTTTCGCCGAAGGCAGCAGCTCTTTGGCCGTATGGAAATCGTCGAGAATCATCCCGTCCAGCGTAATCCCGTCCGTCGGGTCCGAGTCCGTCGAGTAAGCCATCGTATTCGAGCGCCAATCGTGGCCGCCCGCCCCGATCTGCTCTTCCGGGCGTTCGCCGAACGTATCCCCGAATACGAAATACGTTCGGTCGCCGTCGCTCATCATCGATCCGAGATCGGTGCCGTACACGCCGTAACGCTCGGTCTTATTCGGCGACTCGACACCTGTTATTTGCGACACTTGCGTCAGCCCTGTCGTCCCTTTCAAAATGAACGATTTGCCTTCCGCGGTCAGACGCGGATCGATCTTACCGCCGCCTCCCATGCAGCCGGTTAGCGCCAGCATGAGGGAGATTGCTGTTAAGCCCACTTTCCGCTTCATAAGCATCCCCCTTTCATTCACCTACCCTTTCAGCCCCGAATTCACGATCGACTGCACATAATGCTTTTGCAAGAATAGGAACATCACTAGAATCGGCACGGATGCGACGGTGTCGGCCGCGAGTATTTTCCCCCATTCCGTCGCCTGAAGGTTCGTGAAAGTCGCAATCGCGACTTGCAGCATCTGTTTCGTATCGTCGTTAATAATGATGAGCGGCCACAAGTACGAGTCCCACTGTCCGAGGAACGTAATCAGCCCCATCGTAATAAGCGCGGGCACAGTCGCCGGAACGACGATTCGCGCATAGACGCCGAACCACGATGCGCCGTCGATTCTCGCAGCCTCGAGCAACTCTCTTGGCACTTCCGCGAAGAACTGGACAAGCATGAAGATACTGAACACCGATATTGCCGCAGGGATAATCAACCCTTGATAGCTGTCTGTCCAATGAAAAGCATTAACAAGCATATAAGTCGGCACCATCGTCACTTCGCCCGGGATAACGAGCGCAGACAGGAAAATAGCGAACACGATGTTGCGGCCCCGGAACCGCAACTTGGAGAAAGCGAACGCCGCCATCGAATTGAGCCACAGCGCCAACACAGTGACGATCAGCGCAACGAGCAGCGTGTTCTTGATGTAGAGGCCGAGCGGCTTGCTGTCGTCGCTGAACACTGCCAAATAGTTGTCGAACGTCCATTTCACCGGAAACAGCATGTGCCACTCCAATGAGACGTACTGGAACAGTTCCTGGCGCGGACGAAGAGAGCCGAGAATCATCCACAAAATCGGCAGCAAAGACGTCAACGCAAGTGCGATCATCAGCAGCCATTTCAGTGTCGATCCTACACGTAAGAGCATCGCAGACTGCCCCCTTTCAATATTCCACGTCCGACCTGAGCAAGCGGAGCTGGATGATCGAGATGACCATGACGATAATGAACAGAATGAAAGCGGCGGCAGCGCCGTAGCCCATATCCATCTGCTCGAAAGCGGTGCGGTAAATATAGTACACGGCAGTCGTCGTAGAATCCGCGGGACCGCCGCCGGTCATAATGAACACCGGACCGGAAATTTTGATCGAATCCATCGTCGTAATGATGATGACGAACGCCATCGTCCTGCGCAGAAGCGGCAGCGTAATGCGGATGAACTGCTGCAGCCTCGTTGCGCCGTCCACTTCAGCCGCTTCGTACAGATCCGCGGGGATACCGTTCAGACCGGCAATAAACACGATCATGAAAAAACCCGCCGTCTTCCACATGCAGAGGAGTATCACGCCGTACAAGGCGACTTTCTCATCGGATAGAAATGCGACCGGGGAGATGCCGAGCGTATGCAGCACGTTGTTGAGCAAGCCGTAATCATAGTTGTATATGAGCTTAAACAACGTCGAAGCGACGCCCATCGCGATAACAACCGGGATGAAGTAACTCGTACGGAACAGCCCCGACACGTATGACTTCTTGTACACGAGCAGCGCCATCACGAGCGCCAACGCGGTCTGTACCGGAATGACAACGATTGCAAAATGAAACGAGTGTCCGAGGCTTTCAAGAAATTTCGAATCGGTCAGCAAATTGCGATAGTTGGTCCACCCGATGAAATTCGAGTGCGGGTTGATTAGTCTATAGTCTTTGAAGCTAATGATGAGAGCATTAAACATCGGATAAAACGTAAACAACGCCAGACTGATGACAGCCGGTAAAATAAACAGAAACGCCGCCCGCTCTTCCTGTCCTCTGAACGACGAAAGCTTCATCGTTTCGCCCCTTTCTGGCGGAAAGGGAGAGCGACTCGCGCTCTCCCCCTCCCTCCTGTGTCCGCGCGCTTATTTGTACTTCTGCAGCGCCTTGTCGATCGTGGTGACCGCATCGGCGACGACATCGTCCACATTGCGGTTTTTTACGCCAAGCTCGGCGAACATCTTCGAGATCGCTGCCGTCACTGCCGGATAAGCCGGCGTAACCGGACGCGGATGCGCGTATTTGCTCGATTGCTCGACGAAAATGTTCATCGGATACTGCGTCAGCTCCGGGAACGCCGCGGCGGTCGAGAGGCGAGCCGGCAAGTTTTGCGTTTCCTTGTACCACACTTTGGCGCCTTCGACGCCCGTTACCCAGTTGACGAACTTCCACGCTTCATCCGGATGTTTCGACGCTTTGGCGATCGCCATGTTCCAGCTGCCGTTCGGCGTCACCTGTTTGGTGTCTTTCCAGAGCGGAGCGATGTCGTAGTCGACGCCCAGCTTAAATTCCGGATGCGCGGCCGCCATGCCCGCGATCGACCAAGGGCCGTTTACGATAATGCCGAGTTTGCCCGTCTCGAAAGCTTCCGGCGGCAGCTCTTTGGCCGCGACTTTATATTCGTTATACAGCGAGGAGAAGAACTTGAGCCCTTTCTTCGATTCGGCAGAGTCGAGATACCCTTTCACTTCAGTGCCGTCCGGGCTCAGCACTTCGCCGCCGGCTTGCCAGATGAACGGCATTTTCACGAAAGTGGAGCCTTCCCCTTCGCCCAACCCCCAAGCCGGATCGATTCCGAAAATTTTGTGCGCCGGGTCGTTGATTTTTTTGGCCGCTTCCAGCACTTGCTCCCACGTCCACGCCTGCGAAGGGTCCTTGGAAGGCAGCTCGATGCCGGCTTTCTCGAACAGCTTCTTGTTATAGAACATGCCGATGCTCGCATCGTTCAGAGGCGCCGCCCAAATCTGATCTTTGTACGTCAAGCTTTGCAGGACCGGAGGGGCGATATCTTCCTTGTTGCCGTCTACGTCCATGTACTTGTCCAGCGGGAGCACCGCGTCTTGGTACGCATAAGCCGCGACCGTCGGACCATCCAGCCCCATTACGTCCGGCGGATTGCCTGCCGCGAGCGCGGTACGAATTTTCGTCTCGTAATCCCCGTAAGGGATGACTTGCATCTTGACCTTGATGTTCGGGTTCGCTTCCTCGAACGTCTTGATCAGTTTCTTAAGCGCGTCTACTTCCGGCTTAAAATCGTGACGCCAGTATACGATTTCCACTTTCTCGCCGCTGCTGCCGCTATCCTTCGCGCTTTCGGAAGGACTGGCGCTCGGACTGGCACTTGGGCTGGCGTTTGCTCCATCGTTCGAGCTGGATTGACCGCCTTCGTTCGATTTGCTCGAGCAGGCTGCTAACGTGCCGAGCACCATACTGCCGGCCAGCAGCGTCGTAGCGAGTTGCTTCATTCTGATCATCGTATCCCACCCTTTAACGGTTGTATGAGGAATGCACCCTCAAGATACCACACGGCGGAAGCGTACCTGAATACAGCCGTTTTGGCTCCGGAGATGTAATTTTTTTAGTTTTCCGCAGTGAGGGTAGATTTGCGGTATTCGTTCGGACCCGATCCGAAGTATCCTTTGAACACGTTACTGAAGTATGCTGCGCTAGAAAAACCCGTCAACTGAGCGATGTCCGCGATTTTCAGCCCGCCGTCCCGCAGCATTCTGCTGGCATTATTCATTCGTACTTGAAGCACATAGTCGCTGAACGTGCTCCCGGTCGTCTTGCGGAACAAATCCGACAAGTAAGCCGCATTGTAATGATGCTGGTTCGCTATCGAGGCAAGAGACAATTCTTCTTCTCCGTAATACTTGTGAATATGCTCGCAGATGGCGGCGATCGTCTCCTCGCGCCCTTTGCCTTTGCTGCTTTGCAGCGTCTCGATTACTCTTTCGGCCATGCTGCGAATACCGTCCAGCCGCTGGTCGAACGATTCATAACGCCACTCCGCGTTGATGTACGGCCAGAGCATCGGCTGCAGCTCCAGATGCTTCAGGTCGTGCTTATGAATCCATTCATCCAGGGCCAAGCAAAGCTGCACGAGGAAAAAAGAGTACGATTGTACGGACGACCGCTTGCCGATCTGCGCGATTTCGTCGAGCGCCTGCCGCATGTGAGGTACGCTCATTTTCTCGATCGCTGCGGTAAACTTGCGAACCGCCGCAGCCGGCAACATCATCTCCCGGTTGATATCACGACCGTTGTCGTAGATCGCCTGCGAGATCGCCTCCGGTTTACTGCGATTGAGCGAGGCAAGGCTGGAAGCGAGTCCTACATGCCACTGATCGACGCCGCTAACGGCGTGGCCGATGCCGACGACAAGCTCTAACCGCAAGTAACGCGTCGTCGTCTCCGTCAAACTTTGCACAAATCGGGCGATACGTTCGTCAGTTTCCGAAGTGGCCGACGATTGACGCATGATGAAATAAACCCGCTCCGGTTGATGCTCGTCGTGGAAAACGGCGGTGCTATCGCCCCATGGTGCTGCCACCTCCGAGGCAAGCAGATGAAACGCATGCTTGAACGCGCCCGCGCTTGGCGAGTTCGATCGATCTTGTCGCATGTCCTCGACCCGGGAAGCCGGAAGGCGTATTTCCGCAGTAACGAAAAGGACCGCTGCGTCGGGAGCGCCCCATTCCGCCAACCCGTACGTCGATAATTGCAGTTGTGCTTCCGACAGCGGTAATTGTTCATGCGCGATTTTGCACAGAATTGTCTCGCGTTCTTCGTCCAGTTCTTTTTTGATTTTGACGAGTACGGCGATCAGTTCGTCTTTCAGCACCGGCTTTAACAAATAGTCCTTTGCGCCTTGGCGCAGCGCGGTCCGTACAAGCGGAAAATCGTCGTAACCGGAGAGCACGATCGTTTTCGTGGCGGGATAACGGGCTGCGCATTCGCTCAGCAGCGCCAAACCGTCCATGATCGGCATCCGAATGTCGGTTACGACGACCGACACTCTTCGATCGTGCAGCAGCGCAAGCGCCTCTTCCCCGTTCGACGCCTCCATGCCTATGCGAAAGCCGTAAGCCTTCCAGTCGAGCTTAAGCGACAGCCCGGTACGGATTTCCGCCGAGTCATCCACCAATATGATGTCGTACATACACCGTCATCCTTTCTTCGGTACCGTCATCGTAATCTCGCTTCCTTCACCGGCAACCGTCCGAATATCGAACTGGAATGCGGCGCCGTAATGCATCCGCCCTCTGGCAAGCACGTTTTTCAGGCCTATTCCCTTCTCTCCGATTTCCAGCACTTCAAGCGCGAAGTTGTCGTGGGATACGGACTGCAGCTTCTCCAGCACATCCTCCGGGATCCCGCCGCCATTGTCTCGAATCGTAAAGCGCATTTGTTCATCCAACTCTTCGATTTCAATCGATATTTTCGCCGTCTCCACAATGCCGAGACTATATTTGACCGCATTCTCGATCAGCGGTTGCAACAGCAGCTTCGGGATGAGGATGTCGTCGTGCGCATGTGTTTCGGTAATTTGAAAAGCAACGCGGCTGCCATAGCAGGTCGACAGAATGGACGTAAACGCGCGAATGTATGCGACCTCATCCCGTAGCCGGATCAGCTCCGTATCCACCCGCAGTGTCGAACGCAGCATACGACTGAGATCGCCCACCACTTGCTCGATATCGTGGTGCCGTCCCTGCGCGGCGAGCGACGTAATCACTTCCAACGTGTTATTCAGAAAATGCGGATTGATCTGCAGCAACAGCGCCTTGTACTCTGCGTTGCGCCGTCGCAAGTTGGAGGCGAATTCCGTCTCGATGTACGTCTGAAGCCGGTCCACCATTTTCTTATAATTAAACGTCAAATACCCGATTTCATTCGGCTTCACTTTCAGTTTCGTTAAAATGTGACTGCCTCTGAAGAAGTCGCCCGCTTCGACGTAACGCATCGAGCGGACAACGCGAGAGATTGGCGAAGCCAGGCTCGCGGACAGCCAGAACGCCAATGCGACCGTGGCAGCGAACAGCAAAGAGGCGACGATCAGAAAATTTCTTCTCGCCACCGTAATTTCTTGGAACAACTCTTTCTCCGAGACGCTTCCCACGACAATCCAGCCCATCGTCTTGAGCGTCTGGTAGAAATAGATCGTTTGCTCCTTCGTATTTCTGTAAATCTGCGTGCCGGTCTGCGATGCATGATCGCTCGAACGAATGTATGCGAGCAGCGATTCCGGCAGCTCTGGCGGAGTCTGGCTCAGCACAGGTTTGCCGTCGGTCGTGATCAAATACGCTTTTCCCGTCGCACCAAGCGTCAGTTTATCTAGCGGCTCTTGCAAGTATGAAGTGCGCATATTCAGCTTGAGTATGCCGACTTCACGCAAATTCCATAAGTCCGACAGCGGATATACGAGACTGTTGATGGGTGTACCGTTCTGCACGCTGCCGTTCTGGCGATCGTCGTAATGTGCGGACGGCCAGCGAAGGCCCTTGTCATGGTAATCGGCATACCACTTGCTGGACATGTAAGAATCGCCGTCCAGGTTCCACATATCCCATGCGCCATAGAAAATATTGATCGACATCAACAGAGAGCTGTTGTTGCCGATAACGGAATCGAAATATTTCTTAATGTTATAGTTTTGCTGAATTTGCTCGGTGTCTCCGTCTTCCTTCCGGGAACGGATCCATCCTTGCGTCGTTTCATTGCGCAAAATTTGATTGGCCGTGCTCGTAAGTTGCGAAGCCGTTCCTTCTGCGAAGTCCGCATATTGGTTCAGCGTCTGCACGGTAGACGTCTCGATAGACCCTCGCAGCGCGCCGGCCGCCTGATTCCAGAACAGGAAACCCATAATGACGAATGGCACGATAAGAATAACGATAATGGCGATGAGTTGAGTGCGGATGGAATAGAACATCGGAGTCACGCCTTTGATATTAATGCGGCGCCAGTCGCTGAGTCGCTATTGCGCTGCTTAATAGGAGCATAAGTCGGGCATGAGAAAGCGTCAAACCCTATCTCTTGCAAATTTTTTGGATTGGCAGTTGTAATTTTATTGGGGGCGGTTATTGAGGCGGGGTGGAACTCCGAAGGCGCGTGCCGGCCTCCAGCCGATACTCTCACACCGCACAAAAAACGCCGCCGGTTGCCCGGCGACGTCGTTCGCGCTGTGTGAAGCTATAGCTCCAATATTACTCGGTCGTGTATGGCAGCAAAGCCATTTGACGTGCGCGTTTGATCGCAACCGTCAACATGCGTTGGTATTTCGCTTTCGTGCCCGTCACGCGACGTGGCAAGATTTTGCCGCGCTCGCTGATGAACTTACGAAGCAAGTCCAACTCCTTGTAGTCCACGTGAGTAATTTTATTTACCGTGAAGTAGCAGACCTTCTTACGTTTGTTACGGCCGCCACGGCGGAATTTACGAGGCTCGCGTTGCTCGCCGCCTTCGCGTGGACCGCGTGGTCCGCGCTCTTCGCGCGCTGCAGGAGCAGAAGTTTGTTGTTCGCTCATTTGTTATCCGTCCTTTCCAGTTAAAATGGCAAATCATCGTCCGATATATCGATCGGTCGCCCGTCGTCCGCGAAGGGATCGTTGCTGTTACCGCTATTGCGAGAGGAGCCAGAGCTGCGGTTGCCGCCTCCGTACCCGCCTCCGCTATTGTTCGAGCCGCTAAAGCCGCCTTCTTCCCTTGCTTGTCCACCGCCCTCGCGGTTAGCGGATTCCAGGAAACGAACGTTATCGGCAATAACTTCCGTCACGTATACGCGTCGGCCTTCGTTGTTCTCGTAGTTGCGCACTTGAATGCGGCCTTCCACGGCGGCCAAACGGCCTTTACGAAGATAATTCGCACACGTCTCCGCAAGCTGTCTCCATGTTACGATCGGAATGAAGTCGGCCTCGCGTTCTTCACGGTTGCCACCGGAAGAAAACGGGCGATCCACGGCGAGCGTGAACTGGGTAACGGCTACGCCGGCTGGCGTGTAGCGCAATTCGGGATCCTTGGTCAGGCGCCCTATGAGAATAACTCGATTCAACATCGCGGGTTCCCTCCACTAAAACTGACATTAAGGCTTGCGGCGGAAATCCGCCTGGTTATGTGCGGTTTACGCGGTTTGTTCTCTGACGACCATGTGACGAATCACTTCGTCCGTAATCTTCAGAACGCGTTCCAGCTCCGATACAACTGCAGGCGTAGCTGTGAAATGAACCAACACATACGTCCCATCGCGGTGTTTGTTGATCTCGTAAGCGAGGCGGCGCTTGCCTTGTACCTCATGCTTGACGATCTCTCCGCCGTTCACGATGATGCCCTGGAATTTTTCCACGACAGCTTGAACGGTTTCTTGTTCCACGTCCGGACGGATGATGTACATCAACTCGTAGTTGCGCATCTTCCGTTCACCTCCTTTAGGTCTTTGGCCTCCCACTTTGTATACCGTCATCGAAATGTCGGCTGAGAAGCAAGGAGTATGCCTTACATAGCATACCTGAATACTTTAGCACAACTGCCCGCATATCGCAAGGAATTTCGCGCTACACTATCCCCATGACAGGGGGTGAATGCGAATGGGTGAACAGACGCAATTTGAGCCTGGCCAACGGGCTCCGAACGACGGCGAATACATGGAAGTCGGCGAAGATTCCTTCCATATGGGAGTCAACAATCCACGGCACGTCACGCTTCGCAAAGGGGAGCATTTTCCGGAAACGTCGAACCATAATCGCAAGTGGAAAAAGGTAAAACGGCTCCATTAGGACGTGTCTGAAAACCCGCTCAGGGGCATCTTTCACCGCCTTTTCGCCCCCTGCTTCGTTCCGTTTGCTTGACGTACCTCCGGTACGCCTTCACAAACGCGCCTTGCATGGAACGAAAATTCGGCAAAATCTGCTGCCCTCGGAGTATTCAGACACGCCCTAGAAAAAAAATCGCCAGCCATGTATAAAGGGCCAGCGATTGTGCCATTCTATATTTCGGCGACGCAACGAGAGGTGTGGTTCCCTTGAACGACAAGGCGCAACATCAGCAGGAGGATAACGTTCCAGCAGGAGTAGGTTAACGGAAGCGAGGCGTTGTGCTAAAGACACTGTTCTGAAACACACGGATCACGAGATCCGATTGCCGAAGCGCTGAACTAAATCAGCAACGTTGGGTACGACTCATTGCAACTCATTACACGTCGCCCGTAGGGCCCCGCAAGGGGCTCTTCGTTATTTTAAAATCGCATCAAGACCTGCTTTAATCCCAGCGACGATCTTGTCTTGGTACTCGGGCTGACTCATTCGTACGTCTTCATCCCTGTTCGTCATAAATCCCATTTCGATCAGGAACGTCGGCACTTTCGTCCAGTTGAATCCAGTCAAATCTCCGCGGCCCTTGACGCCAATCAACTTGGCACCTGTTCTGGAGATGACCTGCTTCGAGACGGCGGCGGCGATCTCTTTGCTCGTTCCAGCGATCGGTTTCGTGTATGCGTTGTCCGGCGATGGGTAGAAGAAGGTCATCCCTTTCACATTCTTGTTCGTGCTGCCGTCCGCGTGAAGCCGCACCATAACGTCCGCTTTCGCATTGTTGCAGACGATGGCTCTCTCGCTGTTGGACAAATTGACATCGTTCGTGCGCCTGACCATCACGACTTGGTAGTCGTCCTTGAGCGCAGCTTCGAGTTTCAATGCAACTTCAAGCGTCAGCTTATATTCCGGCTTTTTCGTCGCGACCCCGCTCGTCCCTCCGGCGACTTTCGCCTTCTTCGTCTTGCTCCCCGGTGCGATCGGCTCCGTCTTCAAATTCGCCTTTGCTTGATGACCGGCTTCGACGCAGACGATCGGCTTACGTTTCTCTGCCTGGTCTTGTCCGGCTGCTGCCGTGCCACTGCTCGCCGTTACCGCTGCTGAACTAGCCGCGGTGGCCCCCTGAACGTAACCGACCGACATCGCAAGCAAGACAGCGACAAGCACAATTCGTACCGCAGACTCCCCATACACCCGCCCATATCTCTTCATGCTCATCCTCGAGCCCTCATTTTCCTAACGGATTTCCTTCGTAACCAATATACCAAACTCCGCCCGAAGCGCAATATTTCACTTGCACCGATTCGCACAAAAAAACGACCCCGTCTTGGGATCGTGAACTTTTTATATAGGTGGCGGAGAGGGTGGGATTCGCTCCGTCGCCCCATGACCATAAATCCGGTCACGTATTATGGCGACTATCACGCCAGGGCCTACGAACATGCCTTATGGCACGTTCGCTTAACGGCCCGTTCTCACCCCACTTTCGCCATATACGCAAAAAAACGATCCCTGTTATTCAGGAATCGTTCGAAGTTTCGCTTATATGGCGGAGAGGGTGGGATTCGCTCCGTCGCCCCATGACCATAAATCCGGTCACGTATTATGGCGACTATCACGCCAGGGCCTACGAACATGCCTTATGGCACGTTCGCTTAACGGCCCGTTCTCACCCCACTTTCGCCATATACGCAAAAAAACGATCCCTGTTATTCAGGAATCGTTCGAAGTTTCGCTTATATGGCGGAGAGGGTGGGATTCGAACCCACGCACGGCGCGAGCCGCCTAGATGATTTCGAGTCAACCCCCTTGGACCTCTTGGGTACCTCTCCGCAGCAAGAATTATCTTATCATAGAACGTGCGGACATGCAACTGTTTTCGCGATCCAGTTTAACTGCCCTGCTCGGCAGTATTGTCCGCTCCCGGCTCGACTGCTTCAGGTGCTGCCGATCTTAGCACTTTCTTTAGGCTCTTCTCGAACTTCGCGCGCGGCAGCAGTATGCTGTGCTTACACTTCACGCATTTGATTCGAATATCCATCCCCATGCGAATGATCTCCATCTCGTTCGCTCCGCAAGGATGCTGTTTCTTCATCATGACAACATCGCCGAGGTCAAACGTTTTCCGCTCCATCCCGATTCCCCCGTTTCGTTTGCGCGGCTTTTTTAAGTTGTCGAGTCTGGCGGCGTCGCCGGCGTCTCCATCGCGGCTTCCGCTCTTGCCGTATCGAACGACTTCTTCAATTCCGTATTAATGAGACGCGTAATTTCACCCGTCGTGTTTGGCTTACATTTGGCGGTTACACGAATCGTCATCTGGTTCATCTCCAACGATTGAATGCCGAGCACCTCGGGTTTAGACGTCAAATTCGGACTTTCAATCCGGTTGAGCACTTCACGGATAACCATCATTTGCTCCTCGACCGTCTTGTCCGAAGAGATCGTCAGATCGATGACGGCCAGCAAAGGGTGGATAGAGAAGTTCGTCACTTGAATAATCGAACCGTTCGGAATAATATAAACTTCGCCGGTCCCGCTTCTCAGCGTCGTTGTTCGGAGCCCGATTAACTCGACCGTACCTTTGAAAGCACCTAGTTGAACGACGTCTCCTACAGCGAATTGATCCTCTACAATAATGAAAAATCCAGTGATGACGTCTTTCACAAGGCTCTGCGCGCCGAAGCCGATCGCTAGGCCGATAACGCCAGCGCCTGCAAGTAATGGAGCCAGTTCAATATGAAACTCTCCGAGCACGAGAAGTGTGGCTATAAAGTAAATGATATATGATGTGGCGTTCTTCAGCAATTTCCCCATCGTCTTTACGCGTCCTGGACGCAGCTTCAGCCGATTCGCTTCCGTATCTCTCGCAATATGATCGATGAACCGATGCAGCACGATAAGAGCCAACCTGCTGACGACTATGATCAGCACGACTCGCAGCAGGACAAACAGTACCGATGTCCACATCTCCGTATCCTCTACCGTCTCCCAGAATCGGTCGAGGAATTTACTCCATAAGTTGCTTTGCAGAACATAGCTTTGCAGTGCCGAATACATTCTCATACGCTTGCTCCTTTAAACGCCTCGCTCGATTTCATGGTAGCCTTCGGATGTTTTACAAAACATCCCTCTTATCTCGACGTTCTCCGATGAGATGATGCTTCGAACTTGGGGTAGCTCTTCTCCGGAAAAAGCAATCGACAGCGCGCATCCTGCCGTAATTTCTTTCGGTGTCGGGCAGATGTCGATCTCGATGTCCGCGTATTCCAGCAGCATCTCCGCCCGTAGCGCCTGCTGCGTCGAATCGAACGCGATTAGAAGCGTGTCCACCGTCATGACGCTTGCCCCTCTCTTTTTCAATCAGAACTATTCTATTGCCGTATAATTAAGAACCCTTTTCTCTACCCAAGTATAAATGCGCCTTCCCGTCCATATACTAGTAACATACTAGGGTAGGAGGCGAGTCGGGCGAATGAACGGCGCATGGGAGAAACGTCCGGGCTCCGCACCGGAATCAGCGGCGCTCTCTTTGAAAATTCCATTTAACGATCCATCGGTCTTGCATCGGTTGTCCCAAAGTCTCGAATACTATCTCGAATCGCTGCCTCAAGATCGCTCCATCGTTATCGTCTGCGTAGGCACGGACCGTTCGACCGGAGATTCGCTCGGACCTCTCGTCGGCACCGCCCTCGCGCGCGAGTATAGCGGTCTATTCGAGCTGTACGGCACGCTGGAAGAACCCGTTCATGCGATGAATTTGGCCGACACGTTACTCAAAATCACAAGAACGTCCCGGCAGCCTTTCATCATCGCCGTGGATGCTTGCCTCGGACAAGTATCCAGCGTCGGCTGCATTCAGGTCGGAGATGGTCCGGTTCGGCCCGGAGCCGGGGTGAACAAAGAACTTCCTCCCGTTGGAGATATCCATATGACGGGCATCGTGAACGTCGGGGGCTTCATGGAATACTTCGTATTGCAGAACACTCGGCTGAACCTCGTCGTTAAGATGTCCGAGATTATCGCCAAGAGCATCTACTCCGCAATACATAAAGTTCGAAGTAATCGCCCGATTATCCCTTTTGCATTGCCTGACTGATTGCCAGCTTCTCTTCGGGCGTAAGTAAGTATGCCGATTGGCCCTTGTCTATCGGCTTCGCGTAGAGGAACGTTTGCTCTCTGCCGTGGATACCGGTAATGACGACGCCGTCTTGCCCGTCATTCACGATCGCAATCGAGAAACTGAGGTCACTTCCCGAATCCGAAAACGCGTTAAACCGATGAACGCCTATCCGTCCCTTCTGGATGGCCAGGCGTTTGCCGTGTTTATCGATCAACTCAGCCTGTTCATTCTGTCTTGCATGAAGCTCAGTCAGTCTGTCATGAACAACACCCATGACGTCTTCCATATTGCTCATCCCGGTGTCGCCCATCAGTTTAGTATGGGCTTTGCCAAGTTTCTTTAGCTTGCTTGCGAGAGAACCGATCCATATGAGCGCTACAATCAGCAGCAAACCTTCCCCGGCAGCCACCGCCATTGCGATATTGTCGTTCCAACTTCCCATGATTCTTTTTCCCCCAGTGTATCTTTCTATACAACCCGCTCTATTGGATGCTCTCTCAGGTCGATTTGCGAAGTGCTTTCGCAATATCTCGAACGGCATCCACCATCGTTACAATTTCCGAATCTGTTGTAAAATATCCGGGACTCGCCCTCACCGCACCTGTCTCGTAAGTACCCGCCGTCTCGTGTCCGAGCGGTGTACAATGGAAGCCCGATCTTACGGCGATACCGTACTGCTGATCTAACAGAAACGCCAGTTCCGAAGGATCTACGCCTTCCATCACGAATGAGACGATTGCCGTCCGTTCCACACCGAGATCCGGACCCAAAATCGAGATGCCGGAAATGCTCTGAAGCCCCTCCATCAATGCGAACGTGTGACGCAGCTCTTTAGCATGGATCGCTTCCACAGTTTCCTTCAGTACGAACTGTACGCCTTCCGCCAACCCCGCAATACCGACCGTGTTCGGCGTTCCCGCCTCGTACCGATCCGGCCTCACTGTCGGTTGTTCCGACGCTTCTGACTTACTGCCCGTTCCGCCCTGAAGCAGCGGCTCTAAATCCAGCTCGGGATGAATGTACAGCCCACCCGTCCCTTGAGGCCCCAGCAATCCTTTGTGCCCCGGAAATGCAAGCAAATCAATATTCATCGCCTGCACGTCGATCGGCAGCGTCCCGGCGCTCTGAGCGGCATCTACGAGGAATTTAACCCCTTTGCCCCGGGCCAACTCCCCGAGCTCTGCAATTGGCGCAATCGTCCCTAACAAGTTCGAACTGTGTGTCGCTGCGATCAGCTTCGTCTTCCCTGTTATCGCCTCTTCGACTTTTTTGATATCTATGACGCCCTGCCTATCTGTGGCCACATAAGTGACCTCGATACCGAGCTTTCTTTTTAATGCTTCCAGAGGTCTACGAACCGAATTATGTTCCAGCGATGTCGCTACGACATGGTCGCCCGGCAACAGTAATCCTTGAATAGCCATATTCAAAGCGTGCGTCGTATTCAGCGTAAATGCAATATCATTCGGATTGGAAATGCGGAACAGCCGCGCCAACCGCTTGCGTCCTTCGAACAGCACCCTACTTGCCTTTACGGCCATCGCATGGCTTCCCCTGCCGGGATTCGCCGAGCTTTCTCTCATCGCCCGTTCCATCGCTTCAATGACAGAAGGCGGCTTGGGCCAACTCGTCGCCGCATTATCCAAGTAAATCGGATGTTTCTCGTCCCGATTCCTCAACCTCTTCACCGCCTTAACAGAGCAATAGCATACCTTAGTTTAATCCTTCCATCGGAAGATTACAACTTTGGTATGCTATCGGTTTGGGCGTATTATGCGAGTGCTTTAAGCAGTTCCAGCAGGCGTTCCAGGTCGCTCTTGCCGAAGTAGCTAAGCTCGATGCGCCCCTTGTCTTTATTCGGTTTAATCCGGACAGTCGTCTGGAATTGTTCCCTTAACATGGTCTCGATTTCTTCGATATACGGATCGCGTTTCTTTGTTTTCGCCTTTGACTTGGCGTTCGGTTTTGCTTCCGGTTTCTGCAGCGCTTCTTCCAGTTCCCGTACGCTCCACTCGCTCTCTACCGCCTGCTTGGCCAACTGACGCTTAGCCGCATCATCTTTAATGCCGGCGAGTGCTCTGGCATGTCCCATAGACAATGTTCCACGTGAAACATAATCTTTAATGTCATCTGGCAGAGCGAGCAACCGAAGGAAGTTGGCTATATGTGAACGCGACTTACCAACCTTTAAACTCAATTCCTCTTGAGTTAACTTAAACTGGTTCATGATAGCCTGATAAGCGATCGCCACTTCTATCGAATTCAGATCTTCACGCTGAACGTTCTCGATCAAGGCGATCTCCATGACCTGTTGATCGTTATACGTACGCACAACCGCCGGAATTGTCGCGTTACCGAGCAACTGAGATGCCCTGAACCGTCTTTCCCCCGCGATGATCTCATATCCTTTTAACGCTTGTCGTACGACAATCGGTTGAATAACGCCATGTTCGCGGATCGACTCCGCTAATTCCTTAATCGCTTCTTCCTCGAACGTTTTGCGAGGTTGATACGGATTCGCTCGCAACTGCGAAAGTGGAATTTCGACGATTTTATCATCCTCTTTAATCGATAAAGAGGTGATCAGCGCATCCAATCCTTTACCTAGCCGCTTGCTCATACGAGATCACTTCCTTCGCCAGCTCGAGATACACTTCTGCACCCTTCGATTTTGGATCGTACGTAATAATGGACTGTCCGTGAGACGGTGCTTCACTTAACCTAACATTGCGCGGGATGACCGTCTGATACACTTTCTGCTGAAAATACTTCTTCACTTCTTCAATGACTTGAATGCCCAAGTTTGTACGAGCGTCGAACATCGTCAGCAGCACGCCTTCAATCTGCAACGTCGTGTTTAGATGCTTTTGCACGAGACGAATGGAGTTCAACAGTTGGCTGAGTCCTTCGAGAGCATAATACTCACATTGAATGGGAATCAGCACCGAATCAGCCGCCGTTAACGAGTTGATCGTCAGAATGCCGAGAGATGGCGGACAATCAATCAGCACATAATCGAAGTCTTTGCGAACGAGCGCGAGAGCCTTTTTCAGCCGCACTTCGCGAGACATTGTCGGCACAAGTTCAATTTCCGCTCCAGCAAGCTGAATCGTAGCGGGAATGATTTTTAAGTTCGGCACTTCCGTATCCGCAATCGCTTGCTGCGGATGGACTTCATTGATCAGTATGTCATAGATGCAGTAATTGACGTCCGCCTTGTTTATGCCTATCCCGCTCGTTGTATTGCCTTGAGGATCGATATCGACAATGAGCACCCGTTTGCCGAGCGACGCGAGACACGCGCCGAGGTTTACCGATGTCGTCGTTTTGCCGACTCCGCCCTTCTGGTTGGCAATCGCTATTATTTTAGACAACCTATTTCACCTCAATATTAGTCAAGCAAATCGCAATATCCCGCGCTCGCAACGCGTAACATTACCTATCGTTGTTTCGGTATTCGTATAATGATTTCGTAATGGTCTTCGCAATCTTTCTCGCTTGCATTAATCGGAATGCCCGACCCGGTAACCATGTCCACCGACTGACGAATCGTGTTCACCGCAAGCCTTACGTCTTTGGAAAACGAAATTCGTTTCGTCTTTTTCGTCCGAGAAGCTTCCAGATAAAGCGCAATGCGCGCTTCGGTCTGCTTAACGTTCAGTTCTTTTTCGATAATTTCTGTGAGAATTTTGTTTTGCAGTTGTTCGTCGCTCACTGCAAGCAAAGCTCTCCCGTGCCGTTCCGTAATTTTGCGTTCCAACAATGCTTGTTTCGCCGGTTCATTCAATTGGAGCAAACGAATCTTGTTCGCGATTGTCGATTGGCTTTTGCCAAGGCGTTGTGCCAAACTCTCCTGCGTCAATTGATGCAAGTCAATCAACTTCTGGTAGGCAATCGCTTCTTCCAGGGAAGTCAATCCTTCGCGTTGCAAGTTCTCGATAAGTGCCATTGATGCGGCCTGAGAGTCATTGATTTCGCGTATGATGCCAGGGATAAATTCCATCCCAAGCTTTGTAACTGCACGCCAACGCCGTTCTCCCGCGATAATCTCGTATTTGCCGTCACGCACCCGCACAACGATTGGCTGGATAATGCCGTGAGTTCGAATGGTCTGACACAATTCGTCTATCCGCTCATCGTCAAATATGGAGCGAGGTTGATATGGGCTAGGCACGATTTCGTGAATTGGAAGTTGTCTGACTTCCTCTTGATTGCCGCGATCGGATAAGCCGAGCAGCCTGGAAAATGACTCTTTCATAAGTTCCGGATCACCACATTAAGTAAGATAGAACATACAGCATGCATTCGCCGTTCTTGGAAGCATACCCGAGTAGTCGACGAAACCGACGACCAGAGTCTGAACGCCGTATGATCTGCATGTATTCCAGACATCCTGCAAAATAAGCGCTAAACGACAAATAGAAACGCCTTCCGTGTCTTGGACGACGGAGATAGCTTTACGTAGCCTACAGATGCATATAAAGCGTTCTGTCTCAACATTTATACTTTCTGCCTCTACGAAAAAGCGCCGCTATAATGCGCCTGTCGGCACAATGCGGCACGCTTGTCTGTTATCGTATTAGATTCGCTGCGAAGACCCGTTTTTCCTGCTTTAGAGTAAAAATTTAAACAATCACTTCCCCTATAACGATACCATTTTCAACGACGCTAGTAAACGTAAAAAATGTTCCACGTGGAACATTACGAGAGTCGCAACGATGTTTCACGTGGAACATTTTATGGGTTTCCGATATTATTGTTGTTTTATTTGCTTTTGAAAGCCAGTGAAGGCTTCACCAGCGGCGTTTTTAACGGGATACCCGCCTTTCGCGGATATTCGTTCGGCGTCGCTTGCTGCTTGATGCAGATCACAAGGTGGCGATCCGCCCCCTCCGTCGGCAGCGTTAATTTCTTAACTTCAACCAACTTAGCACCCAGTTTCGTGAAACTAAACTTCGCTTCGTCAAGTTCGGCGGACAAATCCGTCCCTTTCATCGCGATAAACATTCCACCCGTCCGCACGAACGGTAAACAAAACTCGTTCAGTACAGCCAATCTGGCGACAGCCCTTGCTGTCACCAGATCATATTGGTCTCGATGTTCTTTCATCCGAGCGACTTCTTCCGCTCGCCCGTGCAAGCTGACGACTGTCGATAAGCCTAACTCCGACGTCACCTCGTTCAGGAACTTTATTCTCTTCGCCAATGCGTCGACGATCGTTATCCTCATATGTGGAAAAGCGATGGCTATTGGAACTGAAGGGAATCCCGCACCGGAACCGATGTCGGCCAAACTATTCAGTTCGGCGAACTTCACAACCCCGGCAATCGTTAATGAATCGTAGAAATGTTTCTCGTAGACAGCGCTTCTCTCCGTGATGCCCGTCAAATTCATTTTCTCGTTCCACTCGACGAGCAATTTGTAGTACATCTCAAACTGCTCCAACTGACGTTCCGACAATTCAATGCCTAACGTCCGTGCCTGCTCGACAAATTGCTGCTGGATCGCATCCATCATGAGCCGTGCGCCGCCGCGGTTACCCGATTATAATGTTCCAGATGAATGAGCAGAATCGATAGGTCTGCCGGTGTAACGCCGGAGATACGCGACGCTTGCCCGATCGACAACGGACGAACTTTACCAAGCTTCTGTCTCGCTTCCATCGCCAATCCATGGATATTGTCGTAATCGATGTTGTCGGGTATGCGTTTTTTCTCCATCTTCTCCATACGCTCGACTTGGAGTTGCTGCTTCTCGATGTAGCCCGTATATTTCACCTGAATTTCGACTTGCTCCTTCACTTCTTCCGTCAAAGCGACATCAGACGGAGCCAACCATTCGAGATGACGGTATGTCACTTCAGGACGGCGCAACAGCGTCAGTCCGTCTACCGTGTTGTTTAACGGAGCGGAACCGGCAGTTGCAAGCATCGCTTGAACCGCTTCGTCCGGACGGAACTTCGTCTCTTTCAAACGAGCGATTTCAGCCTCCACCAGCGCTTTTTTCGCTAGGAACCGCTCGTGCCGGTCTTCCTTGATCAATCCAATCTCATACCCGATCGGCGTCAAACGAAGATCCGCATTATCATGGCGAAGAAGCAGCCGATACTCGGCACGGGAAGTGAGCAACCGATAGGGCTCATTCGTCCCTTTCGTCACTAGGTCGTCGATCATAACACCGATGTATCCTTTGGAACGGTCGATAATGATCGGATCGCGGCCTTGTACTTTCCGCGCAGCGTTAATACCCGCCATAACACCTTGCCCCGCTGCTTCCTCATAACCGGACGTTCCATTGATTTGACCTGCGGTGAACAAGTTATTTACAACCTTCGTCTCGAGTGACGGCCACAGCTGTGTCGGCACGACCGCGTCATATTCAATCGCATAACCGGTCCTCATCATCTCCACTTTCTCAAGTCCCGGAATCGAACGTAGAATGCTCAGTTGCACATCTTCCGGCATACTCGTCGACAAACCCTGTACGTAATATTCCTTCGTGTTGCGACCTTCAGGCTCCAAGAAAATCTGGTGCTTCGGTTTATCTGCAAACCGGACGATTTTATCTTCAATAGAAGGGCAATACCTCGGACCGGTTCCTTCGATGACACCTGTGAACATCGGCGCCCGGTACAAGTTGTCGTTAATGATTTGATGCGTCTCTTCGGATGTATAGGTTAACCAACACGGAATTTGCTGATCTGCATGGGCCATATATTCCGTCTCGTAAGAGAAATATTTCGGATTCGTATCCCCCGGTTGAATCTCCGTCTTGCTAAAGTCGATCGTATCCTCATGCACGCGGGGCGGCGTACCCGTCTTGAACCGCGCCAATTGAAAACCTTCGCGCTTTAAAGCTTCCGACAGCTTTAATGACGGTTGTTGGTTGTTCGGGCCGCTTTCGTACATGAGCTCACCCATGATCACTTTCCCGCGCAAGTAAGTCCCCGTCGTCAGCACAACGGTTTTTGCCCCATATTCGGCTCCCGTCTTCGTCACAACGCCGACGACCGTGCCGTTCTCAACGATCAGATCGTCGACCATCCCCTGGCGAAGCGTCAGCTTCTCTTCTTTCTCGATCGTTTCTTTCATCGTATGCTGGTACAAAAATTTGTCCGCCTGCGCACGAAGCGCGTGTACGGCCGGACCTTTACCCGTATTGAGCATCCGCATTTGGATAAATGTCTTGTCTATATTGCGCCCCATCTCTCCGCCTAGCGCATCGATCTCACGCACGACGTGCCCTTTCGCCGGTCCTCCGACAGAAGGATTACATGGCATGAATGCGACCATGTCCAGATTGATCGTCAGCAGCAGCGTTTCGCATCCCATCCGCGCTGCCGCGAGTGCTGCTTCGCAGCCCGCATGTCCAGCGCCGATGACGATGACGTCGTAGTCGCCCGCTCTATACCCCATTTACCTCACTCCTTTATTTACCTAAACAGAATTGGGAGAAAATCTGATCGAGCAACGAATCGCCCGCCGCATCCCCAAGTATTTGCCCAAGCGACTCCCAAGCGGCCGCAATGTCAATCTGAATCAAATCAATCGGAATACCTTCATATGTCGCCTGTATCGCATCCGCCAACGACTTCTTCGCTTCATATAATAACGCGATATGTCTCGCATTGCTAACGTATGTCATATCGCCGGCTTCCACTGCCCCGCTGAAAAACAAAGATGATACGGCTTGCTCCAACGCTTCGACGCCTTCGCCTTCTTTCGCCGACAAAAACACGATACGCTCCTTCGGATAATCGCGTTCGACTTCGGATACATCCAGTTCACCGGGAAGGTCGATCTTGTTCACGACAACAATCGTCGGCCGATCTTTTAGCAGCCCAAGCAGCTTTCGATCATCTTCGTGTAGCGCCTCGTGGTGATTCAGTACGAGTAAAATCAGCTCTGCTTCTTCAAGTGCGTTATGCGACCGTTCGACGCCAATCTGCTCCACTTTGTCGTTCGTTTCCCGAATACCCGCCGTATCGAGCAGCCTTAGAGGAATGCCAGCTAATGAGACCGATTCCTCCACAATATCTCTCGTCGTCCCTGGAATATCGGTCACAATCGCTTTGTTCTCCCGCGCCAGCGCGTTCAAGAGCGACGACTTGCCGGCATTCGGACGGCCAGCGATCACCGTCATAATGCCTTCTCTTAATATTTTGCCTTCGTTCGCCTGATTTAACAGCTTTTCCACCTGGAAGAGCGTCTCCGTGCATTGCTCCCGGATCAAGTCCGAGGAAACATTGTCGACATCATGCTCCGGATAATCGATGTTAACCTCCACATGCGCCAACAATTCGATAAGCTTCTGCCTCATTGGGAAAATCACTTTCGACAACGCGCCTTCAGCTTGTTTCCTCGCCATCTGGAACGCGCGATCCGACTTCGAACGGATTATGTCAATAACCGCTTCCGCCTGAGCCAAGTCGATCCTCCCGTTCAGGAAAGCCCTCTTCGTGAACTCCCCCGGTTCCGCCATTCTCGCGCCGCTGCGCAGAATCAACTCCAGCACCGACTTCACAGCTACAATACCGCCATGCGTGCTCACTTCGACGACGTCTTCCGCCGTGAACGATCTTGGCCCCTTCATCACCGTCACAAGCACTTCGTCGAGCACAAGCTCCACGCCGTTCGCAACTTCCCGATCGACGATCCACCCATACTGTACCGTATGGGACGGCGCTTCCCTTAAATCCGTCTTCGACTTAAATACTTTCGCGACAGTCCCGATAGCATCCGGCCCGCTCAATCGAACGACCGCGATACTGCCTTCTCCAAGCGCTGTCGCAATCGCGGCAATCGTATCTTCCTTCATTTGCTTTATCCCTCGCTCTACGCAAAAACGCAATGACTTCCAACGAAGCGGAAGCCATTGCGAATTCTTTAGCTGACTGACATTACTTCAGCGCGATCACGATGCGGCGGTTCGGCTCGTCCCCTTGACTGTACGTCTTGACGTTCGGGTTGGCCTGCAGCCTCGCGTGAATGATCTTTCTCTCTTGGGAGGACATCGGTTCAAGCACGATCTCCTTGCGAGTTCTAACAACTCGGCTTGCCATTCTTTCGGACAGCGCCTCCAGCGTCTGACGACGCCTTTCGCGAAATTGCTCTGCATCGAGAACGATTCGCAGATGATGGTCCGAGTGGCGATTCGCCACGATGTTCGCCAAGTATTGCAGAGAATCCAACGTCTGTCCGCGCCGTCCGATCAAGATGCCAAGATCCGATCCGGATATGTTAATCCGAATCGACTCTCCCTCATCCTCACGTTCGACGGAAACGGTAAGTTCCATCGCTTCCGACACGGCACGAAGAAAACTGATCGCTTCTTCCACACCGTCCGGCAACAATTCCAACTGTACTTTTGCTTCTCTGGCTCCAATGAGCCCGAACAACCCTTTGCTTGGCTGTTCCAATACCGTGATGTTCACCCGATCTTCTTTCACGCCCAATTGGGCCAGACCGCTTCGTACCGCCTCTTCGATCGTTTTACCTGATGCCACGAGCATTTTCATTAGGCGCGGGCCCCCTTACCTTTACCGCTAGGCTTAGGTTTTTGTTTCGATGGAGGATTGTCGTCCGGCTTATTGTTCGGCTTCGGCGAATTCCGATACATAAAGTAATTCTGGGTAATCGTGTACAGGTTGCTGTAAATCCAGTAAAGCGGCAACGCAACCGGGAAGTTGATCGCCATGACGAAGATCATAACAGGGAAAATGTACATGAGGCCCTTCATCGGACCGACCATCGTCTGCTGTTGCGACATCATCATCGATTGAACCAACGTCGTACATGCCGCTACAATCGGGATTAAGTAGTAATACCAATGTCCCGAGTTGTTCGGCGTTAATCCGAGCTGGAATCCGATAAACGTATGCTCACGAATCTCGACGTTCTTATAGATCGAGTTATAAAGCGCGATAAAAATCGGCATCTGCACGATCAGCGGCAAGCAACCCGCGAGCGGATTCACTTGATGCGTCTGGTACAGCTTCATCATTTCTTCTTGCTGTTTCTTCGGATCGTCCTTGAACTTCTCGCGGACTTTCTTCATCTCAGGTTGAAGCGCCTGCATCGCTTTCGTGTTCTTATACTGCTTGATCATCAGCGGCAGGATAAGCGTTCTCACAATAATCGTCAGCAGCAAAACCGACAATCCGTAAGAGCCGCCGAACCATTCCGCGAACTTGTCCAACATTACCGAGAACCAGTACACTACGTTGCGGGTCCACCAGGAACCGCTATTGGCCATCTCGCTCGTATGCATAGCGGCCGTATTCGGAGAACACCCCGACAACAGCGCCATCAGCATTAGCGCGCCCGCTATTACCCACCATTTGCGATTTCGCAACAAAAAGTAAAACTCCCCTCTTCACAACCCGGCATCCCAGATAGGTGCAAACGTCTATTCATATTCACTATACCATAAGAAGAAAGACAAAGAAAAGCTAACGATTCGCCCATGAAACGGCAGCCACCATCATCTTGCAGCCACGATCCGTTCATGTCAATTCACAAGCTTTATTTGCCTTTTATTCCGTTGCGTTCTCCCGGTTTCTTCCCTCTTGCGCCGGAACTATTCGTTTGCGACCTTGGTGCTCCCGGAGTCATTCCTTTCAGCAGCCCCGCTTTTCGGAAAACGTGAAGCACGCTACCCTCCATCTCTTTATATGGAAGAGACAGCGCCGGCTTCCTAACGATCAGAACCAGATCAAGCTCGTCCTGCAGTTTCGGCGCGTTCAGGCGAACGATCTCCTTCACCATCCGTCGCAACCGATTGCGTACGACAGCATTCCCCAGTTTGCTGCTTGCGGACACACCGAGCCTAAAGTTCGCCTTATCCGACCTTTTCCGCCAATAGACGACGAACTGCGAGTTCGCGAATGACTTGCCGAAACGGTACACCTTATTAAAATCTTCTCTTTTCCGAAGACGCAGCTTCCTATGCATCTCTCACCGCTCCATCTATCTTTGGCCCACGCTTAAATAAGAAGTCGAACACGCAAGATAAGAAAAAAAGACCACGCAGAGTGGTCTTTCGTTCTATGCTGTCAATACTTTACGACCTTTTTGGCGACGAGCCTTGAGAACTTTACGACCGTTCTTCGAGCTCATGCGGCTACGGAAACCGTGAACCTTCTTGCGCTTGCTCACATTCGGCTTAAATGTAGGACCCATGATTCAACCTCCTTACGCAAAACTCAGGTCTTATCATTAAACCACGAAGCGCCCAAAAAGTCAATCCAGACGCTCTATGCCTGTCGTTGTGCTGTGATAATGTCACCCTATAACTGTTCTGAGATAATGTCACTATGAGACAGGAGACAGTGACATTGAGCAGAGCCGAATTGAAGAAG